>DBYL01000041.1:3480-3629 GCA_002309835.1 Bacteroidales bacterium UBA1187
ATCTCAAAGACGCGCTCATAGACGCCTACGCCGATCTGCTTATAGAACTGGGGCGACTGCGCGAGGTAGACCTGCTTACCGAAATAGTCCATACGGAAGACATTAGCGCCTCCTTCGGCTCCCTCGGAGACGATCTTCGGGGTGAAGAT
>DBYL01000041.1:3751-4029 GCA_002309835.1 Bacteroidales bacterium UBA1187
CCGAACTTAAGGGCGTTCATGTCCACCACCTCAGCCGTCGTAGGACGGGAGAGGACGCGGACCTCGGATACAGCTATCTCAATCGTATTGTAGAAAGCTGCCGGGTCCTTAATACGGGCTTCATTGATGACGCCCGTAATGGTTATCGCCATCTCGCGACAAAGATCGCTCATGGTGATGGCTTCGCCCTGCTCGTCGAAGAATTTCGAGGTGTCATTGCTTACGACGGCTTGGAGTAAGCCGCGTGACTTACGGAGGACGATGAAGCCGCCCCACTT
>DBYL01000041.1:4052-5640 GCA_002309835.1 Bacteroidales bacterium UBA1187
CCAACCTTGCAGTTGGCGAGATCTGTCACGTTTTCGTTATGTTTAGTTGCATCCAAAAACATAATTACTCTGCCTTTGCCTCTTCTGCTGCAGGAGCCTCGGCAGCTGCTACCTCAGCTACTTCCTCTTTAACGGCTTTCTTGCCGGCACGGCGGGTAGCTTTCTTCGCAGCTTTCTTGGTCTCCTTGAGCATATTCTCGTTGTAGTCTACGAGTTCGATGATAGCCATCTCTGCGGCGTCACCGAGACGGAAACCGGTACGGAGGATACGGGTATAGCCACCGGGACGGTTAGCGAGTTTCTCGCCTACGTTCTGGAAGAGTTCGGTAACGACCTCTTTCTGTTTGAGGAGGGAGAAAGCCAGACGACGGTTATTCATATTATCCTCTTTGGCACGAGTGAGGATAGGCTCCACGTAGATACGGAGCGCTTTAGCCTTAGCGAGCGTAGTAGTGATACGCTTATGCTGGATGAGGGAGCACGCCATGTTGCTCAGGAGGGCAGCGCGGTGGTTCGCCTTACGGCTAAGGTGATTGAATTTTTTATTATGACGCATAATAATTCAATGTTTAATGTTTAATGTTTAATGTTTAGTCCTGCGTGCGGTAGCGGGAGATATCCATACCGAAGGCGAGGCCGTTGCGNNTCGAGGAGTTCGTCGAGTTCGGTGAGCGATTTCTTACCGAAGTTACGGAACTTCAGGAGGTCAGCACGGTGGTACTTCACGAGTTCGCCAAGTGTCTCAACTTCAGCAGCCTTGAGGCAGTTGAGCGCGCGGACAGAGAGGTCCATATCCTGGAGCTTCTGGTTGAGGAGCTGACGCATACGGAGGATCTCTTCGTCGAGTGCGCTGCTGTTCTTCTTGGTCTCCTCCTCGAGGACGATACGTTCGTCAGAGAAGAGCATGAAGTGGTAGATAAGGATCTTAGCAGCCTCGGTGAGTGCCTGTTGCGGTGCAATCGAACCATCGGTAGTGATCTCGATAGTGAGTTTCTCGTAGTCGGTACGTTGCTCGACACGGAACTGGTCCACAGAGATCATGACGTTGCGGATAGGGGTGTAGATAGAATCGATAGCGAGGGTACCGATAGGATCCTCTTTATGGCGATTCTCATCACCAGGCACGTATCCGCGGCCTTTGTTGATGGAGATCTCAATCTCGAAGTCGGCAGAGTCATCGAGTTCAGCGAGCTGGAGTTCGGGGTTGAGTACCTCGAAGTTCTGGAGCGCTGTATTGAGTTCCGCCGCCATGAATGCTTTCTGCTTATGGACATGGAGTTTGATAGTCTCCGTCTCCTCAGTGTCCTCCTTATGGAGGAAGCGTACTTGCTTGAGATTGAGGATAAGGTTGGTAACGTCAGTGATTACACCGGGGATGGTAGCAAATTCATGATCAATACCACTGATCTTGATAGAGCAGATAGCATATCCCTCGAGGCTGCCGAGCAGCACACGACGGATGGCATTGCCTATCGTAATTCCGTACCCCGGCTCGAGTGGGCGAAACTCAAAGATACCTTTGTTCGCACTCGAATCCAACATTATCACCTTGTCAGGTTTGATGAAATTTAATATTGCCATGAATTTA
>DBYL01000021.1:0-260 GCA_002309835.1 Bacteroidales bacterium UBA1187
CATTGGGCAGACTGCTTCACGACCGTGAGTTACATCACTGCGCGCGAGTGCAAACAGCTCCTGGACAAGGAAGTAGATATCGAGACGCCGAACGGCTTTGAACCCACTTTTGTGCCTAAAGGCAAAGAGTTCGATGAACGCCGCCGCGAAGCCCGTGAAGCCTTACGCAAAGTGGCAGGGGAGAAATTAGGCGGAGTAGTGCCACCGAACGCGCTGTTCGTTTGTATCTCGGGCCGCCAGGAATGGAAGAACAAAGGTAT
>DBYL01000021.1:274-43107 GCA_002309835.1 Bacteroidales bacterium UBA1187
TTGGCGCAGAAGATTTACCATAGCGATCAACCGGAACGCGAAGTCATCGCTTTCATCATGATTCCGTATCTCGATCGTGCTCCTGCGCGCAAGGGCAAGGTGAGTGCCGTCTTTGTGCCCTACTATTTGGATGGCCATGACCCCTTGTTCGGTAAGACCTATTACGACTTGCTCATCGGCATGGATATCACGGTCTTTCCGAGTTATTATGAGCCGTGGGGTTACACTCCGCTGGAGAGTTGTGCGTTCCACGTGCCGACTATCACTACGAGTCTCGCAGGTTTTGGAGCGTGGGCAGCACGTCAGAAAGAACATCGCGGAGTAACGGTTATCGAGCGCAATGACTCGAATTTTGATGAAGTGGCGGAGCAGGTGGCAGAGACGATGCTGCGCTATGACCGCCTTACCGGTGAGGAGAAAGCGTTGGCGCGCAAGGAGGCTGAGGCTATTGCGAAAAGAGCCGATTGGAAGCATTTCTTCAAGTATTACCGCAAGGCGTATGAGATAGCTTTAAGCAAACGAACAGCAAGATTGAAAAAATAGCATTATGAAAAAGTTTTGGTTAATAGCGGCCATCGCCGCAATGATGCTTTCCATAGACGGAAAAGCATGTACGAATTTCTTAGTAGGCAAGAACGCTTCGGCGGACGGCAGTACGATGATATCTTATGCTGCTGACTCCTACGGCATGTTCGGTTTTCTACATTTCGCCCCTGCTCAGGACTGGCCCGAAGGTGCGATGCGTGAGGTGAAGGACTGGGACACCGGTCGTCCGCAGGGACAGATCCCGCAGATAGCCCACACGTACTCTGTGGTAGGTAACATGAACGAGAACCAAGTGACGGTAGGTGAGACCACTTGGGGCGGACGTGAGGCCTTATGGGACACCGTAGGTATCGATTATGGAAGTCTTATCTACATCTCCCTGGAGCGCAGTAAGACTGCGCGTGAGGCTATCGAATGGTTCATTACGCTGGTGAACGAATACGGCTATGCTTCGGAAGGTGAGTCGTTCTCTTTCGGTGACCCCAACGAAGTATGGATCATGGATCTTATCGGTAAAGGTCCGGGTAAGAAAGGTGCTAACTGGGTGGCTGTGCGTATTCCGGACAATGCTATCTCGGCGCACGCTAACCAGGCGCGTATCACCACTATCCCGGTGAACGAGAAGCATAAACTGACTAAGGAAGAGAAACGTCTGCAGAAAAAACTCAACTGCGTTTGCAAAGGCGACTGGATGTGGGATAAGGATGTCATCAGTTTCGCTCGCGAGAAGGGTTTCTTCAGCGGCGCAGACAAAGACTTCTCTTTCCAAGAGGCATATAACCCCTTCGATTTCAGCGGTTTCTATGCGTGCGAAGCACGTGTGTGGTCGTTCTTTAACCATTTCTCTACGGAGATGGGTAAGTATTTCGATTACGCGACGGGTGCTACTTTCCGTGCTACCAACGGTAAGGATGCAGGTGAGCATATGCCGCTGTGGATCATCCCGAATCGCAAGGTGAGTGTGCAGGACCTCAAGAACTGTATGCGCGATGAGTATCAGGGCACGCCGCTGGATATCACGCAAGGCACAGATGCCGGTCCATGGCATAGTAAGTTGCGTTTCGGTGGACTTGGCTTCAAACTCGATTCCGTACAATACTGGTACGAGCGTCCGATAGCTACGCAGCAGACGGCTTGGTCGTTTGTGGCGCAGATGAGAAGTTTTGCGGATCCCAAGGTAGGTGGTATCTTCTGGTTCGGCGTGGACGACGCTGCTTGCAGTTGCTATGCACCGATGTACTGCCGCATCAACCACGTGCCCGAGTGCTTTGCAGAAGGGAATGGTGACAGCTATACGTTCAGTCCGACCAGTGCTTGGTGGACATTTAACCTCGTGGCTAACTGGGCGTACACGAAATACGACCGGATGCATCCGCACATCAAAGAAGCACAAGATCGTTGGGACGATAAGTTCAACACCCAGATTGCAGGTGTGGACGCACAAGCTGCGGCGCTTAATGACGAAGATGCACGTGCGTTCCTTACCTCCTATTCCTGCTCGCAAGCAGAGAATATGGTGGCAGACTGGCAACGACTGTACTTCTATCTGGTGACGAAATTTATCGACGGCCAAGAGCGTAAAGAAGAGAATGGACAATTCAAACGTAATCCGTACGGTAACAGCTGCGGTCCGAATCGCCTGGCATTACCGGAAGAGGAGTTGCGTAAAATAGCGCCGGAAATCAATCACGAATAACCGTATGATCCTATATCACATGAAACGGTATTTTTTCATGCTGATGTCTCTTTCTCTTTCCATCGCGTCTCTGAATGCAGCGCCATGGACGGGGGGAATAAGCGAACCGTCAAACGATGGAGTGACATACACGATTGCTACGCCGGAGGAACTGGCATGGGTGGCCGTAGAAAGTCAAACCTCGGATTTCGCAGGTAAAGTTATCAGACTCACTGATGATTTGGACATGGGCGGGACGCAGGAGACACCTGCCGGATGGACCCCTATCGGTAGCGAAACGGTGCCCTTCCAGGGAGAAATTGATGGAAATATACATGTGATATATAACCTCTATTTGTTGAGTTCGCTCTTCCCTAAAGGAGTGGGATTAGTGGCGTATGCCGGTGAAAATGCAATGATTCATCACTTGGGCATCGCGCAGGGGCAGATTATGACGGATGCTACAAATAATGTGGGATCCTTCGTGGGAGTTAACAAAGGTACAGTCCATCATTGCTTCAATATGACGCAGATTATCGCACATAATGGCGATAATATCGGAGGATTGGTGGGTACCAACTATGGCAAAATCGAATACGCATACAATGCGGGCATCATTACGGATGGCAATAATCATGTAGGAGGATTGGTGGGATATAATATGAGTACAGCAGTCCTTGATAATTGTTATAACATGGGTTATTGCAAAGGATCGGACCATGTTGGAGCATTGTTTGGCAAAAACGAAGCACCCGAAACGCAGTTGAATAAAGTAGTCTTTGACCAGCAGTTGACGCGTATGTATGCTACCGGCTATGGCGCCAATGACCCTATCCTCACCGATAACACGAAATACGCCATCGAGAACTCGGATATCTTTCGCCGGCACACCAGTCCATTCTACGAAAACCCTGCTGTGAAATGGGGCGACGGATACCACCCCCAGTTGCTCTGTTTCAAGAATCATCCCGCATCATGGCTCTCTACCTTTGCCATCGGTTTGGACGCCGAGGACCGTCCTATCGAACGCGCGGAAGGCGTGGGTGCCCCGAAGGAAGGCAACGAACCGCGTAAAACCATTTGGATACAGACCCTGAAGAACAACTTGGGAGTCGGACAATGGTATTCCCCCAGTCCGGAAGTCATCCTGATAGAAGACCCGTCCGGCGACAAAGCCCAAGTCTTCCGCCCCTGCGGAAACCAAGAGGTCATCCTGACACAGACCTACGGCGAGTTCATCAAGCAGGTATATACCATCGTCAAAGGCTATGAGGTTTTCGACGCCGGCGTAGTGACCGGTGAGACGTGGGCATGCTGGAATGACGAGGACGTAAAATTCAAGGACAAGAACAGCGGTGGCAAAGAGGCTTCGGGCGGTAAAGACGACGAACAGAAAAACCCGGTCTTGAGTTACCAATACATGATCATCCGTGACACGGTTATCGACCGCGCGAACGACGTATACGAACCCCTTGACACCGTCTACCTCACGCAAGAAGCGTACAAAGACTGGCCCCTGCCTACGGACGTTCCGGGAGATTATGCCTTCCGGCGATACGTGAAGGACTATAAATGCAAAACGGAATGGACGGTATCCAAAGGATCGAAGAACGCAGCCATAGGACGACTCTACCTGCACGTGCGCGAGAAATTCGACCCGGGAGAACTGGTGGAAAAAGCCGATACGCTTTATGTCAACCTGCCTTATACATTCCCTGTCCTTAGTGCGCGGGATGCTTCTGGAGGAGGGCATAATTTCAAATACACATGGATTCTTAAGAGGGAAACATGGGATCCTGAAACTCAGGAATGGCTTCTGATGGATCCGGATGAAGATATCAAAAACCCGCTATACATCGGTGGCACGGCAGTGAATACTCCCTCTTTTGATTATCAATTCGCTAAACCTGGTAAATACTCCTTCACCCGTATGGTAAGCGAGACCTCATGCGAAGCTGCACCCCAAGAGTCACTCCGTCCGCATGAAGTATATGTCTATCCGATAATCAATCCCGGAGAAATAGATGCTTTCGAACGGGAGTTATGTACCCCGCTTTGCACCGATACCATCAATGAAATAAACCCCGTGGAGGGAGGAAATGGTATTTATACCTATCGTTGGCTCTGTAATGGCGAACCTATACCCGATAGTGACACCACCGCCTTGCTGCTGGAGAATATCCCGATGCAGAGCAATAAAACCTATGTCTTCACGCGCCAGGTGAAAGATAACACAGGTTTGATGGATTGGGTCACGTCCGCGGGCGCAGTGCGCGTGCGTGTTTATAGAGAGTATGACGCAGGTGCCCTGCAAAATACAGATGAACTGATCTGTTCTGAGGATAACACAATCGAAGATATAGTAGTAAACATCGCGGAATTAAATCCGGCTAACGGCGAGACAGGAAGTGAATTCGTCTATTGTTGGCTTCTCTATCGGGGAGGAGAAGATACCTTGCTGCTGGATACCCTGCATTATAATACGCCTGCGCTTTCTACTACGCTTGCCCTCAGCTCCTACGGCCTCTCTATGCCGGCAACGGTATTTGTCAAACGAGCGGTGCAGAATCTTCTTTGCCAGACTGAATGGAAAATATCAGAGAATGCCGCTGTATGGCGTTTCGGACAGAATGAAGAACAAACTTCGCATGTGAATATATGCGAACGGGATCTGCCGTATAATTATACTTATACATTCGCGGATGGGCATACTCAGAATTTCCTCTTCACATCTGCCAACCAGCGCTTTGAACTGACCGATCTTACGGAGACCGGATGTCCGCTTGCCGTGACGCTCGTAAGTCAGGTTTCCCCTGTTCCTTCTGTAGAAACCGAACCCGAGGTTTCGCTTTGTGAGACGGCGGGTGCGCTCCGGATTGTGTTTACTATCCTGGATGGTGCGCCCGATCGATTTGACCTCACCTTCTCTCAGAGCGCTAAAGAACTCGGCTTCCGTGATTCGATAAACGCTGTATTGCCTACATCCGGAGTGATAATAATTCCTGTGCCTGAGACATTGCCTCTTGGTAAACATAGTATGTCTATTGTCTTCTATGCGGAGATATCCAGTTCTGAAGAGTGCAAGAAAAGTGCTCCGCAAACGATACAGTTCTCTATAGACATGGATGGGTTCGTGCATCGCAAAGAGAATGAAGTAGTGTTTGTGGATAATAGCGGAAAGCATAATGACGAAGGATTGACGTTCGTAGCATACCAATGGTATCTCAATGGTGAGATAATGGAAGGAGAAACAGGACAGTTCCACTACGAATATAACGGACTGAACGGTTTCTATCAGGTGGTGATGACCGGTGCGGATGGTCAGGAATACCACAGTTGTGTCTATGAATTTCGTCCGGCTACACCTGTTGAGAACGTCGAGGCAGAAGGAAAAGGAAGAAAAATCCTGAAGGATGGCAGATTGCTGATCCTGATAGACACCAAGATGTATAATGCTTTAGGGCAGGAGGAGAAGCAATGAGAAGATATGTAATCATAGCGGTATTGGCATGCTCCGCATTAACCTGCGCTGCGGCCCCTCCAAAAAAGAAGAAACCCAAGGAGAAGCCGGTTAAGCATTACATAGATATTCATGCCGGCGGAGGAGTAAGCAGTTTGGGCTATACACTAGAAGGAGGGAATACAATGATAGGAGCTTCGTTCTCCGTCGGAGCCGGATATACATGGTTCTTCCTCCCGTATATGGGATTGCAGACTGGAGTTCAGTTCACGCGGGTTGCTTCTACCGCTACGCTCACCCGGCCGTTGCAATGGGATAAATGGCCCGACGGATCGACGCTGACGGATTATATGGGAGAGCGGTATGTCCATCGCACTACCTTTGATGGATGGAAAGAGCAGCAGCAGACTTATCTCGTGCAGATACCTGTCGGACTCCGTTTCCGCTATTTTGCAGATCGGGATAGTAAGGCCGGACTCCATGCGGCTTTCGGCGTGAATCTCTCGCTGCCGGTACTTTCCAATTATGCGCATACTGCCGGAGCGGTGATACATAAAGGATGGTATGAGCAGTGGCAACTGGAGTTATATGATCTCCCCGGCCGTTTCGAGACAGAACCGTTCGTTGCCAAGCATGAGGAATCAATCGAATCAAAACTGAATACCATTAACGCAGAAGTATATGCCGAATTGGGAACAGCCATTCGTCTAAGCCAGCGTACGGAGTTGTTTATTGCGGCATACGCCCAGTATATGCTGAATGATTTCTCAGCGGTGAAACGCGATGCGCGCACGCCTCTTGGCTTCTCCAATACGCATAATAACTATGCTTTCATGTCTGCCTACCGCGGTTTGATAGGCACCGATAAAATCGGGGCAATGCATCCATGGGTGGCAGGCCTCAAAATAGGCGTGAGCATCAGCCCGATCAAGACGGAGAAAGAGAAAAAACGGGAACTGAAAAAACTGGCAAAGCAATTCCCCGACCTGCTGCCGCCGAATGAGATACATGATACAATCTATATCTATGATACGATATATCTGCATGATACTACATATATGCAGGAGAAAGTATATCTGCATGATACCATACAAACCCGGCAGGTAATACGCGATACTATAACGATAATCGAAGAGAAAAAAGCGGAGCAGCAACTGGACTCGCTGCTCTCGGAAGCGGTCATTTGGTTCAATTTCGATGAATACAAACCGATCTTGGAACCCGCCTACATCTTAGATTCAGTGGCTGCGATGATGAAGCAGTATCCGCATCTGAAGATCCATGTCAACGGACATGCCTGCCGCTTGGGCACCGATGCCTATAACCAGCGCCTCGCGCTCAAAAGAGCACAAGCCGTAGCGGAACTGCTGAGACAGAAAGGTATTAGTGGGGATAGAATGTTCATCTGGTCGTATAGTTCTTCGCATCCCTACCGCTATAATAAGGAGCACCAGCTCTCGAAGGACCGCCGGGTAGAAATAATACCCGAGATTAACCATGCTGAATAAAAATAACAGTTTTATATTATATGAAGAAGTTTAACGAATACAAACAATTGAATCTCCCCGAGTTAAGTCGTGAGGTGTTGGCACAGTGGGAAGCAGAGGATTTATTTGGTAAGAGTATCTCGACCCGTGAGGGTCATCCGCAGTTCCTGTTCTTTGAAGGTCCTCCTTCGGCGAACGGAATGCCGGGTATCCACCATGTGATGGCGCGTACGATTAAGGATACTTTCTGTCGATTCAAGACCATGCAGGGTTATCAGGTGCGCCGTAAGGCTGGTTGGGACACGCACGGTCTGCCTGTAGAGTTGGGCGTGGAGAAGATGCTCGGTATCACGAAGGAAGATATCGGCAAGAAGATCAGTGTGGACGAGTACAACGCGGCTTGCCGTCGTGAGGTGATGAAGTACACTAAAGAGTGGACGAACCTGACCAAACAGATGGGTTATTGGGTGGACCTCGAGAACCCGTATATCACTTACGATAACAAGTATATAGAGACCTTGTGGTACCTGCTCAAGGAGTTGTATAAGAAAGGCTATCTGTACAAGGGTTATACGATCCAACCGTACTCACCTGCCGCGGGAACGGGTTTGAGTTCGCACGAGTTGAACCAACCGGGTTGCTATCGTGACGTGAAGGACCTGACCTGTACGGCGAGATTTAGAGTCAAAGACGGACGATATATCATCGCTTGGACGACTACGCCGTGGACACTGCCTTCGAACACCGCACTTTGTGTGGGTCCGAAGATCGACTACGTGGAAGTAGAGACGCCTGCCGGTGATCATATTCTCCTGGCGGAGGCGCGTCTGGAGGCGTATAAGAAAGAACTCTGCGCCGAAGGCGAGGAACCGAAGATCGTAGCTCGTTACAAAGGTGCGGACCTCGTAGGTTTGGAGTACGAACCGCTCTTCCCGTGGGTGAACCCGGGTGAGGGCGCTTATCGTGTGATCCCGGGTGACTACGTGACGACCGAAGACGGTACGGGTATTGTTCATATCGCGCCTACCTTTGGTGCGGACGATAAGAAAGTGGGTGACGCTGCCGGTGTGCCGGGTTTGTATATGCAGACCAAGAACTTCGGTCCGCGTCCGATGGTGGACTTTACGGGTAAGTACTGGAAGGTGGAAGACCTCGATGAGGCGTGGTATAAGGCGAATGTCAATGATGCACAGTATAGCAAGTACGCCGGTAGGTTTGTGAAGAACGCTTTCGACCCGACGCTGACGGAGAAAGATGAGACGCTGGATCTGCATCTGTGTCTGGAGATGAAAGCCGACGGACGACTGGTGAAGAGCGAGAAGCACGTGCACACCTATCCGCACTGCTGGCGTACCGATAAGCCGGTGATCTATTATCCGTTAGACTCCTGGTTCATCAAATCGACGATGGCGCGCGAACAGATGATTGCCCTCAACCAGACTATCAACTGGCAACCGGAATCGACAGGTACGGGTCGTTTCGGTAAATGGCTGGAGAACCTGAACGACTGGAACCTCAGTCGTAGCCGTTATTGGGGAACACCGCTGCCTATCTGGCGCACGGAGGACGGTCAAGAGGAGATCTGTATCGGTTCTATCAAGGAGTTGTTCGAAGAGATTGAGAAGTCGGTGAAGGCCGGTTTCATGAAAGCGAACCCGTGGCCGAAACATAAGGTAGGTGACTATAGCAAGGCGAATTATGACCCGAGTGTGATTGACTTGCACCGTCCGTACGTAGACTCCATCGTTTTGGTGAGCCCGAGCGGCAAACCGATGAAGAGGGAGTTGGATCTGATTGATGTATGGTTCGACTCGGGCGCAATGCCTTACGCACAGAATCACTATCCGTTTGAGAACGCGGACCTGCCGCGCACGGCGGACTTTATTTCCGAAGGTGTGGATCAGACGCGTGGTTGGTTCTTTACGCTCCACGCTATCCACACGATGATCGAAGGCACGGTGGCATATAAGAACGTCATCTCCAACGGTCTGGTGCTTGACAAGAACGGCAATAAGATGAGTAAACGTCTGGGTAATGCCGTTGATCCGTTCGGTGCGCTGGACAAGTACGGAGCAGACGCTGTACGTTGGTATATGTTGACCAATTCCAGTCCTTGGGAGAACCTGAAGTTCGACCAAGACGGTGTGGATGAGGTACGCCGTAAGTTCTTCGGCACGCTGTATAATACTTATGGTTTCTTTGCTCTGTATGCGAATGTAGATAAGTGGTCACCTGACTCAGCCGAGAAGTCTGCCTTCTCTGAGATCGATAAGTGGGTGCTCTCGAAACTCAACTCGCTTGTGAAGGAAGTGACGGAGGCTTATGAGAGCTACGAGCCGACGAAAGCCGGTCGAGCTATCAGCGATTTCGTACAGGATGACCTCTCCAACTGGTACGTGCGCCTCAACCGCAAGCGTTTCTGGGGCGGTGAGATGAATGCCGACAAACAGGCTGCTTATGAGACACTTTACACTTGTCTTAAGACCGTGGCGCAACTCATGGCTCCGAATGCACCGTTCTATGCCGACCGTCTGTATCGTGACTTAACCGGTGAGACGGTGCACCTGAGTGAGTGGCCGAAGGCGAATGAGGGACTCATTGATACCAACCTCGAGCGTCAGATGTTCCTGGCGCAGCAAGCAACGAGTACGATTCTTAGCTTGCGTAAGCGCGCAGAGAAGAACGTACGTCAACCGCTGCAGAAGGCGGTAATCCCGACGCCGGACAAAGAGACGACGGATGCGTTGTTGCACGTGGCCGATCTTATCAAGAGTGAGGTGAACGTGAAGGAACTGGTGGTTGTTCCGGCCGAGCAAAGTGAGATCCGTCTGGTGAAGAAGATCAAACCGAACTTCAAAGTGTTAGGTAAGAAAGTGGGCGGACAGATGAAAGCTCTGGCTGCGGCTATCACGGCGATGACGCAAGATGAGATCGCACGCATGGAGGCGGACGGACAGTTCACCTTACTGGACTACACGCTCGTGCCGGAAGACGTGGAGATCACGACGGAAGATATGCCGGGATGGTTGGTAGCAAACAATGGTATCTTGACGATCGCTCTGGATGTTGAGCTGACGGACGAGTTGATCGAAGAAGGTATCGCGCGTGAGCTCATCAACCGTATTCAGAACTTACGTAAATCCAGCGGACTGGAAATCACCGACCGCATCGCTATCGAGCTCGAGGACCGTGAAGAGATCCACAACGCTGTGCTGCACTGCGGAGAGTATATCGCTTCGCAAGTGTTGGCAACGAGTCTGGAGTTAGCTGCCGACGTACAAGGCGACGCGCTCGAGATGGACGGATATAACGTGAATATACAAATCAAAAAAGCATAATAAACTATGAAAAAAATCTTTTCATGGATGTTAATTGCCCTGGTGGGCATCGCATTTTGCAGTTGTGAAGGCTTTGGTAAGAAACAAACGGAGTACTACCTGAGTGATTTGCAGGGTAAGTGGTTAGAAGACGGTACTCAGCATTTTGTGCGCTTTACGACGGAGTCCGCAGCAAGCCTTAAATCCGGTTATCTATGGGGGTATGAGTGGGATGAGGCAGAAGATGTCCAGGAGCAGGATGTGAAGGATGACCAGTATGGTAACGGATGGTTTATGTACCAGTTGGACAAAGATGAACTGCTGGAGATTAACAAGATGAACCAAGGCTGGGCGGATATCCCAAAGGTGTACACGATCACGGTGCTAACAAATCAGAAACTGACGTACCATCTCAAGGATTACAAGAACGAGAAAGTAAGTTTCACAAAGCAATAGAAGCATGAAAAAAGCACTCATCATCACCGGTATTACGCTGGGATCCATCTTCGCCCTGGTGATTATTGCCGCGTTGATAGCTATCTATGTGATTTTCACGCCTGCCCGCTTGACACCTATTGCGCGTCAGGCAGCAGCGCAATACATCACTTGCGAACATGAGATAGGAGAGGTGGACCTGACCTTCTTCTCTACTTTCCCGCGTTTTGGTTTGCGTGCAGACGGTCTGTTGCTCATCAATCCCAAGGCGGGTGCACAAAACGACACTGTGGTGGCTGCTCCGCGTCTGGTAGCAACGGTGGATGTGATGGAGTTTCTCAAACGGAAGAACCTGCATATCCATGAGGCGCGACTGGAAGATGCAAGCGTCAATTTCTTCATTGCGCCTGACGGCACGACAAACCTGACGGATGTCTTTGTGACCTCTCCGGACACTACTCCGGATACGACGGCTTTCTCTTTGCCTTTTGAAGAGTTGCGTGTGGAAGGTTTGCGTATCCAAGCTAACGGAATCACCTTTGTGGATGCCAAAGATACCATTGAGGCTTCGTTAGGCGGCACAGAGTTAACGGCCAAAGCGGATAGCTGGGATGAGATACTCTTGACCCTCGACGCGCAAGATGTGTGTGCGAGTCTCAAAAACGAGAACTATGCCGATAGCCTGCACGTGGAGTTGTTGGCTTCGCTGGGTATGAACTTAGACTCCATGCATTTCGCGATAGAGAATGCGCGTCTCGCTGTTAACGATTTCAATCTCTCGCTCTCGGGAACGGCAGACATCCATGATTCGATAGATTTGGATGCCTCTCTGGCGACCGATAAATGGGCCATCAAACCGCTGTTAGCACTCGTTCCGGAGAAATTCACAAAAGCGCTGGCCGATATTGACGTCGATGGTAAGATTCAATTAAAGGCGCATGCGAAAGGCACATACAGCGATACACAGATGCCGCATGTACAAGCGCAGGTGACGCTGGAGGACGGCGAAGGGAAATATAAACCGCTGCCGTACACATTGGAGAATATCGCACTGGATGCAGAGGCAGACCTGCGCATGAACGAAGGAGAGAAATCGACGGTAACTATCAATAACTTGGCCGCCAAGACCAAGAAGAGTTCGATAGCGGCAAACGGTCAAGTAGAGGACCTCTTAGGTGATATATTGCTGGATCTCCATTTGAAACTGGATGCGCATATTCCTGACTTCGACTATTTCTTACCCAAGCAGATGACGCTCGAGGGATGCGCAAAAGGAAAGGCAGACGCCAAGATACGTCTGAACGATCTGACGGCGATGAAGCTAGAAAAAGGACGCATCGCTGCGGACCTTGACCTGACGGATATCCGTTACGCAACGGATAGTATGGCAGCAGTGCTGCCAAAGACGCACGCACGCATCCAATTGCCGAATACCAAACCCTCCAAACCGAAAGTGAACTGGGCGCGCATAGATCTGGAGACCGATAAGGTGAACTTCACCATGGCTACTCCGCTCAAAGCCGTCCTGCGTGCTTCGGCTATCCAACTGGAGGCCGGTAATGTGCTCTCCAAAGATCCGATGCTTTATGCGGCAGTAGGGCTGCAGTCCGAACGACCGATAGAGGTGGAGATGGACTCGATGGGCGGTATTATCGATGCGCCGAAACTGAAGGCGTATGTAGAGTATAACACTAAAGATACTACGGGTCTGACAGTGGCGCAAGCTAATCTGGCCTTTGATGGTCTCGACGGATTCTTCAGCGACATCACTGCTGACCTCAAGGCTTCGCAGATAGATGCGAATATGAAAGCCGGTCGGGCACTGAGTGCAAAACTCAAAACGAGTGGACTCAACGCACGTATGGGCGAGGAGTTGACGGCGAAAACAGGTTCGCTGGCACTCGAGGCTTCCGCGCGCTATAATAGCAAAGGAGAGAACCTGTTGCTTAAACTCAACCCGCGTCTGAAGATCAACCTCAAAGAGGGTGAACTGAACTTACCGGAACGCTTACCGGAGACCGTATATATCCCTTCTATTGAATTTAAGTACTCCAACCGCGAGATGGATATCCAGAACTCGCGCATTGAGTTAGGTAATTCGGATCTGAATCTGAAAGGTAAAGTACGCAACATCGGTAAATGGTTCCGTCACGAGGCTATCTTAGAAGGCCAATTGGATATCATCTCTGACCACTGCGATGCGAACCAACTGCTGGCTTGGTTCAGTGCCGATAGTGGTAGCGAAGAGACAGAGCCTGCGGCTGACAAGTCCGACTCGTCCGACACGTCTGACAAGTCCGACAAATCTGAGTCCGATCCATTCTTAGTACCCACAGACGTAGACCTTGCGCTCACGACGCATATGCGCGAGGTAGCTATCTTCAATCAAATGGCGAAAGACCTGAAGGGAGGTTTGTATATCAAGGATGGTAAGATGATCCTCGATGAGATGGGCTTTGTATGCCGTGCGGCGAAACTGCAGCTCACGGCTATCTATCGCACGCCGCGGCGTAATCACCTCTATGTGGGCTTTGACTATCATATGATAGACGTCGATATTGATGAACTGCTGACGATGATTCCGAATTTGGAGGAAATGGTGCCGATGCTCAGTTCCTTCAAGGGTGCGGCACAATTCCATTTGGCGGCAGAGACCTATCTGAACAGCCAATACCAGCCGAAGATGAGTACCCTGCGTGGCGCAGCTTCGCTTACCGGCAAGGACCTTGTCGTCATGGATGGCGAGACTTTCTCCACGATCAGCAAGTTGCTGATGTTTAATAAGAAGACGGAGAACAAGATTGATTCCATCAATGCTGAGATAACGGTTTACAAGAATGAGATAGACGTGTATCCGCTCTGCGTACAGATGGATAATTATATGGTAGCTCTTGGCGGCCGGCATAAGACCGACATGACTTTTGACTACGATATCAATGTGCTCAGTCCTATCTATCTCGGTGTACACGTAGGCGGTACTTTGGATAAGTTGAGTATCAAACTCGCCAAATGTAAGTACGCCAAGGATTTCAAACCGCACTGGTATCAGAAAGCCGACACACAATCGCTGGAGTTACGCCAGATGATTAAGCAATCGATGGAGAAAAACGTTAGAATACAATAATCGTTATGAAAAAAATCTTTATTTTAGGAGCATTAGCAATGACACTACTTGCATGCAACCAAACCAACCCGCTGTTGGAACAACCGAATACACCTTATGGTGTACCGGCGTTTGACCAAGTGAAAATCGAGCATTATCTCCCTGCTTTCGAGAAAGCTATCGCTGAGCAAAAAGCCGAGGTAGATGCTATTGTGAATAACGAAGCTGAACCGACCTTCGAGAATACCATCGTAGCGTTGGATTGTACCGGCCTGTTATTAGACCGTGTAGTAGGCGTTTTCTTCAATGTCCTCGAGGCCGATGGCAACGACGAGATGAATGAGATTGCAGAGAAAGTGAGTCCGATGCTCAGCGAACTGAGTGACGGAATCATCCTGAATGACAAACTCTTCCAGCGTGTGAAATTCGTGTACGACCAGCGTGAGCAGTTAGGTCTTAATCCTGAACAGATGCGTCTGGTAACGGAGACTTACAAAGGCTTTGCGGATAATGGTGCTAACCTTCCGGAAGATAAGAAAGAGCGTCTCAAAGAGATCAATCAGGAACTTGGTTTGCTTTCTCTGCAGTTCGGCAATAATGTGGTAGCAGAGACCAATGCTTGCCAGCGTTTTATCACTGATGAAGCGGAACTGAAAGGCCTACCGGAGAGCGCCAAAGCAGCGGCTGCAGAAGAGGCAGAGGCGGCAGGTCATCCCGGCGAGTGGCTCTTCACGCCGAAGCGCACCTCTTTCACGCCGGTACTCCAGTACTGCGAGAATCGTGAGTTGCGCAAACAATTGCTGATGGACTATACTACCCGCGGTAATCACGACAATGCGAACGACAACAAAGCTGTCATCCTGCGTGAGATGGAACTCCGTATCGAGAAAGCAAAACTCTTTGGATATGACAATCCTGCGGATTATATCTTAGCTGACTGCATGGCGAAGAACCATCAGACGGTAGATGCATTCCTTGCGTCCGTTTGGGCTCCGTCGCTGGAGGCTGCTAAACGTGAAGCAGCTGCGCTGCAAGAACTGCTGGAGCAGGACTTCCCTGGCGAGAAACTGCAACCGTGGGACTGGTGGTTCTATGCGGAGAAACTGCGCAAAGCGAAGTATGACTTGGACGAAGAAGAGATTAAGCCTTATTTCGAGTTGGATAATGTGCGTAAGGGTGCCTTTGGTGTAGCCAACAAACTCTATGGCCTGCAGTTCGAGAAACTGGAGAATATGCCGGTGTATAACCCTGACGTAGAGGTATTCAAAGTAACCGAAGCCGATGGATCGTTAGTAGGCATTCTCTATACCGATTACTTCCCGCGTGCGGGCAAACGTCCGGGCGCTTGGATGAACCAGATCCTGCCGCAGTATATCGATGCGGAAGGAGTGGACCATCGTCCTGTGATCATCAACGTAGGTAACTTCAACAAGCCGACAGCAGGTAATCCTTCGCTATTGTCGATGGATGACGTAGAGACCCTCTTCCATGAGTTCGGTCACGCGCTCCATGGTCTGTTGAGTAAGGCTCATTATAAATCGCTCAGTGGCACGAACACTCCGCGCGACTTCGTCGAACTGCCTTCGCAGTTTATGGAGAACTATGCGTACGAACCCGAGGTGCTCAAGACGTATGCTTTTCATTATCAGACAGGTGAGGTGATTCCTGATGATTTGATTGCGAAGATCAATGCAGCCGGTAAATTCAACCAAGGCTTTGTGACTACCGAACTGCTCTCTGCTTCTATCCTCGACATGGATTTCCATGAGTTGACGACGGCAGAAGGACTCGATGTAAATGCTTTTGAGCAACAGAGTCTGGAGAAAATGGGCATGATTGACGAGATCATCGTTCGTTATCGTCCTACCTTCTACAATCACATCTTCACTACGGGCTACGAAGCCGGTTACTACAGTTATACTTGGGCCGCTGTGCTCGATGCCGATGCATTCGCAGCCTTCAAGGAGACCGGTGACCTCTTCGATGCCGAGACGGCTAAACGCTTCCGTCACTTGCTTGAGCAAGGTGGCACGCGCGATGCACAAGAACTCTATCTGGAGTTCCGCGGCAAAGAGGCAGATCCTGCTAACCTGCTCCGCAGAAAGGGCTTTATAGAGTGAGAAGATCGACACAAAATATGCTGTACCATCTGTTGCCGGTAGTCTTTTGGCTACTGGCAATAGTGGGTACACTTGTGCCGGTTGTCTTACACTTTACACCTTACGCCTTACACCTTTCTTCCAACTACTACTGGGGCTATCTGGTCTCCCTTATCGTTTTAATTATCATCCTCCTCATCGGTCGCATCAAGCGCCACACATCGTCTGTAGAAGAGTGTTTTCAGATGGCGCTGTTGCTCGGTGTAGCGTCCTATTGGTTACCTACGGTGCTTTTTCTTACGCTCATCGTATGGGGATATTTGATTTTCCGAAATCTCTTTAGCCTGCGATCATTCCTCTCTACGCTCATCGGATACAGTATCGTCGCTATCTGGGCAACAGGATTCATCCTATTAGGATGGATTGCCAATCCGTGGGCACAGTTCTTTGCAAAAGAAAACGCCCTCGGGTGGATACCTCTGGGCGCTGTCTTGTTGGCTTGGCTCTCGTCTACCATTGCACGACAAATCCTGCGTGTACGTTGATACCCGCTTGGGCATAGTACCATGGACTATAGTAGCGACTACCATCTTCAAACTGACACATCCAGTTACCTCCATTCGATTCGTAGGAAGCATTGAATAGATTATTGGCCTGCGCCATCAATTGGATGGTGGGCCATTTTTTAGGTACCGGCAAACTATAATGCATCGTCATATTAGTAACCGTGTATGGCTTGAGAATAGCCTCTTCGCTCATCGTGTTATCCAAATATTGTTTGCTTACTACGATTGTCTGGACATCCGCACGGAAACCTGCATACTCAAATGTAAACGTGTTGCTAAATGTGACGGATGGTGAGAAAGCAATCGTAACTTCGCCGAAATTAATCTCGTCTTGACGAATCTCTTCCCAGTTAGCATCGTAGATGCTTACCCAATCGGTATAGTTGGGTATTTTGTTCCGCGAGAGTGTGAGGTTAGCTGACCATTGGAACCAACTGGTAGGTATCCATTGCCCTGTTAACTCAATTCCCATACGATAACTGCGGTCTACATTGCGGGTTAGGTAGGCGCCTGTGTCTGAATATTTACCGGTTAGAACTAACTGATTCTTGTAGTCCATGTAGAATAAGTTCATGCCTACGTGCCAACGCATGCCGGTGTATGTGTACCCCAACTCGTAGTCAAATAGTTTCTCAGGTCGAGGGATATCATGCTCACCTGCTTCGGTAAAATTCTTGCGATTGGGTTCTCGATTAGCCAAGGCAAAATTAAAATACGCCTGATGTCCGTGATTCTCGTATGTTATACCCGCTTTTGGGTTGAAGAAATGATAATGGCGTGTGGCTGTCAAGGGTTGCAAGTCTTCATCATTAATACCATCTATGTGGTAATATACATAACGATACTGCAAGTCACCATATAATGTGAGTTTATGTTTGGCTGTATTGATAATGCGCCAATTGGCCTTAGCATAGATATTTCCTTCGGCCTTCGTGCCATGACTATGATAATACTCATAAGCGATTGCAGTGCCGTATAAATCATCATTTACCAAGCCCCAATGTTCGCCCATATAGTGACTACCAGCGCCTCCTAGCGTTAGGTCGGCCGGTTCGGAGCGGTAATTAATACTGAACAAACCTCCATAGTAGTGGTTGTTGAGATGCTTAAAGCGAATGAAATTCGAACGTTTGATAACCGTGCTATCATTGGGCTTGTAATTCTCCAATCCGAAGGAAGAATACTTCTTATTTGCCTTCATCTGCTCGTAGTATCCTCCTCCGTGCGTGTAATGCAGTGTAGCATTTAGAGTCCATTGGGGCGCTAAACGCTGAACGAGATTCACTTGGAAGTGCTGTTGCTTATAATTATCATTTTGCTTGGGGTAGTAGGCTATATTACCGTCTTTATCAATATATTCGCCGGCAGGATTGTATCGTCTGTCCGTTAAAAGGTTGTTAGCCGACACTCCATCCCACGCCATATAGGTTTTCTCGGTTCCTCCAAATGCAGAAAAAGTGACGTTTGTGGTTTTTCCATAGTAGCCAACTGAACCATAGTAGGAAAACAAATCCGATGCAGCGCGATAGAGATAACCGTCTGAATTCACTTTACTCAGCCTCGCCTCTATGCGCCAGTTGCGCGGAAATTGCACGCTGGCACTGATCATCTCACGAAACGTCTTGTACATACCTCCATTAAACTGGAGCGATACATGTGCGCGGGCAGAATCGTTCAGCATCTGCTGCGTAGGAAGTGTGCTCATATTCAGCGAGGCGCCAAAGGAGGCCGAGCCATTAGTGCTCGTTCCGACACCGCGTTGTACATTAATACTGCTCAAGCTTGATGCCATGTCGGTCATATTGACCCAGAACACGGTCTGACTCTCTGCATCATTCAAGGGCACTTCATTCACCGTCATATTGATACGCGTATGGTCTGTGCCGCGCACTCTAAAATACGTGTATCCTACACCTAAACCATCATCACTGGTTACAACCAGCGAAGGAGTCGATTGTAACAAATAAGGTAGATTTTGACCTGTATTATCTTGGTTGAGTTGCTTGTGCGATAGCTTCTTATGCGTATCGGTGGGCTGTTCTACACGCGCTACGACGGAGACTTCCGGAATATCACGTCCCTTAATAATAATAGTGTCCTCACTCGTCTGCGCATACGCAGACACTACTTGCGCGAAAGCGCAGCAAAATAAAAGAATTCGTTTCATTTTCTTTAGCAGCATTACCTGCTCAAGTTCTACGGGTGTAATCTCAGCAAAAGCACCCCGAATGATTGTTAATTATTTTAAAATCTGTAACTAAATGTTACAAACCATCCCCACTCCCACATATGTTGGCCGTTGACTTTAGGATGGTGTACTAAGTTATTCAATCCGAAATCATAGCCCGACTGTAAGCGGTAGCGGTCCCATTCGATACCTCCTCCTAATCCCCATTGGATATTGGCGCGTACCAACTCATCGCTGAAGCGATCATAGGGTTCGGTAGGAATACCTTCGCCTTCCAACCACGTCTTCGTACCGTCACTCAGGTGTGTCTGCATATAGTCGTTCTCCGCCAGACCGATATGCAATTGCGGACCGGTGTAAACGAATAGACGTAACTGACGCCAAACGGGAATAGTATAGTACACGCGTACGGGTACCGTCAGATTATGTTCTAATACCTTATGTCGGATATACTCCTCTTGCACCGATTGCGCGTCCATCGAGCGCCAGTGTTGGGTATTCTTGCCATACAGCAGCGTGTAATACAGACCCGTTTGTAGCGAGAAATGCATCGGTAGTATAAAATTGAATGTAGCACCGATGCGTCCGCCGTGCAAGAACATATTCGGATAACTCAGGTTCTTTGTCCGTTGCTCGTGTTGTACGTAACCCGCTTCGATGCGATACTCTATGCTGAAGTGATAACTCTCTTCCTTCGGTTTTCGTGTTGGGTCGAAGAATGTGTTATCCGCTATCTGCGTTTCAGGCTTACGATCTTCCGCCTGTATTCCTATAAACGGCAGCAGGCAAAGACCAAGCAGAACGATGATTTTTTCAACTCTCATTACCATATGCTAACTCGGTTTTCAGGAGCGATATACATAGGGCTCTCTTCGGTTACATTCCAAGCCTCGTACCATGCGTTGATCTGTGGCAGCGCGCCGTTGACACGCCAGCGACCTAAAGAGTGAGGATCGCTCTTCGTGCGATTGAGTATCTCCTCCGGACGGATGTTGTTTGCCCATACATTCGCATAAGCTAAGAAGAAGCGCTGAGCAGGCGTGAAGCCGTCGCGCGTCTGCAGACGCTCTGCCTCTGGTTTGGCTTCTTCGTTGAGCGTGAAGGCCAGATACGATACTTGCAGACCTCCGTGGTCAGCGATATTCTCACCCAGCGTGAAGGCTCCGTTAGCGTGTACACCCGGAGCTACTTCAATCTTATTGAACGCTTCTTCCATCACTTTCGTGCGGGCATCAAATGCTGCCTTATCTTCGGCCGTCCACCAGTTGACCATGTTACCGTCCTTATCAAATTGGCAACCCTGATCATCGAAACCGTGCGTCATCTCATGACCGATGACTACACCGATGGCGCCGTAGTTGAAGGCGTCATCCGCACTCATGTCGAAGAACGGATATTGGAGAATACCTGCGGGGAAGCAGATCTCGTTGCTCGATGGGTTATAGTAGGCGTTGACGGTCTGCGGCGTCATATACCATTTCTTCTTATCCACCGGTTTGCCTAAGAAGCTGAGGCTATAGTCTTGCTCGAATTTAGCAGCGCGTTGCAGGTTGGCGTAATAGGTATCTTCTGGATTGATATCCAGCGCCGAATAGTCGCGCCACTCGTCCGGGTAACCGATCTTGATAGTCATCGCGTTTAACTTCTCCAGCGCTTTGTCTTTCGTCTCGCGCGACATCCATGCGAGGTTCTCGATACGGATACCCAGCGCCTTCTGGAGGTTCTTCACGAGTGCTAACATACGCGTTTTGTTCTCCTCCGGGAAGTATTTCTTTACATACATCTGTCCAACTGCTTCACCGAGGGTACCATTGACGATACCTACCGCACGCTTCCACAGCGGACTCGGTTCCTCACGACCCGACATCACGCGACCGTAGAAATCAAAACTCGTCATGTATGTCTCCGTCGTTAGATACGATGCAGCGTCGTCAATCACTTGCCATGCGAAGAGTGTCTTGAGGTCCTCCAGCGGCTCGTCGTCCAACATGCGACCTGCTTCTTGCAGGTGAGGAATCTGGCCGATAGACAGGCTGTCTACCGTGATCCCCAGTGCATCAAAATACACTTTCCAATCTACTTGCGGCACGAGTTGCTGCAACTCCTCTATACTCATCTTATTATAATTCGCCTGCGGGTCGCGTAACTCTACATTGCTGTAAGCGGCTTTTGCCAAACGCGTCTCCAGACGAAGCACGGTCTGTGCCTTGTCTGCCGCATTCTCAAAGCCGAAGAGCCCGAACAACTTCTCTACGTACGCTACATATGCGTTACGAATCTTCAGCGTCTGCTCATCGTTATCGAGGTAGTACTCTTTTTCGCCTAAGGAGAAGCCGGCCTGATACTCGTTGAGGATATTCATCGAACTGTTCATCGCGTCTGCGTCCACATACATCGCCCAAAGCTGGTAATCCATAGCCTTACCCAGCGCTGCGGATAATTCGCTACGAGAACCGATGCCTTCGATCTCATCGAGAGTCTTACGTACAGGCTCAATACCTTCCTGGTCGCGTCGCGCAGTGTCCATGGCGAGGTTGTACATATCGCCGATCTTCTGGGCTACCGAACCGCGTTGATGGTTCTTTGCGGCTAAGTCTTTAATCAGACCGTTCACCTGCTCGAGGTTATTCAGTCCTAATTTGTCGAACGAACCAAAACGGCTGTATTCCGGTGTTAATGGGTTATTAACCATCCATCCTCCGCATGCGAACTGATAGAAATCATTCTGTGCTACTGCGGTGGTATCCAAGTTAGCTAAGTCAATACCGGTTGTCTGTTCTTTGGTTGTGCATGCTGTCATCATAAGCGTCATTGCTGCCAGCGTAAATAAGATTTTTTTCATATAGTTGTTTCGTTTATTGCAAACCTTTGCGACGCAAAGACTAGGTGTTCCCGTTCAGCGGGAAAACCGCTACGGGGAAAGGGCTCCAACCTTTGCGGCTGCAAAGGTACTGCTTTTTTCTGATATATGCAAATTTTGCGAGATTTTTCAAATATATTTGCATATGTCGTTTTTTTTGTGTACCTTTGCAGCCGCAAAGGTTTGACACACTAAAACTACTATTTATGATACTCGACAAATTAGAGAACGCGGATTGGTATTTCGATAGCGTTCCGGGACTGAAAGAATTCATGAAGTTTTATAACGAGAATGATCTCGAAGAGATGCCTGCATGCAAGATTTTCTTGGATGGCAAGGACCTCTTTGTGAATATCCTCGATTTTAAGGGTAAAGAGGAGTCTAAGTGCCGCATGGAGGCGCATAAGGATTACTTGGATATCCAGATTCCGCTGGGTGATGATGAGGTAATGGGTTGGAAAGCGCAGGTAGACTGTCAGGAGATTACCCAGGAGTATGACGAAGGCAAAGACGTGGAGTTCTATGGCGATAAGGCTACGGCTAAATTCACTGTTCCTGCCGGCCATTTCGCTGTCTTCTTCCCTTCGGATGCGCACCAGCCGGGTATCGCTCCGGGCAAGGAGTACCGCAAGCTGATCGTGAAGGCTCGCGTGAACCAATAATCCCTTATTACGCAATATTAAATCTATCAATACTATGGCAACATGTAAAAAGGCGACAGCCATTAAACACCTGAAAATCGTAGAGCGTGACCCGTATCTGCAACCTTACGAGGGTGCATTGCAGGGACGCTATGACTACGCAGTTAACAAAGAGAAAGAGCTCACAGGCGGTAAATCGCTTGCCGACTGGGCTTCCGGTTATCTTTTCTTTGGTTTGCATCATACGGACAAAGGTTGGGTGCTACGTGAGTGGGCCCCGAACGCCACGGCTATTTATATCAAGGGCGATATGAATAACTGGCAGAAAGACGAAGCTTATCGTCTGCAGTCCATCGGTAATGGTGTGTGGGAAGCGAAACTGCCCGAGGAGGCAATGAAGCACGGCCAGATGTACAAGTTGCTCGTGGAGTGGCAAGGCGGCTACGGCGAGCGCATCCCGAGTTACGTGCGTCGTGTCGTACAAGACGAGCAGACGAAGATCTTCTCTGCGCAAGTATGGAACGAGCCCGAGTACCAGTGGAAGAACAAAGGCAAACGTCTTAAAGAGAAGGGTGGCCTGTATATCTACGAGTGCCACATAGGCATGAGTTCCGAGGAGGAGAAAGTGAACTCGTACGAGGAGTTCCGTCGTGATGTGCTGCCGCGCATCGCCAAGTTAGGCTATAACTGCGTGCAGATCATGGCTATCCAAGAGCACCCGTATTACGGTTCGTTCGGTTATCACGTATCGAATTTCTTCGCTGCCAGCAGTCGTTTTGGTACGCCTAACGAGTTGAAAGCCCTCATCGATGACGCCCACGGTCGCGGCATGCACGTGATCATGGACCTCGTGCACAGTCATGCGGTGAAGAACGAGTTGGAAGGTCTGGGTAACTTCGATGGCACGGGTTATCAGTATTTCCATGACGGTGGTCGCCGCGAGCACCCGGCTTGGGACAGTCTGTGCTTCAACTACGGCAAGAATGAAGTGCTGCATTTCCTGCTCTCGAACTGTAAGTTCTGGTTGGATGAGTATGACTTCGACGGTTTCCGCTTTGACGGCGTGACGAGTATGATCTACCGCAGTCACGGTCTGGGCGAGGATTTCAACGGCTATCCGAGTTACTTCAGCGGTAACGAAGACGGCGATGCATTGATGTATCTGACGTTGGCTAACAAAGTGATCCATGAGGTGAAACCCGAGGCAATCACTATTGCCGAGGAGATGAGTGGTATGCCGGGCTTGGCAGCTTCCATTGAAGACGGCGGTGTAGGATTCGACTATCGTTTAGCGATGGGTATTCCGGATTTCTGGATCAAGTATATCAAGGANNAAGGAAGTGAAGGACGAGGACTGGAAAGCCGGTCATATCCTCTATGAGATGACCAACCGTCGCGAGGATGAGAAGACCATCTCATACGCGGAGAGTCACGACCAGGCGTTAGTGGGCGATAAGACGATCATCTTCCGTCTTGTGGATGCCGACATGTACTGGCACTTCGAGCACGGACATTCGACCTATATGGTGGACCGCGGCATCGCGTTGCATAAGATGATTCGTCTCATCACGGCTTCTACCATCAACGGCGGGTATCTAACCTTTATGGGCAATGAGTTCGGTCATCCCGAGTGGATCGACTTCCCGCGCGAGGGTAACGGATGGAGTTATAAATACGCTCGCCGTCAGTGGAGTCTGGTGGACAACCCCAACTATTTCTTTGCAGACCTCAACCGCTTTGACGAGGCGATGATTCAGTTGCTCAAGAAGCACATCCTCATCCAAAATCCGACGGCTGAGGAGAAGAAATACAACGTAGGCAAACACCTGCCGTGGGTAATGAAATGGTGGGACAACGAAGGTGATCAAGTCGTAGCGTACTCGCGTAACGACCTACTCTTTATCTTCAACTGGAACGGCCAGAAGTCCTTCACGGACTACGGTATGCTTGTGCCGGAAGGCAAATACAAAGTGGTACTTAATACCGACGCCAAAGAGTTCGCGGGCTTCGGCCTGAGCGATGACTCCGTGGAGCATTTCACCGAGCACGACAACCTCTACGCCAAGGACGGCAAGGGTTGGTTGAAGATGTATATCCCTGCACGCAGTGCAATCGTTTTACAAAAAATAGACTAATATGCAAAAAAGATTATTCATCATCATTGCCGCTGCGCTGACGTTAGTGGCATGTCATAAACCTGCTCAGCAAGATCAGAGCGTAGCTACGGATACCGTTGAGGCAGTTGTATCTGCGCCCGTTGTAGGAGCTCAGTATGTTGATTTTACGGCAGTTACCCCTGCCGGCGAAGAGTTGTCGCTCAGCGACCTCGTAGGTAAAAGTGATTACGTGCTCGTTGATTTCTGGGCAAGTTGGTGTGGTCCTTGCCGCCGTCTCATCCCAGTGCTTAAGGAGATTCACGCCGGCCAACCTGCCGGTCGTCTGCAGATCTTCAGTTGCTCTGTGGATCAGGAAGAAGCTGCTTGGCGCCAAGCGCTGGAAGAGGAGCAGATGCCGTGGGCACAAGCGCGCGAAGACGAGGCGCACGAATGCTCCGACTTGTATAATGTAGAATTCATTCCTCATACCGTGCTGATTGACCGCGAGGGCAAGATTATCGGTATCAACTTAGAGGAACCGGAAATAGAACAAATATTATTTGCTGAATAAACAATGAGAGTAATTATTGAACCTTCGTACGACCTGCTGAGTAAGTGGGCTGCGAATTATGTGGCGAAACGCATCAATGAGTTTGGCCCGAAAGAGAGTGCGCCGTTTGTGCTGGGTTTGCCTACCGGCAGTTCGCCTCTCGGTATGTACAAGGAGTTGATTAAACTGAACAAGGAAGGCAAAGTAAGTTTCCGTAATGTCGTCACCTTTAATATGGACGAGTACGTTAACCTGCCTGAAGAGCATCCGGAGAGCTATCATAGCTTCATGTGGAATAACTTCTTCAATCATATTGATATCCGTAAGGAAAATGTGAATATCCTTAACGGTAATGCTCCTGACCTGCAGGCCGAGTGCGCACGTTATGAGGCGAAGATCAAGCAGTTCGGCGGTATTCATCTGTTCCTCGGCGGTATCGGCCCTGACGGACATATCGCGTTCAACGAACCGGGTTCGTCTCTTACCAGCCGCACGCGTAAGAAAGAGCTGACGACCGACACCATTATCGCCAACAGCCGTTTCTTCGACAATGATGTCAATAAAGTGCCTAAGACAGCCCTCACCGTAGGTGTAGGCACCGTCATGGATGCGCAGGAAGTGCTCATCGTGGTTAACGGTCATAACAAGGCCCGCGCACTGCAACATGCTATCGAAGAGCCGATTAGCCACATGTGGACCGTTTCTGCATTGCAGATGCACCAGCACGGCATCATCGTTTGCGACGAGGCTGCTTGTGAGGAACTCAAACTTGGTACGTACAAGTATTTCCGCGATATCGAGAAGAATAACTTAGACCCGAACACGCTGTTGTAATGCTGGAGATATATAATTCCCTTACTCGATTTAAAGAGACGTTCAAACCGCTGCACGAAGGACACGTAGGCATGTATGTCTGCGGTCCGACTGTGTATGGCGATGCCCATCTTGGTCACGCGCGTCCTGCGATTACCTTTGACCTGCTCTATCGCTACTTGCAGTACCTTGGCTATAAGGTGCGTTATGTGCGGAATATCACGGACGTAGGTCACCTTGAGCACGATGCCGATGAAGGTGAGGATAAGATAGCTAAGAAAGCGCGTCTGGAGCAACTGGAACCGATGGAGGTCGTGCAGTTCTACACCAATCGTTACCATCGCGACATGGCTGCGCTGAATGTGTTGCCGCCGTCTATCGAGCCCCACGCTTCGGGGCATATCATCGAGCAGATCGCCTTCGTGCAGAAGATCCTTGACAAGGGCTATGCCTATGTCTCCAACGGTTCGGTGTACATGGACGTAGAGAAATACGCCAAAGATTATCCATATGGTAAGCTCAGCGGCCGTAATCTCAACGACATCGTCACGGAGACGCGTGAACTGGACGGCCAGGACGAGAAGAAGCATAGTTATGACTTCGCCCTCTGGAAGAAAGCGGCACCGGAGCATATCATGCACTGGCCTTCGCCATGGTCGGAAGGCTTTCCGGGATGGCATATGGAGTGCTCTACGATGGGTACGAAGTACCTCGGTGAGACTTTCGATATCCACGGAGGCGGACTCGATCTTATCTTCCCGCACCACGAGGCAGAGATCGCGCAATCTTGTGCGGCGCTCGGTCATGAGAGTGTGCACTACTGGATGCATAATAACATGATCACCATCGCTGGCAAGAAGATGGGTAAGAGTTATAATAACTTCATTACGCTCGAGCAGTTCTTCCGCGGTAACCATCCGCTCTTGAGCAAGCCGTTCGGACCGATGGTCATCCGTTTCTTCATCCTTCAGGCGCATTATCGTTCGACTGTGGACTTCTCTTCCGAAGCCCTCGAGGCGGCGGAGAAAGGTCTGCAACGCATGCAAGAGGCTTATGCCCGTCTGCAAAAACTGCAGGCTGGCAAGGAGACGACTGTAGAGGTAGAGGGACTGCGTCAGCGTTGTACTGAAGCAATGGACGATGATCTCAATACACCATTTGTCATCGCCGCACTCTTCGATTCTACGCGTGCTATCAACACCGTCCATGACGGTAAAGGTACCATCTCTGAAGCCGACCTCAAAGAGTTACGTGAGGTCTGGAAGACTTTCGCCATTGATATCCTCGGTCTCCGTCTGGAAGAGCAGGGTAGCAGTGATGGCAAACAGAAAGCTTTCAACGGCGCTATTGATCTGCTGCTGAATATCCGTCTGCAAGCGAAGCAGAACAAGGACTGGCCGACATCGGATAAGATCCGCAATGAGTTGACCGCCCTCGGCTTCCAAATCAAAGATACCAAAGATGGCTTTGAGTGGTCAATCTAACAACGCAAGTGGTCTAACAGCGAAGCGGTCTTACAGGCTATTTATAGCCGGTCTGATAGCGTTAGCGGTCATTTCCTTTATCGGCTGCGGTACTTCGCAGGACGACAAGGAAATAGTAGAAGACAGTCTCGTTTGGTATCCCGGTCGCACCTTCAGTTATAAGCTGAAATTTAATGACCTGCAGGTGAAGCAGCATGCGGTTGCTTCTGCGATAGGTCTGTCTCGTCCTCCTCAGGACCGCGCAGACGCAGCATCCATGCGTAAGCAGTTGGTGGAAATCAAGACCAACGAGAACTATATCGTAGATAGCCTTACGCACTCAGTTCCTTATCTCATCCCTTGCGCGAAGCGCGAACTGGACGCCATCGGAGCAGAGTGGGCGGACATATTGCAGCGCAATAACTTGCCGCATTATCGTTTCTACGTGACCTCTGTATTGCGTACGCAGGAGGACATCAAATACCTGCAGCGCAGCGGAAATATCAATTCCGTCACGCAGAGTTGTCATTGCTATGGTACCACGTTTGACCTCGCGTACATGCGTTATGATAAGGTAGCGCGCACGCGGGCATACATGCATGAGGATAACCTGAAACTGGTTCTCGGACAGGTGTTACTCAACCATCAAAGGGCGGGTAAGATATTCGTTAAATACGAGGCGAAGCAGAGTTGCTTCCACATTACTGTACGGCAGTAGGTTTCTTCGACTTGGTGCACGCTTCTGCCAATCCGCAATCCGCGCAATCATCGCTGCCCACCTTCTCAGGCGGGCAGTTTTCTTTTTTCTTCTTGGCTTTGATACGTTCGTTGACTTCTATCAGCGCGGCGACCATGATGCCAAGGGCTATGAATGCGATAAGCGCCCACATAAAATCTCAAATCTCAAATGTCGAATTCCTCTTCGACCTTGTCTTCCTCGATGACGAGGTTGTCGATGATAAACTGCTGACGCTCGGTCGTGTTCTTGCCCATGTAGTACGCCAACAGCTCTTTGACATTGTCGTCTTTACGCAAGTTCACCTGGTCCAGACGGATGCCGGAACCGATAAAACCCTTGAATTCATCGGGAGAAATCTCACCGAGTCCTTTGAACCGAGTGATCTCTGGATTCTTGATTTTGTTGATGGCTTTCTGGCGCTCTTCCTCCGAATAGCAGTATACGATCTGGTTCTTATCTTTCACGCGGAAGAGTGGTGTCTGAAGAATATAGACATGCCCTTTCTTGACGAGATCCGGGAAGAACTGCAGAAAGAAAGTCAACATCAGCAGACGTATGTGCATACCGTCCACATCGGCATCGGTAGCGATGATCACTTTGTTATAGCGCAACTCATCCAGACCGTCCTCGATATTCAGCGCCGACTGCAGGCAGTTGAACTCTTCGTTCTCATAAACCACCTGTTTGGTCAATCCGTAGCAGTTGAGCGGTTTGCCGCGCAGCGAGAACACCGCCTGCGTGCGTACGTCACGACTCTTGGTGATCGAACCCGATGCAGAAAGACCCTCGGTGATGAAGATACTACTCTCCAGACGCAGATCGTCGTCCGCATCCTTCGCGCTCTTCACAGGTTTGGTGTCGTTAAGGTGGATCTGACAGTCACGCAACTTGGGGTTGTTGACGAGGTTCTTCTTCGCGCGCTCACGCGCCACTTTCGATACCGCAGCGATAGCCTTGCGTTCTTTCTCGCTGTCTTGAATCTTCTGCAGCATGATTTCCACTGTCTGCGGTGTCTTATGCAGATAGTTATCCAACTGCTGCTTGACGAAGTCGTTGACGAACTTATTGACACTCACGCCGCCGGTAGGACTCATGTCTTTCGAACCCAACTTCACTTTCGTCTGGCTCTCGAAGACCGGTTCCTCTACGTTGATAGCGATGGCGCCTACTACGCCGTTACGGATATCGGCCAACTCTTGATTCTTGTTAAAGAACTCCTTGATAGTACGTCCGATAGCCTCGCGATAAGCCGCTTGGTGTGTACCGCCCTGGATGGTATGCTGACCGTTTACGAACGAGTAATACTCATCACCGTTCTGGTCGGTATGCGTCAGCGCAATCTCGATATCTTCGCCTTTGAGGTGAATAATCGGATAGAGCGGACTAACGGTCATATTCTCCGTCAGCAGGTCCAGAAGACCATTCTTCGACAGGAATTTCTTGCCGTTATACACCAGCGTCAGACCGGTATTGAGGTAGGTGTAGTTACGAAGTAACTCCTCGATATAATCATCGCGGAAATGGTAGTTCTCAAAGAGACCTTTGCTGTCATCGGGCACGAACTCGATGATTGTACCGCGTTTCTCAGGGCCGGTATAATCGAGGATGCCGGTGTCAGAAGTCAACTTACCTTGTGCGAACTCTGCACGGCGGGTCTTGCCTTCGCGGAAAGACTCCACGGCGAAGAATGAAGAGAGCGCATTGACGGCTTTCGTACCTACACCGTTCAAACCGACGGATTTCTTAAACGCCTTGCTGTCGTATTTACCACCGGTATTGAGAACGCTTACAACCTCCACTAACTTACCCAATGGAATACCACGACCGTAGTCACGCACGCGTACACGCCCGTCTTGTACATCCACTTCAATCACTTTGCCTTCACCCATACGGAACTCATCAATCGAGTTATCGATACTCTCTTTGATAAGCACGTAGATACCGTCGTCCGAGTGGCTTCCGTCACCTAACTTACCGATATACATACCCGGACGACGACGGATATGCTCCATGTCATCGAGGTGGATAATGTTCTCATCGCCGTAGTCCACGGTCGCTACATTCTGCGTTGTTAGTTCGTCTGCGGAGACTTTCCGCCTGTTTTCTTCTGCCATAGTTCTATAACAAATTGTTTTGCGGCCTCATGGTCGTTAGGTATAACGCCGTCGAGGATTGCATCTTTGATTGCGGCCTTTAGTTCACCTACGAGCGAACAGGGTTCGAGGTGGAACATCTCCATGATCTCCATACCATCTACAGGCGGTTGGAAATTGCGGATTCGATCGCGTTCTTCCAGCTCTACCATCTTCTGCCGAACCAACTGATAGTTCCGATGGAATCGGGCTTTTTTCTCTTCATTGCGACTGGTGATGTCCGCGTCGCAGAGGAGCATCAGGTCGTCTATATCATCGCCTGCCTCAAAGAGTAATCGGCGTACAGCGCTGTCGGTGACGGTATCTTCGATCAGATTAATAGGGCGCATATGCAGGTCCACCATCTTCTTCACGTATTCCATCTTCTCATTTAGCGGCATCTTCATCTTCGCGAAGATCTTTGGTACCATCTTTGCCCCGATATAGTTGTGGTTACGGAAGGTCCAACCCGCCTTCGAGTCATAGGCCTTGCTCTTCGGCTTACCGATATCGTGCAGCAGAGCCGCCCAACGAAGCCATAACTTATCGGTGTTCTCGGCGATGTTATCCAGCACTTTCAGCGTATGATAGAACACGTCCTTATGTCCGCGACCGTCCTTCACCTCTACGCCTTTGAGTGCCACCAGCTCCGGGAAGATAAGCGGCAACAGACCGGTCTTATCCAGTAGTATCCATCCTTCCGAAGGACGCCGACTGAGCATGATCTTATTCAACTCCTCCGCGATGCGCTCGCGCGTGATAATATCCATACGGTGCGCATTGCGCACGATGGCATCGAAAGTCTCGCCGTCTAAGTTAAAACCCAACTGCGTAGCAAAACGGATGGCGCGCATCATACGTAGCGGATCGTCGTCAAACGTGATGTCCGGATCCAGCGGCGTGCGGATAATACATCGCTCTAAATCCCCGATTCCATCGAAAGGATCCAGCAACTCACCATACCGATCGGCATTCAGACAAATCGCCATCGCATTGATGGTGAAGTCTCGCCTGTTCTGGTCCTCCTGCAGCGTCCCGTCTTCTACGATAGGATTGCGGCTGTCGTGCAGATAACTCTCTCTGCGCGCACCGACGAACTCCAACTCCAGATCGTTTTTCTTCACTTGCGCCGTGCCGTAGGTCTTAAAGACCGACAAGTGCGCACCGCGTCCCAGACGTTTGGCAACTGCCTCCGCCAGCGTGATGCCCGAACCCACTACAACCACATCGATATCGGTGCTCTCGCGGTGTAGAAACAGGTCACGTACCCAACCTCCAATGACGTAACATTCGAGGCCAAGACGATCCGCCTCTTCACCGATGAGATGAAGGGTCGGAGTCTCTATTTTGGGGTTCGTGATTACCATTGCTCACTTTTGCGAGCGCAAAAGTACTACTTTTTTTTGACATACGCAAATTTGTGAGCAAAAATACGGTCTTCTAATCAGTTTTCTGCGAGAATGGTAGCCGAATAGGGTTCTACGAAGATATGTTTTCCTGCGTAATCACCCATCCCAGCCTCATTCGCTTCGCCGTCAAAAGCCAGTATGGTATAGATGCCTTCGGGGATCTCTGCGTCTATCGCTTTAGCTCCGCCGTTGAGCAGCACTAAGAGCGATTTGGCGCTATCGATACCCTCGAGATTCTTGATATGATAGCAAATCAGGTGTTTGTTCTCCGTCGGCAGAAACTCGACATGCTCTTGCACCGCCTCTGCGCTACCGAGCCGGAAACCCTTATGCGCACGGCGGATAGCAATCATATGACGATAATACTCGTATAACTCATTGAAGAAAACTTTGTTCTCCCACGGGATGGTATTGATGCTATCGGGACTCTGATAACTGTTGTCAATGCCGCGTTTGGTGCGGAAGAGCTCTTCGCCGCCATAGATAAACGTCATACCTTGAGAGACGAGAACGGCCGTCTGCGCCAGTTGGTTCATGCGCACTTGGTTCTCCCAGTTATCCTCTTTGGCACTCACCTCAATACGGTCGCGCAGACAGTAGTTGTCGTGGCAGGTGATGTAACTGACGTGCTGCATCGGTTCTCCGCTCCATTCGGGACAAGCGATCAAGCCACGCATCACTGCATCTTTACATGCTGCATTACCGGATGCAAATCCGCGCTCGTGGTCAAACGGCGAACCGATAAGTGCATTACGGATATCATCGCTGAAAGCACCCACGCGCGGCATCTTATATGTCCATTGCTTCATCGCCAGCGAGTCATACGGATAAGCAGGCGCCATCGCTGCCCAACCCTCACCATAGGTGAGAATAGTAGGATCTATCTCGTCCAAAGCGGCACGAATAGCACGCATCGTCTCCTGGTCATGGATGCCCATGAGGTCAAAACGGAAACCGTCAATATGGTACTCGCGTGCCCAATAGCACACCGACTCAACCATAAACTGACGCATCATCTCGTGGTCCGAAGCCGTCTCGTTACCGCATCCCGAACCGTTGGCAAACGTGCCATCCTCGTTGAGGCGGTAGAAATACTTCGGTACTACGCGACCGAGGGCGCAGCCCATGACGTCATAGGTGTGGTTGTAGACCACATCCATGATCACGCGGATACCGGCTTTATGCAAGGCTTGAACCATCTGTTTCGCTTCGCGAATACGGCAAGCAGGATCAGCTGGATCAGAGGAATAACCGCCTTCCGGCGCATTATAGTTCACCGGATCGTAGCCCCAGTTATAGTTATTCTTCGCCAGCGTCGTCTCGTCGATACTTCCGTAGTCGAACATCGGCAATATCTGCAGATGCGTGATGCCCAGTTCCTTGAGATGGTCGATGCCTGTAGACCAGTTACCTCTGAACTGCAGGTTCGTATGGTCGATGATCGTTCCTTCTTCGGTCAACGCCAGGAATTTTCCTTTATGCGCAACGCCCGATACAGGCGAGATAGTGAAGTCTCGTAAGTGCGTCTCATATACCACTATATCCGTAGGATCGGTCATCGCGGGACGTTTGTCTTGCGCCCATCCTTCGGGGTTGGTTGCCTTCATATCGATGATTGCAGCCCGCTGACCGTTGATGCTCACCGCCTTGGCAAATATACCCGGAGATTCAGGCGCCCACTCGCCGTTCTGGAACGAACGCACGGTATAGAACTTACCCGCTTGGTCGCCGTCAATACTACCGGTCCAAAAGTCATTATCCCCTTTGGCCAGGCTGATAACGGAAGGCTGATTACTGTCGGCCTCATCATAGATGAGCACTTCCATCTGTTCCGCCGCATTGGACCAGAAACAGAACTGCGTCTTGGAGGGATTGTAGATACACTCGTCCGCTAATTTCGGTTGCTTGCCGCTATGGGAGCAAGCCATTAATGCTACAGAAAGCATAAGAAAAAACGTTTTGCGCATAGTAATAGATTTATTTTCGCTGCAAAATTACTAAATTATTTTGATATATGCAAATATTTTTGTACCTTTGCGCCGTATGATTCCGACGATTGAATACATACAGACGCATTTCGACGCGTATAATACGCGTTTCTTCGACGGGGCGTTACCGCCTCTGCCTATCCGTTTGTCCCACGCCAAGGGTTTTCTGGGCAAACTCACCTTCACGCGGCGCAAGCAAGGTCTTTTCCGCGGGTATCATAATGAGAACTTCGTGCTGCGTATCAATGTCCGCATCGACTATCCCGAAGAACTGCTGCAGGACACGATCTTGCATGAGATGATTCATTATTATATTGCGGTCAACCAATGGCGGGACACCAGCACACACGGTCAGCTCTTCCGTCGTGAGATGGCGCGTATCAATGCCGAAGGCAATCGTCATATCTCTATCTCTCATCGCCTGACGGAGGAGCAGCGAAAGCAGGTCGTGATCCATAAGCTGCGCGCTGTCGCGCTCGTCCGCTTTGCGGACGGGAAGATAGGTATCAAAATCGTCCCGAACCAGCCTCAGCATATACGCTATTGGCAGCGGGCAGCGATGCGACGGATGCCGATAACCTCTATCGAGTGGTACTTGTCGGACAATGATTTCTTTGCGCATTATCCGTCCTCTGTCGCCTTACGCGTCTTTCTGATCCCGCATCCCGAAGACCTCCCGTTGACGGACAGCGATCGCATGATTGGTTAGAGTATCTTTCGTATAATTGTGCCGGTTAAATTCTTAAACTCGGCTGCGGGTGTATAACGTGCCATAATTCTTTTCCTTTCTTAATTTTTTGATGTGACAATTTGGCAATTTGACAATTTTCCTGTTCAAATTGTCATTTTGCCATTTTGCCATGTTAAATTTTTACAATCCATGAATCGTTAGTTGTTCTTAATCATTCTTAGTCATTCTTAGTTATTGACAGAGGCTTTCCCTATGCGGAAGCAAGTAACTTCTAAAAGTGACCTTGCCGGATTTTGATGCCTACTCCTTCTTCCTGTTCCCGAAAAACACTGCAAATATAATACGAAAACCACTTTTGTGTTCCTCGAAAAGTGAAAAAAATACATTTTTTCTGCATTTTTCTTTGTTTTTAATCATTTTTTTTGTACTTTTGCACGCAAAACGTGCAACAAAACGAACAGACAAATGGAGATAACGGAGCTGTTGGAGTTTACGAATCGAGCGCAGTTGCGCGAGTGGTTAGAAGCGAACCATGCGACGGCGAAGGAATGTTGGGTGACGATGTATCGCACCAAGATCCCGCGCACCGATGCGATTCCCTATCTGCACGTGGTCGAAGAAGCACTCTGTTTCGGATGGATAGACAGCACGCTGAAGCGTCTACCTGATGGCAGGAACGCGCAACGCTTATCGCCTCGCCGCAAGAACAGCCATTGGACGGATCTGAATAAGCAACGCTGCGCCGAGCTCGAGCAACGCGGACTCATGACCGATGCCGGTAGAAAAGCATTGGAAACAGGAAATGGTAAATTGATTTCCGATTTTATCTTCGAGTAACATGAAACGAATAATACTTTTTCTCTTGGCGGTTCTAACGCTAACCGCCTGTGGACGCAAGACAGAACAGGCTTGCGACCCGACTTGTGACCCGATCTATGACCGTTCGGACTTTGTGGAAGTGACGGAAGTGATTCCCGATGTGATCCTCGAGATTCGCTATTACAGCACCTATAACTTCGTAGGCGCACGAATCGATGGCTACCATCGTCCGCTGGCGCTGATGACCAAGCAGGCCGCCGATTCGCTCAAGGCCGTAAACGATGAACTGAAGGCGCACGGCTATCGTCTTAAGATATGGGACACCTACCGTCCGCAACGGGCGGTGAACCATTTCATCCGATGGGCAGAGGACGTGCAGGACACGGCGATGAAGGCCGTCTTCTATCCGATGGTGGATAAGAGTCTGCTCTTTGAGCAGGGGTATATCTACGCTCGCAGCAGTCACAGCCGCGGTTCGACAGTGGACCTGACGCTTCTCGATGCCGCTACCGGCAAGGAACTCGACATGGGTTCGCCTTTCGACTGGTTCGGCGATGAGAGTCATCCGGACTATCGCTGCCCGCTGTATCGGCAATCGGAGAACCGGCTTGTCCTTCGCGATGCGATGCTCCGTCACGGCTTCGAAGGTATCGACAGCGAGTGGTGGCATTTCACGCTGGCGAACGAACCCTATCCTGACACCTATTTTGACTTCCCGATAGAATAACTAATCACCGGCAAAGATATGGAAGAACTCAAGCAACGGATTTTGAAGGACGGCGTGGCGCGTAAAGAAGGCGGCATCGTGCGAGTGGGTAGTTTTCTGAACCATCAGTTAGACCCACAGTTGATGATGCATTGTGCTGAAGAGTTTGCGCGGCTGTTCGCTGACCAGGGCGCCAATAAGATCGTCACCATCGAGGCCTCAGGCATCGCGCCGGCTATCCTGATGGGATATATCATGCATTTGCCCGTAGTGTTTGTCAAGAAGAAAGCACCGAAGACGATTGACGCGTCATGGAAGTCCTGGGTGTGGTCGTTCACGCGCGGCGATGAGACGACGGTCTGCGTGGACCGCGATTTTCTAACAGACAAGGACCGCATCGTCTTCATCGATGATTTTCTGGCCGACGGTCATGCGTCAGGTAGCATCATCCACCTTTGCCGTCAGTCGGGCGCACAGATAGTGGGCATGGGTTTTCTCGTAGAGAAAGGTTTCGCCAAAGGCGGGCAGTTCCTCCGCGACCATGGCATCACCTATCATGCACTCGCTACTATCAAGCGTATCAACGATGACAATACAATGGAAGTCGAATAAGACTTATGAAACGTAACCTGTTACCTATATTACTGCCTATACGAGAGTATGTGTGGAATGTCAATATAAGCATACAATGATAACACCGGATTATATTACACAATTGGAACCGAACGTGGCTCTACCGGAGGAATGGAGAGAAATGATGTAAATATGGAAACAAAAGAGATATACTTAGCCGGAGGATGTTTCTGGGGAACAGAGCATTTCTTTAAGCAGATAAACGGTGTAGTGGAGACCGAGGTGGGTTTCGCAAACGGGCATACAGAGACGCCGACCTACGAGCAAGTCTATACGGATACAACCGGCTACGCAGAGACGGTTAGGGTGGTCTATGACCCGGCACAAGTAAGTCTGGAGTTTTTGCTGCAGATGTTCTTCGTCGCGATTGATCCGACGAGCCTTAACAAGCAAGGCCATGACGAAGGAACGCGCTACCGCACAGGCATCTATTATACCGATGTAGCAGACCGAGGCGCGATAGATATGGTCTTTGCCGATGAGCAAGCCAAGTATGCGCAGCCGATGGTGGTAGAGCGCGAACCATTAGCGAATTTCTATCCTGCGGACGAGTACCATCAAGACTATCTTGACAAACATCCCGATGGTTACTGCCATCTGCCTAAAGCGCTATTTGACTTTGCACGAAAAGCAAACAATTTATGAATATCGACACGACAAATATGTGCAGCCACTTGCACCAGAAGCTATTTGATTTATACGTGAGGATGAATTAGATAAATTATTGTAAGATGAACACCATTTTTATTGTATTACCGATACTAACGCTACTGATGTTCGACTTGGGCTTGGTGCTCAAGCCTACCGACTTCAAGCTGATAGCCGAACGACCGAAGCCTGTCCTTATCGGTCTCATCGGTCAGATTATCCTGCTGCCTCTAATAGCGTGGGCAATCATCCTCTCGCCTTTCACCTCTCACCTTTCACCTCTCTTCATCATCGGCATCATGCTCGTGGCATGCAGTCCGGGTGGTAGCTCGAGTAACGTGTTCTCTATGCTCGCGAAGGGTGACGTGGCGCTGTCGGTGACGCTCACGGCATGCAGTAGCATCATCACCCTCTTCACCCTGCCACTCATCATGGCGTGGGTAACATCGAGCGTAGGCGCGGCCGTCAACATCCATCTGCCTATCGGTAAACTGCTGATTCAGAACATCGTGCTGATGGTCGTACCTATCTCTATCGGTTTTATCGTCAACCTGTTCAAGCCGCAGGCTGCAGACAAAATCCATAACGTACTCAAACGCATCGCCATGCCGGCCTTGGTTCTCTTAGTGACCATTTTCTTCTTCCAGCACAAACAGACCATTGTGGCAGAGTTCGGTAGTCTCGGGCTCACGATGTCCGTACTCATTCTGGCTACCACATCTTGCGGTGCATTGATGGCCTGGCTGTTTAAGTTAACCACTAAAGAACGCCGCACCTTAGTCATCGAAATCGGCATGCAGAACGCTGCGCAAGCCATCACGATAGCCTGCAGTCCTTTAATTTTCAACAACGAGATAATTGCCATTCCGGCTATCATCTATGCCCTGATGATGAACCTGATTTTGTTGGCGTACGTGGGAATAACTAAAATGAGGAAATAGACAAAACTGATTTATGATAACACCGGAATTTATTACACAATTGGAACCGAACGAGATTTTTGTGTTCGGTAGTAACCTCGCAGGTTTTCATGGCGGAGGTGCGGCACGTATTGCGTATGAGCAGTTTGGAGCCGAATGGGGTGTAGGTGTCGGTCGCACAGGACAATGCTATGCTATCCCGACGATGCAAGGTGGAGTAGAGACCATCAAGCCATACGTAGATGAGTTCATTCTCTATGCCAGGCTGCATCCGGAATTGACGTTCCTCGTGACGCGTATCGGCTGCGGCATAGCTGGTTTCACGGATGAGCAGATAGCACCTTTGTTCACTGCTGCACGCGATTTGCAGAATGTGGCTCTGCCGGAAGGATGGAGATGAAAGTAAATGATTTAATGTAATTATGATATTATATTTCTCAGGAACAGGTAACAGTCTTGCCATTGCACGAAAGATAGCAGAGGTGCTGGACGAACAAGTGATGCCGCTGACCGAAGCGGTTCAACAGGACTTGACAAGCGAAAAGCGCATAGGTTTGGTCTTTCCTTCCTATGACTTCAATCTTCCGCCCGCTGTGCCTGCTATGATTTCAGGACTAACCATCAGTCCCAAATCCTATGTTTTTACGGTCGTAACATGCGGCAGTATGGCGGGTAACTGTATCTGGGTGTTGCGCCGCATACTATGCGAGAAAGGCATAGAACTGGCGTATAGCCATAAGGTAAGTGTTCCCGATAACAGCGCGCTTGCTTTTGGGCGCAATCCCAATAAGCAGTTGGGTAAGTTTGCGCGTGTTCCGGCTCGCATGGAACAGATCATCCGCGAACTGCAGGCCGAAAGCCACACGCTGCACTATAGTTGGTTCAGCCTTCTATCTTGGCTCCTCGGCCGCCCGGCAGTGACGAGAGGTATGATTCATTGCATGGGTCCGAAGGTGAACCCCGACAAGTGTACCGGTTGTAACACCTGCGTACGCGTCTGTCCGATGGAGAATATTCGTCTAACGGACCAGAAAGCTATCACCGGCGACCACTGCACAGTGTGCCTCGCCTGCGTGCATGCTTGTCCGCAGCAGGCCTTCACAACGAACGGCCTTCAGACACGCAAGGAACGCCAATACCGTCATCCGGACATCAAACTCAAGGACCTGTTGAGAAAATAACACGAATCCCGAATTAAACGTATGTACTACAAAGTAGGTCATATTGAATTAGATACCGATGCGCATAGCGTCTTGCTGCGCGGAAAGGCAATCAACCTGACTCCGCTGGAGTTTGGGTTACTGGCCTATCTGATGCAACATCCCAATCGCTTATGTACGCGCACGGAAATAATAGATAAGGTGTGGGGACAGCGTTTCCTATATGATACGGGTGCGCTCGATGTGCATCTGAATGCGTTGCGTCGCAAGATAGGTGGCACACGTAACCGACCTATCGAGACTATCCGAGGGGCCGGACTAATCCTACATACCGAAGAGGCTGCCAAACCGTATAGCCTGACCATCCAACCGTTCATCACCGACTGGTTGCATAGCCACAGCGGCGAGTTTGAAGCGAAAGGATTGGTCGCGCAACTGCATCTTGATCCGTTCGTCAGTGAGATTACGATGTCGCCGACTGACTTGCGTACGATGTTAGATGGTATTCTGGCGGCTTTGCTTCCTTCTGCCAAGCCCGGCACAATACGTGTCTCGTCTCACTTAAGTCTCAATTCTTTCTCCCTAACATTGGCGATTAACGGCACGATTAACGAGCTCCGTATCCCTATTTATGGGGAATTTAAGTCATCTTAAGACAATCTTAATCTTTCTTTAAGAAAATTGTAGTACCTTTGCCGCGCAAATTGAATTTTATGCGAGCAAAGGTATTATTTATGTGTCTGTTTATTGCGTGCGGAATGAGCGCGCAGGTGTCTGAAGGAATCGCGAAGAATAAGGTCTATCAGGGTTTCTCCGGCGGTATGATGCTGCATGCCGGGTATCAGTTCGGGCAAGATCGTAATGCTCCTACCGCCGGTGGCCGTTCGGCCAGTCCACAAGGTGCAACATTCGGTATTGGCGGTGCATTGCGTGTGCATCTATGGAAGCACCTGCGTACAGGATTTGAGGGATTCGTCTCCACCATGCCGAGCGCCATGACCGATGCGCACGACCTACTCAAACCCGGTAGTTACGTCCGCGTAGGTTGTGGAGGTATACTTGCAGACTGCTGTTGGCGGTTGGATAAAGCCTGGCCTTATATCGGTGGGGCGATAGGTGGCGGCTCAATGAAAGGCCTCTATATCTTAGACGGCGACCAAAATAGCTGGGCGCAGGACGCCAACAGCACGTTCCATAAACAGTCGTTCTTCTATGTTACGCCGTACGTCGGTTGTGACTACTGCATTACGCGCAAGGTACATATCACCTTCCGTCTCGATTGGATGTTGGCTATTCATAAGCGCGAATTATGCATGCCAACCGGTCCGCGTCTCTATTTCGGTTTTATGTTCTGTCATTAATATGAATTTCGAAGGTATTCTTCTTGGCGCAGGCTCATTCCTGTGCATCGGCTTCTTCCATCCGCTGGTCATCAAAGCGGAGTACTATTTCGGCGTGCGCTCTTGGTGGGCATTCCTGATTGTCGGGATATTGGCGTTGGCTGGCTCGCTCTTTGTACACAATACCTATCTCTCTATCTTCCTCGGTATCTTCGCTTTCTCCTCTTTCTGGAGTATCGGCGAAGTTTTCAAACAGCGCGAGCGTGTCCGCAAAGGCTGGTTCCCCAAAAATCCCAACAGAAAAGAGTAAGATCTGCCCCCCCCCATTTTGCAAAGTAGAGTTTGCAAAATCAACAAATATTGCACTTTTATTAGATAAATCGCTTGCGATATAAAATATTTGTTGTACTTTTGTATCGTGAACGATATAAATAAACAAAAACGCGATATGAAAATCTATGATTTTAAGGCTCTGACGAGCCGTGGACAAGAACTCGATTTTGCGCAGTTCGAAGGCAAAGTGCTGTTGATTGTAAACACAGCAAGTAAGTGCGGATTCACCCCTCAGTACGATGGGTTAGAGGCGCTATATAAGAAATACAAAGACCAGGGACTGGTGATTCTCGGCTTCCCTTGCGACCAGTTCGCTCACCAAGAACCGGGCAGCAACGGTCAGATTGAGGAGTTCTGTCGTCTGAACCACGGTGTGACTTTCCAACTGATGGCAAAGAGTGATGTGAACGGTGCGAACGCCAATCCGGTGTTTGAGTATCTGAAGGCTGCCGCTCCGACGGAGGAGTACAAAGGTCTGAAGGCAAAAGCAGCGCACGCCATGCTCAAACGTATCAGTAAGAGCGTGGAGAAAGAGAGCGATATATTGTGGAACTTCACCAAATTTTTGGTGGACCGTCAGGGCAACGTCATCAAACGCTACGCCCCGACTGTCACTCCTGCGGAGATTGAGGCAGACATCAAAACACTTCTCTAATCATGTACGATCAACTGAAACTGGATAATCAACTGTGCTTTCGTCTCTATACGGCGGCACGGTTGGTTATGCAGGCATACTATCCGTATTTTGAGCCGCTGGGCATCACGTATCCGCAGTACCTGGTGCTGCTTGTGCTGTGGGAGAAAGATGGTCGGCTGGTGAACGACATCGCGCACCTGCTGCACCTGGAGACGAACACCGTCACGCCGCTGCTGCAACGGATGGAGAAGCAAGGTCTCGTCACCCGCAAGCGCGGGAAAGAGGACACGCGGCAGCGCATCGTATCCTTAACCCCGCAAGGTAAGGCCCTCGAAGAGCGCGCCAAAGAGATTCCCAATTGTCTGCTGCAGAAACTATCCGACAAGATGGATGATATCAACTGTCTCATGGCCTCCATGCCCGCTCTTGACCAAGTAATCGAAGGCCTGGCACGCCAAACGAAATAAGGAATAGCGATTATTTGTCCACGAGCAAGACGGACATCTTATAGGAGTCCTTGAGAGCCCATAGCATGTGGTCCGCTTGGCTGGGGTAGGAGATGAAGGCGTACCAGGCGTTCTTCTTATCGAAGTTATTATACGTCTGGAAATAACCGCATACGGAGTTCATTACTTTGCCGTTTTTATAGATCCAACCGCGGGTGGGGATAAGAAGTGTCTCGCCGTTCTTGCTCTTCAGTTCGATATTACCTTCCTCGGTGCGGATCATGGTGCAACTCTGTAGCAGTTCTTCCCACTGCCATCTGGTAGGCAGATTAATGCCGAAAGAGTCAACAGCTTCTTCATAGAAGAAATAACCTTCTTCTGGCTCAGAAGCCCAAAGAGTACCACTCGGCAGACCTAAATCCACCCATGTCTTTTCTGCCATCATCGTCGCGGAAACGAAGAGCGCTAAGAGAATGACTAATTTTCTCATGATATATCTGTCTTTAGTTGTTCAACATTAAAAATCCGACGACAAAGGTACTGCTTTATTTTGATATATGCAAAAAAAAGAGCAAAAAATGCTTTTTCTTAAAGAAAAATTTGGTCAATTCAAAAAAAAGCAGTAATTTTGCAGCCCATTTCGCGGTATGCGCGAGATGTAACATTATTAACAATTTTAAATCAAGGTTTTACTACAATGGTAAATCATTATGAAACAGCCTTCGTTTTAACTCCCGTTTTGTCTGAGCCGCAGACGAAGGAGGCTGTAGAAAAATTCGAGAATCTTCTCACGCAGAATGGCGGTACCATCCTGAACCGTGAGGAGTGGGGCTTGAAGCAGCTTGCTTACCCTATCCAAGGTAAATCTTCGGGATTCTATTTCATCCTTCAGTTTGATGCAGAGCCCGCAGTAATCGCTACCCTCGAGACCGA
>DBYL01000035.1:0-9289 GCA_002309835.1 Bacteroidales bacterium UBA1187
AATCTAATACCATGAAAAACACGATGCAAAAGTACTGCTTTTTGACAATATGACCAAATATTTTTACAAAAAAGTGTTATATATTCAATTTTTGTAATATTTAGTTAGCAAAAAGGCAGTATTAATCGCATAATGAAAACAAATCCTCTCTTGGATTGACCAACATGACAGGTACAAGTGCCTTTTGGATGGCTTTTCGCTCGGGTGGACCGAACAAAATGTCATCGAGGCCGTAATCACGGCTTGCCGTAAGGATGAGTAAGTCATGTCGGAAGTCACGTTGGCGCTCGGCGGCTTCTTGGGTAAGATGGAACGAATCTTTGCGGGCCATGCAAATCTCATAAGAAATAGGACCGTTATCACTGACAGACCGCTCCGCTGACAGACGTTCGTTCACCGCTTTGATATGGGTGACGATGCGGTTGACGTTATTACGGGCATGCGAACCGTAGTCATTGGCCTGCAGCAGGATGATATGTGCGCCGGTTTTACGCGCGAGATAAGTGCATATCTCTGCTTTGTAGGTTTCTTCTTCGAGCATGGAGACAGGAACGAGCAGGCGGTTGAGTGGTTTGACATTCATCGTAGAGGTGACGAAGACATACGGACGTCGTTCCTCACGACATTCGTTGAGATGCTTCTGAATCGTGCGTTTGTCGTTCGCACATTCGATAAGTTTAATATCTTCGTTATTGTCCCAGATCATTTTGTGCTTCTCTTTCGGCTTTGCGCATGGCGTCGAAAGTCTCCCAGTTGATTGTATCCATCGTATAGCGGTACTGCTTTGCCGCGGCTGCATGTGCTCCGTAGGAAGATGAGAAGATATGGGTGTTGTTCAGAGCAGGGTTCGCGCACATGAACAGATAGTCGGTCTTAGGCGCATTAAGGACCATATCCATGGTTTCCGGAGCCGGGCAACGGATAGGTCCGGGAGGCAAGCCGGGATATTTATAGGTGTTATACGGCGAATCGGTAGCCAGATGGCGGTATAGCACGCGGCGGAGTTTGAAATCGCCCACAGCGTACTTGACGGTAGGACAGGCCTGCAGATGCATGCCTTTATGCACGCGGTTGATATAGAGGCTGGCGATGATCGGCATCTCGTTCTTATTATGGCTCTCGCCCTCCACGATAGACGCTACGATCGCCACTTCGATAGGCGTGAGACCGATCGATTCGGCCTTGGCGCGACGCTCCTCGTTCCAGAAATAATTATACTCCTTCTCCATGCGTTTGAAGAGTTGCTCCGCGGTGATATTCCAATAGACCTCGTAGGTATTGGGAATGAAGAGGCATCGGCTGGTCTCTTTATTGAGGCCGTACGGGGCGAGGAAAGCATCGTCCTCGAGGCATTGCAGCAGTTCAACGCTATCGAGCAGCAGATGGGTTGTCACCTTACCGGCCAGTTCTTCGCGCGTCCGCACATAGTGATTCCACGTGATACGCACAGGCGTCTGATAACCATATTTGAGGCGCTCAATGAGTTCTTTGTTACCGAGTTGGGCATGGAAAGTATAATGACCCGGTTCGGGATAATTAAACGTCATGGCGCGGGCATGCATCGCGAAATCGCGTCGACTACCGATCTCGTAGTCCTGTTCCAACAGGTTGAGCACGGAGTCGATCGTTGCGCCCGGATAGATGTTATAACTATGTTCCTCTCCATCTAAGGCCCGGAAGTTACTTACCTGCAGGCGGTAATACTGCTCTACGACAAACGCGATGACGAGCGCCATTAGGATGCCGATGATAGATAGAACAGAACGAAGGATGTAGCGTTTCTTAACCATAAATATTATTGTTTGCCGCCGACAAGGCGTTTGATTTCCGATAGTTTATTGAGTGCCTCGAGCGGCGTGAGATTATTGATATCCAGCGATTTGACTTCATCGCGTATCTGCTCAAGCACAGGATCGTCGAGTTGGAAGAAGCTGAGTTGCATACCTCCGCGCGTCTCACCGATATGATCGGTAGGTTTGGAGAGGTCTCCGTTTTTCGCTGCGCGCTCGAGGTCCGCGAGGATCTGATTGGCGCGCTCTACGATAGAGGCAGGCATGCCGGCGAGTTTCGCCACATGGATACCGAAACTATGTTCCGAACCACCACGCACGAGTTTGCGCAGGAAGATCACTTTGCCGTCCACTTCGCGCACGGAGACATTATAATTGCGGATGCGATCGAAGGTCTTCTCCATCTCGTTGAGTTCATGATAATGGGTAGCGAAGAGCGTCTTGGCATGTCCGCGGTTCTCATGGATATACTCTACGATTGCCCAAGCGATGGATATACCATCGTATGTACTGGTTCCTCGGCCGAGTTCGTCGAAAAGGACGAGGCTGCGCTCGGAGAGATTATTAAGGATCGAGGCCGCTTCATTCATCTCCACCATGAAGGTCGATTCGCCCATGGAGATGTTGTCGGACGCTCCGACACGTGTGAAGATCTTATCCACCACGCCGATAGACGCACTCTCGGCAGGCACGAACGAACCCATCTGCGCGAGAAGCACGATGAGCGCGGTCTGGCGGAGTAGGGCAGACTTACCGGCCATGTTCGGTCCGGTGATGATGATGATCTGCTGGCCGTTATTATCAAGCAGCACATCGTTGGCAATATATTGCTCGCCCGGCGGCAGCTGTTGCTCGATGACGGGGTGACGGCCTTGACGGATATCGATGACGAGGCTGTCGTTGACATCCGGACAGACGTATTTATGTTCCGCCGCTACGGTAGCGAACGAGAGGAGGCAGTCGAGTTGGGCGAGTACATTCGCATCGAGTTGCATCTGCGGTACCCATTCGGAGAGGGCGAGCATGAGTTCCTGATAGAGGCGGTTCTCGATGATCTGGATGCGTTCCTCGGCCGTACGAATCTTCTCTTCGTAGGTCTTCAGTTCCTCAGTGATATAGCGCTCCGCACCGACCAGCGTCTGCTTGCGGATCCACTCTGCGGGCACTTGGTTCTTGTAGGTATTGCGCACCTCGAGATAATAGCCGAAGACATTATTATAGCCGATCTTCAGACTGGTGATACCGGTGGCTTCTATCTCGCGTTGCTGGATCTGCAGCAGGTATTCTTTTCCATCCGATTGGATGGCGCGGAGTTCATCGAGTTCGGTATCCACGCCGCGGGCGATGATATTCGGTCGTCCTTGTGCCAAAGGCGGGTCAGGCGTTATCTCCCGTTCGATACGCGTGCGCATCTCCGAGCAGGCATCGAGTTGCTCGCCCAAGAGGGATAGATAGGCGTTGTCACGTGCTTCTTCGCACACGCGTTTGATAGGCACTACCGCACGTAAAGCACGAGCAAGTTGTACCATCTCGCGCGGACCGATACGGCCTGTGGAGATTTTGCTGACGATGCGCTCGAGATCGCCCACATCGTTCAGCGCTTCGCGGATCGTCTCGCGTGCTTCGGGTTGTCGGAAGAGATGTTCCACTACGGTCTGGCGATTGCGGATAGGGCGCACTTCCTTGAGCGGGAACGCCATCCAGCGATGCAGTAGACGTCCGCCCATCGGGGTGATCGTGCGGTCGATGATATCATAGAGCGTGCAACTATCTTCGCGTTGCCCGCCGAGCAACTCGAGATTACGGATAGTGAAGCGGTCAAGCCATACATATTTATCTTCTTCGATACGGCTCAGATGCTGGATATGACCTGTCTGCAGGTGCTGCGTCATATCGAGATACATGAGAATACCCCCTGCGGCAGTGACGCCTGCCGGCATTTTCTCCAGACCAAATCCTTTGAGCGAAGAGACGCCCCAGAGCTTTTGCAGACGCTCCTTGGCAGTAGATTCCACGAGCATCCAGTCTTCGAGTTCGAAGGTGAAGAACTTAGAGCCGAAGAGATTCTCCATCTCCGCTTTGCGTCCGCGCAGATGCAGCACTTCTTTCGGGGCGAAGTTCGTAAGCAGTTTGTCGATATAATCGCTGTCGCCTTGTCCGGCAAGGAACTCACCGGTAGAGATGTCGAGGAAGGCGACGCCTATCTGGTGTTTGTCAAAATGGATGCAAGCTACCCAGTTGTTCTCTTTCTGAGTGAGGGTGGTATCGGAATAGCTGACACCCGGAGTGACGAGTTCGGTAACGCCGCGTTTGACGAGTTTCTTCGTCATCTTCGGATCCTCGAGTTGGTCGCAGATAGCTACACGCAGTCCTGCTCGCACGAGTTTGGGCAGATAGGTATCGAGCGCATGGAAGGGGAAACCGGCCATCTCTGTGGACTGTTGCCCGCCGTTATTACGATGGGTGAGGGTGATGGCGAGTATCTTACTGGCACGCACGGCATCTTCCGCGTACGTCTCATAGAAATCGCCGCAACGGAAGAGCAGCATCGCATCGGGATACTGCGCTTTGATGTCTCGGAACTGCTTCATCATCGGGGTTACTTCTTCGTTTTTCGCCATATTATCGTAAGTCAATCGTTAGTTTCAAGTTAAATCGTCTACCGGTGAGGTAGTTCGGGCTGGCCCATTGTGCGCCGTAGGCATCTGCCACCCAGAAATAAGAGTTCACGTTGCGCCAACCGACGAGGTTGAACACCTCAAACTGGATGGCCCATTGCTTGACGTGCTTTGCGCTCTCCGCCCGCATGAATTTCGCCGTCTGGGCATTGAAGACGTACGTGGCGCCCAGGTCGATACGCTTATACATTGGCATGCGTCCCCAGGACTGGTTGTTACGCGGGGCGTAGAAAGGTTGCCCTTCGGAGAACTGCATCTTGAGATGGAACTTGAGTTGTGGCAGTTGCGGGATGTAGTCCTGGAAGAGCATGGTAAAATTCCATCTCTGCTCCGTTGGAGATGGAATCCATGCTCCGCCTTCTGCGCGCTGCCGCGCCACCATGGTGGAGAAAGAGATCCACGAGTCGGCACCCGGAACGAGTTCACCATATAACTTAAGGTCCAGACCTGCGGCATAGCCTTGGGCATCGTTACGTCCCGAATAGCGTACACGCACGTTTTCCACCGTATAACTCTCCATGCGGTCGATGTACTTATAATAGCCTTCGGCTGTCAGCTTGAACGGTCGTCCCCATGCGCGGAAGTAATAATCGCTGCCGAGCACGACATGTACCGAACGCTGGGCCTTGAGGTCGCGGTTGAGTTGGATGCGTGTCACGCCAAAAGCATCGGTAATGGTGTCACGCAACTCTTTATAGAACGGCGCTTGGTAATAGAGGCCGGTAGCGAGGCGGAAGCAGAAATCACGTTTCCATCCGGGAATCCATTCGATGGATGCACGGGGAGAAGGCAGCACTTCGTTATTCCAACTCCACCACTGCAGTCGTCCGCCAACGGTAAGTATCCATTGACCAGAAGTGGTATTCCATTTATGTTCGTTGAGGATATAAGCCTGCAGTCGTGCGCTACGCATGGCGGTGTCGCCTCGCATGGTATAATAGAGTTCCATCGAATGACCGTCGTTGGGCAGCGAATAGCCGGCGGAGTCCCGCCATTCCCATTCGGATATATGGTCGCGCAGCAGTTCCGCTTGTCCGCTAATACCCCAGCGTAAACTATTGGCGCCGCGCGTCCAAGTGCCGTTATGGGCAAGGGTGATGACCCCCGCCTCGAGGTTATTGCGCGCATGTTGGTGATAAACACCGGTACCAAGTACGTTGGACGTCTCGGCGTTGAGGCTTGTCAGTTCTTCATTTGCATCCTTGGCGGCGGACTGCGCGTCACCATTGGAAAGAACATATACACCGGTGATGTCGAATGTCTCGCGTTCGTTGGTGTAGAATCCGCTGAGGTCAAAACCGATCTCCACTTCATCGCTCACCTTGCCTTTGGCGCTGAGTGCAGCAAAGGCTGTGAGGAACTTATCTTTCTCTTGTCCCTCGTAATAGATATTGAGCGTCTTGGCATTCTGTCCGCCGAAGGACTCGCTGAGGCTATCGGGCGTGAAACGGTAGTCATTCTGGCTGACATTGCCAAGGAAGGACATCTGCCATGTCGGCGCTACTTTCCAAGTGATATAGGTCTGATAATCGAGGTAGGTAGGCTGGTAATTACCGGCCGTGGCGAGTCCGCCAAGCATATATTTGGAGGTCTTATACCGCAGGCCGTGCATCTGGGAATACGTACTGTCTCCGTGACCGACATAGACTTGCGCCCCGAGAAGACTGGCGCTGAGGCTGGCTTCGAAAGCCTGTGGACGTTTGTAGCGGATATCGAGCACCGATGACATCTTATCGCCGAACTGCGCACTGTATCCGCCGGCTGAGAAGTTGACATTCTCTACCATTTCGGGGTTGACGAACGAGAGTCCTTCTTGTTGGCCGCTGCGGATGAGTAGGGGACGATGGACTTCGATGCCGTTGACATAGACGGAGTTCTCGTCAAACGAACCGCCACGGACATTATATTGCGAGCTGAGTTCGTTGGTCTGACTGACACCCGCGAAGGTGATGAGCAGCGATTCAATGGAGCCTCCGGTGGCATCGGGCATGATACGGGTAGTGGAAGCATCAATGCGGTCCATGGTACCTTGGGTGTGCTTTATTCCGCGCACTTCAATCTCCGCCAGCACCTGTTCGTCCGTAAGGAGCTGGACGTTGATATTCAATACATCATGCAGGTCGATGATGCGCTGCTGTACCGTGGTATAACCGATCATCGAATAGTTGAGTACGACGGTGTCCGCTTCGTCCAGGAGCAGTTCGTAATAGCCGTTTTTGTTAGTAGAAGTACCGATAGGCCGATCGGCATTGAGAACCGCCACGTTCGCCAACTCGATACCTATATTATCCTGGTCCACGACATATCCGTACACGCGGGCACTGCGCGCGTACAGAGAGCCTACACCGCACACAAGCAAAAACAATAATATGGCGATTTTTTTTGTCATATCGTCATGACGTCATGTCGTTATAACGATCGGTTTATTTCTTCGATATATTGTGTGAGTTCTTCGCCTCCGAGTCCGTTCTCGGAAGAGGTGATAAATACCGGCGGCAGTTCTTCCCAATCCTCGAGCAGTCGGTTTTTATACGCTTCTACATTCTCTTGCAATCGCATGCGCCCGAGTTTGTCGGCTTTGGTGAACACGATAGCGAAGGGCACTCCGTTCTCTCCGAGCCAGGCCATGAACTCGAGGTCGATCTTCTGCGCCTCATGGCGGCAGTCGAGCAAGACGAACAGGCACACCATCTCTTCTCGCAAGAGGCAGTACCGTTCGATCATGCGCCGAAGCGCTTCGCGCTGTTTCTGGCCCGCTTGTGCGTATCCATACCCGGGCAGGTCCACCAGATACCATTCGTCATTAATCAGAAAATGATTGATGAGCAGCGTCTTACCGGGTTTCTGACTGGTTTTCGCGAGTTTGGGGTTATGGCACAGCATATTGATGAGCGAGGATTTGCCCACATTACTGCGGCCGATGAAGGCGAACTCGGGTTTGCCGGTTTTCGGACAATCCTTCACGTCCGGACTGGAGATGATATATTGCGCGGATTTGATCATGCAGTATTCAGTTTTCAGTATTCAGCATTCAGCTTTTCACCTTTAACCTGTAGGCGCTTGCGCCGTCCTATAGCGAAGCGTCCTTTCACTTTTCACCTTTCACTTTTCTTTGTCCAGAAGATGAAACCGCAGAGGCAGAGAAGGGTGATGACGCCTGCGATGGTATAACCCAGCCAACGCCACTCCACCGGCAGATGCAACCCCTCCGGCGCAATGAGAATATAACTGCTGCATACCATCGTCATGAACAGCGCCGGGATAAGCGCTATCAGGTATCCGAACCGATAGGGGTTGTCATGGATCTTCACTTCATGCCGGTATAGCCAGACGGTACCCGTCCAGAGTGTGAAGACAGCCAGTGTCTGGTTGGTCCATGCGAAATAGCGCCATACCACGTTGAAATCCACAAAAACCATTCCGAAGACGCAGAAGAAAAGCGGCAATGCAATCAGCAATCGCTTGCGCGGCGGTTTCTGGTCCATATTCAGATAGTCCGCTACGATGAGTCGCGCGGAACGGAGGGCAGTGTCTCCGCTGGTAATCGGCGCGGCTATGACACCTATGATCGCCAATACACCACCTACTATGCCCAGCCAGGAACGACTCACTTTATCTATGACGAGCGCTGCGATATTCTCTCCCGGGTGCTGCGCCGCAAAGGATTGTAGGCCGTCAATGCCATACAGACCCTTTTCCGGATCAGCGAAGAAAGTGCCTGCGGCTGCTGCCCAGATAAGCGCTAAGATACCTTCAGCAACCATCGCGCCGTAGAAGATCCAGCGACCCTGACGCTCGTTGGTCACACAACGCGCCATGATCGGACTCTGCGTGCCGTGAAAACCCGATATAGCACCGCAAGCAATAGAGACGAACATCATCGGGAAGAGCGGCAGGCCATTCGTCTGTCTGTTATGCAACCCGTCGAACACTTCCGGCATTTCGGCGCTATGCCATCCCAGCATCACTACCATGATTCCGATGCCCATGAAAAGCAACATCGCACCGAAAATAGGGTAGAAACGACCGATCAGCTTATCGACAGGCAGTACCGTCGCTAATGCATAATAACCGAAGATAATCAGTACCCACGCGATGGGGATAGTAGAAAGATGAAAGTGGATGGTGGAAAGGGGACAAAGACCTTGCAGCAACGTAGCAGGGCCGCTCAGGAAAGTGGTGGTGAGTAAGATCAGCAAGACCAGACTCAGCGCACGCATAAGCGTCTTCACGGCATGACCCATCTCATCACCGATGATATCCGGCAACGAATAACCTAACTTGCGGATCGAGAGCATTCCGCTCAGGTAATCATGTACGCCTCCGGCGAAGATCGTACCGAACACAATCCACAGGAAGGCCGCAGGACCGTAAAAGATACCCATGATCGCACCGAAGATAGGACCGAGACCGGCGATGTTGAGGAATTGTACCAAGAAGATGCGCCACGGCGCCATCGGAACAAAATCCACTCCGTCAGTCTTCGTCAAAGCCGGCGTTTTACGTTCCGGCTCAATACCGAAAATACGTTCTACAAGCACTCCGTAGGTAAAGAAACCTACAACTAATAAGATGAGAGCGACAATAAATGTTATCATAGCACACAAACTTTGCGGCCGCAAAGTTACACAATTTTTTTGACATATGCAAGAAAAAGTGTGCTTTTTAAGTTCAGTGTTTAGTGTTTAGTGTTTAGCGGAGGTGAAAAATCAAGAAAATGCACTTTTTTTGAAAAAAAATGCAAAAAAATTTGGTCATATCAAAAAAAAGCAGTACTTTTGCACTCGCTTTTGAAAAAGAGGGCGTTTAGCTCAGCTGGTT
>DBYL01000035.1:9323-25811 GCA_002309835.1 Bacteroidales bacterium UBA1187
GGTTCGAATCCGTAAACGCCCACGAAGGAGACTTAACGGTCTCCTTTTTTGTTGATAGGTAGAATGCGGTAATTATACCATTTTTTGTCTTCGTAACGGCTGAAGAAGGCGTAGCAAGCGATGGAAATAAGCAGTCCTACGCAGGTGCCGCCGAAGACATCCATCGCAAAATGTTGGCTGAGATAGATGCGGCTATAACCACCGAGTACTGCAAGCGCAAAAAGCGCTGCTTGCAGCAGACCGCCTACGCGCTTCGCTGACAGATTTTTTGTGATGATGATACTTAGCGCAAAGAAGAGGGCGAAGAAGGATGTGGTATGTCCGGAGGGGAAAGAGAACCAGTAGTTCATTTGTACGCCATCCACCAGCGGCAGTTGTATTTCCGGCATGTTCTCCGCAAACCACGTAAGAGGTCGCGGCGCATTGAGGATATGCTTAATGATTTGTGTGGTAAGGGCAGACAAAGCCTGACAGGCGGTTACAAAAGCGGCATCTCCCACGCGGCAGAAGAGCAGGATAAGGATGCAAAGCACATACGGGAACCATTCCGCCACGTGCGTATAATACCTATAAAATATATCGCGCGCGGGCGCGTGGCGCGAGCATAAGAGCAGGTGCAATTCGCCTTTAGGAAGGAATAAAAGGGCTAAGCCCAATGCTATGACAAACATTAGGCTTAGCGATATGAATACTGCGTTATTTCGGAAGAAATCTCTCATTGAATTCGTTGGCCGAAAATGTCATAAACGCAGTCGTCAATAACGATGCACATGCGGTTATTTTTCAGCGCTTTGGTAGCCGCCGGTGCATCTTTTTTCGGGTTGTAGTCATCCAACTGATCAGGAATAGTGAACGGACACGAAGGCAACGTAACATACTTGTTATCCGTCAAGAGTACGAAATACTCATCTCCCGAAGTGAACTTTTCTTCCGTATGATAGATAGAGGTTTTGGCGGTCGGGTTCTGAAGCGCATCAATCTTCTCGCCATTGCGATACCACTGGTATGCCGTGAATTCGTACCCTTTGTTTCCTCCGTAGCCCTTCTGGTATACAGCGAGCACGTTGTTGAACTTGAAGGCAAAGATATTCGACGGATAATAAATCGCGAGATTCAATATCGGCGAATAGAGTGGTGTCTCGCCCGGTTGGGTGCAAAGGGCATCTTCGACTACGATGCGTACCGTGTATAAGCCCGGTTTCCAATCGCGGATAGGCAGGGCAATCGTACCGCTCTTGCGTCCACCCTCATCCGTGGTGACATCCAGTGTAACAGGATAACGATTGATGGGATGATATGTGTCACTGGTCTCAAGTTCGTATTCTGAAGATGGATTTTCTATCTTTTCCATCCAAGCTCGTCCGGGTTCGCCGTCACGATCGTACGAGAAGGGGAGATTATATACATCTCCTGCGCAGGCATGTTGCGCTGCGGAATCGTTAACGATCTGCAAATCCAGACATTTGACGATTTGCAGATTGCAGGTGATGATAGAATCACAACCTGCGCGATTCTTAACAGTCCAAGTGATACCATCTTGCGAGGTCGTATATTCTACGCCATTGATGACGGCCACGTCATGGGCAACCGTATCGAAGGTGTGTGCCGATTTGCGCAGCACGAGATTATGCGTGATGACGACGGTGTCACAGCGGATATAGGATGTATCCAGCGTTGTCTCTTCTCCGGAATAATCCGGATCTACGCAGACGGTATCTATACGGTGAATCGTATCCGGACGGGCTACATAGAATGAGAAATTAACGGTAGCCAATAGCGGTTGACGGCCCGATACTACGGTACATGCCGGTGCTCCAAATAACTCGGCTGTTACATCGTACCAGCCAGGGTTCATATATTCGTGATCCATCTTTGCCGGTGCGTTGCTAACCGATATACCGTCGCCGAAATTCCAGTTGACGCTGGTGACATTATCCGTACCGACCGTAGCATCGAAGGTAAGCGGACCATCGCCCAAGCAGAATTTCTCTTTGCTGACCGTACCATCGGTGAAGATATATCCTCCTACGCTGATACCTTGTTTCACGGTAGCGGAACCCACCGAGTAAGCGTAACTCTCATTCGTACCGGAACCATACACGTGCGCAATGACACCATTGGAACTGGAGAGCGTATATACCTTATCCGGGTTGCTCTTATCCGTATCTACAAGGAAGACACGTGCGTAAGAGTAGGTGGGATTACCCTGTACCGGTTGGAAATCCAGGGCAATTTTTTCGCGTTGCTCCGAACTAAGTAAGATATTGTCTACATCAGCCGTGAGGCAGACGATGTTCACATAGTGACGATTCGTATGACCTTCCGATCCGGAAGTACCGCAGGCACCGAAGGTGATTTTGCCGATACGTTGCTGCAACGGAGAGATCCACACCATAGAAGGGTCACCGATCTTAGTAGTATTCTTCAAACGATAATCACTGGAGACATCGTAACTATATACAGCAACCGGGCAAGACGTTTTGATATAGTGGGCTTCGCCGGTTATAATAGGCGGAATATCACGTCCTGTCTTAGCAATATCCGAGGCCAGCGTATCAGCAACATGCTCGGACATCTCAAATTCCCAGGTCTCACCGGCCTTGATCGTGGTTACAGGGCTTGCGTTACCATCGAGATATACCTGCGCTTGGTTCTCACCTGCCGTGATACGGATACGGTTCGCATCTCTCTCTACAGAGCGCGTTACGACGAACTCCGTTCCCCAATAATCGAGCGGCATGGCTTGCTCATAGAGACAGTCACGTGCGGACTTACCTCCAGGCACCTGAGTAAAGTCTGCTCCTTGGAACACGGCGATAGGTTTTGGCGCCGAGTGATCGGTAGTGGCATAAGCACGTACGCGTGTGCCGGAGAAAGTTTTCTTGTCTCCACTGATGACTTGGTAGGTCTGACCTTTCTGAAGTGTTACCGTAAAGCGTTGGTTTGCCGGTTTGCCTTTGATGGTAGCTGTGGTTGGCGTGATAGCTACTTCGGTATTGTCTTCGGTTGCCAAGATAGTAAACACGGCATGAGAAACTCCTTCCGAGTTGTATGGCGGGTAGTCCTGAATGATATACTCGCTCTGGAGGGCAGTCGTTGGCAGGATATTCGATGCATCGTATGAGAACTCCATACGGATAGCAGCGTATACACTGACTTCTTCTGTCGCGTCCACCTTAATACCCAACTTCGTCACTATTTCGGATGCGTTATCAGCGCTCCAATTCTTGTCATACCATCTCTCAAGTGGTATATCATCGATGATGAGCCAGGAATCCGCTTGCACATTGCGCTCCGCTTGCGACCAACCTTGTGAGGGGTTGGATACCGTCACTTTACAAGCTTTCTTGGCAGAAATGGCAATGAATGGCTTGAATGTTTTCTCGCTGAATCCACTTGGCGAGTTGGCCATCAGAAGAGCCACCCAGAATTCCTTACCTTCCGTAGAGGTCTGGCCCCACGAGGGAGCAACCATACCAAACAGCAGGGCGATTGATAATACTAAATTTAAGTGCTTTTTCATATGTGTTTATACTTTATCTCTCGATATTGGACCGATGTTGGACCGATAACGGACCGATGTTGGACCGATAACGGACCGATAACAGCCTTATAGGATTTCGATTTCTACACGGCGGTTGTTCTGACGACCTTCATCCGTATCGTTGGTATCGATCGGTTGGGTCTCTCCGCGACCTTCTGCCTCCAGACGATCAGCACTGATACCACGCTCGATGAGGTCATTCATGACGGCATTGGCACGTCCGTCAGACAGTTTCTGGTTCGCCTCATCTTTTCCTACGCTATCGGTGTGACCGACGATCTTAATGCGTACTTTCGGGTTACGCGCGAGGTACATATAGAGGTCGTTGAGCGCTTCCTCTGAGCGAGAGAGGATACGCGTCTTGTTGGTTGCGAAATGGAGGTTCTTCACGATGAACACTTCACCCTTCTTAATCGGCGAGAGGGCCAGGTTCATCGAGTCTCCAATGAATGCGATAGGCACATCCAGCGTGTCATAACCCATCTGAGCGATATGAATCGTATATTGCGGGCCTTCCTCCAGCATCTTGCTGGTAGTACCGGTTGTAGAATCGGTTTCCAGACTGTAAGCCGGTTCTGTAGCTTCTGCTTTGAGAATCTGTACGGTAGCAGGAACAGCCAGGCCGGTCTCCTTATTATATACACGTACGCGCAGGACAGGCATCGGTTTGAGGGCAATCGTTACATATTCCGTGCTACCCACTTTCTCGATCGTAAACTGCTGCGAAGCAGGGTAGTAGTTCTGCGCTTTTGCTTCGACGGTGAAGTTACCTACCGCATGTTTCTGACGGAAGCCCTTCGGTCCGATTTGCTTCTCGCGCAGCGCGATCTTTCCGGACTCCGTACCACGTGTCTCTACGAATGCCACCTGAAGCGGCTCATTCGTGCGCTCATCTACTACGCTATAGATAGCATAAGCAGGCGGCGGCGGTACAGGACGCGCTTTTTTACCAGGCACCTCAAACTGAACAGTGAATTTCGCACCGACGAAGAGGTTATTGAGCTTCGTGTCGCCATTCATGGCGAGGAACGTATTGGTGTTGTTCACCGTCTCTTGGTTTGCAGCAAACTCAACAGGGTTTGCGGCTGGTGTAGCGTTGGTGTTCAGTACACCGTACTCTGCGAATAAAGCCAGTTTATAGTGGATATGCTCGCGACCGAACGGCAGACGTTGACCGGCTTTGACACTCTGCTGTTTCTTCTTTGCATCCTTATCTTGACGCGGTTGTGCCTGCATCCACTCGTCGAGGTCAATACCGAACTCAGCAGCGATACTCAGGTCCGGTTGGCGGAACTGAATCTTCTGGTTGGTCTGACCGTTCAGCGAATGGATACCCAGTCCGTAAGGAGCTAACAAGCCGGGATCGTCAACAACGATATCGTAACGGCCTTTCTGGCTGTAGTTGCTCCAGAAGGAGTAGTGCACTTTTGCGCCCAAGAGGAAGTAATAACGGCTGAACTGAGCACCGAACATCACCGGAACACCAATCTGCATCATATTGCGCGTCTCGGCAAGTTTGTCGAATAGATACGTATATTTCGCATTGCGAGTCTGCTCCAGGCGCTCTGCTTGGAATCCGTAATTCGAAGTCGAGTTGAGGAAACGGAAGTCCAGACCGGTCTCGAACAGGAAATGTCCGTACTCGAGATTATAGGTGAAGTTAAGGCCTGCTCCTGCGCCTCCTGTGAGTTGCTGAAGTGCATTGCTGCGATTGAGCGTTCCAGGTCCCCAAAGCGAACCATCGGCAGCCGGTTGGATTTTATCCATCATCGCTGCGTAACCTACGCGCAGACCGAGATTGAAGAGGGATACGACTTCCGTCTTAGGATTCTCCAGGCTCTCTTGGTATTTCTCGTAGTCGCGGATGGCTTTCTCTTCTTTTGCTTTGGCTTCAGCCTCTTTCTTGGCCTTCGCCTCTTCTCGTTCCGCAGCTACTTTTGCGCGCTCTGCAGCCTCTTTATCGCGTTGCGCTTGGGCCTTAGCAGCAGCTTTAGCCGCTTCTTCGCGTTTCTTCTCATTGGCTTTCGCCTGTTGCTCACGCTGTTTCTCGGCCGCTTCTTTCTTCTTCTCGTTCTCCTTGGCGGCAGCAGCTTTCGCTTTCTCCGTCTCTTTCTTGCGTTGCTCAGCCTCTTTAGCTTTGGCAGCAGCTGCTTTCTCTTTTTCCTTTGCTTTAGCCGCTTTTTCTTTCTCTTTTGCCTTAGCGGCTTTGGCTTTCTCGGCCTCTTTTTTCTTCTTCTCCGCCTCTTTGGCCTTAGCGGCAGCAGCTTTCTGCTTGTCGGTCTGCGTAGCAGGAACCGGTGCCGGCATCGCATTGACGATAGCCGGTGCGCAAGTTAAACTAAGGATAACACTTGCAATCAGTATGGTATTCAATACGTTTTTCTTAGCCCATGAGGCACGATTAACTTCGTTTTTCATCTCTGTGTCCTCCTCTGCATTAATGGTTAATCATGAATTTGAATGTGCGGCTACCTCCGTCAGTGGTGACACGAAGCAGGTAGAGCCCGTTATCGCTTGGCGCAGGAATGGTACATCCGCCGTCCGGCACATCGTATCTCGGACTGGTAGTACCATCTACTTTTATCCATTGCGCGAAGCAATCGATATCCGTCTTACCGGCCCAGTCGGCGTTCACGAATACGGATTGTCCGCTAATGGTATAAGTGGCGGTGATGATAAGATCCTCTGGACCATTGAAATGCTGGCTCTCACCATTGACATCAAACGGTTTTGCGCACGCGCATTTACGTACTTCGTCCGCGGTGCCCTTATTCAGCGTAAAGCATACATAGTAGGAGTCCCCAGAGAAGGAACTTGCCGGCAGGTCGTGGAAATTGAGGTTCGACGAAACCTGCCCCTCAATAGCGGTGCTATCCGAAACGCGATACCATTGGAAATCGCTCAGCAGATATTTCTGCATGGTCGTATCGAGACCGAGCAGATAGGTATAACGCTGTTGAATAATATTGTTGTCGAAATTCAGCGCGAAGTTCAGCGTAGTATCCGTACCGCCGCAGTCCGAAGTGATCTTCAGGTCGATACCATAGACTGCGTCGGATTTCGCTTTCTCCTTATGAATAGTAATTTGGAAGTAACCGTCCTTCACTACCAATTCGTCATCCTTGAAGCCGCCTTCTTTAGCTGCGTCATCGAACTTGATAGTCACGTTATCTCCCGTGAGGTTTACTTTAGCGCCGCCGGTACTATAGAAGATCTTACCTACCCAAGGTTTGCCTACTTCTTCGCAAGGGATCTCTACGTCGGTAATCTCGAAAGTATAGCGTCCGATGGTCACTTCGATAGGAATACTATCTACGGCATTCTGTCCTTTACAGAGGTTACTGCTCTCGCGTGAGATCAGGACATATGCGTTGTAGACACCGCTATTCTCGTAGTAGTGCAGCACTACGGAGTCTTTCTCTTCCGTTACGACTTGAGTCTGTCCGTCACCGAAGTTCCAAACAATTTGTTCCCATTCATAATCAGGGTGGCAAGCAAACTTAACGGTGTCTTCTCCACAAAGAGTGTTTTCTGAATCAGGAGTAAAGACCTTGCCGTTGATGGTGATATATTGCGTAAGCGGTTTGGTAGCACCTCCGGCATTATATCCATAACTCTCATTGCCGGTACAGCCATACACGTGCGCGATAAATCCTTTGGTAGGATCGCCTTCTAACGTGTGACTGCCTGCTGTGGTGAGCAGGTCTAGTTTTGCATATTTATACAGGCCGTTACTACCATTAACATCTTTAAATTTGTCAGAGATATTAGCGCCGTCTAGAACCATGTGGCTTGCGTTGTCCGCAGTTGTTACCACATTGGCGTAGTGATGCGTCGTACCATTTTCCGAAGAGTAGGTAGCAAAGGTAATTTGGTCAATGCGTTGCTCTATCGGGTTGATCCAAAGCATCGCAGGGTCACCGTTCGAAGTATTGTCTTTGCCATATTTCTTAGAAACCATAAACTCATGAACGGCAGTAGGACAAGAAGTCTGCAAGAGAAAACTCTCTCCCTCAAAGAAGTTACCATTTGCGGCGGTACGACCGTTGGAGACACCTGCTACACCTATCTCAAACTCCCAGAAATGCTGCGTATCCGAGGTAAAATCGAATGTGTGTACCAAGTTACCATTCAAGCGCACCTCTGTACCATCCTCAAGCGACATGACGCGAATTACATCGCGGTCGCGTAACTCTGAAGTGGTAAGCACGAATGTGTTGCCCCATGTAGATATCGGCATAGCCTGCGAGAAGATATGATCGCGCTCGCCGATAGGTTTGGATGGCGGAGTAGGTAAATCCAGATAGAAGGGGATGTTCGTGTGTGGGTTTCCTTGGAAAACAGCCACTTTTTTGGCATTCTTAGTATTAGCATCAAAAGCTTTAACGATACTACCGGAAAGGTCGGCTTCATGGCCGAAACCGGCAGTTTCTCCTTTTCCGGTCCATACATACCATACTTGTCCTTTCTTCAATACCGGAGAGTATAACGTGTCTTTCCCGAATTGGTAGTTGGCCATAGCAACTTCCTCTTCGGTAAGGGTGTATCCGTTTGTCTGCTTCTGCTTGGCATTATTGATAGAATAGGTAGCTACCGAAGGACAATAGCCTACGATTGTGTTGTCCTCAACAGCTACTACAGCAAAATGACTTCCTTGAGACGAAGATTTACCTCCGTGATCGGACGGGGTATAACATACAATTTTGTATTCACTTTGTAGTGCGGTTGTCGGCAGTACGTTCGTGGCATCAAAGGTAGCGGCTTTATAGTTGCTGGCATACAAGGAAATAGGCTTGTCGGATTTGACATGCAAGGCACTACTATCCACCATCTCCGGATGATATGTATAGCAGTATTGCGCAGTACCATTGGCTTTAGATGTGGCCGAATAATCCGTATTATTACTACGGATACGAGTGTCAGTAGTAATGCCGTTGAAGATGTCTACTTCTTTCAACGTGTTGGCATCTACCTGCACGACGGTGTCAAAACCATAGAATGTGTTCTCAATGGTAATAGTTGCGGCTTCGCGAGCGGAGATGGAGAGCGACAATTTGAAACGTTTCTTAGCTCCGCCGTCTGTCGAGCCGGAATCATCGGCATCGCCTTGAAGGAAAGTTACATAGAAATCTTTACCTTCTGTAGTCTGAGCCTCGACTACAGTGCTCTGCGCTTGAGCACCCAAGAAGGGTACCATCAGCAGGCCAAAGAGTAGGGCATTGAATAGTTGTTTTTTCATATGAATTAGTTGTGTTTAAATTGCGTGATATTAATCGACCGCAAAATTACACAATTTCTTTCACGCGCGCGTGCAGATATTCGCGATAAATGTGTAAAAATTGACACACCTATCGTATCGTTTGACCTAAGATACTATAAATTGACGCGTTACGTAGAATAACTATCTGTCCATTACGCAATTCCTTGCGCGCAGCGCTATGAGGAAACTCCGTGAAAGAGATGTCTTGAGGGTCCGAAGAATATGTGACTCCTATGGGCGCACTAGTGCGCAAACCGGCAGGCGTGATAGTATAATACAAGGTCTGACCATTCTCCATCGTGTGCTCTATGTCAAAGCTTGTTCCGGTTACTTCTTTCGGGAATCCCTCAAGCGAAGTGTACGTGGTAGTCTCATCGCCAGTGATGACGAAGATCTGCTGAATATTGATATGCTGTCCGCTTCCAGGCTCAATAACGATGCTCTGTGTGCCGGTTGGTAAAGCAAAAGTGAAATATTCTTGACTATGTGTTAGCTCCTGTAGGGCAATCTGTGTTCCATCAGCGCTAATTTTCATCTTAGCTCCATCTGTGCTGGCGGCGGGCTTAACGGGAGCCATCGCCCGCACAACAATCTTGCTGTTTGCCTTGAGATTGATACCGGAAATCGTGAGAGAGGCACTCAACGTAGTAAAGGAACATTTTCCGGTACTAGAGGTATATAATGAGCCGCTGAAACTGCAATGTGAATCGGCTTTGACATTTGATTGATGGCAGTTTGGCAGATTGATGATAGTATCATTTTTACCAGTCGTCTGCGAGGTAAAGACATCTAAGGAATAGTTTTCTTTCCCGGCATTCTTCCAATGGGCGGTAAAGCCTTGTCCTGTGATGTTAGTAGCCGGTAGAGCACGGCTAACGAACTTCTCCGCAGGTAACTCATAACTTTCGTCTCCGGTAAAGGTGAGTTGGCTTAAATCAACTGCCTGACCTGCTTTATTACCCCATATGTATTCTGCCAATTCCGGATAATCAATAAACGGGTTGCGGTTATGTTGGATATCACTTACAAGGTTGTTGCGATTGATTTCTTTCTCGCTAACCGGATCTGCACGATGCCATGCAATCAACACTTGCTGCAACCAAGGTTTGAACTCCAAATAGGATGAATTATCTAAAAAATCGCTTGTTTTTGAAGCATCCCATGTAAAATTTTCATAAGCAGTTGCAATATAGAAATATGCACGGGCAAAATCACCTTTATACTCATCATCCGGTTCATAAACGGTAAAAGAACCATATGCGTCGTTCTTGCCGAGCTTGAAGATTGTATTCACTTGATTAGTAATTGTTACCACAATTCCGGGAGGGTTGTTGCTCTTCGGCCCGTTTGCCTTACAGTTTGCCGGGTTTAAGTGGTGCAAATCTTTGTAGGCATCGTTATCTGTTCCTCCCCACCAACTTTTTGGAAAACAGTGCTCAATCTCCAAATCAGGAAGGCTCAGGGAACCATATTGGTCCGGAGCCATGTAATATGTATAGGGCGAGTACATGTCCCATACCGAGCCGTCTTCACGTTGATCAGTATATATGAAGCCATCCCAAGTATAAAGGTGGTCCAAGAACTTGTTTGGATCACGAGAACCGTATTTGTAGCGGTAGTCTCTGTTGTATTCTACATTGATGTCGTTCGTGCCGGTCATTTGAGACCAGTCGACAGGATATATGATTTGACTTAGCGCAGTCTTGAGAGCTGCGTCTTGTTTTCCGTCAATAGCGTCGTAATAACCTGCAGGAATGGCTTCTGCCATAATGCCAAGGCTGAAGCAGATTGCGAGAACGAGGAAGAAATGTCGTTTCATAGGTATTGAGATTTTTCAGTTTACGTATTTATTTCTTTATGCCGATGGCTAGTAGCAAATTCAGCACTACGTACCAAAGGATACATGCTGCGCCGCTAAAGAATGCGAATTCTATATGATGATGAACAATCGCTTTCGCTACGCAAAAACCAATCAGTATCAGGCATCCGACAATGAACGAACAGATAATCAGTTTCTGCTTCTTAAAGGACTTAAAGCTGAAGAACGGGATTTCGGCGTTCAGTAGATAGCAACTAAGGAATGACAGACCGATAATCACCCATGCCATCCAATCATATGCGAGCACGGAGATAGGCAGACTGCATATGCCGCCCCAGAAGATGGCGTTAGCCGGAGTAGCGAGACCAATGAACGAGTTGTGTTGACGTTCATCCACATTGAATTTCGCTAGACGCAACGCGGAAGCAGCGGCCATGATTAAAGCCAGACATGCCCACCATCCGAGTATAGGACGAAGCCAACTGAAAAGCATCATCGCCGGTGCGAGGCCAAACGTAATGTCATCTGCTAACGAGTCTAATTGGATGCCGATAGGGCATGGCACTTTCAGCAAACGGGCGCTCAGACCGTCGAAGAAATCGAAGAAAGCGCCGGCGAGGATGAATACAAAAGCCCCGATGAAGGCATTATGTAAGGCAAAAATAATAGCTATACTGCCGCAAATAAGGTTGCAGCTCGTGATAGCATCGGGTATGATACGTTTACAATTCATAATTTTTTATATACCAAGTATGTAACTGCTATGGATGGGATGCAAGTGAGCATCACTATCCAGAAAAATCCTAAGTATCCTACGGCCTCTTGGATGTATCCGGCTACCATGCCCGGAAGCATCAATCCGAGGAACATAAACGCTGTGCAGATCGAGAAATGCGCCGTCTTATACGCTCCGTCCGCAACGTGTATCATGTATAGCATGCAGGCGGTGTAACCCAGGCCGTAGCCCATTTGCTCCAGACCTACGCACATGCACAGAATCCAGAACGTAGTAGGCTGATACTGAGCGAAATAAACATATACGATGCATGGCAACGTCAGGCATAAAGCCATCGGTAATATCGCTTTCTTCAGGCCCGTCTTACTCGCCCATAATCCGCCTCCGATACCGCCCAAGAGCATAAGGATGACACCTACGCCCGTGATCTGACCGATAGTGCCGACGGTGATTTCCAGTCCTCCTTCTGACATCGGAGCCAGGAAGAAGGGGTTGCAGAGTTTGAGCAACAGCGCTTCCGGCAAACGATATAGGAGCATGAAGCATAAGGCGAGCACGATTCCCGGTTTGCGGAAGAAATCGGCGAACACTTGTCCTACTTCGCGTATAATACCTTTAACCTCTAACCGTTCACCTTTCACCTCAACTCGAGGCATTGCCCAAGTGTGCCAAATGGCGATGAGGGCGATGATGCCGCTGCAGAGGAGTAGGGCATAGCGCCAAGCGCTGGCTACATCTGTCCGCTCTTGCAACCATCCTACCAGCATCAGCAATAACGACTGGCAGAAGATATTCGCGATGCGATAGAACGTAGATCGCAGACCCACGTAGGCTGATTGCTCTTTCTCACTCAACGCCAGCATATAATATCCGTCGGCCGCAATATCATGCGTAGCGGAACAGAAGGCGGTGATTGTAAAGAGGATCAGGGCTATCGTGAAGAATCCTTTAGGCGCCAGAAACGCCAATAACAATACTGTCAAAGCCATCACCGCCTGCATCACCAGCACCCACCAGCGCTTAGTGCGGAGTACATCTACAAACGGACTCCAAAGCGGTTTGACTACCCATGGGAAGGCAATCAGCGAAGTGAAAAGCGCCATTTGTGCGTTAGGCATTCCTAATTGGGTGAACAAGGTGACACTCACGCTTGTCACAAGGAAATACGGAATACCTTCGGCCAAATAAAGCGTCGGCACCCATGCCCAAGGGGATAAATGTCTCATATTTTTAGCACAAAGGAGAGAAGCCCATGCGAGCCCTCTCCTTATTATTTAATACGCGCGCGCACGCATTTATTGGAAGTTAGCGCGGTTGTCCACTACGTCGGCCTTATCCTCCACCAGTTGAATAGCCTGGTAAGGCAGGTAGGCGAGACGTGCAGACAGTTGTGCCTTCTCTGCGTCAGCGTTAAATACTTCTTCGGTATTATTAGCAGCGCCAGTCTTAACAACGAAGACGCCCATGTTACCTTGGATAGGCTCGCTCAGTTGATTCTCGCCTAAGGCGATGGTCTTTCCGATGACAGCAGGTTCCATACCGGCGTTGCCGAAGCGGTTGTCTGCCAGCGAAACGCGCTCGGTAGCCTGAACCTGTTGACCCAGTACCTCTGCAGCTGCCTCAATAGACTCTACGCCCTTGAGCTGTTTGGTGATATACGCAGCCTTCGCGTTATTCGTAGCCTCATAGGTCAATTCCGGACGAACGGACTCCAATGGACGATAGTTGCCATCGTTCACTTCCGTCAAAGCGGCTACTACGAATTGCTGACCGCACTCGAATACATCCGATACCTTGCCTTCTTTTGCCTCAAATGCCCAACGAACGATAGGACGGCTGTTCTTCAGCTGACCAATCTTATCTGTGTTGGCAGTAAGGTTATACTGCGGAATCACAGCCATACCAGCCTCTTGCGCAGCAGCCTCAAGAGCCTCTGCATTATCGTTAGCAACGATGAACTGCTTAGCGCTATTATAGATAGCCGAATAGGTCTTACTGGACGGAGTTACCTCGCGAGAGAGGATAGCGAGCTTCACTTTCGGCGTAGCTGCGCTGATGTCCAAAATCTCATACGTCTGCTCACCCATACCTTGCGCTACGGTGAAGCGTGTGCCGCGTTTTCCTGCGAATGCAGGATCCGCGATGTTCTTCGGCAGATCAGTAGCTGCGAACCAACCCAGTTCCTGATCTTCGCCACCTTCTACGATAGCCTTCAACTCAACCGAGTCAGGCACCGAATAGCCGGCTTGCATGATACGCGCCATAGCATAGGTGTTGTTCTCAAAGAGAATATCCGTGCATTGACCGGCCTTAGCGCCCTTTGCGAACGCGAAGTCTTTGAATTGCGCCGGAACGGTCTTGATAGAGTAGTCACGACCGTCATACATGATATCCGAATTGGTGTTTACCACGAGACTTACGTCCTCTGCGGTCTGGAATTCCTCTTTCAGGCTCGTCAGCAACTCCTCTGCAGCCTTGAAATCATCCTCGGACGGAACGATATCGAACGCGATGTATTTGATTGCGCGGTTCGGGGTCTGCTTGTATTGCTCTTTATGCTGCTTGTAGAGCTTCTTAACGTCCGCATCGCTTACTGTTACCAAACTATCGGCAACAGCGAAGTATGGCTGCATTACGTATTCAGCGCTCACGCCGTTTTGACGACCATTGAATGCGAATTCTGCATCCAGCGAGTTGGCTTTGAAAAGATGCTGCAACAGAGCGGAATATTTCTCCTGCATATGGCTGATACGCACTGCTTTCTCCCAATATAGCCAGTAGGTCTTAGCCTGCTGGAGGTTCGCGTTCTGCTCTGCGTCACCGTCTTCTTGATTGATAGCCTGAAGCAGATTAACTACGGCTTGGCGGTTGAACTGACCGTTCTCATCGCAGAAAGCACGACGGCTGCGGATAATCTGGTGAGGGTTCTCGCCGATGCAGAGTTCGCTCAACTCATCCGTGGTAACGTCCATACCGATTTCCTTCGCTTGCGCACGCAGTGTGAAGTCCATCATAAACATGTTCCATACTTGGTTGCGAATCTGTGCGCTTAAGTCTTCGTCTAGATCCGAGCGGCCGCTCTCAATCTTGTAAACCTCCGTCAGTTGGTCTTTAGCCGCCTCATACTCCGTGTAGTGAATCTTTTGACCCTCAATCACGCCTACATTCTCGCGACTGCGGTTGAAGAAGCTGCTACCGGAGTTCAAAAAGTCTCCGAGAATAAATGCTAACATGGCCAAACCCACAATTGCAATCAACAGGGCGCCATGGTTTCTAATTTTTTGTAAACTTGCCATTTTTTATTTGTTAGTTAATAATTTTATTCGTTGTAATTCGGGTTTGTTGTGCTAATTAAGTATGCCGTACCTGTTGTCTCGGGCGTACCCTTATAGTTCGTCAATTTACTATGCACAACGACAGTGTCGTTCGGGGCAATGTGATCCTGTGAGGGGAAACTCTCGTTGTTCAGACCGATACCGTTATATACCTCGAAAATTTTCTTGCCATCAGAAATAAGATAGGTAGCCTTGCCGGAACTATAACTTAAAATTTCCGTTACTACACCAAGCACATTGTATTCTTCGCTCGTGCTACCTCCATCAGCCAATGCCAATGCTCTGGTCACTGCTTCGCTGGTGCTAATTTGACCTTCTGCCGGCTCTGGACAACCCGGGAACGGAGGAGGAGCTACCATCGAGTCGATACGTACGATGAAACCGTTCTTTAACTCCGGCGTCGGAGCGTTGGAGGAACCGGCCTTCTGATAAAGCGTCAGCACACCGATAACTGTCACCTTCGATCCTACACGCGGCACATCCGCATTCTTACGGAAGGGACGATTATAGAGGTTATTCGTATAATAGCAGGCAATAGACGATTTGCCGGCAATGCTATCCGAAAGATCGAAATTGATGTTGTCGTACTGAGAAGGTACGTTCATCGGATTGGTGGTATTCTTCGTGATCACACCAGTCAATTTATACAACTCACCGGTCTCGGCATTTACCGCAAGCGACTTGCACAAGGCAATAGCGCTGTCGATACTAATCTCGATACCGTTGGTATCCGGAACCAAGATTGGAATAGTGTCTACGTTCTGCGAGTTGTCGCCGGGATTGTTGATGTAAGGAGTCTCGTTGCAACTAATCATCGCCAATGCCACCAGCATCGTCGAGATAAAAATGTATTTCTTCATATGTATTATAATTTGGTATTTCATAAAATAGCGTGCAAAGATACGAAAAATATTTCACGCGCGCAAATAAATAAAGAAAAAAGTGAAAAAAAATAATGTACGTGCGATTATTCTTCGAATTTTCTTGCGTGTTCCAAAAAAAAGTAGTAATTTTGTCCGCTTTTTCGTTGGTAGGGTGTATTGTGCCCGCACGGGAAAGAAAGATATTTATTAATTTTAGGAGGATAAAACTATAGCAACACCCCCGATGAGACCGCGTGGCGGTCGCGTGATTAAAGAAGACCCGCATCGTATTAACGACAAGATCCGCGGAGTCAATGAAGTACGCCTTATTGGCGACAATGTAGAACAGGGCATCTACTCGTTTCAACAGGCGATGAAGATCGCAGATGAGCAAAACCTCGACTTAGTCGAGATCGCTCCTACGGCTACGCCCCCCGTGTGTCGCGTGATTGATTATCAGAAGTTCCTGTACGCGCAGAAGAAAAAGCAAAAAGAGGCGAAAGCGAACGCCAAGAAGATGGAGGTGAAGGAGATTCGGTTCGGTCCGCAAACGGATGATCACGATTATAACTTCAAGCTCAAACACGCGATCGAGTTCCTCAAGGAAGGCAATAAGGTGAAGTCCTACGTCTTCTTCCGCGGCCGCTCTATCGTGTTTAAAGAACAAGGGGAATTGCTGCTCGCGCGCTTTGCCGCCGACCTCGCTGAATACGGCAAACCCGATAATGTACCAAATCTCGAGGGCAAGAGGATGATCCTCAATTTTAGCCCGAAGAGTAATAAATAAGACAAAAAGCAAGTCGTAAGGCTTACCTTGGAAGCCCCATGAACTGGGGCCGGCTGCCTGAGACTGCTTATTACTAACAATTAATTATTTATACAAAATGCCAAAGGTAAAGACTAATTCCGGTGCAAAAAAGCGTTTCACGCT
>DBYL01000035.1:25879-26128 GCA_002309835.1 Bacteroidales bacterium UBA1187
AAACGCAACTTGACTCATGTTGCTATTGTTGATCAGACGAACATGCGCTCCATTCGTGAGATGCTGCTGCTTCGTTAAGTACTAACCATTAAAGTGAAAGGACAGAGAAATGCCTAGATCAGTAAATCACGTTGCTTCGCGCAACCGTCGTAAGAAGATCATGTCGCTCACCCGTGGTAACTTTGGTGGCCGTGCTAATGTATGGACCGTAGCAAAGAACACGTGGGAGAAAGGTTTGCAGTATGCTTA
>DBYL01000035.1:26193-34775 GCA_002309835.1 Bacteroidales bacterium UBA1187
GTCTGAGCTACAGCCAGTTGATGGGCGCCCTCAAGAACGCAGGTATCGTCATCAACCGCAAGGCGCTTGCCGACCTCGCCATGAATCAACCCGCTGCTTTCAAGGCAGTTGTTGATCAAGCAAAGAAGAAAGCTGCTAAGTAAATCCCCAATGGGGCCCCCGAAAAAATCGTGCATTTGCTAAGAAAATGAACGTTTTTTGGGGGAGAGCGGAGCGCCCGAGTACCTACTTTGAAAACGTGGTTTTCAAACGCGTACGAGGGATGCGAACGCGACAGTTCTTACAACAAAAAAGGCTCGCAATCATGCGAGCTCTTTTTTTATCTTTTCCTGTAGTTCGGGGCTTGCGGGAACTAAGGGAAGTCGCAAGTAGTTCTGGATGATGCCTTTCTGTGCCAGCACGGCTTTGATGCCTACAGGATTGCCTTCGGCAAAGAGTAGGCGAATCATCTCTGCATATCGAGTTTGAAGAGCTTGGTCCTTTTTATGGACAATATCGTAGAAATCTTGTGGGAAAGCATTTGAGGCTACGGATATCAGTCCTGCACCTCCGGCTTGCATCACTTCGCAGGCTATTCCGTCATCGCCGGATATGACGAGGAGATGACCTGCCGCTAAGTCGATGAGGTGTTTAATCTGCTCGAGGTTGCCGCTGGCTTCTTTGATGCCGAGGATTTTGTCGGGATGGGCTTCATAGATGCGCATGACCGTTTCGGGTAGCAGGTTCACGCCCGTGCGCCCGGGAACATTATAGAGAATAACGGGAATCGGACTCGCCTCTGCTACCTTGCAGAAATGCTGATATAGGCCTTCTTGGTTCGGTTTGTTATAGAACGGGCATACACTTAGGATAGCCTCGAAGCCTGTGAGATCTATCGAGCGTAAGGTCTCACAAACCGCTGCCGTACAGTTACCTCCCACGCCTAAAACTAATGGAAGACGACCATTCACATATTTGCGAATAAACGTACGCACTTCTTCGCGTTCTTTCTCTGTCATGGTAACGGCTTCACCAGTTGTACCGAGAACGACGATATAATCCACAGCGCCTGTTAACTGCGTGTCTAACAGTCGTTGAAGTGCTTCGTAATCCACACTTCCGTCCGCGCTAAACGGCGTAACTAATGCTGTGCCAATTCCTAATAATTTACTCATAAATTATAATTCTGTTAGGGGCCCCGCAAATTTTAATTTGTGGGGAGAGCGAGCACATCCGAGTACTTACTACTAAAATAAATTTTAGTACATGTACGAGGATAGTGTGCGCGTCAATCATTGCTCTTAATAGTTGTTAAATATTGCATGATCTGGTCATATAACCACGAGGCTTCAACTTTCAGTTCTTCGCCTTGCTCCAGCGAGAAATCGGGTAGGGAGAGAAGCATGTCATGAATACCTTCTCCTAAGTTCAACCCTACTTTGAAGTCCGCATCCGTAAACATCGCAATGTATCGCAGCTGTCGGCTAGGCCGCGTAGTAAGATCGATGAGTAAGTCGTAGTGTTCGGCCTGCAAATCAGTGATCACGTAGTCGCGCGGTTTGCCCCAAATGTTATAATCGTTCAAACCCAAGATGCGGCTTTGCGGCAGGATGAGCGTTTGTATTTCTTTCTTCTCCACAAAACCCCACATCGTCACGTCCATCTGGCGACGCAGCAGGTCTTGGCGAATAGATTTAATACTATCGTTGCGCTCCAATACGTCACTCTCATAAATGATCATGACCTTCAGCTGCCTGTCCAAGTGCGGAAACCGCGGATTACGCTCCGGTTGCTTACCTGCGATGTAATCAAATATCTTTTGTTTCAGTCCCATAGTTCTTCAATCTTCATTCTTCAATCTTCAATAAAAACTCCTCCTCGCTGACGAGAGGCACTCCGAGTTCTTCGGCTTTCTTGCGTTTTTCCGGTCCCATGTTCTCTCCGGCTAAGATGAACGAGGTTTTCTTGCTTACCGAACCTACGTTTTTGCCGCCGTGGGTCTCTATCAGGGCCTTATATTCGTCGCGAGAATGATGAGCAAACGTACCGGATATGACGATGGCGAGACCGGCTAACTTATCGCTCGTAGGCGCCGCCTCTTCCTCGCCTTCCATCTGTACACCAGCCTGACGCAACCGCTCTAAGATCTCGAGATTACGGATATCCTCAAAATACTTGACGATATTCTCCGCAATCTGCGGACCTACATCTTCGATGGCACAAAGCTCTTCCGCCGTGGCCCACTGGAGGCGGTCGATAGAGTTGTATTTGCGGGCGATCTTCTTCGCTGTCGTCTCACCTACCATCCTAATTCCCAGCGCGAACAGCACGCGGCTCCACGGCACTTGTTTGGACGCCTCGATGCCGGCTAACATATTCTGCGCACTCTTCTCGCCGAGGCGCTCTTGCGCCGCAACATCTTCGGCTTTCAGATCGTATATATCTGCGATATTATGCAGCAGTCCTTGACGGTAGAGTAGGTCGATGGTCTCTTCTCCGAGGCCTTCTATATCCATCGCTTTACGGCTCACGAAATGCTCTATCTTTCCTTTTATCTGCGGCGGACAACCGGCCTCGTTCGGACATCTCCACGCCGCTTCTCCTTCTACGCGCACTAACTTCGCTCCGCACTCCGGACAAATGGTCGGGAAAGAATAAACCTCTCTTCCCTTTAGGGAGGAGTCGGAGGTAGGCTCCTCCTTCCCGGTAATCTTCGGAATGATCTCACCGCCTTTCTCCACCCATACTTGGTCGCCCGGACGGATGTCGAGCGATTTGATGAAGTCTTCGTTATGGAGCGTAGCGCGTTGTACCATCGTGCCGCTTAACTGCACCGGTTCGAGGTTCGCCACAGGCGTTACCACACCCGTTCTGCCCACCTGGTAGGTGATCTCTTTGAGTAAGGTCAATTGTTTCTCTGCGGGGAACTTATACGCGATGGCCCAACGAGGTGTCTTAGCCGTATATCCGAGTTCTTCTTGTTGCGCTAAGTTATTGACTTTCAGTACAATACCGTCTGTCGCTACCGGCAGGTTCTTACGCTCTGTATCCCAGAACGCGATGTACGCCATCACCTCATCGACAGAGTGGCATACCTTAATCGCATCGCTGATATGAAAGCCCCATTCTTTGGCTGTCTGCAGTCGTTCAAAATGTGTCTTACCCGGTAACTGTTCGCCGATCATGTAATACAGATAGGCGTCGAGTCCGCGTCTCGCTACTTCCCGCGGATCCTGCAGTTTGAGTGTACCCGAAGCGGCGTTGCGCGGGTTGGCGAAGAGCGGTTCTTCTTGTTCCTCCCGTTCCTTATTGAGCGCTTCAAACCGTTCCCACGGCAGCAGTACCTCTCCGCGCAGTTCAAAGAACGCCGGCACGTCTGCTCGCTCTATCTTCCATGGAATGGAAGGAATGGTCTTAATGTTCGCAATCACATCGTCGCCTTGCTGTCCGTCGCCTCTGGTGAGTGCCCGAACAAGCACTCCATGGTCATACCAAAGACTGATACTCAAGCCGTCGTATTTGAGTTCGCAAACGATCTCTACGCCCGAAGGTAATTTACGCACCCAATCCTCAATCTCTTCGCGCGAATAACTATTCGCCAGCGATAACATCGGGTACTTATGCTTGACTTGCGCAAAGCCTTTCTTGCCCAAATCGCTTCCTACATGCTGGGTAGGGGATTTGGGGTCAAACATATCGGGAAACATCGCCTCCAGATCTTGCAGGCGATGCATCTTAAAGTCGAAATCTTGGTCGGAGAGAGTAGGCTGGTTAAGTACATAGTACTTATAGTTGGCTTCTTCCAACTCTTTGCGCAGGTTTCTTAACTCCTCGCGCTCCGGTTCTTCTATTTCCGAGAAGAGATCAAACATGCCGCTTTAGCGCACGATAAACTTATACGGAAAAACTTGTGTCTCGTAATAGACATAGAGGATATATACGCCCGGTGCGGACGGCAGGTCCACTGTCTGCGAATTCTTCTCTATCTTCGCGCTCTTGACCGAGCGTCCGCTGACGTCATAGATCGCGTAGTAACTGTCTTGACCTCCGGCCCGATAGGCATCGTTGATGACGAGTTGGTGCGCAGAGCCTTTGTAAATATCAATAGTGTTGACAGCAGGTTTGGGATCATAAATAGCGGTGTTATCCAATTTCAGACCTACCAGCACAGGGTCGTGGTCCGAGCAGCGGAACATCGTGTTGTCTCCGCTCGATTTATCGTATGTATAGCGATCATTCTCATCGGAGTTGATATGCAGCGCCGCCATTCCCGTTACTTGCGGAAACATAGTGGCATTACAGATAGCGTGGTCGAGGTATCCGGCCAGACCTCCGAACTGATAACTGTAACTACTATCGGCATGGAAAGCGCGATGCAGGTCAATCATACCATTATCCAGCATCAGTTTGATAGGATCCTCTTTGGCATAGGCATTCAGGTCACCCATGATAAGAATATCTTTCTCCTTGAGCTGCGGAGCGATACGTTTATGCAGGTCGATAATCGACTGCGCTTCCTCTACGCGGTCCGCATTCCATGCACCCTGACCGTCATTCTGGTTGGCGTTGGTACCCGTACCATTACCGGATTTCGCTTTGAAGTGGTTAACGGAGAAAATAAACTGCTCGCCCGTTCCTAACTCCTCAAAACACCACATTTTCTTGCGGAAATTGGTACGCGTATTGCTGGCTTGGATAGCGCCATAGGGTTTCACTTTTTTGCTATCGTAGATAAAGGCAACGGTTTGATAGGTGTTTCCTCCATCGTTATCGGAGCGCCTGTATGTACGTCCCGGAAGGCGCGCATTGAGATAATCCGTAATCTCTTGAAGACCTACTGTACCTCCCTCTAACTCCACCAGACCGATGACGTCGGCATTGATAAACGAAAGGGCATTGATAATCTTGTCCCGCTGCTTGCTATGATTGTTGTTCGCAACGAAATAGTTCTCCAGATTCATCGTACAAATCAGCAGACGATAATCTCCCAAGTCCGGGAAATTAGCTTCTAAGTCCGAACGCTTATCTCCTACCCATGTGCCGCTTTTATAACTTAGTTTGTTGGTGCTGATCACGTCGGCCTTGAGATTATATATCTTACCTCGGCAGCGATATGCATACGCGCCGCTGAGTCCGCTTAACTCCATCATTCCCTTACCGTTCATGCTCACTACGGATTGGTATGCCGCGGTGCGCGGATAGGCCTGATTCGTGCCGGTGAAAAGGATACGCGGCGCAATCGTCAGAGCTGACGACGAGAGGTCGTTAGCGGCAATTATCATCGGAGTATCAAAAATAACGGTTTGGCCGACATAAGGTTTCAACTCATCCGTAGTCCAAGTCTCCGGATCACTGATTGTGATGTGCGTTTGCGCCACTATCAATTGGCACAACACCATAACGGACATCAAAAGCGAAAAACGAGTTTTCATGTGTAATTTCATTAAATCGGCTACAAAAGTACAAAAAAATTTGCATTCTTGCAAAAAAAATCGTAACTTTGCACACGATTTTGGGAAATTGTATGTCTTTTAGTGAGTTTTGGACATTGATTAAGGTGCGGAAATGGGGCAAATATGTGATTACGGTTGTCCTCTTCTTGCTGGTGTTTCTTTTTATCGGAGACCAGAGTATTCTGCGCTTTATTCATCGTCAGCAGGAGATCAATCGTTTGGAGGAGCAGCGGGATATGTATCAGCAGTCGGCAGAGCAGGCGCAGCGAGAGATACAACTGCTGCATAATGCCGACAGTCTGGAGCGCTTCGCGCGCGAACAATATTTTATGCATAATGAGAACGAGGATGTATATCTTGTAGAGGAGAGTGAAAAGTGAAGCGTATGAAACTATCGAATATCATATTAATTATCGGCCTGGTTATATTGGCTGTCGGAGCAGGTTTGAGTATCGCGAAGATTGAGCCGTGGGCAGACTACGTGCTCATTGCCGGAGCGGCTGTAGTCATCATTCGCGGGTTCATCAGAAATCACGAAGATTAGAATAATAATCGTGCCCTTGTGGCTAAGAAAAAGATGATCGATAATCTCCGAAATGAACATATAATCCTCGGTGTCGATCCAGGTACGCTTTTTATGGGGTACGCGGTGCTCAAGACATGCGGTCAACAGGTTGATATTCTGGAGTTTGGTGCATTTGATGTGCATAAACTCGAGGGGCAGTATCCGCGGTTGCAAAAGGAGTTTTTCTTCCTCCAGGAATTGATAGACAAACATCATCCTTCCTGTCTCGCGATTGAGACCCAATTTGTGGATAAAAACCCGCAAACGATGATCAAGATTGTCCATGCGCAAGGAGTGGCAATCGCGGCGGCGTTGAGCAAGGATGTACCTATCTACGAGTACTCGCCGATGAAGATCAAAATGGCGATTACCGGTAACGGCCATTCGACGAAGATGCAAGTGGCGGATCTGCTCCAGCGATTTCTGCATATTCCGGACGAGCAGATGCCTAAGAAACTCGATGCCACGGACGCCCTTGCGATAGCCTATTGCCATTTCCTGCAACTCGGTCTGCCGGTCTCGACCGGAGGTGCGAAAGACTGGACTACTTACGCAAAGCGTAAAGGACTGACGGATAAGGAACTGACGGGCCCTAATGCCCAACTCCTCGCTGCTTTGGCCACCGTGAAGAAAAAGAAAAAGTAAACGCAAAATAAACATTATAAACTTTCTAAACTTTCTAAACTTTTAAAGTATGGCTTACAAAATTTCTAACGACTGCATCGCTTGCGGTACTTGTATTGACGAATGCCCGCTGGGCGCTATCCATGAAGGTGAGGAGCATTACTCCATTGATCCGGAGGTTTGCGCTGAGTGCGGAACCTGTGCTGATGTTTGCCCGACTGGAGCTATCAGCCTCTAAAAAGTGCATTTTTTGATAAAAAATGTGTAATTTTGAGGGACTACGCTTGTAGTTCCTCATTTTTTTGCAAAAAATGCTATATAAGTATTGCAAAAACGAAAAAAATGTAGTAACTTTGCAGCCAAAATGTGAAAAATAATCGAAAACCTAAGCAAATTTAACCTAAAAATGGAAAAAGAGACACAAATTCCAAAGAAGACCATGTTAGACGCATTCTTCCGAATCCACGATTTTCTGGTGGAGCACTCATCCATGCCTATTCGTAGACAGCTGATGGATGAGATCGACTGGAATGACCGCTTGATTGCTATCAAAGGCGGTCGAGGTGTGGGAAAGACGGATTTCCTCCTGGCTCGTATCAAAGAGGTGGAAAACGAGTGGCTGAATAAACTGGATAAGGAGGTGCCATCGGAGGATGGTAAACGCCATAGGCGCAAAGATATACGTCCGTGTCTGTTCGTCAACCTCAATGATTTCTTCTTCACCGAGCATACGATTGTAGAGCTGGCAAGCAAGTTCGTCCACAATGGCGGACAATACTTGTTCCTCGATCAGTTGTTCAAATATCCGAACTGGTCGCGTGAGCTTAAGCGTTGCTATCTCAAGTATCCCGAGTTGCATATCGTCTTCTGCGCTACGCCCGTCATGGATATTGATGAAGAGAACAACGACCTCAAGGAGATTGTGAAGACCTATAACCTCCGTGGGTTCTCGTTCCGCGAGTATCTGAACTTGCAGACGGGGCTGCGCTTCCGTTCCTTCACGCTGGAGGAGATATTGGATCGCCATGCTTCCATCTCGCGCGAGGTGTGCGAACGTGTACGTCCGCTCGATTATTTTAAAGCATACCTTGATCATGGCTATTATCCCTCTTATCTGGAGGAGAAGAGTTTTGAGGCAGCGCTGCTGAAGGTGATGAACTCCCAGCTCGAGGTGGATGTGCTGATGATTAAGCAGATCGATATAGCATGTCTGCATAAGTTGCGTAAACTGCTGCATATTCTCATGCGCGAAGCGCCGTGTGCGCTTAATATCAGTAGTATTTCCGAGGAGATCGGGCTCAGTCGTGCTACCACGATGAACTACGTGAAGTACCTTAAGGACTCGCGTCTGATCAACCTCCTCTATCCGGAGGATAAGAGTTTCCCGATGAAGCCCTCGCGCGTGTACATGCATAATCCGAACGTGGCGCGCATGATTTTCACCCGTGAGATAGCGCCGCTTGACCTGTACGAGACCTGTTTCTACACTTTCGTACATGGCGGACATAAGGTGAACGCTACGGAAAGAAGCGCAATGTTTATTATCGACAATAAGTATTTCTTCGATGTCAAAGAGAAAGGTTCATCGCGCGACACGATTCGTCCGACGGCGGTCGGAGAATTGGAAGTCGGGCGCGGAAACATGATTCCCCTCTGGCTTTTAGGATTCCTCTACTAATCACCCTAAGGTCTCTAAACTCTTTAAGGTCCCTAAGCAAATCAACACAACAACAATAAATTAAAAACTCAACAACAATGGCAAAAGAGAAAAAATTCTTAACATTGGATGGTAACGCAGCGGCGGCGCATGTGGCATACATGTTCACCGAAGTGGCTGCTATCTATCCTATCACGCCGTCTTCCCCTATGGCGGAGAACGTGGATGAGTGGGCTGCCGCAGGTCGTAAGAACCTCTTCGGCGAGACCGTTCTGGTACAGGAGATGCAGTCTGAGGCCGGTGC
>DBYL01000027.1:0-26878 GCA_002309835.1 Bacteroidales bacterium UBA1187
ATACACCTTATTTCTCTCCTCAAGGAGCAAATGTATCATATCATTCGAGATATCATTTCCTTGAAGGCTTGGTGAATTATAATCATATTCCCGAAAATGTAAATCGGGCAAAGAATAATTTGGAACTGAATATTCACCAGTGTGATGAGTTCGAGCAAAAAGCCACTTTCCTACAGAACTTAGATGCCTTATTAGCCATGCATGAGCAATCGATAATAGCTCTTTCATATACTAGTAACGGCTATCCGACTATTGATGAACTTGTCGAAATAATGCACCGGCATAAAAATCATGTAGAAGCTGTTTCATTAGGCAAACATTCTTTCGCTCTAAATCATAATAATGCTAATAGAGAAGAATTCTTAATCATAGGAATATAGGCATAAATTCATCCAACTTTAGGAATATAAGACTCAATAGATAATGGATATGAAAGAACCAGAAAATAAAAAATCCACTTGGGCAATATGCCTCTCCATTGCAGCCATTCTGCTATGCCTACTGGTATTTGCATTATGGGCATTTGAGGTGATGCCGCGCAGTGTGGTTGCGGCAGAGAGTTTTATCGGGGTATGTGTGGCGTTGCTGGCAGTGATTGTGACAGTTGCAGTGGGAGCACAGATCGTGAATGTGATGGAAGTGAAGAGTGCGCAGAAGAAATATGAGGAAGAACAACTGAAGGTAGAAAAGTTGCAGAAACAACTTGAAGAGAAGTTATGCCAATTCGAGCAAAATACGGAAAACGATAAACATCACTCAATGCATCTACATGGTATCATGTTGGCAATGCAAAGTAGTATTCTGGGGAAACACGATGAGGCTTGCTATCATTGCTTTGAGGCACTGGCTGAGAGTTTACAAATGCAAGACCCAATGAATGTAGAGGATATACTCCGTATGATACGTACAAATCTTAATTTGTTAAAGAAGTCGACTGACCTCTCATCGGATGATATTACTGATCTGAAAGCAATAGATAAGATCATTCTAACTTCTGTACATTATCGTTGGATACATACTAAATATAGTCCATTGCGGGATGAGTACTTTAAGAAGATAGGTTTAGAGTGAAGAGGAGAGTATCGCGGATCAAAAATTTTGGCCGCCGTTGGGGGCGGCGGGAAGAAGCGGAGAAAATGATGCGAAGGGAGAGAAAAACGCGCGCTGCGAAGGGCGACGAGGGGAGAAATCTCTAATCTCTAAACACTAAACGAATTGCATACATGCAACAACATAACCAAGACATAGAAAATCCGCATCCGCAAGAGACGCAACTGCAAGCGCCTCCGCAGATGCCCATGCCGCCGCAGGGGCCGATGATGGTGCCGCCAATGATGGCGGGACAGGCGATGCCAGGACCGCAAGACCCGATGGGGGCGCAGCCAATCGCGCAACCGATGCCGCGCGGATGGCGGGAACGCATGATGCGCCGGTTTGGCATGGATATGTACGCGCGGGTGCGTAAAGGCGAGCGCACTATCCCCGATTGGATGATGGGCAAACCGCTTGCATTCTTTTTTGTTTCAATGTTTGCCTGCTGGGTCGTATTTGGGAATGCGATGCCCGCGCTGTATGCCGGCTTTTCGATACTTTCGGTGCTGTTGTTTTTCGTTGGCACAAGGTATCTGTCTGTCAAATGGAAACAAGATAAGACACGGCTTTTTACCAAGCACTTGTTTGTCGGGGCGCTCTTAGTACGTTTGATATGGGTCTTATTCGGGTATTTCTACTATAACGAGGCTGTATATGGCAGAGTAGATGGCTTTGGAGATGATAATGGATGGTATCTGGACTTTGCGCAAGGAATTGCCAAGTGGATACGAGGAGATGGCAAAAGAAGTTTTGGCGAGGTGATGAAGTGGTACGGATCGGCTATTGATGATACAGGATACCCATTCTGGCTTGCTCTTCTTTATATTTTATCTTTTGACTCGAGTGATGTGTTTGTTCCGCTAATCGCAAAAGCGGTGCTGGGCGCGTATTCTTGTATATGCATCTATCGTGTAACGGCGCGACACTTTGGAGAAGGCGCAGCGCGTATAGCCGGGTTGTTTATGTGTCTCAATCCCTATGTGATATTTTGGTGCTCCAGTATGCTGAAAGAGGCAGAGATGATGTTTTTGTGCTGCTTATGTGTAGATAAGACAGACCAAGCGCTGAGCTCCGAAAAGGGGCTTACATTCATGGGGCTATTACCGGGTATGTTGGCTGCTTCAGCGTTATTTTTCTTCCGTGCTCCATTAGGAATCGTGGCCGTTTTAGCCATCTTTGCTCACGTCGTATTTGTCTCCAAGCGCGTGATGAGTATTGGAAAGAAGGTGATTATAGGAATCCTTGTAGGAGTAATAGTGATTGCCGGCATGGGGGATAGACTCCGCACTCAGGCCAATATGCTTACTAAACAAGTGCAATCCGGCCAATCTCAAGCTTTAATTGCAGAGCGCGCGGATAAGAAGGGAGGCAATCAGTTGGCAAAATATGCTACGGCAGCAGTATTTGCCCCGTTGATATTTACCATTCCGTTCCCTACATTCAATATGGTGAATGAAGAGCAAATTATGCAAATGGAGTTATCCGGCGCGAATTATATCAAGAATATTTTGTCTTTCTTTGTGATTCTCGTAATGCTATTGCTGCTTATCAGCGGAGAGTGGCGACGACATGTGTTCATCTTGGCCTATACATTAGGATATCATGTGATATTAGTAATGAGTTCTTTCGCTCAGTCCGGGCGACATCATGCGCCGGTAATTCCTATGATATTGCTATTCGCTGCATACGGTATTCAGGTTGCAAAAGGAAATAAGGAATTGCAGCGCGGTTTTACCATCGCGTTGGTGCTGGAGGTGGTAATCTGCCTCGCGTGGAACTGGTTCAAACTCAAAGGAAGAGGAATGATATAATGAAAATACTGGAAGTATGCAGATATAAGGAAAATTTTCCGAATCATATAGCCCCCTTTGTTGAAGAACAAGGAACTGCGATTGAGCAAGAATTGCACAATTCGCAGATAGATGATCGATGCGTGGAGTATTTCTTGGTTAAGGGAAATTATATTACGGCAGTGCGTGAGTTGAAACGAAAGATACGGGAATGGAAACCGGATGTCATCCATGCGCATTACGGGTTATCGGCAATAACGACGGAATTACAGAGCGAAGTGCCGGTAGTAACCACATTCCATGATGGGGAAACGCATCATTGGTATATCAACTTGCTATCTTCGCTATTTTCGCTTCGAGCCAAGCATGTGATTTACGTGGAGCAACATGTCCGTGATTTATGTTATTTTAAAGCAAAGAATTATTCCATCATCCCGTGTGGTGTGCCGATGGAGCAGATGATTATCACGCCGAAAGAGGAAGCACGGAAGCAGCTCGGGTGGAGTGAGGACAAGAAATATATCATTTTCGGAGGGGCGTTTGATGATTTGAGGAAGAATTACAAGCTACTGCGTGATGCCGTTGCGCGAATAAATGAACAATCTCCAATTGAGTGCGTAGAGATGAAGAATCTTACGCGCTCACAGTGTGTGCTGCGAATGTGCGCAGCAGATGTATTTGCATTGCCGAGCCATCGTGAAGGAAGTCCTCAGGCGTTAAAAGAAGCAATGGCGGTGAATTGTCCCTGCATCGCGACGGATATCGCAGATGTAAAATATCTGTTCGGCGATGAACCTGGACATTGGATACTGCGAAATCCGAGAAAGACTCACGAGCGTTGGGACGCGGATGAGAAGAGTTTGGATGAGATGGTATCACTACTGAAAGAAGCATTGGCATTCGAAGGAAGGACTAACGGGCGCGAACGAATTATGCAATTAGAATTGAGCAACGACGATATTGCAAAAAAAATAATTGAAATCTACAAGCAAATATACTGAACATATGTGTGGCATAGCCGGAATAATAAGATTCGATAAATCAAAAGTCAACAAGGTACAAGTGCAAGCGATGCTGAAGACTATCAAACATCGCGGACCGGATGATGAAGGTGTGTTCGTAGACGGACATATAGGGTTAGGTCATGTGCGTTTGAGTATATTAGACTTAAGTGCAGCCGGTCATCAGCCAATGACGGATGATAGCGGCCGCTATACGATAGTGCAAAATGGAGAAGCATATAACTACATTGAGCTACGGGAGGAATTAAAAGCGTTAGGCTATTCATTTCATACCCAGACGGATACAGAAGTAGTGCTGAACGGATATATCGAATGGGGGGAAAGCGTGTTGGACAAACTGAACGGGATGTTCGCGTTAGCGATATATGATCAAGAGAGGCAAACTTTATTCATGGCACGTGACCGATTTGGCGTAAAACCATTGTACTATCATGTGGGTGATGAACAAATGATTTTTGCGTCGGAGATACCGGCCATATTAGAGGCGTTACCGGGAAAACCGAAAGCCAATGAGAATGCGATATTCGACTATCTGGTATTTAATCGGACGGATCAGACGGAGGAAACATTCTTTAGCGACATCTATAAACTACAACACGGATGTTGCATGACGCTGGATTTGAAGCAATCCTATACGAAAGAGAATTTGCCGATTCGTAAATGGTATGACCTTGCGCAGCACGTGAGCGAGCGTAAATCGAAGATTGGACATTTGACATTGGATGATGCTGAGAAACACTACTTGGAATTATTCAAACGCGCAATCGAACTACGTTTGCGAACCGACGTGCCATGGGGCGTATGTTTGAGCGGAGGTATAGATTCTTCTTCTATCACTGCAACAGTTATTAAGGAAATTAAGCAAGCAGATGTTCATTCCTTCTCTGCTGTTTACGGGAAAGATAGCGATGCGGATGAATCGCAGTTTATCGATGAATTCAAGGGCATCGTGCCGAACATGCATTATGTGCATCCTGACGCTAAGGGGTTATTGGCTCACATGGAAGACTATGTGCGCATCCAAGGCGAACCGACGCCAACCACATCTCCATACGCCCACTATTGCGTGATGGAGGAGGCAAAGAAGTACGTGAAGGTGACATTAGATGGGCAAGGAGCAGATGAGGCATTAGCCGGATACGAGTATATACCGGGCTTATATTACAAGACGCTCTTTATCCATTTAAAATGGGGACGATTAGCGAAAGAAATAGTGCAATATAAACGTTTACATCACTCATGGCGGCATGTCAAATACATGGCATTCTTTATGCTGCCAAGCTGTATGCGAACAAAAGTACGAGTGCTGCAACGCGGATATATCAATCCCGAATTTGTGGCGCGACATAAAGATAGCGTGATAGCTGACAAACTCTATGGCGCCAATACCATGGAGGAGATGTTAGTTGCGCATTTTGAGTATAAATTGGAGCATCTCTTGAAGTGGGGCGATAGAAATGCAATGGCTCATTCTATGGAATCTCGCGCTCCATTTTTAGATAAAGATTTGGTGGAATACAGTATTGCCCTGAAGGATGCTTTAAAGATTAGGGGAGGATACACGAAGTTCATCTTGCGCGAAGCAATGAAAGGCATTATGCCGGAAAAAGTTCGCACCCGAGTAGATAAAAAAGGATTTACCATACCGCAAGATGAGTGGTTTCGAACTGAAGCATTCCAGAAAGTAGTAATGAATGTTATACAATCGGAGTCATTTGCGAAGCGAGGATTCTTCAATCCGGATGAGGCAATGAAGTTATACAAGCGTCATTTGAATAAAGAGATAAACGTATCGAAAGATATATGGAAGTGGATCAACTTGGAGTTGTGGTATAGAACGTACATAGATTGATATGCAAATCGCAGAGAGAGTACAACGGATAGCGGCATCGCAGAGTTTGGCGATGGCGGCGAGGGCGAAAGCCATGAAGGCGGCAGGGATCGACGTGATCAGTATGTCGCTCGGTGAACCCGATATGGATACGCCGGAGCATATTCGTCGTGCCGCGCAACAAGCCATCGACAACGGATGGACGCATTATGGCCCGGTGGCGGGAATCCCGAGCCTGCGGGAAGCAGTAGCTTGCTCGCAGAACTCGCATTTGAGATTGGACATTGGACATAGTATATTTGAGGCTTCCGACGTTGTCGTAAGCGTAGGGGCGAAGATGGCGATATATAATGCGATTCAGACGATCGTCAATCCGGGCGATGAGGTGGTGATCCCGATGCCGAGTTGGGTGAGCTATACCGAGATGGTGAAGGTAGCCGGAGGAAAAGTGGTGCCCATCCAGACGAAATACGAGAACCGCTATTGTCTGACCGCGGAGGAACTGCGGGCGGCATTGAGCGAGAAGACGCGGATGCTGATACTTTGCAGTCCGAATAATCCGACGGGAAGCGTATATAGTTACGAGGAACTGGCGGCGATCGTAGATGTGCTGCGCGAATATCCGCAGGTAGCCGTTCTCTCTGACGAGATATACAATGCGCTGGTGTATGAAGAGTACATAAACCCAGATAAAGTTGTAACTACTATTCTGTCTGCCGCAGTTCAATTACCATCTCGGAAAGGCTCTTACTCCCTTCCTTTTAGGGAAGGGCTGGGGTTAGGCTGTTTCCCAGAAATAGCTGAACGGCTGATCATCGTCAATGGCGTAAGTAAGGCGTATGCGATGACGGGATGGAGAGTGGGATGGCTGCTGAGTAAGGACAAAGCATTCATTGAGGCATGTACGCGATTGCAGGGACAGCAGTTGACCTGCGCGACGATGGTGGCACAGAAAGCGGCAGAAGCGGCGTTACGTGGTTCGCATGAGTGCGTGGAGCAGATGCGGCAGGTGTTTGCAGAGCGGAGAGAGTTGATATGCCGGTTAGCACGAGAGATACCCGGGTTCCGGTTTGAGGAGCCGCAAGGAGCGTTCTATCTATTTCCAAATATCTCCGCATTATTTGGAAAATTTGGGATTGGAGATTGGAAATTGGAGATTGATAGTGCGGATGATCTCGCAGAATACCTATTAGAAGAAGCGCATGTGGCGGTGGTAAGCGGAACGGCATTCGGATGTCCGGAATGTATACGGCTGTCGTACGCTATCAGCACGGAAGAGATCATCGAAGCGATGCGCCGCATCAAAGTCGCAATCACAAAGATAGTAAATAAACAAAAATAAACACGGTCTACACCGATATAAACAGAGATAAAGAAAAATGCGGCAGTACGGCCTTTATGGCCTGAATGTAAACAGCTATATATTCACTTGTATGCAAGCATCCAGATGCCTATCTATCTGTTTACCTTCCCAGTCCGATATACATATCGTACTACTGCCTTATAAAAAATGTCCATTCCATGGACTGAAAAAATAACAAAAATATATATTACTATCCGCATGGATTTTTGACAGTGAGCGGAGTGAACGCATTTTCGTAAGCGAAGCGCATTTTTGTGAGCAGCCGAGATTAGCACTATACAAGGGCTAAGCACATAGAGAAATACTATTACTGCATGCTGGGAGCTCGCTCACGGGCATGAAGAAAAAGGATTACGCTAAGGCCGCGTGGGCCATAGGCAGAGCGGAAACAGGCTGCGTATTTTTGATTAATAGAAAACTAATAGCTAATAACTGAGTGAACACACTCTTGACATATGGTGAGATAGATAAGGTCCAGTGGAAGGAACTTATAGAGAATAGTTCGACGGCCACATGGTTTCAAACAGAGGAAGCATATCGCTTCTACGAAAGTTTGCCGGAACTATTCCAACCTTTCGTGGTCGCGGTTGAAAGGGTTAGAGGGTTAGAGGTTAGAGGATTAGCGGGGATATGTGTTGGTTATGTGACGAAGGAGAAGAGTGCGGTAAAGCAGTTCTTTACGAGAAGGGCGATTATTATAGGAGGACCGGCGTTGGCTGATGATGCTTCGGATGAGGAAGTGCAACTCCTCATGGAAGCGGTGCGGAAACAGCCTATCCTAAATCCTTTCCTAAAAGAAAGGACTTCAAATCGCTCTTCCTTTCAGGGGAGGGTCGGGAAGAGGCTCTTATCGCCGATATATATAGAAACTCGGAATTTGAATAATTATAGCCGATGGAAGGATGCATTCGCGAAGGCGGGATTTAGGTATGAACCGCATCTGAACTTCCATGTGCATACCGATCAGGCATGGGAGGCGATAGAGGCAGCAATCGGAAAACATCGGCAGAAATATATCCGTCTTTCCCTCCGTGACGGAGCAACGATTGAGGAGAACCCGACGATAGAGCAAGTGCGGGCATACTATGAGATACTGAAGGAGTTGTATAAGACGAAGGTGAAGATGCCCCTGCAAGCCTGGTCCTTTTTTGAGAAATTGTACCATTGCGAACACTGCAAGTATCTGCTGGTGACGTACAACGGACAAGTAGTAGGCGGATCGATATGTATGGTGCTGCCTGGTAGGGGAGTGTATGAATGGTATGCATGCGGAAAGGATGGAGAATACAAGAATATCTATCCTTCGACCGTAGCCAAATATGCGGGAATGCAATATGCGTGCGAGAGGGGTTGTGCTGTATTCGACATGATGGGAGCCGGCAAACCGGATGAGGAATATGGGGTACGGGATTTTAAGGCAGAATTCGGTGGAGAGATGGTAGAGCACGGGCGATTCTTGTGCGTTTGCAAACCGATGCTGTACCGGTTTGGAAAATTAGGAGTAAAATTACTAAGGAAGCACCGTCGGTAACCACGACAAAGTCGTAACAATTAGAATTTAGAACAGCCATTGGCTAAATAGGAGTATGAAGATAGTAGTTTATCTCGGTCATCCGGCTCACTTCCACTTGTACAAGAATGTGATCAAGAATCTGAAGGAGGATGGTCACGCTGTGGAGGTGCTGATAAAGAAGAAGGAGAATCTGGAGCAATTGCTGCAGAACTCCGGCATACCGTATCATAATATCCTGCGAGAGGGACGAAAGGATACAAAACTCGGTATGGCATTCGGTGCGTTCAAACGCATCTGGCGAGAATTGGTATTCTGCATCAAGCATAAACCGGATATACTGACAGGAACGAGCGTTGAGAACTCCTATGTGGGGCCGCTACTGCGGATACCGGTGGTATATTGCGGAGAAGATGATGCGGACGTGATACCGATGCAGGCGAAGATATGCTATCCGGGGGCGAATGCTGTGCTGACGCCGGATACTTGCGATGACGGGAAATGGACAAAGAAGACGACCAAGTACCCGAGTTACCATGAGTTGGCCTACCTGCATCCGAACCATTTCAGTCCTTCGGCAGAGATAGTCCGTGAGCAAGGAATCAATCCGGATAAGCCTTACGCTATCATGCGATTCGTGAAACTGAAGGCAAACCATGATGATAACATCAAGGGTATCAATAAGGAAGTGGCACTGCGGTTGATCGAACTGATGAAGCCGCAGATGGATATATACATCACGAGCGAGCGGCCGCTCGAACCGGAGCTGGAACCATATCGCATACAGATCAATCCGATATACATGCATGATGTGATGGCGTTTGCGAGTCTGTATATCGGCGATAGCCAGACCATGGCTATGGAAGCGGCGATCTTAGGTGTACCTGCTATCCGATTCAATGACTTCGTAGGTAAAATTGGCGTAATGGCTGAATTAGAGGACGGTAATTTGAATGGAGAGAAGGTGAGTTGCTATAACTTAGGCATAGGTATCAAGGCGAGCGAACCGGATAGCGTTCAGAGATTATATGAGACCGTGGAGCAATTACTGCAGATGGATTCGGAGGAACGTAAGAAGACGTGGGCGGAACGAAGAGAACGGATGCTGGCCGACAAGATAGACTATGCGAAGTTTTTGACTTGGTTTATAGAAAATTACCCATCCTCGGCGGAGGCCGTTCCTTCCAATCCGATGGAAGGACACTCCGGGTTTATAGAGAATTATCCGCAGAGCGCGGAGGAAACCAAGACAGCGGATACGGCCTTTTGGAAACAATTCAACTAACGACTAATAACTAAACTTCCGCTTAGCAAACATCCGTTTGGTTGGGACGAGAGGCGATAGGTGATTGGATATTTGAGATTGGATATTGGAGAAATTATGCTTAAACTGTTAACCATCATAGGCGCTCGGCCGCAGATCATCAAGGCAGCGGCGATATCGAGAGCGATTAAAATGCATTTCGCGGATCGGGTGGAGGAACATATCCTTCATACCGGTCAGCATTACGACGCGAATATGAGCGAGGTATTCTTCTGCGAATTGGGAATACCCGAACCGAACTATAATCTGCATGTAGGTAGTGGCAGTCATGGTGTGCAGACGGCGAAGATTATCGAAGGAATAGAGGCAGTGTTGACGGAAACACACTATGACGGCGTGATTGTTTATGGCGATACGAATAGTACCTTAGCGGCTGCAGTGGCGGCAAGTAAGATTCATGTACCGGTATTTCATATCGAGGCCGGTTTGCGGTCGTTTAACATGAGTATGCCGGAGGAGGTGAACCGTATCGTATGCGATAACTTATCGAGTGTACTATTCACACCAACGCAGACGGGACTGAAGAACTTAGAGGCAGAAGGATTCAACGGTATCAAGTCGCGTGTGCGATTTGCAGATGGACGCGGACAGAAAGTGGTGCTGAGCGGCGATGTGATGTATGATAACTCGATGTATTTCAGCGCTATGGCGGACCAGCAAAGCGATATCATTGAGCGATTGGGATTAAGGCCAAAGCAATTCGTATTAGCTACTATCCATCGGCCTGCGAACACGGATAATGAGCAGAACTTACAGTCTATTCTTCGCGCGCTAAGCGATATTGCATCAAAAGGCATGGAGGTGGTTTTGCCGCTGCATCCGAGGACGCGGAAGATGATTGGTGATTTGAGATTGGAGATTGGCGATTGGAGAGAACGAATTCGCATCATTGAACCGGCATCATTCTTTGAGATTATCCGATTGGAGAAAAATGCCGCCGTAGTGATGACGGATAGCGGTGGCGTACAGAAAGAGGCCTTCTTCTATGGTACACCCTGTGTGATACTGCGTCCGGAAACAGAATGGATAGAAATCGTAGAAGCAGGTGCCGGTATCATCGCGGATGCAGATTATGACCGAATTATGGCTGCCTATGAGCAATTGATAAATAAACCCGTAGTATTCCCGCCTCTTTTCGGAGACGGACATGCAAGCGAAAAAATCATAGCGGATATTATTGAGTATTTGCAATCATGATAAGAGAAGGTTGGAAAAGAAGAATAACCATTGATCTATTCATCTGGATCATAGCGGCATTACTCTGCGTGCTATGGCGATGGGTGGCAGATAAGAGCGAGATTGTGCATTACTGGGCGCTATTCGGCGTGCTGGCGGTGCTATGGGTAGTGATTGGATTTGCCGTGCAACTCTATCGCTCATACAAAGAGACATGGCTATGGCAATCGGTGCTGTCGCTGATCGCGGATGCGGGTGTCTTGATAGGCTTGTGCTGGTGGGTGTTGCCGCAACTGCCGTACAGCCTCTCGCCGAAAGTGGCGATGTGGACGATACTGATGGTGGGTGCGATGGAGACGGTAGTGGTGATTCTCGAGCATTACTGGAAATACGCGACGAACATGAATGTACCGGTGATGCAGATCGAGCAGCGCGAGCATGCGCAAGTGACGCGACCGGACGAGAAACGAATCAAGAGTTCGATAGAGGCAGTGCATCAGTCAGTGCTGAGTGTGACGACGGAGATAGACTATTTCATGCTGCGCAAGAAAGCCAAATTAGATTCCACGCAGACGAAGGTGATATGCGACCGTAATCCATTTAGTATTCTGCAAATTCCTGAATATCAGTATGCTACGATTGTAGATATGACGCTGCTGAACGATATGCGCGGTATCAACAAACGGCTATGCATGGTGAATCAGAAATTGCCGGACGAAGGGCAATATGTATGCTGCTATCGGCCGCAGGAGTATATCAAGCAGAAGATTCTGAACCGCTATCCGAAGGGAATCAACTGGATCGTATACAGTTTCTATTTCCTGCAGAAACGCGTTTGGCCGCGATTGCTGCTCACGAGCCGGTTGTACTATGACGTAACGAAAGGCCGCAAGCGTATGCTGAGTAAGACTGAGGTATTAGGACGACTCTACTACTGCGGATTTGAGGTAGATGAGATCGTGCCGATGGGGCATATCGAATACGTATTCGCCCATCGTCATTCGCAACCGTATCCGCTTGAGCAAATCAAGGTATACGGTCCGCTGATTAAGTTGCCGCGCGTTTGCAAGAATAAAGAGATCAAGTTCTTCTACAAGATGCGCACCATGCATCCATACGCCGAGTATATCCAGAAATATGTGTATGACACCTATGGCACGAAAGACGGCGACAAGGCGGCGAATGATTTCCGTATCACGACCTGGGGACATATATTCCGCAGCCTATGGATAGACGAACTGCCGATGATTATCAATCTGCTGAAAGGGGATATGAAACTGGTAGGTGTGCGGCCGCTGAGTAAGGCGAAGTTTGACACTTATCCGGAGTGGTTGCAGGACCTGCGGACGCAGTCCAAACCGGGACTCATCCCTCCATTCTATGTGGATCTGCCGAAGACGCAGGAGGAGATGTTTGAGAGCGAGGCGAGGTATCTGCGCGCGTATCTGGAGCACCCGATACGTACCGATTGGCGGTATTTTTGGAAGGCGTTCTATCAGATTGTATTCAAGCGCGCGAGGAGCAAGTAAATGTTTGATAATCGAAAACGCGCTACGCGCAAAGAAAACAAAAAAAGAAAACAGCCGAAAACAATTATTAATGGTAAAAAAACAAAGATAAACACTGCTTATGTGTCAGTTGGGAATTTTGAGCCTACGCGGCTCCGGAGCGTAATCAGCCAAATACGCGCTCGTAAGCGAGCTTCCAGCGCGTACTTATCTGCTTCCACGTCGCAACATTAGTTGCGCCTAAATTCCCCGCTGCCCCATTACGCAGCCATAAACATAAATATTTTTTTCCTCGTCCTCCGCAATGCCTCAATGTACAATATACAATCCACTAACCCCTAATAGTCAATTCCGCGCAGCGAAAGCTGCAAAAATCCCAAGCATCCTCTACGTCAGCGATAAACATAAATAAAATATTTTATACACTGTACACCAGATACCGGACACACAATTGAAGATTGAAAATTGAAGATTGAAAAATGATTAGGCTTGAGGAGTTGACATATGAGCAATGCGTGGTGCAGGGGATAGGACCGCTGGTGTTTCCACACCGGTTAGGGAAGCCTCTCTCCAGCTCCCCCCTAAAAGGAGGAGAGGAAGAACAACGCAGAATGCAGATGAAGGCGGTGTGTGTGCGGAATATGCAGATGCAGGCGAAGATGATGGTGGTGCTTGAGAAGGCATGGAGTGCATTGGAGGAAGCAGGGATAAAGGCAGTGCTGATGAAAGGGTTGGGTCTGGCGCAGTATTATCCGGCTGTGGAGCAGCGGCAATGGGGAGACATAGACCTGTATGTGGGGCCGGAGCAGTATCATCCGGCATGCGCAGTGATGAGGGCGACGTTTCCGGAGGCGTTGAAGTTCGACGAAGAATTGGACCACTATAAGCATTATAACCTGATAGCCGATGGGGTATCGATAGAAGTGCATCGCGTGACGATGGGGATGATGCATCCGAGAGACGTGAGACGATATGCGCGCATGGAGCAGTATGGGATGGAGCATGCGGTACCAATGAAGTACATAAACACAGATAAACACGCCTATGGCGCAATAAACATAGATAAAGAAGAAAAGAAAAATGATATAAAAAATACAGAATCATCAGTTACTGATAGTAACTCCATCGTAACAGCTCCTCAGTCTGCTTGTATGCAAGCATCCAGACAGACCGATGATCCGTTCCGCTTAACAGACACTGATGCTCAGTATCTGTCTGATGATTCTGATAAAAATACCAAAAATAATACTCTCCCTATAGGAAATGTTGAATGCTTACAAAAATGCGTCGTTCCTCCTTACAAAAATGACAAAAACAATAGCGATCAATCTTCATACAAATTAGAGATAAGGGTGCCGGAGGTGACGTTTAATGCGCTATTTGTAATGCTGCATTCATGGGAGCATATGATGCACGGCAGTGCGAACTTACGGCAGATATGTGACTTGGCGCTGCTGCTGAAGCACGAGCAAGAGAAGATAGACAGGGAGCGGTTGAAGAAGTGGTTGGAGGAGTTGAGGCTGATGGACGTTTGGCAACTGTATATGTACATCGCGGTGGAGATGTTCGGGTTGAAAGCAGAGGAGGCGTCGTTTTATGCGACGGAGTGTGCAGAGAGAGCGGAGAAGATGGTGGAGGATATGCTCGCAGGGCCAAGAGTAAAGAGCAAAGAGAAAAGAGAACATAGAAATAGGTTCGTGCGGAAGTGGAGGACGATGAAGGAGAGGTTGGGGCATGCGGAGGAGATAGTGGCGTACAGTCCGGAGTATGCGCGGCATATGAAAGTGGCGGTGCTGCTGAGCGGGGCGAAGAGACTGTTTGCAAAGGATCGACGATGGGAATGATTATGTAACCGAAAACGCGCTACGCTTATAAGAAAACAAAAACAAAGAAAACACTGCCGCTAACATGTTAGGAATTATGGCCCACGCGGCCTTAGCGTATAAGCCTATTAAGGCGCGCTTGTGAACAAGCTCCCAGCGCCCCTTAACAGCCTAACCCGCAGCAACAAATGTTGCTTACAATTTCAAACACGACAGCGTCAGCAAAAACAAAAAAAAATTTTTATACACAGTACACTATACACCGTACACTTAATTAAAGATTGAGAAACCTCAAATACATATTATTAGGAGCGAATGTGGTTTTCTTCGCCTTGATGGCGGCGGTGTTGCCATTGGGGTTTGAGGAGAATGACGATGTGATGATGGCGATGATTGCCAACGGCAGTTATTCGGGTGTGCCGGATTATCATCTGGTGTACATCAATGTGCTGTACGGCATGGTGCTGGCGGGTTTGTACAGCCTGACACGCGCCATCGAATGGTACACCTTATCGTTCGCCGTGCTGCACATCATCTCGATGACAGCGCTGAGCTACTGCCTGCTGACGGTGCCGAACAGAGCACGATGGGAGCGGGTGGTATGGATGATACTGCTGTATGTACTTTGGGCGCGTATCATCGTGGCGCTGCAGTTCACGACGACGGCGGGATTAGTGTGCTTGGCCGGATGCGTACTGATGTTGCGAGAGAGTAAGAAAGCCCGATGGACGGGTGCGGCGATGGTGGTGATTGCAGCGTTGATACGATTTATGGCGGCGGGATTGGTAGGACTGCTGATGGCTCCGATCATCGTTTATACGTATCGGCTCGAGTGGCGCAAATATATGGCGGTGGTGGTGATGTTGATGGCGGTAGTAGGGTGCCGCGTGACGAACCACATGGTGTATGACCATGATCCCGAGTGGAAATACTACCGGGCGTATAACCAGTTACGCGCACAGTTGAACGACAACCCGAATGCGTATCAGTTGAGGCCGAGTCAGTTGCCGGAGAACATAGACTGGATAGACTATCAGTTGCTGTTGCGGTTCATCCCTGACGGCGAGCAGATTGACCTGCCGGCGATACGGCAGTTGAGTGCTACGGCGGGTGCTGTGCCGGTTAGGCAGCAATGGAAGAACTTGCATCGGTTGGATAAGTACGCCGTGGAGATCGTGATACTGATGGCGCTGCTGGTGCTGATGATACTGACGACGGGAAACAGGACGAAGTACATCTTTTTGATCGGGTATACCGTCTTCGTGGCGGCGCTGATCGTACATGTGAGTCTGGACGGATTTCTGAAGAACCGCGTGTTCCTATGCATGCTGATGCCGATGATGGTGACGGATTATATGCTTCTGCCGAAGACAACAGGGCGCAAGCGGAGTTGGGGTATAGGGATAGCGATGACGGTGCTGAGTGCATGGTACGGCTATCAGATATACTCGGAGTGCGTGACTGCGGCGTATAATAGGTATGTGTGGGAGAGGTTGCAGCAACCGATATTGGCATATGTGCCGGAGGGAGCGGACGTGACGACGATAGGTACATCGATGATGATGGAGGCAATGGATCCATGGCATATATGGCCGTATGAGTGCGGCAAATATACGCTGGGATGGATGACATGGAGTCCGCTCAATAAAACCGTGGGACACAGCTATCGCGCATTGCTAAGGGATGATATGTATATCTTCACGGATGTGCAGGGGTATCAGAAAGAGAAGACAGCGGTGCCGAGGATCTGCGAGCAGATAGAGAAGCATTATGGAGTAGCAGCGGAGATACAACCCGTCTGCCATAACGGCCGCTATGCGTTGATAAGGATAAGGGTGAAAGAATGAAAAGAAAAATGCGGCAGTACGGCCTTTATGGACTGAATGTAAACAGCTATATATTCACTTGTATGCAAGCATCCAGATGCCTATCTATCTGTTTACCTTCCCAGTCCGATATACATATCGTACTACTGCCTTATAAAAAATGTCCATTCCATGGACTGAAAAAATAACAAAAATATATATTACTATCCGCATGGATTTTTGACAGGGAACGAAGTGAACGCATTTTCGTAAGCATGGAGAAGCCAATTGACTTTTGGCTTCGAAAAGGGAAGGTCGTCGGGGAGACGAAACCGACCGAGAGTGACGATTTTTTTGTGAGCAGCTGGGATTAGCACTATACAAGGGCTAAGCACATAGAGGAATACTATTACTGCATGCCGAGAGCTTGCTCATGGGCATGAAGAAAAAGGATTACGCTAAGGCCGCGTGGGCCACAGGCAGAGCGGATATAGGCTGCGTATTTTTGATTTAGATAAAAAATGAAGACAATTGCAATCATAGGAGCGAGTTATTTGCAGCGGCCGGTGGTGGTGCGGGCAAAAGAGATGGGACTGAGGACCATCTGCTTCGCATGGGCGGAAGGTGCGGTATGCAAAGAGTTATGCGACGTGTTCTATCCCATCTCCATCACGGAGAAGGAAGAGATACTGCGGATATGCAGGGAAGAACAGATAGACGGCATATGTACGATAGCGAGCGATGTGGCGGCACCGACGGTGGCGTATGTGGCGGAACAGATGGGTTTGGTCGGCAACAGTTATGAAGCGGCTATCAAGGCGCATGATAAGCATGTGATGCGGGAAGCGTTAGTCAACGCGGGCGTGGATTGTCCGGCTTTTCGCGTAGTGAACGGGTTAGAGGATGAGAGGATGAGTGGATTAGTGGGTGAGAGGATTAGAGGATTGGAGTTGCCGTTAATAGTGAAGCCGACGGATAGGAGCGGGAGTTTGGCGGTGACGAAAGTGACGAGATGGGAGGAGTTGAAACCGGCGGTAGGAAAGGCATTAGAGGTATCGTTGGCGCATGAGGCGTTGGTAGAGGAATATATCGAGGGGCGCGAGATAAGTGTGGAGATGATCAGTTGCAGAGGTGTGCATTACGCGTTGCAGATAACGGATAAGGTGACGACCGGAGCACCGCATTTCGTGGAGCTGGCGCATCATCAGCCTTCGGATCTGCCGGCGGAGATGCAGAAGCGGATTTTTGAGATTACCCGTAGGGCGCTGGATGCACTGGGACTGACGAATGGCGCGAGTCACTCGGAGTATAGGATCACGAAAGAAGGGCGTATCGTAGTGATGGAGATCGGCGGACGTATGGGTGGCGATTTTATTGGAAGCGACTTAGTGAAACTGAGTACAGGATACGATTTCGTCGAAGGTGTGATACGCGTGGCGTTGGGTGAGGAAATAAAGCCGGAGCCCAAACAAATAGGACGCAGCAGCGTGGTGTTTGAGGCGCCGGAGAACGTGAGTTGCAGCGCGGAGAGGACAGGGTATGTCATCTATCAGGATGGAGTGGAAGTACAAAAACAGAAATAAACACGCTTCGCGCGATAAACAAAAAGAAAGAAAAATGCGGAATCTGCAGTCGCCAACTGCGACTTACGCGTAACTAACAACCCTATTACTTGTGAGCAAGCTCCCAGACTAGAGGCTTGTGAGTCCCGCACCGCAGGTAACGATACTCCTTCCCTGCAGGATTCCTTACAAAAATGTCTATATCCATAGACTAAAAAATGGCAAAAATATTGTAAATTGAAGATATGTACAAACAAAGTTTGTCGGTTGTAGTACCGATTTATAATGACGAAGAGGTGATTAATGAGTTACTGCGGCGGTTGACGGCAGTGCTGGAGACCATTGTGAAGGACTATGAGATCATCTTAGTCGATGACGGTAGTCGCGATCGGTCGTGGGAGATCATGCAAGCGGAGCGGGCGCAGCGGGAACATCTGCGGATAGCGCGCTTGAGTCGCAATTTCGGACAGCAGAATGCTATTGCAGCCGGTTTGTCGCTGACGACGAAGGACCTGATCGTGCTGATGGACAGCGACTTACAGGATCGACCGGAAGATATACCGGTGCTGATAGATGCGTTGTTGGCAGACGAACAAGCCACGATGGCGATTGCGCAATGGGAGGAACGGAAAGACAGCCGCATGAAGATTGCCGTCTCGCGTCTTTTCCAGCACGTGAGCAACAGCATCACGGATATCCATACGATGCCGCGGTTGGGCATCTTCCGCGTGATGAAGAAGAGTGTGGTGGAGGAGTTACGTCGTTTCCCGGAGAAGACAGCCACAGCGGTGAGTCTGCTGTACTATATCGGTAATAGGTACGTAGCGGTGCCGCTGAAACGCGATGCACGGTTTGCCGGCAAGAGCGGGTATAACTTGAGTAAGATGTTAGCGCTGACGTTTGCGCGCATCTTCTCCTTCTCAATGTTCCCCATCCGCATCGTGACGTATATGGGTGCGCTGCTGTGCTTGGGCAGTATGATTGCGGCGCTGGCGCTGATTATCTATAAATTAGTGGGCAATGTCGTTGCCGGTTGGACCAGTATGATGGTGCTGATGCTATTCCTCTTTGGTTTGAATTTTGCCTTCCTGGGCGTACTGGGCGAATATATAGGACGAATCTTCCTGGAGACGAAGCAGCGGCCGAACTTTATTATTGAGCAAGTGATATGAGTAGAAAAGTAGCGATATTAGGTGGTGCAGGGAATGCGGCGGTAGTAGCGGCAGCGATTGAGCACGCACGGCGCATGGGTGCCACGGATCTGGAGGTGGCGGGTTTTCTGAACGACCGCACGCCGGTGGGGGAGAAGATAGATATGTTCCCTGTGATTGGTAAAATAGAAGATGCGCAACGACTGTTGGAAGAAGGGTATTGGTTTATCAACACCATCTTCCGTATCGACGGTAACCGCGAGCGGATAGCGATGTTTGAAGGTTTAGGGATACCTGACGAACGGTTAGTGACGTTTGTGCATCCGATGGCATATGTGGCGCCGAGCGTGGAGTTAGGTCCTGGTTGCATCATCATGCCGCAGGTAGCAATGTCGCCGGGCAGTAAGTTAGGCAAAGGCTGCATCATGATGGTGGGTGCAACGATGGGGCATGACAATACTGTTGGCGATTGGTGTCATATCGCGGCGCAGGCATGCATCGGCAGTTATCTGAAGATAGGCAAGGGTGTACATATAGGGCTGAATGCGACGGTGCGCGAGAACCTGACGATCGGCGATTATGCGACGCTGGGTATGGGAGCTGTGCTGACGAAGGATGTAGGAGAAAGTGAGATATGGGCAGGTAATCCGGCGCGATTCTTACGAAAAGCAAAGTAAAAGAAAAATGCGCTACGCTTACAAAAATAAGAAGAAAATATCAAAAATAATTTAAAAATAGTAAAAAAACATAGATAAACACTGCTTATGTGTCAGTTGGGAATTTTGAGCCTACGCGGCTCCGGAGCGTAATCAGCCAAATACGCGCTCGTAAGCAAGCTTCCAGCGTAGCATTAGCGTCAGCGATAAACATAAATAAATATTTTTTATACACCGTACACTATACACCGTACACAAGATTTGAAGATTGAAGAATTGGTAAGGATAAAGGACATAGGGGCGTTGGTGGGCATAAACATGCTGTATGCCTGCGTGGGGATATGCACGAAGATGGCTTCGATGCAGCCGATGGCGTCATGGCCGTATTTGCTGTGGTTCGGTGGCGCTGTAGCGATCATCGGTGTGTATGCGATACTATGGCAACAGGTGCTGCGACGCATTGAACTGAGTACAGCCTATATGTTTAAAGGCACGACCCTGATCTTCACCATGCTCATTGCCGCCTTGCTATTCGGCGAAATTATCACGATACCGAACATCATCGGTTCGGTGATCATCATTATAGGAATCGTCTTATTAGCCCGCTCATGATATATGCATTGATAGCCATAGTGTCCGTTTTTAGCGCCGCTTGCGCACAGATGTTGCTCAAGCAGGGTGCGCGGCAGGGGTACGCGCCATGGTGGCGGCAGTACATGAACGGTTGGGTGATTGGCGGGTACGGCATCATGTTCGCGACGATGGTGGTGAATATATGGTGCATGCATAACGGACTGCAGCTCAAGGAGATAAGTATCATCGAGAGCATGAGTTATCTATTCGTTCCGGCCTTGAGTTGGATGATTTTTAAGGAACGCATCACGTGGCGCAAAGGTATTGCCATCGGGGTGATAATCGTTGGAGTAATTGTGTTTTTTCTATGAAGATAAATTTTAATCAACCGCATCTGACGGGCAAGGAAGCCCATTATATGTACGAGGCTGTGATGGCCGGTAAGTTGAGTGGTAACGGTAAGTTCACGAAGGCCTGTCAGGCATGGTTTGAACAGCGTTACGGTTTTCGCAAATGTCTGCTGACGAGTAGCGGCACGGACGCACTGGAGATGTGCGCGATGCTATGCGAACTGAAACCCGGGGATGAAGTGATCGTACCGAGTTATACGTTTGTGAGCACGGCCTTGGCTTTCTTGCGTGAAGGTGCCACGGTGGTTTTTGCGGACAGTATGAAACGCAATCCGAACCTGGATGCAGAGAGTCTGGAAGCCCTCATCACGCCGCGCACGAAAGTCATTGCACCGGTGCATTATGCCGGCGTGGCGTGCGACATGGATGCTATCATGGCCGTGGCGAAGAAGCATAACCTGATCGTAGTGGAAGATGCGGCGCAGGCGATAGACAGTTATTATAAGCCTAACCCCGGCCCTTCCCTGAAAGGAAGGGGGCAAATAATACCCTTAGGAGGTATTGGTCATCTGGCGGCGTTCTCGTTCCATGAGACGAAGAATGTGACGGCAGGCGGCGAAGGCGGACTGTTAGTCGTGAACGACGAGCGGTTTGTAAGGCGAGCAGAGATCATCTGGGAGAAAGGCACGAACCGTGCGGAGTTCTTCCGCGGCGAAGTGAACAAGTACGGATGGGTCGATATGGGTTCGAGTTTCCTGCCGAGCGAAGTGAATGCGGCGTTCCTCTGGGCGCAGTTGGAGAACCTCGATGATATCCAGGCGAAGCGCAAAGCGCTCTGGACACGGTATTATGAGCGACTCAAACCGTTGGCAGAAAAGGGATTTTTTACGCTGCCGGACATCCCGGAGTACGCAACGAATAACGCGCACATGTTCTATATCGTGCTGCCGAGTTTAGAGGCTCGCACGGGATTGTTGGCGTACCTGAAGAGCCGCGAGATCTATGCGGCGTTCCATTACCTGAGTCTGCATAGCAGCGATTATTACAAGTCTCGTCATGACGGACGGGCATTGCCGGAGTGTGATAGGTATGCGGACTGTCTAGTGCGCTTGCCACTGTTTTATGATTTGAGCAAAGAAGAAGTAAATACGATTTGCGACGCTATCGAGACATATTATCAATCGGCCTGCTGATCGGAGCTCTGGCCTGGACGCTTTGGTTCGTCTTCGCCGGCTTCGGTAACCATCAGGATCCGCTCTACTGGTTGTATAAATATACACAATTAGAGGGCGGATGGATGGCCGTAGGTACACTGCTGGCGGGCGGAGGTATAGTACGTCTGTTCGGTGCCGAACTGCTGTCGCTGCGGTTAGCAGGATGGCTGTGCGTGGTAGGCGCGATAGCGCTGCCGTATTGTTGTCTGTTGACCAAAGAGCAACGGCGGGAGAATATCCATTGGTTGGCGATAGCGTATCTGCTGATGGGGTACGGGGCTTTCCAGGAGTTCAGTCCCGGCACGCTGAGTGTGCTGCTGTTGAGTGCATTGTGGGTAAGTGCGGCCAAAGCAGAAAGTGGAAAGAGGAAAGCGGAAAGTGTTAGCGCAGTGCTTCTTGGACTGGCAGTAGCTGTGCGGTTCCCGAATATATTAGCCTTGCTGGTGCTGATACCGATCTGGAAGAAGCGAAGTCTATGGAATATACCGATTGCGGCGGCTACGGCAGGGCTGGTGTATCTGTTGGGTTATTGGCTGGTGACACCGGCTGCGATGGATGCGGCGATGACGAGTCATGATATCTGGCCGATGATTAGCAAGTTATGGGAGAAAGGCGGATTGTTAGTGGGGTATCTGATGCTGGGATTAGGCATCCTTGCCGTTGGCAGGAAAAGGATTAGTGGATTAGGGGGTGAAAGGATTAGAGGATTAGAGGTTAGGGGATTAGTGGTAGGCGCACTGCTCGTTTATTTCCTTGCGATGACGACGAAGGCGACGCAGTGGTATAACACGGACCTGACGTATTTCGTTTCGGCAACGTGTCTGATTATCGCTTTAAGCGCTAAACCACTCACCACTAACCATCTAACCTATGGCATAGCCATACTCATCGTCGCGACACTTGGCACCGATACCGCTTGGCTGAAACTCTTTCCGGCGGTGCTCTGTTTGCTACCTGTAGCGGGTGCGGAGCATGAAGAGCCGATGCGCAAGTATCTATGGTGGATGTGGGTGCCGATAGTGGCACTGGTGATGGTGAGACATAGCACGAACAGCGTGGGTCGCACGGATCTGACGAAAGTACAGACGGTAAGTAGCATCGCGCCGTACAGTTATATCGCCATCACGGAGGCGGAGGAAGCACAAATCCGTCAGTATAAGACGGATATTGAGGGATTAGAGGATGAGAGGATTAGAGGGTTAGAGGTGCTCGCGCTCGGCCAAGAGAACCATCTGATGCGTGCTGTGACGGGTTGCGAGGCCGCGAGATACAATGAGTTTTGGTCGAATATCTTCGATAGCATTTATACCGTCAAGTACAGGCCGATTATCGAGGAGGAACGACCGATTGTGTTCTGTTCGTTCTCGCCGCAGTTTAAGACCAAGAAGGAATACAAGGACCGGCAGAGCGCGATGGAGAACATGTTACGCGAAGAGGGTTATCGCGAGATAGACAGGAGTAAATATAAATATATTATATTTATACCGGATTAGAGGATTAGAGGATTAGTGGATTAGAGAATTAGGGATTATGATTAAAAAATTCAATGATATCATTGCCGATTTGAAGGCAGGGAACTATGCGCCGGTGTATGTGTTATGCGGCGAGGAACCGTATTACACGGACCAGGTGTATAACTACATCGCGGAGAACGCGCTGGATGAGATGGCGCGGGAGTTTGACCAGCAGGTGGTGTACGGTCGTGACTTACAGGGCGCAGACATCTCGCCGATCATCGGTGCGGCCCGTGGTTATGCGATGATGGGTGGTCGTAAGGTGGTGATTGTGCGCGAAGCGCAAGCGGTGAAGAAATGGGATGCGTTAGCGGCGTATCTGGATAACCTGATGCCGCAGACGGTGCTCGTGATCTGCTACAACGGCAAGCCGGACAAACGGCAGGGCGTGTGGAAGAAAGCGACTGAGCATCCGCAGGTGGTGTGGCTGCAGAGCGATAAGTTACGCGACTACGAAGTAGAGCGTTGGATCAGTGCGTACATCGCGGATGTGAATAGAGGGTTAGAGGTTAATGGATTAGAGGTTAAGGGGCCGCTGCAGATCGATCCTCGAATTGCACCCTTGCTGGCTGACCATTTAGGCACAGACCTGTCGGCGATAGTAGGTGCGTTACGTAAGCTGATAGACGGCAGACCGGAAGGCGTGAACACTATCGACGCGGCGCTTGTGGAGCGGAATATCGGCATCTCGAAGGACTATAACATCATCGAGTTGCAGTCGGCGTTGATACGTGGCGATATAGTGAAAGCCAACCGCATCACGCAGTATTTCGCGAGCAGCAAGGACCATCCGATGATAAGAGAGTTAGCTCCGCTATTCACCTTCTTCTCGAACCTGCTGATGTACCATTATCTGCCTGATAAGAGTCAGGCGGTGGTGGCGAAAGAGTTGGGTATCAACCCGTATTTCGTGAAAGACTACGCCACGGCCGCGAAGCGTTATCCGGCCGGAAAGACATTTCTAATCGTGGGGTATCTGCGCGAGACGGACGCGCGGCTGAAGGGCATCAATAATCCTTCGGCGAAAGATGCGGACCTATGGAAGGAGCTTATCTTCCGTATTATGCATTAGACTATCCGGCAGCGGCTGCCATAGAGTAGGGTAACCATGCTGCGTGACCCATAGCATGCTATCTAACTGCGTCTGCGTTAAGCGCGGACGCTTTTTATTACGAACACGCGGGTGATCGTACTCGCGTAAGAAATCCGGCCGCATACGCAGTTCTTCTGCGTAGGTCTGCTCGAAAGCGTCTCCTTCGGCATGCAGTTTCGCCAGCACTTTGGGATAAATCTTATCGAAGAGTTGCGGATGGGCGGTGTACCAGACGAGCGAGGAGTCGAACTGCGCTTGGGTGATGCCGTGTTGCTCCAGTACCATGGCGTAATAGATGTTTGCCGCCTCGTCATGGCCGTACTGCAGACCGGAGATCTGGAGCAGCGCATCCGTCTTATGCAGGTCCACCAGCACGTCCCGCATCTCCCAAGAGTGCAGGATGCCCTTGGGCCTACAGGAGACAAATAGGACCGATAGGAACAGCCCTATGAGTATTTGAAATTTAATATTTGAAATTTTATATTTCATCCTTTTTCTCTTCCTTATTCAATTCCTTTGTGTAGAAAAGGAGGATGACGATGACGGCGCAAGTGATGCAGCTGTCTGCGAAGTTAAATACGGGGCGGAAAAACAGCACTTCGCCCGCACTGTTGCGGATAAGCGGGAAATAGAACATATCGACCACGCGGCCGTAGAACCAACCGGCGTAACCGAACAGTTTGCCGTAGAAGACGCAGTCGATGATGTTTCCCAGCGCACCGGCGATGACGAAAGCGATCGTAGCGAGGTAACCTATCTTCGTCTCGGGTCTGCGAATCAGCACATGGGCGTACCAGCCGAGCAGACCGACGGCTACCAGACGGAAGAGCGTCAGCGCCAGTTTAGAGAACCACTCGATGCCGAAAGCCATGCCGTTATTCTCGATGAAGCACAGCCAGAACCACGAGAACACCTCGCGGCTCTCGCCTAACGCGAAATGCGTGGCGACATAGAGTTTGATGATCTGGTCGATGACCAGCGCACCCAAGACGATGCCTATTACAAGCCAAATGCGTCCTTGACGATTGACAGTCTGTCCAGTTTCTCCCATGTGAATAATTCTACTTCGCGTGTATATTCGTGATCATCAGAGTCGATGAACGTCTTCGTGACCACTTCGTTGGTGCGGCCCATATGTCCGTAACGCGCCGTCTCTTCGTACATCGGTTGCGTGAGTTTGAGGTCGCGGATGATAGCGGCGGGACGCAGGTCGAAGAGTTCGCCTACTTTCTTAGCTATCTCGGCGTCACTGAGTGCCACTTGGGCGGTGCCGAAGGTGTTGACATAGAGTGAGACGGGTTCGGCTACGCCTATGGCGTAACTGACTTGCACGAGTGCCTCATGCGCCACACCGGCAGCGACAAGATGCTTCGCTATCCAACGCGCCGCATAAGCGGCAGAACGGTCCACTTTCGATGGGTCTTTGCCACTGAAAGCACCACCTCCGTGTGCGCCACGGCCACCGTAGGTGTCGACGATAATCTTACGTCCCGTGAGACCCGTGTCTCCGTGCGGACCACCGATGACGAAGTTACCCGTCGGGTTGACCAGCAGCTTCGCGTTCTTATCCTCCAGGAACAACTCGAGCAGATGGCCGTAACGCGAGTCACGTTTCGCTACGCGGGGCAGGAGGATAGAGATGATGTCGCGCTTGATCTGCTCGGGCGTCACGCCCTCATCGTGCTGGGTACTTAAAACAATCGTATCGATGCGTACGGGGCGGTTCTGTTCATCATATTCGATGGTCACTTGGCTCTTGCTGTCCGGGCGGAGGTATGTCATCTGTTTGCCTTCCTTACGAATACGCGCGAGCGTATAAACTAAGGTGTGCGCCAGGTCGAGGGTGAGCGGCATATAGTTATCCGTCTCATCGGTTGCGTAACCGAACATCATTCCCTGGTCACCGGCACCTTGCTCCTCTTCGGTAGCACGGCTGACACCCATGTTAATGTCCTGACTCTGGCCGTGCAGCGCGGCTAATATACCGCAACTCTCCGCTTCGAACTTATACTCGGCTTTGGTGTAACCGATCTCGGCGATCGTCTTACGGGCGATGATCTGGATGTCCACCCATCCCTTACAACTCACCTCACCGGCGATGACCACCTGACCGGTGGTGCACAGCGTCTCACAAGCCACGTGCGCAGCAGGGTCCTGCGCAAGCATGTTATCCAAGATAGCGTCCGAAATCTGGTCCGCTACCTTATCGGGGTGTCCTTCGGACACCGATTCAGATGTAAATAAGTAATGCATTGTTTGTGTTTCAAAAAAAATCCACAAGCGACTGTTTGAGCTTGTGGCATCGTTTTTAGCATTATTTTAACGAGGTTGCAAGCAGTCAAATTTATCCTCGATCCAAAATCGGGTGCAAAATTACTACAAAAATTGCATATATGCAAATTTTTATGCGAAAAATCTTGCAAATTTGAAAAATTTGTTGTAAATTTGCAGCAAATTTTAAAACAACTAAAAAATACAATACTATGAACGTAACGATTAATGCCGTAAATTTCGAGATGGC
>DBYL01000027.1:26942-49242 GCA_002309835.1 Bacteroidales bacterium UBA1187
TTCGCATGTCGGTCATCAAGCCGCAGACGAATGCCAACAAAGAAGTGAAGATTCGCATCGCCGGTCTTTTCGCAGAGAAGACAGCTGACTCCTTCGAAGAGGGTATTGATGCATGCCTCGCCGCGCTGGAAGGTCAGCTCGAGCGTCGTAAGAACGGATGATAGAATGAATGAATGAGTGAATGGGTGAATAAGGTATTCTCTTTGATGTGTGCGGCGCTGATGAGCGTAGCGGCTGTAGCGGGTCCGAACGATCTGCTATGGGACTACACGTCTGCGCCGCCCAAAGAGAACCCGGATCGGGGCTTGACGTTTGAGAACGTCGTGAACGACGCCGAGGGTGTGAAGAACGGCCTGAAAGGTATCAAGCTCAATAGTTCCGGTTTCTGCTATTTCACCAAAGCTCCTGTGGCGGGTGTGCTGAAGTTGACCTTCGGTCCGCGCAGCGGGATTAACAGAGCCTCGCTGCAGGTGTTCACATGGAGCGGGGCACAGCCAGCGGAGGAGACGCGCATCGGTGTGACATGCGAGATACGCAAGTCAGGCACGCAGTTGATCCCTCTGACGGCGGAGCAGAATAATATCTATATCACGAGGCTCTTGGAGATGGAGGCTGTGCTGCAGCGCATCGAGTTCGTAGCGGGCGAGGAGTATACGCCCGTGCCTTGCGATGAAGCGAAAGGGGAGGAGACTGCCCTGGTACGTGAGGTGAATATCGACAGCCTCTCGGATAACGCACGTTTTTTTATACGCGCGCTTGCGGACGCGAATAAGACGGGCAACAAGACCATCTATCTGCGTAATGGCGTCTATGACTTAGGTGAGTTGACGCTCACCGCCATCGAGGCGGATAATATCGCTATCATCGGTGAGTCGATGGAGGGCACGATCATCCGCAATGCTCCGGATTATATGTTAGAGTCCATCGCGAAGACAGCGACCCTACGCATCGCGGATGATGTAGAAGGCACGCTGCTGATGAACCTGACGATAGAGAACGCGCTTGATTACTATAAGAACAACAACGGCCGTGCGGTGGCGCTGTGGGACCAAGGGACCAAGACGATCTGCAAGAACGTGCGCCTGCTGAGTCATCAGGACACGTATTACAGCGACCAGGTAGGCGGCCTGAAGTACTTCGAGGACTGCGAGATACACGGCACGGTGGATTATATCTGCGGGGACGGCAACGTCTATTTCAAGAGATGCCTGCTGTACTGCGAGCGCCGCGGAGGCAACGGCGGTGGGGTAGATATCATCACGGCCAACAGAGCCAAGGGCGACGATCACGGGTATATCTTTGACGGTTGCACTATCAAGAGCGAATGCCCGGAGGTGAGTCTCGGCCGCGCATGGAACAACACTCCGCGGTGCGTGTTCCTGAATACGATTTTCGACTATAGTGCCGGAGAGTTCGCCGTGACGGGTAAGAAGGTACAACGCTGGAGCACCGAAGGGATGCGTGTGTTGCCGGAGTTGTTCGGCGAATATAATACGAAGGATGCGCAGGGGAATGTTATCTCGCCCGAAGCGAATAACGTCACCTTCACCTTCCGCGGCGACTCCAAGACGATGAATACCATCCTCACGCCCCAACAGGCGAAGGCGTATTCCGTCAAGGCAGTTTTCGGCCCGTGGGCAAGAACCATCCAGAAGACAATTCTAATTAACTCAAATACTAAACAACAATGAAGAAAATCTTTTCTTTGATGGTTGCGGCTCTGATGAGCGTTGCCATGATGGCGGGTTCCAATGACCTGCTGTGGGATTATTCCGAAGGTGCTCCTTCGAACAAACCTGACAACGGATTGTATTACGACACTAAGGTGACGGATGGCCCCGGAGTGAAGAACGGCCTGTATGGCATTAAGATGAACGGCTCCGGTTATGCCTATTTCACCAAAGCAGCCGTAGCCGGTACACTCAAGCTCGGTTTTGGTCCTCGTTCCGGTACGAACGCAGAGAGAATGGCTATCCTGACTTGGGAAGGAGATGCAGCTTCGGCAACTGTCCCGACCGGACTCAAAGGTATCGACACCACCGGCGCGCAGACAGAATATGGTTTTCAGACTATTGAACTGACAGCCGAGCAGAATAATATCTATATCAAGCGTGCAGGTAACGTAGAATCTGTACTGCAGTTCTTGCAGTTCACGGAGTTCGTTCCGCGTACGTTTGTGGACTTTGAGATGATCATGTGTAGCATGAGTGCAGAGTATGACTTCTCGACGCTGCCTGAGGGCGTAACGGCAAGTGGCTCGTTTAATGGAGACCAACACGGCTATCGTGGGTTCACGATTGTTGTGCCTGTAGATGGTACGGTACGTTTCACTATTGGTGACTGCGCGTATGGTAATCAAGCTATTCCTGTGACGAACAAGAAGGGTGAAGAAATTGCTTCGCTGAGCTATCCGAAAGCCGGTTGCTATGCTAACACAGACCAAAATCGCGATAAAGTATTCGTCTATAACTATACCGGTGGCGCTGATACCTTGACCTTTGGTCCGATTCAATATTGCAACTATTTCAAAGCTGAGGCTGCAGAGATTACTCCTTGCGAGATTACCTTCAAGGACCAGAACGGCGCCGTACTGGGCAAGGTTGCAACGATTGAAGGCGCCAACCTTGAGGCGCTTCCTTATACCGAGGCAGACCTGCCGGCTATTGCAGAAACAGATGCTTTCCGCGGCTGGTTCTATACAAACGGTAAGAAAGCCAAAGTAGGAGACCCGATTAACGGTAATACTACTATCCAAGCTAAAGTGACGCCGATAGAGAGCGTAACGGTAGGTTCTGTTCAGACATATGATTTCGCTAACCAGATTTTCTATCCGGAGGATCATGAGACCGTAGAGGCCAATAATGGTGCTTTCCATGACGCTACCCACGGCTGGTATTTTGCAGCCAACGGCTCTATCCGCGTGCAAGTAGCTGGTAATGCTGTTGTAGTGGTTACCCTTTGCCAGTATTCGGAGAGCGGTGACGTAGTTGTGGCAAACGGAGAAACGGAATTGAACAAGTTCAGCGTAGTAAAGAATTCTACCCCAGACGGAACTGAGTTAACAGCGCAATACAAAGGCGATGCGGGTTGGTTGACGATCAGCTGGACCGCTAAGCAATATATCCATAAAGTAGTTGTTTACAACGTATTGGATTTCTTGGAGAAAGACGAGAGTACAGGTTACTTCATCGTTCCTGCTAATGATGCGGCATCGCTGCTGATGGCGCTTGTACAAGCTGAGAGCGGCGATAAGGTCTTCCTGCCGAACGGTACGTATGACCTTGGCGAGACCTGCTTAACCACTATCGGAAAGAATAACATCGCTATCATCGGTCAGTCGATGGAAGGCGTGATTATCAAGAATGCACCTTTGAAACCGGGTATCGGAGCTACAGCAACATTAAAGATTAACAAAAACGTGCAGAATACGTATCTGCAAGACTTGACGCTTTTCGATAACTACGATTATTATAAGAATAACGATGGAGTAGGCGTGGCATTGCAAGACCAAGGAACGAAGACGATTTGCAAGAATGTACGTCTCTTGGGCTTCCAAGATACTTATTATTCCAACCTTGTAGGAGGTCTTAAGTACTTTGAGGACTGCGAGATTCACGGTACAGTAGATTTCATCTGTGGTGACGGTAGTGTATATTTCAAGAACAATGCATTAGTATGCGAGAAACGTCAGAAAGATGGTGGCGGAAGCGATGCAGTTACGGCAAGCAATGCAGACGCATCGGATAAAGGTTATGTCTTCGAGAGTTGTGCTATCCGCTATGGAGAAGAGCAAGCCAGCAAACTGCCGGTAGTCAGTCTTGGTCGTGCTTGGAATAATAAGCCGAAGACCGTCTTCCTCAATACCATTCTGGCTGACGATCTGGTAATGACTAAAGACGCAAGTGCACAGAAAGATAAAATTGCTCGCTGGACACTCGGTGGTATGAATGTACTTCCGGAACTTTTCGGAGAGTATAACTCTGTCAACGCAGCTGGCGATGTTGTCTCACCTGTTTCGAACAACGTAACCTTCGTACTCGGTAGCAATGAGAAAGAGATGGAGACCATCCTTACTGCAGAGCAGGCGGCTACCTATACGATGGCATACACCCTCGGCGACTGGGCTGCTACAGCTGCGGCTGACGCTACACAGGCTGAGTGCGAGAAAGAGGCATCGCAATTCGAGGCTGATGCTATCTATCTGGCTGAGGCTGAGGGTGAACAACCGATCCTCTTCAAGGGAAGCGAGTTCTTCGATAAGGTAGCGCTGTACAACGGCATTAACTATACGATCCGTAAGGCCAACGCTCGCGGTGGTTTCGGAGCTCCGGCTGATAAGGGTGAAGACCAAGGTGTAGAAGAGGTGAACGCTGCGAAGAACGTACAGAAGAAGATGGTGAACGGTACGCTTATTATCGTTCGTGACAATGTGGAATACAACGTATTAGGTGGACTGGTTAAATAATCTTATATTCGGCACAGGTATCGCACATTCGATATTAGTGCTATCTCTCGCGATAGCCGTGGGAATCTTCTTGGGCGCTAAACTGAAGTTCAAGGGGATTACCCTCGGCATCACGTGGATCCTCTTCTGCGCCATCGCGTGCAGTCATTTCGGTATGAGGCTCGACCCCTTAGTGGAATCGTTTGCAAAGGACTTGGGTCTCATCCTGTTCGTCTATTCGATAGGTCTGCAGGTAGGTCCGTCTTTTTTCTCGTCTTTCGGGAAGGGTGGACTGAGTCTGAATATCCTTGCGGCCTGTATCGTAGTACTCGGTTGCGTCACGGCATATGTCATTCATCTGGTGAGTGGCGTCGACATCGCTACGATGACTGGTGTGCTCTTTGGAGCAGTGACAAACACGCCCGGTCTGGGTGCTGCCGAGCAGACGTTCCAAGACATAACAGGCGTTGCTAATCCTGCTATCGCTTCGGGTTACGCCATGGCTTATCCCTTAGGCGTAGTAGGAATCCTCTTCTCGCTGCTTCTGCTTCGCTGGTTCTTCCGCATCCGTCTGGACAAAGAGGAAGAGCAGGTGAAGGCGGAGAAAGGCGAGGAGCAGCAGATCGCCCATTATGACCTGACGCTCACGAACCCGCAAGTGGATGGTATCCGTGTACGTGATCTGACATTACTCACCCATGTGACGCTGGTTGTCAGTCGATTGCTGGATGCTGAAGGCAACGAGAGTATGCCCGATGCGGACACGATTCTGCATGTAGGAGATAAAGTGCGGTTCGTAGGCGATGTGAAGAACGAGCGGACGATGTTGCTGCTGGGTGAGAAGACTGAAGTCAAATGGGAGGAGAAAGAGAAAGATCTGCATCTTGTGAACCGGCACATCGTTGTTACGAAGCCGAAGATGAACGGCAAACGGATCTCCGACCTGAAGGTGCGCGAGGCCTATCAGATAACCATCACGCGTGTTCGCCGTGCCGGTATCGAACTGCTGGCGACTCCTGAACTGCGTTTGCAGTTAGGCGACCGGTTGACGGTAGTAGGTGAAGCGAAAGCAGTGGATAAGGTGGCGACGGTCTTTGGTAACTCGACAAAGAAACTCGATGCACCTAATCTCGCATCGCTGTTCTTCGGAATCGTGTTGGGTGTCGCATTGGGTTCGTTACCTATCGCCTTACCGGGTCTTTCGCAGCCCTTCAAATTAGGACTGGCAGGCGGTTCACTGATCGTAGCGATCCTCATCGGTGCGTTCGGACCCAAATATCATATTGTGACGTATACCACCTCTTCCGCTAACCTCATGATCCGCGAGATAGGCATCGCGCTCTTCCTTGCGGCGGTGGGCTTCGGAGCAGGTGAGAGTTTTATACCAACCCTCCTCGGAGGCGGTTATGTATGGATAGGCTACGGCGTTATCATCACGCTGCTGCCGTTGCTGCTGATAGGCGTTGTGGCGCGTAAATGGCTCAAACTCGACTATTTCACGCTGATGGGTCTTATTGCCGGTTCGACCACCGATCCGCCGGCATTGGCTTATGCCACTTCGCAGAGTTCGCTTAACGACCGCGCCGCCGTGGCGTACTCGACAGTCTATCCGCTGACGATGTTCCTCAGAGTGCTGACGGGACAATTGATGATCTTGTTGTTCTTGTGACAACGAATAGAGAAATATTACGCCTTGCGATACCAAGTATCTTGGCGAACATCACGATCCCTCTTGTGGGGCTGGTGGACACCGCTATAGTAGGGCATCTGAGTGATGCGGCGGCTATAGGAGGAATCGCGATAGGCACTATGCTCTTTGACTTACTCTATTGGAACTTCGGTTTCCTGCGGGTCGGCACGTCCGGTCTCACGGCGCAAGCCTTGGGAAAAGGATTGCAGGGTGAGGGGATTAGTGGATTAGCGGTTCCTCCGGAGTGCCGCAAGATCCTGGCGCAGAGCGCTGGCTTAGCCCTGATAGCCGCCTTGTTCATATGGGCTATCCAGTGGGTGTTTGTGAATGCAGTGCTGGCTATCGTGCCTTGTTCCGCTGAAGTGGCTGAGGTAGCGCGAGACTATTTCTATGTGCGTATATGGGCTGCGCCGGCTACGCTGATGCTCATGGCGCTCAAAGGATGGTTCATCGGCATGCAGGATACCAAGAGTCCGATGGCTGTAGATATACTGGTGAATGTAGTGAACATGATCGCCAGTTACTACCTCGCCGTCCATACTCCGTTGGGCGTCGTTGGCGTAGCATGGGGAACACTGATAGCACAGTACTGCGGATTGTTCCTTGCCATAGGAATAATGGTATTCAAATACGGCATCATACACATCGGTTTTCGCGAATGGCGAGAAGTGATGCGTTGGCCGCAGATGCGGCGCATGATGGCGCTGAACGGCAACCTCTTCATCCGCTCACTATGCTTCATGGTGGTGTATGTAGGCTTCACGTCTCTTGCCAGCCGTTACGGCGATACCGAACTGGCGGTAAGCAGTATACTGATGAAGCTCTTCATGCTCTTCTCGTATTTCGTGGACGGTTTTGCCTACGCAGGAGAAGCGCTCGTGGGACGAGCCTTCGGTGAGCGGATTAGTGGATTAGGGGATGAGAGGATTAGTGGATTAGTCCGTCTGCTCTTTCGATGGAGTATTGGCGTAGGAGTGGTATTCATGGTGGTGTATGCCCTCTGGGGAGAAGAGTGTATTGAAATCATGACGAGTGATGCAGAGGTGCTCACGGCTGCCAAACCGTATATGGCGTGGCTCACGGCTATGCCATTAGTCAGCGCGCTGGCGTTTATGTGGGACGGCGTCTATGTAGGCGCAACCGCCGGCACTGCTATTCGAAATGCAATGATCTGGGCCGCTGCGGCCTTTGTAATAGGATATATAACTACCTATCGCTTTGTGGGGGCGCAAGCCTTGTACATCGGCTATTTCGCCCATCTCATCGCACGGGTATTTTACTTAACAGTCAAATGGAAAAATATTTATACATGCTAATTGCTGCGTTGGCCCTGACGGCTTGCACGCATCAGGAGCGTCGTGCTCCGAAAGAACAGAAGCCTATAAAGGTGAGTACAATGGTAGTGGCCTCTCAAGATAGCCGGGCTACTTCCCGTTACGTGGGTACTATCGAATCTGTGCGGGAGACACCTCTCAGTCTCCAGACTGTAGGCAGAGTAGTGGCTATCCAAGTGAAGAACGGTCAACGGGTGAGCAAAGGACAGACTCTGCTCTCTGTGGATAACACTCAGGCGCTTAACGCCCTCCGTGGTGCAGAAGCTACGCTCCAACAGGCACAAGACGGATATGACCGCGTGAGCAAAGTGCACGAGCAGGGAGTGGTTTCCGACCAGAAGATGGTGGAGATAGAGAGTAAACTGGCGCAGGCCAAATCGATGTACGATGCGGCGAAGCGACAAGTGGAGGAATGTTCCTTAACAGCTCCCTGCGAAGGTATTGTGGACGGTCTGAAGATAGAGGAAGGGCAGTCCGTGACACCGGGTATGCCCCTTTGCTCCATCCTCGACATGAGCGGTTTCTACGTGCGTTTCACGGTGCCCGAGAAGGAGATAAGCGGACTGAGAGCCTCCGGAAAGAAGCTGACAGGTACGGTGGAGTGCGCCGCTATCGACTCCGTCTTCCCGATTGTAGTGACCGAGAAAAGCGTCACGGCCAATGCCATCACGCATACCTATGAACTGGTAGCGAAGATAAAAGGCGGTGCGGATGTGCTGATGTCCGGCATGGTAGGTAAAGTACAATTAGCGAACGTACGAAACCAAGCGCCCAAGGAGATCGTCATTCCTGCTAAATGCGTGCTTCTCACCCCCCAAGGCCATACCGTATGGGTAGTAGAGCAGGGTACAGCCGTGCGCAGAGAGATAGCGATTGACGGCTATCAGGCGGAAGGAGTAAAGGTAGTGGAAGGACTGCAGTCTGGTGACACTCTCGTCACCGACGGATATCAGAAACTTTACAAAGGATGTAAGGTAACTGAGGATTGATAATTTAATTGATGATTGAAAAGTGAAGACTAGTCCACATATAGAAGGAGCAATGCGGCGTCACGGACTTGTGATGGCGTTATTCTTGGTCCTGATGGCATTCGGTATATGGTCGTTGCCGCAGATGAACAAGGATGAGTTTCCGCAGTTTACCATCCGTCAAGGTCTGATTGCCGCGTACTATCCCGGTGCGACGGCAGATGAAGTAGAACAACAGGTGACGATTCCTCTGGAGAATTATATTAATTCCTTCGAGGCTGTCGATAAACAACTTACCTCCAGTCAGAGTAGGGACGGGTTCGCGTATATATATGTCGTACTCCGCATGAGTGTGAACGATAACGACAAGGCATGGAATGGTATCCGCGCCGGACTGCCGCTGCTGCAGAAAACGCAGATGCCCGCCGGCGTGCTGCAGACCGTTCTTATTGATGATTTCGGTCATACCTCGTCTTTGCTCATCGCCATTGAGAGTGAGCAACGCAGCCCGCGCGAACTCGAGCAATATGCCAAACAGGTATGCGCCAAGTTGCGTACTATCCCGGAGATGGGAAAACTGCGTATCATGGGACAGCAGTCGGAAGAGATAGCTGTTACCATCGACCCCGAGCAACTATCCCGCTACGGCATCAACCCCTCCGCGCTACAAGCGCAGATGGCGTTGCAGGGCCTGCGAACGGTAGGCGGCGAGAGCGATGCGTACGGTGCATTGCAGGTAGTGATCCCCTACATGTCCGAATATGAGTTGCAAGAGCAGATCGTCTGGTCCGACCCTGTGACGGGGGCTACTATACGTCTCAAGGATATCGCTACCGTCGAGCGCCGTTACCAAACACCGAAGAACTATGTGGAGTTCAACGGAGCCTCCTGTCTGATCCTGAATATGGAGATGGTTCCGGGTAATAACATCGTCGCTTTCGGACACGAAGTGGATAAGCAGTTAGCAGAGGCGTCAGCCCTCCTGCCGCCGGATATCAAATTCCATCGTATTACCGATCAACCGAAAGTGGTGAATGACTCCGTGCTCTCTTTCCTGCGCGACATCATCATCTCCATTCTGGTGGTTATCGCCGTGATGCTGATGCTCTTCCCGCTTCGTACCGCCCTCGTGGCTGCGACAGGACTGCCCGTCTGCACGGCGATATGTATCGGATTGATGTACGTCACGGGTATAGAACTGAATACGGTGACGCTTGCGGCACTGATCTTCGTATTAGGAATGATCGTCGATGACTCGGTCATTGTAATCGACGGATATACCAACCAGTTGGAGAGGCGTCATTCGCGCTGGTACTCCGCTGTCGTCAGCACCAGTCTGCTTTTCGTTCCTATGTCGCTTGCCACGATGGCTATCTGCGGCATGTTCTTCCCGATGACGCATATCATCACCGGACCCTTGGGCGAGTTTGTTCAACTTTTCCCATGGGCGGTGCTCTTTGCCCTTGTTGCCAGTATTTTCTATGCTACGTGGGTAACTCCGTATCTGGCTTTCCGTTTCATCCGCGAGCGCAAACCGGAGGAGATGAACCTTGTGGAGCGTGTACAGCAGAAATTCTTTACGTGGTTGCAGGAGGCCTACCGCCGCATATTACAGCGCTGTTTTGACCATCCGGTCATCGCTTGGAGTATGTTAGGCGGAGCAACCTTGATAGGCGTGGTCCTGTTGATGGACCTGAACCTGCAGCTTCTGCCGAAAGCGGAGCGCGAGTTCTTCGCCGTAGAGATTCATCTACGGGACGGCGCGACCCTCGAAGAAACAGCAGCGGTAGCGGATTCCATGTCGATTATTTTACGCCAAGACAAGCGCGTGACGAGTGTGACCGCCTTTATCGGTCAGTCCTCCCCGCGCTTCCATGCTACCTATACTCCTCGTACACCGGCTACCAACTACGCCCAACTGATCGTGAATACCAAATCGAGCAAGGCGAGCTCCCATGTGCTCAGCGAATACACAGAGCGTTATGAGAACTATTTCCCGAACGCTTACGTGCGGTTCAAGCAGTTGGACTATCAGGCGGTGAAGAACCCGCTTGAGGTGCGCGTACAGGGAGAGGACTGGGAAGCGATGAAACCCTTTGCGGACAGTCTTCTGCATTTCATGGTAGCGCAACCCGAACTGCAATGGGTGCACTGCGAGTACGATAACATGACGGCTGCCACGCGCATCGTGCTCAAGGCAGACGAAGCGACACGACTCGGCATTACCGAGACTATGCTCTCGTTCTATCTGATGCAAGCAACGCAGGGAGCAACAATCACGACGCTCTACGAAGGAGCTTACGCCGTGCCGGTAGTGCTCTATACCGCTGGTATAAACACGCTCAATGCCGACGAACTCGGCGCGATACAAGTGCCGACGGCGCTGGCGGGTGTGTGGGTACCGTTACGCCAAGTAGCGACCATCGAGCCCGACTGGCACCACACTTCGTTGGAACGTAGGAACGCTGTCCGAACGATGACCGTAAGTGCAGACCTCAGAGGTGCAACAAGTCAGGTGGACGCAGAGCGCAAAGTGAAAAAATGGGTGGATAACAATTTGACGGATTTGCCCGACGGCATATCTATCATTTACGGAGGTTTGACAGAGATCAATAATCTCATTATTCCGCAGATTCTATGGTCCGTAGTGGCAGCACTCGCTGTGATGTTAGTACTGCTGCTGTACCATTTCGGTAAGATAGGTTTGGCAATGCTGACGCTCTCCAGCGCTATCCTCTGTCTCTTCGGTTCGATGCTCGGCTTATGGATATTCCAACTGGATATCTCCATCACCGCCGTGTTGGGTGTGGTCAGTCTGATCGGTATTATTGTCCGTAATGCCATTATGATGTACGAGTACGCCGAGGACTGCCGCAAATACAAGCATATGAACTATCGAGAGGCGGCTTTCTATGCCGGCTTGCGACGTATGCGGCCTGTCTTCCTGACCAGTGCCACTACGGCGCTTGGCGTGCTGCCGATGATCATTGCCGCTACCAGTCTATGGATGCCGATGGGAGTCGTCATCTGCTTCGGAACGCTCTTTACCCTGCCGCTGACGGTAACTATCCTGCCTGTGGTTTACTGGAAAGTGTATGCGCACAAAGACCGACAATCGTAAATGACCGAATTGAAAATAGCAGTCTTTGATAATATGGAGCAATGTACCGAGGAGGAAGTACAACGCCTATTGCCTCTGGTATCCTCGCAGCGGCGCGAACAGGCATTGCGCTATAAACATACCTTAGGTCGTTTCTGCTGTCTGAAAAGCTGGCTGATGCTCAAGGGATTAGTGGACGAGAGGGACAGTGGATTAATGGATGAGTGGGAGTATAACGAGTATGGCAAGCCCTCTTTTATACATCAACCGTCACATGCTATCCATTTCTCTATCAGTCATTGCAAACAAGGCATCGCCGTAGTGATAGATGACCAACCGGTAGGCATAGACATAGAAGCAATCCGTCATGCGGATGAAGAGTTGATAGAGCGGGTGATGAACGAGCAGGAGCGCCAGCAGATACGCAGCAATCGCGACTTCACACGCCTATGGACCGGAAAAGAAGCAGTTGTCAAAGCCCAAGGAGTAGGGATCTCTTCGTTCGAGCAGTTGCAGAAAGTATTAGCGGAGAACGAAGAGTGGATCGTGGAGAGTGTGGAGAAAGAAAACTATATATACAGCATAGCACATAAATAACACAAGAATATGGAAAACTACATTGTTTCGGCGCGTAAGTACCGCCCTCAGACTTTCGAGTCCGTGGTGGGACAACAAGCGTTGACGCAGACCTTGCAGAACGCTATCCGTCAGAACCATCTGGCACATGCGTATCTGTTTTGCGGACCGCGAGGAGTGGGAAAAACCACCTGTGCGCGTATCTTCGCAAAGACTATCAACTGTCTCAACCCGCAAAACGGGTTCGATGCTTGTAACGAGTGCGAGAGTTGCAAGGCCTTTAACGAACAGCGATCGTTTAACATCCACGAACTCGATGCGGCGTCTAACAACTCGGTGGAGGACATTCGTTCACTCATCGACCAGGTGCGTATCCCGCCGCAGATAGGTAAGTACTCCGTGTATATTATCGATGAGGTACACATGCTCTCTGCCGGTGCTTTCAATGCGTTGTTGAAGACGTTAGAAGAACCGCCTTCGTACGCCATCTTTATCTTGGCGACTACGGAGAAGCACAAAGTGCTGCCTACGATCCTCAGTCGCTGCCAGGTATATGATTTCAACCGCATTACCATCCCGGATACCATCGCCTATCTGCAGAAAGTGGCGGCGAACGAAGGAGTGAAAGTGAGCGAAGAAGCACTGAACGTCGTAGCACAGAAGGCGGACGGAGGAATGCGTGACGCCCTCTCTATCTTCGACCAACTGGTAGCTTTCTGTGGCAATGAGATCACTTACGAGCGCACGATAGAGGTGCTCAACGTGCTGAGTGCCGATTACTATTTCCAACTGGTGGAAAGTGCATTGCAGCATAACGTAGCGAAAGCGCTATTACTCTTCAATGACATCCTCAATCATGGTTTCGATGCCGGCCATTTCGTAACGGGTTTTGCGCAGCATTTACGTGATGTATTGGTGAGCAAAGATCCGCAGACGCTGCCGCTGCTCGAGACAGGTGACGCCATGCGCGCGCGTTATGGTGAGCAAGCGAAGCATTGTCATCCCGTTTGGATCTTCCAAGCGCTGGACATCCTCAATACCTGCGACATCAACTACCGCACGGCGCGTAACAAACGTCTGACGGTTGAGCTGGCGCTCGTTAAACTATGCCAACTCGGTGTGGCGCAGCAAGTTCCTCAACAAGCGGCTCCTGCTCCTGCTCCGAAACCCGAACCCGCTCCTCAACCCAAGCCGGAACCCAAACCCGAACCGGTGAAGATTGAGGTGCCGCAGGCTGAACCGACGGCAGCACCGTCAATTCCTAAGATGCCGAAGATCGGTTTGGGTTTTGGTCCGAAGAAAGAGGAGAAGCCGGAAAACACCAATGACCAATCATCAATGACCAATACTCCTCCACAGGAGGAGTCTAACCGCCCTTTTACAGTTGACCAACTCAGAGACGCGTGGGTTGGTCTGGCTGCTATTCATTCCGAAGAACCGCGTCTCAAGCAACTGATAGAGAACTACACTCCTGCTATGGTGGATGAACTGATAGCAGAGATTCAAATGCCGAACCCATGGCAGATGAAAGAGATGCGTAAGGCCTTACCGGGACTGCTGACGCAACTCCGTAAGACGCTGCATAACGATCATCTGCAGATAGAACTTATCCAAGCGGAATATACGCAGGAACAGATGGCTTTCACCGCCGAAGAGAAATACAAACTCATGGCGGAGCAGAACCCTGTATTGGCGCAACTCAAAGAGAAATTGGATTTAATAATAGAGTAATTTGGCAGACCTGCTTAAATATTTGCCTACCACCCGCAAAGAGACAGACTTGCGTGGCTGGGATGAAGTGGACATCGTCTTCTTCACCGGTGACGCGTATATCGATCACCCGTCCTTCGGTGCGGCCGTGTTAGGGCGTGTATTAGAGGCAGCAGGTTATCGCATCGCGATAGTGCCGCAACCGGACTGGCATGGCGACTATCGGGACTTTAAGAAGTTCGGACGTCCGCGTCTCTATTTTGCAGTCTCTGCCGGTTCGATGGATTCGATGGTCAATCATTATACGGCGGCACGCCGAAAGCGTTCGGATGATGCCTATACGCCGGAGGGTAGAGCAGGGGCACGCCCCGACTATTGCACCATCACGTATTGCAAGATACTCAAGCAGTTATACCCCGATGTGCCGGTGGTAATCGGTGGTATCGAAGCATCCATGCGACGCTTGACGCATTATGACTACTGGCAGGACAAGCTGATGCCTTCCATCCTCGTAGATAGCGGAGCCGACCTGCTCGTCTATGGTATGGGTGAACAAGCCATGACGGAGATTGCGAGGAAAATGGAAAGTGGAAAGTGGAGAGAGGAAAGAGGGTTGCTCCATACTATTCCGCAGACAGCATTCTTAACGTCCGATAAATCGGAGATTCCGGCAGACGTTATCATGCTGGCTTCTCACGAAGAAACCCTGCGCGACAAGCGCAATCACGCGGAGAACTTCCGATTGATGGAGATAGAGTCGAATAAGATCCGTCAGACGACGCTCGTGCAGCCGGTGGGCAAGCAATACGTAGTCGTCAACCCGTCCTATCCGCCTATCACGACCGAGCAACTGGACGCCATCTACGACTTGCCGTACCAATACGCACCGCATCCTAAATACAAGGATAAACGTATACCTGCATATGAGATGATCAAATGGTCGGTATGCATGCATAGAGGTTGTTTCGGTGGATGCTCGTTTTGCACGATATCTGCTCATCAAGGCAAGCAGATTGTCTCGCGATCGAAAGCTTCCATCCTGCGTCAGATAGAGCGCCTCAGTCAACTGCCAGACTGGCATGGCGTTATCTCTGACCTTGGAGGACCGTCGGCGAACATGTACGCTATGCACGGCAAAGACAAGGCTTTGTGCGAGAAATGCGCACGCGCCAGTTGTCTGCAGCCGGCTATCTGTAAGAACCTCAACCAGGATTTCGGTCCGCTGTTAGATATATACCGCACGGTGGATAAGTTGCCTTACGTCAAACATGCATTCGTCGGTTCAGGCATCCGTTATGACCTGATGAATGATGAGTATGCCCGCCAACTCATCACCCGTCATGTGTCGGGACGACTGAAAGTGGCGCCGGAGCACTGCGCGGATAATGTGCTCAAAGTGATGCGTAAACCGAGTTGGGACAACTACTTACGTTTCCGCGAACTCTTCCTGCGCATCAATAAAGAAGCAGGACTGAACCAACAACTCATCCCATATTTCATCTCCTCGCATCCGGGCTGCACGAAGCAGAACATGATGCAACTGGCGGAGGAGACGAAGAAAATGCATTATCGGCCGGAGCAGGTGCAGGACTTTACGCCGACACCGATGACGCTATCCACAACGATGTTCTACACGGGCATCAACCCCTATACACGCGAACCTATATACGTCGCGCGTACACCGGAACAAAAGAAACAACAGAACCAGTATTTTTTCTGGTATAAGAAATAAAATCAAAAATGGCCAAACATTATCGTATTAATCCTGAGACGCTGCAATTAGAGCGTATAGAGCATGGTTTTCGTTATTGGTTACGCCGTTCCGGAGGTTATATCCTCGGAGGTATCTGTCTGGGCGTGATCTTCTTCTATGTATTCCTGTATTTTTTCCCCTCGCCGCGGGAAGCTTCGTTGATACAATACAATCGCAACCTGGCCGCACAGATGCAGGTCATGGATAAACAGGTGGATCAGATGCAGATCGTGTTAGAAGACCTCATGCAGCGCGATGATAACCTCTATAGAGCGATTCTCGGCGCAGAACCTATTCCGCTCAGCGCACGCATGGGAGCTACCCAGCAGATTTCTTACTACGACTCGCTGGCGCGCATGACCAACACCCAGCTCGCCGCCGATATGCAGCGTAAGGTAGATAGATTGGAGAAGGAGATCTATGTCCAGGCGCGTTCGTATGATGAGATCCTCGAACTCGCCAAGAGCCAGGAGGTACGTATGGAGAATATCCCGGCTATCCAACCGGTGCTTAATAAGAACCTCAAGCATATGGCTTCGGGTTACGGATGGCGTATAGACCCTGTGTACCATATTCGTCGTTTCCACGAAGGCATGGACTTCTCGGCACCGGTTGGTACGGATATCTTCGCTACCGGTAACGGTACCGTCACCTATGCGGGATGGCGTCAGGGGTACGGAGAGACTGTGGAAATTGACCATGGCTTCAACTACGCTACGCGTTATGCGCATTGCTCAAAAGTATTCGTGCATGTAGGCCAGAAAGTGAAGCGAGGAGATGTTATTGCCCTTGTGGGTAACACCGGTAAGTCCACGGGTCCGCACGTCCATTATGAGGTGCATTATTTAGGCAGACCGATAGACCCGCGTAACTTCTATTTCTATGATCTCAGTCCGGAAGACTACGATAAGATGCTCCAGATTTCGAGCAACATGGGAAAGATGATGGACTAAAAAATATCGCGCCTTATCCGAGGCGCGATATATGTTTTAACTCATTCTCTTCGAGTATCTGTATATGCCGTCCTTCTACGGCAATCAGTCCTTCTTGGGCGAACTGGCTCAGCGTGCGGATGGCGTTGGCGGTGGTCATGTTACTCATGTTTGCCAAGTCTTCACGCGGCAGTAGCGTAGCTAACGTGCGTCCGTCCTCTTCGTAACCGTAGTTCTTAAGCAGCAGCAACAAACTCTCTGCCAGACGTCCGCGGATGTGCTTCTGCGTCAGGTTGACGGTCTGAATCTCAGAGATAGCTAAGTCCGTCGCCATCATCAGCATGACATTGTAGCAGAAGGTGCCGTTGCTCTTAATCAGCTGCGTGAAGCACTCCTTGCTCATGCGATACACCGCGCAGTTCTCCACAGCGCTGGCGCTCGAGTTATACGGTTCGTCTGCAATGCAGGCACGATAGCCGAAGATGTCAAAGGGTTTCAGCAGACGAATGATCTGTTGGCGCTGACCGATACCCTCTTTGAAGATGCGTACCTTGCCGCGAAGCAGGATCCACATATACTCAGACTCCTCACCGTCCTCATGTATCAATTCATTCTTGTCGTACAGGACGACTTCTACATGCTCCGCCGCATAGCGGCGTTCCTCTTCGGTGAGCGTCTCCCATAGGGCACTCAATTCCCATAATGGAGCGAAATGTTCTTCTCTTCGTTTCATGCTTTTTCAGGCCAATTCTGAAATTCGTTGCAAATGTACAACAAAAAATTTGAATGTGCAAATAAAATATGTTTTTTAACACATTTTTTCTCCTTTAGCTCTTTTTATTTGTGTATATCATTTTTTCTTTGTACCTTTGCAGTCGCAAAGGTTTGCATGACGAAAACATAAATATCAATTAAAATATATGAAAGTAAACTTTCTGGAGTCGCGTCACATTGGTCTTACCCCTGCGGACGAGGCGAAAATGCTTAAAGCTGTAGGAGCGGAGTCTATTGACCAACTGGTACGTCAGACGATGCCGGCGGATATTCTCCTGCCGGAACCTATCGAGTTGGAAGAGCCCTACACTGAGCAGCAACAATTAGAGGTAGCGGATGTGCTTCTGAGCCATAACGAACCCACACGTTCGTATATCGGCCGCGGATGGTATGGTACGATCACGCCGGCCGTCATCCGTCGTAACATCCTTGAGAACCCCGTTTGGTACACGAGTTATACGCCATACCAGGCGGAGGTGAGTCAAGGCCGTCTGGAGGCCCTCTTTGTCTTCCAGACCATGATCAGCGACCTCACCGGTCTGCCTCTGGCTAACTGCTCCTTGCTTGATGAGGCTACCTCTGCGGCTGAGGCTGTAACGATGATGCGTAACCTTCGTTCGCGAGAGCAGGTGAAGAACAATGTATCCAAAGTCTTCGTGGACGAGAAAATATGGCCGAATACCTTATCTGTCCTCCGTACACGCGCTGCCGGACAAGGCATCGAGATTGTCACAGGTTCCTATGCGGACTTCCAACCTACGGCTGAGTTCTTCGGCGCACTCGTACAGTGGCCGAATAGCGACGGTGCTATCGAGGACTACGAGACCTTCATCGACGACTGCCATGAGGCAGGACTCAAAGTGACGGTAGTAGCTGACCTCATGGCGCTGGCTATCCTCAAGCCGCTCAACGCAGATATTATGTGCGGCACGGCGCAGCGTTTCGGTCTGCCGATGGGCTTCGGTGGTCCTACGGCCGGTTATATGGCTACGCGCGATGAGTTCAAACGTGAGATGCCGGGACGCATCATTGGTCTGAGTAAAGATAAATACGAGCGTCCTGCTTTCCGTCTGGCCCTTCAGACTCGTGAGCAGCATATCAAGCGCGAACGTGCTACCTCGAACATCTGTACCGCCGAAGCCCTCTCGGCGATGATGGCAGGTATGTACGGCGTGTACCACGGTGCGGAAGGAATCCGCGAGATAGCAGAAGGAATCCACTCCAAAGCCGTGTACCTCAGTGAGATGCTTCAGGCTTACGGCTACAATCAGGAGAACGCTGAATTCTTCGATACCCTCAAGATCACGCGGGACGATGAAGGATGGGTAGAGACAGTCCGTGAACTCGCCGAAGAGAAAGGCATCAACCTCTATTACGACCCGCAGGGTTGGGTAGGACTGGCAATCGATGAGACAGTCGATCTATATGACATGAATGACCTGATCACGCTCTTTGCCGAGGCATCTGATAACATGCCGCAACTCGAGGAATCGGAAGAAGCCTTTGAAGGCCTCTGGGCTATCGAGGAGAGTCGTGTCCGTGAACTCGACTATCTGCAGGCAGACGTCTTCAAAGCATACCATACGGAGACCGAACTAATGCGTTATCTCAAGCGTCTGGATCGCAAAGATATCTCGTTGGCTACCTCGATGATTCCGCTGGGCTCGTGTACGATGAAGTTGAACCCTGCGGCTGCGATGATTCCTATCACGTACAACGCAGCGCTTGCTGTTCATCCGTTGGCTCCTGCGGAGCAGGTAGAAGGCTACGCCACTATCATGGAGCAACTCAAAGAGCAGTTATGCGCCATCACGGGCTTCGACGCTTGTACGCTGCAGCCTACTTCCGGTGCGGCAGGAGAATACACCGGTCTCGTTGTCATCCGTGAGTTCTTGCGTCGTCAGGGCCAGAACCAACGAACTGTCCTCCTTATCCCTGCTTCCGCGCACGGTACGAACCCTGCGTCTTGCGTACAGGCCGGTTTCACGCCTTGCGTAGTCAAATGTGACGAACAGGGTAACACCGACCTCGCAGACTGGCGTCAGAAAGCCGAAGAGAACAAAGATATTCTCGCCGGTTGTATGATTACCTATCCATCCACCCATGGTATCTTCGAGCAGGACATCCGCGCAATGATTGCTGCGGTGCATGACAACGGAGGACTTGTATACATGGATGGCGCGAACATGAACGCACAGATCGGTTGGACGAATCCTGCCTTCATCGGTGCGGATGTATGTCACCTCAATCTCCATAAGTCGTTTGCTGCGCCTCACGGCGGTGGCGGACCGGGTGCAGGTGCTGTTTGTTGTACCAAAACTTTGGCGGACTGCCTGCCTACGGAGGATAAGAACCGCGTTTCTGCGGCCCTCTATGGCAATGCGAATATCGCCCTTATCTCATGGGGTTACATCGCGATGATGGGAGCTGCCGGCCTGCGTCATGCTACGGCTGCAGCAATCCTCTCGGCCAACTATATGGCGCTGCGTCTCAAGGATGCTTATGGCATCGTCTATACCGGTGCTACGGGTAGAGTAGGCCATGAACTCATTCTCGACTGCCGCCAGTTCCACGCTATTGGCATCACCGAGGCGGATATCGCCAAACGTCTGATGGACTACGGCTATCACGCGCCGACGCTCTCTTTCCCGGTTCACGGCACACTCATGGTAGAGCCTACCGAGTCCGAGTCCCTCGCAGAGATCGACCGTTTCTGCGACGTACTGCTGCAGATCCGTCAGGAGATAGCGGATGTAGAATCCGGCAAGGCAGATAAACTCGATAATGTCCTGCTCAATGCGCCGCACCCTGAGTACGAGGTGGTAGCGGACGAATGGACGCACCCGTATAGCCGTAAGCAGGCTGCTTATCCGACGGCGTGGGTGGCACAGACCAAGTTCTGGTGTCCTGTAGGACGTGTGGATAACGGCTTCGGTGATCGTAACTTAGTAGCTCGTTTCTGATGGGAAAGAGAAAAGAACAAATCACTCATCTGCGTGACCATCTTCAGCAGTACTATCGTGCGCTACCATGGATCACGCTCAAGGAGTTTCTGCTGATCATCCTCAGCACTATTCCTTACGCACTGGCGGTTAACCAGTTATTGGTGCCGCATGCGATCGTAGGAGGTGGCGTGACCGGTCTGTGCGAAATTATCTATTTCGCGACGAATACCTACGTGCCCATCTGGCTGAGTACCGCACTAATCAATATTCTGCTGCTTATCCTCGCTGCTATTACGGTGGGCTGGCGTTATGCTCTCCGTACTATCTGGGGGGTGATGTGGCTTACTATCTGGCTGAAACTCATTCCCATTGCGGAAGTGCCGCTTCTCACGGATCCTTTCATGGCGGTAGTTATCGGTGGCCTGTTTACAGGTTGTTTTTTGGGCATATGCTTCCTCAATAACGGTTCTACCGGTGGTACGGATATCATCGCGATGATTGTCAATAAGTACCATCATCTACCGATGGGGCGCGTGTTGCTATTTGCAGATATGACAGTCATTTCTTCGGCTTTCTTCTTGCCGACGATACAAGCAGCTGGCATGCAAGGCGCAATAGAAAAGATTCTATTCGGTCTCACTTACACCTTTATGGCCTCAACGGCAGTGGATTGGGTGATGAATCGCATGCGGCAGTCGGTGCAATTCATGATCTTCACGCAGAAACCCGACGAGATAGCAGAGGCTATCATTACGCAGGCGCATCGTGGATGTACATTCCTTGAGGCGGAAGGGGGATATAACAAACAACCCATGAAAGTGGTAACATGCATCGCCCGTTCGTATGAGTCGGCTACCATCTTCCGTCTGGTACGGGCAATAGACCCCAATGCTTTTGTAAGCCAGAGTCAGGTACGTGGTGTGTTCGGTCAAGGCTTTGACCCCGTCTCATCCGGGCGCTGAATAATCCAATCGTCAATCGTCTAATCGTCAACCAATAGATGTTACGTTATAGTTCTTTTGTAAACCCGCATAACGCTGCGCAGAAATCGCTGGTGCGCACGGTTTTTGACTACCTAATCATCATTATCGGAATCGCTCCGATGGCGTTGATGGTGAACTGGGTGCTCCTGCCGCACGCTTTCGTCGGAGGTGGTTTGACGGGTATCTGTTCAGCCATCTATTATGTCACAGGTGGCCTCTTCCCTTCGCTCTTCCCCGAGTACGGAGGTGCTATCCCTGTGTGGCTGACGACCTTCGTCTTCAATGCCATCTTACTCCTCATAGCATGTCTTACTGTAGGTTGGCGGTTCTGTATCCGCACGATGGTAGGCGTAGCGGCTATCACGATTTGGTATCGAATCATTCCTATCTTACCCGAACCCATCATCGCTGACCCTTGGCTGGGCGCCATCATCGGTGGATTTGTCTTCGGTCTCAGTCTGGGATGCGTGCTTCTCGTCAACGGCTCTTCCGGTGGTACCGACATCGTAGCGATGATTGTCAATCACTACCGAGATATCTCGCTGGGCAATATAATGCTGCTATGTGATATCCTCATCATCGCTTCTGCCTTTTTCTTACCGCTGCCGAATAGCATGGTGGCAGAGGGCGGTAATGACACATATCTGCATATCAAGCGAGTGCTCTATGGTGTATGTATGACTGTCTCCTACACGCTCGCTGTCGATTGGATCATGACGCGCATGCATCGCTCTGTCCACATCCTCATTTATTCGGCTAAGTATGACGAGATAGCGACAGCGATCAATACCACCGTCAATCGAGGCGTCACTGTCTTAGATGGAACAGGTTGGTACTCGCAGCAACCCGTCAAAGTCATCTCCGTGCTCGTGCGCAAACCTGAGAGCTCGTTAGTAATGAGCTTGGTACATTCAATAGACCCGAATGCTCTCGTCTCCATTGCTGACGTTCGTGGTGTCTTTGGTTCCGGCTTTGATAAAATTAAGGCAAAGTAAGTTTTTTTGCGAATTTATTTGCACAATTCGAAAAAAAGCAGTACCTTTGCACGCTTTTTCGATGGAAAGAGCGAGGAGAGTTGACTGAGTGGTCGA
>DBYL01000018.1:0-56641 GCA_002309835.1 Bacteroidales bacterium UBA1187
CGAATCCCTCACTCTCCGCAAAGAAAGGGTCCTTGTTGGGCTCTTTTTTCGTTAAAAACGTCTTATTTCGCAAGCTCAAACGATTATTTTCTCCGAAAATTTTGCGTATGTCATTTTTTTGTAGTAAATTTGCACGCAAATTTGTGCAAATTGATTGTTATGGCAAATACACGACAAGAACTTATTGAGGAATTGAAGGCCTTGCTCGACCAGGATGTTACGGCAGTGAAGGACCAGGTGGATCACATTAAGACGCAGTTCTACCGCGAAGCGGAAGAGGTGGCAGAAGGAGCTGAGCAAGCGAGTGCAGAACTCGAGGAGCAGTTCAAGGCCGTGCTGGCGGAATATAAGGTCAAGCGCGCTCAGGCGGCTGCGAAACTTAACGAGGAGTTGGAATCTAACCTCGCTCGTAAGCAGGCTATCCTCGAGGAGATGAAGGCTCTCGCCGAAGGCGAAACGGATGGCGTGATGGCGAATCTCCAGCGTATGCGTGAGTTGCAGGCGGAGTGGAAGAAGATTGGCGAAGTGCCCGCTACGCGTGTGCAGGAGTTGCGCAAAGCCTATCAGAAATACCAAGAGCAGTTCTATGACCTCGTGAAGATTAACATCGAGTTGCGCGATTTGGATTTCAAGAAAAATCTGGAACTGAAGACCAAACTCTGTGAAGCTGCCGAGAAATTACAGAAGAGCGAGAATATCGTTGAGGCTTCCCGTGCGCTCCAGCAACTCCATGACGAGTGGGCGGAAGTAGGACCTGTTGCGCGTGAGTTGCGTGAGGACCTCTGGAACCGCTTCAAAGAGGCATCAACGGCTATCAATAAGAAGCACCAGGAGTATTTCGACCGCATTCACTCCAAGGAGAAAGAGAACCTCGAGGCGAAGCGCGCCATCATCGATAAGCTCAAAGCCCTCATTCCGGAGGACGTAAAAGCATGGACACTCAAGCAATGCGAAGAAGCAACCGAGCAGGTACAACAGCTGCAAGCTGAGTGGCGTAAGATAGGTTTCGCTCCGAAGAAATTCAACCAATCTATCTACGAAGAGTACCGCGCGGAGTGCGATCATTTCTTCAAAGCCAAGACCGAGTTCTTCCATGAGCTTCGCGCACGTCGTAAAGAGCGCGAGCAACAACATAAAGAGTATCTCGAACGCGTTAAAGCGCGTGAGGAACGCATGAAAGCCCGTGCCGAGAAGATCAAAGCTACCGGTGGCGAGAATGCCCGTAGAATCAAGGAGCGCCTCCAGCAGGAGATTAAGACAGCGGAGAATAACATCCTCTTCTTTACCGCTAAATCCAAGACAGCCAACAAGTTGCTTGATGCTATGCAGAAGAAGATTGACGACCTCAAGAAGCAGTTAGCGGAGATAGAGGAAAAAATGGACGAATAAGATGGCTGAACTCATTGAATATAAAGACGTTGAGATCCGTCAGGCAGAGCAGATCGTGCTGCATGACGTCAATCTGCACGTAGAGAGCGGAGAGATGATCTACCTGCTCGGAAAAGTAGGTAGCGGTAAATCTTCGTTGATGAAGACGATCTATGGCGCCTTGCCTATCACGGCCGGCGAAGCGAAAGTGCTGGAGTACGATATGTGCTCCATCCGTCGCCGTAAACTGCCTTATCTCCGTCGCCGCTTAGGTATCATCTTCCAGGATTATAAGTTGCTCACCGATCGCTCGGTAGAGGAGAACCTCCTCTTTGTGCTGCGTGCCACGGGATGGAAGGATAAGAAACTCATGGCGGATCATGTGACCGAAGTGCTCAAGCAGGTCGGCATGGAGACGAAGGCCTATAAGAAACCCTATGAACTCTCAGGAGGAGAGCAGCAACGTGTGGTCATCGCTCGTGCCCTTCTTAACTCGCCGGAGATGATCCTTGCGGATGAGCCTACCGGTAACCTTGACTCAGAGACTGGTCGTGAGATTATGGACTTGCTCTATTCCATCAGTCAAGCCGGAATCACCGTGCTGATGTCTACGCATAATACCCACTGGCCGGAACTCTATCCCGGTAAGAAATGGTTCTTTGAGAATGGCGAAATCCATCAATGAGATACAGGATGAGATCATAGAGGAGTTTGAACTCTTCGATGACTGGATGGGGCGTTACCAACTCCTTGTCGATTACGGTAAGGAGTTGAAAAAGCACCCGATGCCGGAGGCCGATAAGACGAAAGCCAACCTCATAGACGGTTGTCAGTCCAATGTGTGGCTCACGGCGAAGATGGAGGAGGGTAATATTATCTTCACTGGCGATTCCGATGCCCTACTGGTACAAGGTATAGTAGTGCTACTCCTGAATGTGCTTAGCGGCCATACGCCGGAGGAAATACTGAAAGCCGACCTCTATTTTATTGATAGGATAGGCCTGCGGGAGCACCTTAGCCCCACGCGCAGTAATGGCATTGCTGCTATGCTAAAACAGATGAAATTATACGCGCTCGCGTATCAAGCGAAATAGCTCTTCTGCAATCCGTTCATCGGATTGCTCATCGCATACCTCGACATCTAATATATGGTGAGCCTGACTGTAGAACGGTTCACGTGCTTCTAATTGTGGCGCAATAAACGCCAGCAACTCTTCTTCCGTCTTGCCTTGTAGTATAGGCCGTTCGCTGAGGTCCGTCAGACTAAGACGCTTCGCTAGATGTTCGGGTTTCCAACGCAGGTATATGCTGGTGCCTAACTCCCGTAGACACTCCATATTATCTTCCCAACACGGATAACCGCCTCCGGTAGCGTAAATCACATGCTCATATGGTATCTGGTCCGCCAGATCTTCTACTACGTATTTCTCTTTCTTACGAAAGTCTTCCAATCCGAACTGACGAATATACTCAGCCGTCGTATACCCATGTATATGCTCAAACGCCTCGTCTAAATCCACAAAATGCCAACCGAGTTTCTCGGCCAGCAGACGTCCTGCGGTGGTTTTCCCCGCACCCATATATCCTACAAGGTAGATTGGTAACTCCATATTAGTATTCCCAAGTATCGTTGTCTTTCCAAACGATGCGGCCGTTCTCGATAGTGGCCAGCGGGAAGATAGACGGAGTAGGGGACTGCGGCGATGCAATCAGCTGCCACTCCTTATTATATACACGCGCGCAAGAAGAACACTGCGGCGCGCAGACAGTCATCACCACGAGAATAGAGTCCGCTCCTTGATACACCTCCATAGAGGCGCTGTCCGTTAAGGCAACCCGTTCGTACGGGCCCTCTTGATAGACTACATGCGGATTGCCGCCTACTTGAAATAAGTTAGCGAGCAAGGAGAGTGATATAGAAAGGAAGAAAATCTTCAATCTTAAATCTCCAATCTTAAATCAGCAATGCGACCGCATTTGCTGCAATCCCTTCTTCTCGTCCTACGAACCCGAGGTGCTCGGTTGTCGTAGCTTTGAGACTTACTTGGTTGGGTTGCACACCCATCACCCGAGCCAGACACTCCTGCATAGCAGGGATAAACGGATTGAGTTTCGGCGCTTGTGCACAGATAGTGATGTCACAATTACCTAACTCGTACCCAGCCTCACGAATCATCACCATCACACGGCGAAGAAGTATCTTCGAGTCGATACCCTCGTATTCGTTGCCTTGCGTGTCCGGAAAATGATAACCTATATCGCGCATAGCGGCGGCACCCAGAATAGCGTCGCACAGCGCATGGATAACGACGTCCGCATCCGAGTGGCCTAACAGACCACGCTCGCACGGCACCTCAATTCCCCCTAACCACAATTTGCGGTCAGGGGAGAACTGATGCACGTCGTATCCAAAACCTATACGCATAGGTGGGATTATTTATTCTTCTTGTTGTTGACAAGATCCTTGATGCCCGCGAGGTCGAAGCCCAGCGAGAAACGCATCGTCTGATCCAGCGGGTTGGTAGAAGCCAAACCTACGCAGTACGATACATCCAAGGTCACAATAGAGAGGTGGAAACCGGCACCGAAGGTAACGTAGTTACGGTTACCTTTGTAGTAGTTTTCATAGCTGTAACCGGCACGAGCGAAGAACTGCTTGTTGTATGAATACTCGATACCTGCACCCCAGCGAACCTCGTTGAACTCTTCTTTAGAGCCACCCGGAGCGTCAGCGAAGGACTGGAACCAACCCTTAGCGGAGTTGATCTGCGAGTACTGCTCTTCAGTGTACTGCTGCGTGGTCTGATCCGGAGCAAACTTCGAAATACGGCTCGGAACAAGCATCTTGTTGGTCTCGAGGGTAAAGGTCAGGAAGTTGTATTTATCGCACGGCAACTCATATGTTACACCGATATTCATGCTTGCAGGGATGAAGTTACTGCGGTCCGGAGCATACGACATCTTGCCACCCAGATTCTTCAATGTGAAACCTAATGCAAAATGGCTGGTACCCATTGGTAACTCAATCGGCTGACGATAGTACAAACCGATGTCTGCGGCCATCGTCCAAGCTGCGTGATACTCAACGCCACCGGAAGTAGAGGCATTCATACCATTGTTCAGATCCGAATAGAGGAAACGAACAGCAACGCTCATCGATACATACTCATGCAACTTACGGAAATAACTCAGGTCGAGCGCCCACTCGTTAGGACGTACATTACCGATAATATCGTTATTGCCATCCGTTAGAGACACATCACCCATAGAGAAATAGGTGAAGCTGGCACCGATACCACCACCGAGGTCACCGAAGTTATAGAAACCTGCGAGGTAAGCCAAGTCGATATCCCCTACCAATTTACGCAACCACGGCGTGTAGTTAGCAGTGATCCCACCCTTGGAGTACATGTAAGCGTACTTAGACGGGTTCCAGAATTGAGAATTAAAGTCTGCATCCGTAGATACACCGACGTCACCCATACCGGCTGCACGTGCATCAGGCGCGATAGAGAGGGATGGCATCGCTGTGATCAGCGGGTTCATTGTTTCGTCCACAGCACGAGCGCTCAACGAGACGCACAATACTGCTGCGAGAGAAATTAAAATCTTTTTCATTTGTGTTGTTTATAATGTTTTGTAATTAGTTTCTTTCTTTAAATTCAAGCGATATATACCATAGGCATTATTTTGTTACGATGATTTTGCCGGAAGATATGCTGTATCCGCTTGTGGCCGATTTTATACGCACGCTATAAATATAGATACCTGCGTGCAATCCCATTTGCCCCAAGTTGATTGCTACCTGGTCCGGATTATTCTGTGTATGACTCCATATAAGTTGACCGGCCGTATTATACAGATAAACCTCCGTTTGGATCAGTTCATCCGGCTGGTCGTAATTGACAAGTAAATTGACTACACCCGCTGCCTGTACTGGGTTGGGGTAGGTAGTTACAGAGTAGATAGACGGATCAAGACCTGCTTCTACAATGAAGTTAAGTGTTTGTGTAGTACTATTATTCAGCAGATCCCATGCGCGGAAAGTAAGGCTGTGCGCGCCGTTGGACAATTCCTCCATTAGGTAACTTACTTGTCCTGCCTGATAGCTGTTGTTCTCCGCCGTGAAATACTCGTTGAGCGAATAAATCTGCTTAGCATCATCATCTACGATGAGCAGTAAGTCATGCCCGATACCTGCGCCGGCAGTATTGATACCACTGGAGTCTCTCAACTGCGCGAAGAAGCGCGGCGTAGCATATGTCTTATCGCCATCCTTGAAGGCAGGCGTATTGAGATAGATCTGCATCTCCGGTCCTGTTGTATCGGTCGTCAGTATACTACTTGTTCCACCAATCACAAAGTCCTCGAAATGGCCTACCGCCTCCGCGGTCTCCAGACTATCCGCCGTACGGGCATAATAGACAATGCGACCGTTGCCATAGTTATAGCGGATATCTTTCGGCACCATGAAGGTGTATTCAAATCGTCCCTCTTTTACCTCGGTGGAACCGGAGAAAAGCGTATTCGTATAGTCTTTATAGCTTACTACTTTTGCATCTCCGCCTACGTTATCATTATCGCGCGTCGGGATAGATTGAATCTTATCGTAGATAGTGATATCCACTTTTCCGTTAAAATCCTCGACTACTAATGCATCCTCATCAATAATCTGACCCTCTACGTGCTGTACACTCAAAGCATTGAGAGTGTCTATCGTGGTTGTCGTTTGTACCTGATATTCCGTCGGGTAGTTCATCCGCATCGCAGGGTCACCTAATAGCACATAGGGCAACTTATTCATATCCGAGCCCAGATTATTCTTTCCAATCGCAATTGCTTCGCCTAAGGTCATATCATAATGGTATGGATTGCGGTGACCAAAGAGAGTATCGCATACACTGCGGTTAAGGTTGGTGTTCTGCGTTGCATAGACAGTACGCGTAGCGGCTAAGATACCTATCGCACCGCCGTTCGGATTCAGCACTGCTGCCTCGGCTGCACAACGCTTACCGGCATCGCACTGCGCGAAATTACAGGTGGCGAATAACCAGAATGCCTGATTCTCATTTCGCATGCTCTCTATCTCTTTCAGATTGAGAATAGACTCATTCGTGATGGCGTTATATCCGCCGTGACCGGAGTAGTCGAAGAAGAGCACACCGCTCTTGAGCAGGTTAGCTACGCGGTTCTTGGCTAACGGATAGCTCTCGCCGCTGGCATTCACCTCTTGCGGATAAGCGTCCAGGAAAATCTTATTAACAACAAAATCCGGATTCTTCAGTCGTACGCGCTCGGCACTCACTTCCGAGGTCTCCGTATGCGTACCTCCCTCGCCGTCATCAGCTAGGAAGACTAACTGGTTCTTCCATTTACCGGTCTGCTCATTGTTGATATATCGAATCAACTTATCGACCATCGTCTGCGCTTCCGTCAGGTTATCAAACGGCAGACGTCCCACGCCGATGTCCATGCGACCCGTGGTGTCGGATATCCCCTCATCGTCGTCCAGAAAGCCGAAGTAGTCATCCGTCGCGTAGGCATTCACCTCATTGACGGAGTTTACCGCCTCATAAGTAAGTAGCAGTGCCTTGCCGGAGTTCGGCAATAACTTACGGTTGTCGAATGTACCATGCCCCATCAGCAGTAACCAACGCGGTTTGGCGTTCACGCCGTCTGCGCGGTCGTATAACATCTTCATCAACCAGCGGTAAGCAGTGGCATCCGGCGTACCGGAAGAGAACTCATTATATACCTGCTGGTCGGTTACAACGGCCCAGGTGATACCTTCTCTCGCCTCATGCGCCTTTGCTAAACGCGTAGAGACCTCTTCGTATCCCTCAGGACAGATGATGACGTAATCGATATTCTTCAGGCTATGCAAGTTCTGGTTAGCTACATTACCTACAACCTGTGCGCTTACCCATTTTGTACCCTGAGGATTGAAAGCAACGTACTCGCGTACACCGCTTGCTTGCGAACCAATCCATACTATGGTGTCGCCCGATTGCGTGGTAGGCATGCGCTTGATGGCATTCAGGTCTGTCACATCCCATACTTGCGTGCTTGCCGTAGCGTCACTCAGGTGGAAACGAACGGGTGTATTGTAATAGTTGTTAGCGGTAGTGCGAACAGGCAACCAACTCCCCTGCATCTTCAGCAGCGTAGGCGTGGTTATCTCAATGTAGTTCAACCATCCTAAGGCGCCTGCGGTACTGTTGTTAAAGGTCAACTGAACCTGCTGCGTCTCAGCTACGGTAGTCGCAAGGCAGGAGACCGCATTGGTACATGCCATCGTATAGAAATCGCTATACGGCTTAATCGACATACTACCGCTGCTGCCGTTGAAAACGTAGCGGAAAGAGGAATTGATCTTTGAATAACCGGCAACATCTATGTATGCGCGACTCTGCTCGCCCTCTACTGCATTCGGCGTGGAGAAAGAGAATGAACGTTTCTGATTCGGGTTAAACTGCTCGCCGTAGAACTCACGACCGCCACCGGAAATGCCGCTTCGGTCAATCAGGTTCAGGGAGTCTTTCTCATGTAGGTAATACGCGGAGTAGGTAGTGACATCTACGGGCGTACCGGTCGGAACCTCTGCTTCCGCCGGAGATAAAAGTTCGCCTACATTATCGCTCAGCAAATAATAGCCGTAATCCGAATAGGTGTTCCGAGTATGTGCGAAGCGAGAACCCGTATAGCGCCAACTGATCGGGCCTTGTACATAGAAAAGCACGAAATCGTTTCCTACATATACCGGCACTTGCGGCAGATCATCTATCTTCTCCTTAGAGAAATCCTGCGTGAGCATTGCACCTCCGTATCCGAATACGCGCAATTGGGTAGGCTCGATACCCGCGTTGCGAAGTTCGCCAAACGACATACGGCATATACCGCTCTCGCTCACGCGGATCTTCACCCAATGGCCGCTGCTCAGCACAGACTGCTCGGTATACGAATGAATACCCGCAGTCAGCGGAAGGCATAATGCCATGCATAGTAATATAGATAGAATTTTTCTCATTTAATCTTGCAGTATAATTTCTCTTCTCCGTCTATCTCCACGCGGATAATCTCTTCGTTGTGTACCGGCCGCGGGACTTGCCGACGCTGGATATAAATCAAATCCCCTTGCCGAAGAGTCATCAACTTACTGGCCTCTACGATTGCCTCTTCCGGGGATATGATCAGTTCATCATTGAGCAACGGAGTTGCGCTCATTTCATCATTGTTCATCCATTCTCCTATCGCGAGAGAGTAGTCAAAGGCCAGCGCTTTAGTCCAAGGCTTACCGCTCTGTTGCGCCTCGCGCGCAATATCCATAGCGATGAAGTCTGCTCCGGGAGCCACGGCGTCGTAGTAACGGTCCGCGAATTTCAATCCAATCTCTTTGCCCAAGCGACTCACACGTAGGATGAGGCACTCCGTTACGCCTAACTCCTTGGTCCATTCGGGCATGAATAGCGGCTTACGACCATTCAGCAAGCACGAGTCGCCTTTCAGCACAATCTCATTGCTCCCGTCGTGATATATAAAACCGATGATCTTCATCCCTCAAAAACGGCGCGCAAAATTACTACTTTTTTTGCATTTATGCAAATATTTGGCAATAATAATGCAAAAAGTACACTTTTTCTTAATATCCGTTACTTAGCGCGGATAAATAACTGTACCGGTGTGCCTTCAAAATCCCACCACTCGCGTAACTTGTTCTCCAAGAAACGACGGTACGGCTCTTTCACATACTGCGGCAGGTTGGCGAAGAAGACGAAGGTAGGAATCTGCGTGTTCGGCAGCTGCGTACAATACTTGATCTTGATATATTTGCCCTTCCAAGCGGGTGGGGGATAGTTCTCGATCAACGGAAGGAATTTCTCGTTGAGTTGGGCGGTAGGTATCTTCTTGTTCTTATTCTCATACACATGGAGAGCCGTTTCTACCACTTTGAATATGCGCTGCTTGGTAAGCGCACTGGTGAAGATGATCGGGAAGTCCGTAAACGGCGCAATGCGCTCACGAATAGCGCTCTCAAAAGCCTTGATATCCGCATTGGTCTTGCTCTCCACGAGGTCCCATTTATTCACGCAAACGACCAGCCCTTTCTTGTTCTTCTGGATCAACGAGTAGATATTAAGGTCCTGCGCCTCGATGCCTCGTGTAGCGTCGATCATGAGGATACATACATCGCTGTTCTCTATTGCGCGGATGGAGCGGACAACCGAGTAGTACTCCAGATCCTCCGTTACTTTCGCTTTCTTGCGAATACCGGCAGTGTCCACGAGGTAAAAATCCTTGCCGAACTTGTTGTAACGCGTGTAAATACTATCACGCGTAGTACCTGCAATCTCTGTTACAATGGTGCGTTCTTCCCCGATGAAAGCGTTCAGAATACTTGATTTGCCGGCATTTGGACGACCTACAATCGCGAAGCGCGGTAACTCCTCCAATGTCTCATCGCTGTCATCTTCCTTACGGAAACGACTGACTACCTCGTCCAGCAGGTCGCCCGTTCCCAAACCGTTCTCTGCGGATAAGATAAACGGTTCGCCCAGACCGAGTTTGTAGAACTCTGCCGCTCCGTATTGGTTCTCAAAGGTATCTACCTTGTTCACACAGAGGATGGTCGGTTTCTTTGCCTGACGGAGTAGGTGCGCTACTTCGGTGTCGAACTGCGTCACACCTTCGTTCACATCCACCACAAGCATCACTACATCCGCTTCGCGGATAGCGAGGTTTACCTGACGGTTGATCTCGCTCTCAAAGGTGTCATCGCTGTTGACTACCCATCCTCCGGTGTCAATCACGCTGAACTCGCGTCCGCACCATTCGGCCTTGCCGTACTGACGGTCACGCGTCGTACCTGCCGTATTATTCACTATCGCCCTACGAGTACCCGTAAGACGGTTAAAAAGGGTCGATTTCCCGACATTGGGACGTCCCACTATCGCCACAATATTCGCCATAGTTTGATTTTATTTATTTGCAGTTATTACAATCTTTTTCGCAACTCTCGCAACTATCTTGCCCGCAATGCCCGTGGCATTTACCGCAGTGATGCGGAGTTCGGATGGCTTTGAGCTCGCCTTCCGTCACGTCACGGATCTCCAGGATTTTTCCGATGAAATGGAGATCTTCTCCCGCGTACGGATGGTTGAGGTCGATGGTGACGGTCTCGTCGGTGATCTCGCATACCTGCGCTTTGACTACTTGTCCGTCAACGGTTGTCATGGGTACGATAGCTCCTACATATACGCGCTCGGAGTCAAACTCTCCGTCACCGTTGAAGAACATCTTCTTCGGTAACTCTTGCAGTCCTTCCGGGATATACTCGCCATAGGCGTCTTCGGCCTTAAGCACAAAGTCAAAGGTGTCACCTACCTCTTTGCCGTTCATCGCAGCCTCAAAGGCAGGAAGCATCATTCCTTCACCGTGGCACCATACTAACGGAGCTTCCTCCGTAGCTTTCTCCATCAGTTCTTCTTTGCCACCCTCGCCGTTGATATACAACTCGTACGTGGCTTTTACTACTTTCAAATTTTCTATCATAATAATTTAATTTTATTACCACCATTCTACGCGACCGTTCGTTGACTGGTTGCTGTTCTTATCGTATTTGAGTTCACTCAAAATAGAAGCGTTAACGCCTATGTGGAAGTTATAACTCTTAAACGGACCAATAGGGTTGATACTTGCCGACATACTCCAGCAATGCAGGTCTCGGCTTACGTTGAATGTACAACTGGTCAACTTCATATGATCGAAATCATAACTCATGCTCGCACTCACTTTCCATCCCTTGCCAAGACCTAACGTACCGCTCAGGCTCAGGTTGTTGGTGAAGACCATCTTGTAGTACATCTTGTTGTAATCGAATTGACTACCGGCAGTGTAGGCTAAGGAGTAGTTGAGCGTGATACTCCACGGTATTTCTGTCCATACATAGCCGTCTTCCACCTCTTCATGCTTACCGCTATTCAACTTGCCATTCTTGTCAGTACCGTCTTCGTTATGCGATAGTGTACTCAGGTCTGCTTGGTCGGTGCCGCCTTTCGACCCCTTGCCATCTGGCTGTTTGCCTTGCCGTTTTTGAATGGCCTCCTTCCATTTTTTGATGGTCTGATTGCTGATGGTGTAGTTGAAACTCCATCTCAGACCACTCCAGTGCGGGAAGCGTCCGTTATGCCAGTACTGCTTATTGGTGCGCACCGGCACGCCGGAGGCATTCAACTGATACATATACGGGTCGAGGGCCGTAGAGAGGTTTAGACTGTAGTTGTTCAACTTCGGGAATTTCAGACGCAGGTTCACTTGGAAGAGACTCCAGTTCATGGAATCTGCTGCGAAGTTATAGCCTCCGTCAATACTGAAGTTATCAATCAGACTCACCACTTTATACGGATGCTCACCGGTGGTGTCTTCCTTGTTGACGATCTTCATCTCAAGGTTGTTCGCAACGCCGAAACTCAGCGTCGCCGATGTCCCTCGCGGCGCATTTCCGTACATGCCGTTCGGGAAACGCGAATAGACTTGCGTCACCATCGTGGTGTCTCCGTTTTTTACTACCGGTTCATCGTAGCGGCCGTAGTAACCCCAACCCGGCGTACTGAAATCCGGGTGATAACTCATGCTGATGTGCGGCGTGATCACATGACGGAATTTCTCTACCTTGCTATTCGGGAACAGGCTCTTGAGCGGCGTGTAGAATCCGTAGATCTTCGTGCTCATACTCAGTCCTACGTTGAAATCGAAGACGTTATAGAAGCCCGTCGTGGTATCCATCTGAATTTGATTTTCCACCTCATTCCAGTTCCGGTCAATACGCTGGAAATACATACGATCCGTCATGCTGATGGTCGGCGTCACACTCAGGTATTTGAATAGCATGAAGCTGGCGTTGATAGGTAGAGTATGCTTGATACCTGTCTGCCAATCCTTGAGGAAGTTCGACTTGGCGAAATAACTCTCCTTCATGTTATTGGCACTGATGCGACCGTCCATCGAGTAACTGATCTTGATCTTCTCGTACCATTTCTCCTTGCCGCCCACTAATCCCTTGCGTTTCAGGTTCTTCTGCCGTATTTCCTTGAAGGGGTATATACTACTCATGTTCACCGCTAATTGAGGAGCGGTGAGGGTGATCGTGGAGTCTTTTGTACGTTGCGTCAGGCTGGCAGACAAACTCAAACTCCATGGGCTATCCGGGAAGCGCTGGGTATAACTGATACTACTGCTCTTCGTGTTCTCTGAATAAAGATCCGGATTGTAATAACCGTTGATATTACTGCGGCTGTATCCACTCGTAGAGAAGTTGACGCTTGCCGAGAAAGTGCTATAGGGATTGGATTTCGAGTCTTGCGAGTGCGTCCATTGAATCTGGAAGTTCTTGTTCGCTGCGTAATCCGGCAGACCTTTCTCGCTTGTCACATCATTACGATAACTGATATTCAAACTTCCGGAGAAATGATACCTCCATATATACTTACTTTGCGCTCGGATGGCCCATGTGCCGCGCGTATAGACGTCCGCTAAGATCTGCAAGTCCAGATAATCGCAGATAGCGAAGTAATAACCGAGTCCGTTGATGTATAATCCGCGACTATAGTCGTCACCGAAGTTCGGCATGATCAGACCACTCGAGTATTTGTTTGTAAAGGGGAAGAAACCGAAGGGAATGGCTAACGGCAACGGCACGTCACCCACCACCATATAGGCGGGACCCGTAGCGATATAATCGCCCGGTTTGACTTTCGCCTTGGTCATCTTCAGATAGAAATGCGGATGGTCATGATTATCGCAAGTGGTGTACATGCCGCCACCCATCATCAACTCATTGTTCTGCAGCTTCTTCGTCTTATCCGCGATGATGTATCCCTCACCTTGCTGGGTCACTACGTGACGGATGAAACCCTTCTGCGTCTTGAGATTATAGGTGATCTCATTCGTCTCGTATTTGTCCTTGCCGTCATTGAACACCGGCTTTCCGCTCCATTCCTCATTGATACTATCATATACGCCTTGCGCGAAAATCTGACTGCTGTCGATGTTCATGCGGATGTAATCGGAGGTCAACTCCATCGACTCGTATTTCAACTCACCGCTACCGTGCAGATAGGCATTTCCGCCTTGCGTCATCACCATGGAGTCCTTCGATTGGTAATGCACAGGGTAGGCTAAGCTGTTCTTCATCTTTATAGGCCGTTTGCGCAGGCTATCCCGTCTGGCGGAATCAACAGGAGGCTCGTACGGCTTGGTGTTAGTATCGCTATGATTGTGGGAATGCGATGAACTCGTAAAAGAGCCCAGCGCACCGCTGCCCGCTTCTTGGCTGGCAACCCTACGCGTCTGCCCCCACGCCGCCATCGAGCAGAGTAGGAATAAGCACACCAAAATATGTCCGCGTACATGTATGCGCACAATACACCAAATTAAAATCGGGTGCAAAAGTACAAAAATATTTTGATATATGCAAAAAAAAGTGTACCTTTGCGCTCGATTTTTGAGCTTATGCAGACTATCTGTGCGATATCAACGGCCTACGGAGTAGGCGGCATAGCCGTCATCCGCGTCTCGGGCGAGCAAGCTATCCCTATTGTGGACAGCCTGTTTGTCGGTCGTACATCTCTGGCCTCCGCACAAACGAATACCATCCATTTCGGCCGTATTCAACGGGAAAAAGAGGTACTGGACGAGGTCCTCTGCTCCGTCTTCCGCGCCCCGCATTCCTTCACGGGCGAGGACACGGTGGAGATCGCATGTCACGGCAGCCTGTTCATCCAGCAGGAGTTGCTCAGATGGCTCATCGACGCGGGTTGTAAGGCTGCCGAACCCGGTGAGTTCACCCGCCGTGCGTTCCTGAACGCTAAGATGGACCTCACGCAAGCGGAGGCGGTGGCAGACCTTATTGCTGCGCAGTCGAGAGCCGAGAAAGACTTGGCGCTGAGTCAGTTACGCGGCTCGGTCTCCAATGAACTGAATGCACTTCGCGAACGCTTATTGCATTTCACGTCCCTCATTGAACTGGAACTGGACTTTGCGGACCATGAGGAGTTAGAGTTCGCGGACCGCTCGGAACTGACGCAATTAGCCGATGAAATCGAGCAGAAGTTACAATCTCTGCTCTCGTCCTTCCGCACAGGCAACGCCATCCGTCACGGCATTCCTGTGGCGATAGTAGGTGCACCAAATGTGGGCAAGTCCACGCTTCTCAACGCCCTCTTAGGCGAGCAGCGCGCGATAGTGAGCGATATACAAGGTACCACGCGCGACACGATAGAAGACACCTTGGTACTCGACGGCATTCTCTTCCGTCTCATCGACACAGCCGGACTGCGCGAGACTTCCGACACGTTGGAAAATATGGGCATCGAGCGGAGCCTTCGTGCGGCAGAAAATGCACAGATTATTGTGCATGTAGGGGAGCCTACCTCTAACCCATCCCTAAAGGGAGGGGAACTTGAAGATGTTAAGGGAACGATTGTAGAAGTGCTCAATAAAAGCGATCTCTTAGACGGTTGTTCCCTTCATGGAGAAACCCACGGAAGTAGGCTTGCCATCTCCGCCAAGAAAGGTGAGATAGAACCCCTCAAGCGCGAGTTGGTTCGCATAGCGAAAGCATCGATGCAGACCTCGGCTGTGATGCTTTCCAATGCCCGCCATTACGAAGCTGTCTCGCGTGCCCACAAAGCCATCATCCGCGTGCAAGAAGGACTACTCGCCAACCTCTCGGGCGAACTCCTCTCGCTGGATCTGCAGGACTGCCTCTCCGCCCTCGGAGAAGTAACCGGCCAGATTACCAACCAGGAAGTGCTTGCTAATATCTTCAGTAAGTTTTGTATCGGTAAATAACTGTTATACGCTATCACTTACCAAGATGCCATAGAATATCTGTACAATGCACGTCCACCATTTCACATGGTGGGTGCGGCGGCGTATAAGCCGGGGTTGGAGAATACCTTTCGGCTGATGGAGCATGTCGGTAACCCGCATGAGCACTTACGCGCCATCCATGTGGCGGGTACCAACGGCAAGGGTTCGACAAGCCATCTGATAGCTGCTGCGCTGCAGGCTTCTGGTTTACGCGTGGGCCTTTTCACCAGTCCGCATCTCGTTAGTCTCACCGAACGCATTCGTATCAACGGAGCGCCTATAGAAGAGGCAGAAATAACCGAATTCATCGAGCAAAACAAAGACTTCTTGGATTCCCTTCAACCGTCTTTTTTCGAGACCATGACGGCCCTCGCTTTTGCGTACTTTGTGAAGCGACAAGTAGATGTAGCGGTGGTTGAAGTTGGACTTGGCGGACGATTGGACAGTACAAATGTACTGACTCCCCTTTTGAGCGTCATTACCAATATCGGTTTGGACCACACAGAGTTCCTCGGCAATACCTTGCGACAGATCGCTAAAGAGAAAGCCGGCATCATGAAGCCGAACATACCTTGCGTCATTGGAGAAACCCATCCGCAGACAATGAATGTGTTCCTGGAACGTGCCCAAGAATGTGGCATTTTAGGTGACGGACCGGAGACTACGGATTGCCGTATATGGTTTGCGGACCAGTGCGGGTACTTGCGTAAAGTGCGGCTGCGCGAAGCACCGGAGTGCGAGCTCAAGGGCATCTATCAGGAGCATAACCTGCAGACAGCGTACGTGGCGCTGAAAGCATTGAAGATTTCAAATTTCAAATTTCAAATTTCAAATTCAGCTATCCGAGAAGGCTTTGCTCATTTATGTAGTATGACGGGATTACGCGGACGTTGGGAGACCTTATGCGAGAGACCGCTAACTATCTGTGATACAGGACATAACAGTCACGGACTGCAGTACGTAGCACAGCAACTCAAAGAGTTGACCAATCCGCATATATGGATCGTCTTCGGCATGGTAAACGATAAAGACACCGATGTCGTGATGAGGCTAATGCCCAAAGGCGAGAAGTACCATTATATCTTCACTACACCTAATACCAAGCGCGCTCGCAGTGCACAAGAGATGCTTGCGTTATGGGGCAAGAAAGGCATTGCGATGGAGGACCCGAAAGAGGCCATCCGATATGCACAGGAACACGCCCAACCGGAAGATGCCATCTTTATCGGAGGTAGTAACTACCTCGTGGGCGAGGCATGTATGATGTATGATGTATGATGTATGATGTATGAAATACCACGTATTGCATATTAAGACGGATTTTGCGGAGGAGTGGAAGAAGGACTTGTTTGACCAGCAGCTCTTCGATTTAGGCGTTGAAACAATCGATGGCAACGACTATTATATTCAATCGGAGGTGTTAAAAGAGAACCGTTCGGCGCTTACAGAAGTCCTTACATCTTTCAATTTTCAATTTACAATTGAAGAGTGTGAGGACGAGAACTGGAATGCCACGTGGGAAGCGGAACACCCTTTGCAAGAACTGCCGTTAGGCATCAAGATCATCCCTCATTGCGCGTTCGGAGCCGGGCATCATGAGACGACCTCGATGCTTATCAACAGTTTAGTTGCTGCGAATCTATCGGGGAAAAATGTGCTGGATCACGGTACAGGAACCGGTGTATTGGCCATCTTTGCCAAGCGTCTGGGAGCGAAAGAAGTTGTGGCCATTGATATCGATGACAAGAGTGTGGAGAACACCAAAGAGAATGCCGCCCTCAACGACGTGGAGATAGACGTGCGCTTAGGAAGTACGGTTCCTCCCTTTAGGGGGGAACCCACGGAGAGAGGCTACCATCTTATCCTCGCGAATATTCATCGCAACATCCTTATAGAAAATATGCCTGCGTACGCGGAAAATCTCGTAGCAGGCGGAGAATTATGGCTAAGCGGATTCTATGAATCCGATTGCCCTGTTTTAGTCGCTTGCGCAGAAGAAAATGGTTTGCATCTTCTCGCTACACATACAAACGGTGACTGGCGTTTCCTTCAATTCCATAAATAACACATATGCTATTTAACTCCTTTGAATTTGCACTCTTTTTACCTATTGTCTTTCTTATCTATTGGGCAATCGGTTACGCGAAAATCAATGAGACACTCAAGCTACGTCTGCAAAACGCATTCGTGGTTATAGCGAGTTATGTGTTCTACGGATGGTGGGACTGGAGATTCCTTATACTCATCGCATTTACTTCTTTTTGCTCATGGGGAAGCGGGTTGTTAATTGCAAAGCATCGGGAGTCAAGCGTCAAGAGAAGCAAATTTTGGCTTACAGCCAATATCGTGCTGAATGTAGGCATCTTAGCCGCATTCAAATACTATGATTTCTTCACCGGTGAGTTCTGCCGGTTATTCGGAATCCCCTCCGAGGGCTTGCTCATCCGCATCATCTTGCCTGTCGGTATTTCTTTCTATACTTTCCAGGCGCTCAGCTACTCCATTGATGTCTATCGCCGGAAGATTGAGCCGACAAAAGATATCATTGCATTCTTCGCTTATATCGCTTTCTTTCCGCAACTCGTTGCCGGGCCTATCGAACGGGCTACGAATCTCTTGCCGCAATTCCTGACAAACCGGAAATTCAGTTACGATCAAGGAATGGATGGCGTTCGGCAGATAGTATGGGGATTATTCAAGAAAATAGTGATTGCGGATAATTGCGCCACGTATGTAGATCAAGTATGGGCGCAGCACGACGTAGCAGGTAGTGGTGCTTTAATATTGGCCGCCATCTTGTTTACCATTCAGATTTACGGAGATTTCTCCGGATATTCAGAGATTGCCATTGGAACGGCTAAGTTATTCGGAATCAAGCTGATGCGCAACTTCAACAACCCGTATTTCAGTAGAGATGTAGCTGAATTTTGGCGTCGTTGGCATATATCTTTGACTACTTGGTTTAGAGATTATATCTATATCCCATTAGGTGGCAGTCGCGTTAGCAAAGCGAAAATTATTCGTAATATATTCGTTATCTTCCTCGTCTCGGGCCTCTGGCATGGAGCGAATTGGACGTTCTTGGCTTGGGGCGCCTATCATGCTTTGTTGTTCTTGCCGTTAATACTTCTCGGCATGAACCGCAAATATACCGATCAAATCGCAGCAAATCGCATCCTTCCTTCTTGGAAAGAAATATTTCAGATGATCGCCACCTTTGCGCTCGTTGTTATCGGATGGATCATCTTCCGCGCAGAGAATATAACGGATGCATGGGAGTATTTCAGCGGAATCATTATTCCTAATAGTGAGGCGATACCATTTACGATGCATAGTTGGGAATATATCCCGCTACTGGTTACCATTACCTTTATGTTTGCGATAGAATGGCTCAACCGAAACGAAGAACACGGTTTTGCTTTACATCGTACAATAACGCATACATGGGTGCGGAGACTGCTCTATATCTGCGTACTAATGGCAATCGTTTATTGGGGAAACTTCACTTCCGATGAATTCATCTATTTCCAGTTCTGAGATGCGCGGATCTCTGTAGAAGAGATGTTAAAGTAAGGCGCTTCACTAAGGAGACGGAGCTCCTTGACCGCTGACGCTGCTATTAAGTCCTTCTCGGCAGAGGCCACTCCTACCGTTTGACGGGAGGACGTTCTGGGATACACGAAAATTCGATAGTTCGCCATAATATACTCGTATTCCCGCCATTTATCGAAGATGGCTAAGTTATCCTCGCCGATGACGAGGGTGAACTCGTGTTGCGGGTAGGCTTTCTGAAGTTCGCGCAGAGTGTTGGCGGTATAGGACGGACGCGGGAGGGAGAACTCGAAGTCGGAGGCTTTGAGTCCGGGTATGTCTTTGATGGCCTCGCGCACGGCCGCCAAGCGTTCCTGCTCCGGAGCTAACGAATCGGCTGCTTTCAAGGGGTTATTAGGGCTCACGAGCAACCATAGTTCGTCCAAGTCGGTGTTTTCTACCACCCATTTAGCCAAACCCACATGCCCGAAATGTACGGGATTGAAACTACCTCCGTATATCCCAATTCTCATCGATGATGGCGTCTAATTGTTCAAATGCATGGTTGAGGTCGTCGTTTACGACGACGCGGTCGAACTGCGGCTTATAGGACAATTCCTCTTCTGCCTTAGCCAATCGTTTCTCTATCATCTCCGGACTGGTGTCTCCGCGGCCTTCCAGACGACGACGTAACTCTTCGATAGACGGCGGACAGATGAAGATAGAGATGGCCTTGTCGCCTAAGATGCGCTTCAGGTTCAGTCCTCCCTTCACATCTACGTCAAAGAGCACTTCTCTGCCAGCGGATTCAATACGGTCAATCTCCTCTTTGAGGGTTCCGTAGTAGAGACCTTCATAGACCTGCTCAAACTCGATGAAATCGTCGTTTTCTATCCTTTTCTGGAATTCCTCTACGGAGATGAAGTAATACTCTTTGCCATGCACTTCCTGACCACGCGGAGGACGCGTAGTACATGAGACGGAGAGTTCAAAGAGGTCCGGATGTTTGGTGAGCAGATGCTTCACCATCGTCGATTTACCACTGCCCGAAGGCGCACAGAAAATGTATATCATAACACGTTGAATACTTGCTCTTTGATTTGCTCAAGGATATCTTTCATCTTTACCACGAGGATCTGCATCTCCGATTGGTTGGATTTGCTGCCGAGGGTGTTGATCTCGCGACCCATTTCTTGGGCGATGAAACCGAGCTTTTTGCCCACACCACTGCCGTCAGAAGAGAGCGTCTCGCGGAAGTACTTAATATGATTCGTCAGCCTTACTTTCTCCTCGGTGATGTCGAGTTTCTCGAGATAATAGATCATCTCCTGCTCGAGTCGGTTGCGGTCGGTCTGCGCTTGCGTCTCTTTGGATAGTTGTGCAAGATTTTGCTCGAGGCGCTCTTTAATCTTCGCTACGCGACCTTTCTCAAACGGCTCCACTTGCGCCAACAGATCCGCGATTCCATCGAGTTTTTCGTTGAACATCGCCTGCAGTGCTGCCCCTTCTTGGATACGGAAGGCATTGAAGGCCTCGATGGCGCTGTTCAGCGTCGTTTGTACGGTCTGCCACTCCTCGTCCGTGATGTCGGAAGTATCTTCCTGTGCTTTCAGCACATCCGGGAAACGAAGGATAGCGGCCATCACTTCAGCCGGAACAGGTTCTCCAAACTCCTCGCCGTACTGCCGAGCGTATTCTTTTGCCGCCTCCCAGTTGATTGCAGAGAGCTGATGGCCGACAGCAGACGGTTCTTCCAGATAGATGGCTAAATCTACTTTTCCGCGCTCCAGACGCTGGTTGATGATGGTACGCAGATCTAACTCGCGGGCCCGTAACTGCGGGGCTAAACGTACCGACAGGTCCATTGTTTTAGAATTGAGGGAACGGACTTCACAAATCAGTTTTCGTCCGCGTAATTGGCTTTCGGCTTTGCCATAACCGGTCATGGATAATATCATAGTCTATTCTTTTGTCTTCACAGAGAACTCAAGGAGGCCATCGGTGCGTTGCTCGCAGAGCCAGTGGTAGAACGATGGCGTGACGTGGATGGACTGCGAACGGCTGGTAAGCAGTACGTGCTGGCGGTTCATGGGGTTATAGACCGTCACGTGCAAACGAACCTGTCCGGGGTTGGAGGTCGTTTGTTCTACGAGTTCATCGATGATTTCCGGGGTGATGGTATCCAGCGAGAGACGTATGTTCAGTCCTTCTGCGCGTTGGTTCTGCACCTCATTGAGCATATCTACGCGTTGTACTACGAATTCAAACTCCGCCTCTTCGTCGTTGGCCTCGCGGAACCAGCGTTGACCGGCACCTTTCTGTTGTACTACACCGGTGACAAGCACATACAAATCTTTCAGCATGAGGTGTGCGAACTGGGTGTACGCGTTGCCGAAGAGTACGAGTTGGTACGTGCCGGTATAATCGGCAATGGTATAGCGTCCGTAGGGGTTGCCTTTCTGACTGATCTTCTGCTCCGCTTCGGTGATGATACCTCCGAGCAGACAGGCCTGGTTCTTATGCGCCGCAAGGAATTCAGAGGGCAGGAGGATATTCTCATCCGGGTTATCTACTTGCTCAGCACGAATACGTGCTTCGGCTTCCTTACGCATCTCGGGCTTGCGCCAGTTCTCAAAGAGGGTGAGGTCCTGCGCCGTGATGTTACATAACTCTTTGACCTCAAAGGCGTACTCGTCCAGCGGGTGGGCAGAGAGATAGATGCCGATGAGGTCTTTCTCTTTGTTTAGACGCTCGATAGTATCCCAGCGCGGCACTTGTGGCAGGTCCGGGTGCTTGATCTCGATCGCTGTCTCCAGGTCGCCGAAAAGCGAGTTGGCGTTATTCTCCTTATCTGCCTGCCATTTCTGGCCGTAGTTCATCAGATAATCGAGACCGGAATTGCCGTTCTCATCTTCTCCGGTGAACTGCTCGCGGTAGATATCGTCAAAACACTCGAAGGCACCTGCTTGCGCGAGGTTCTCAATCGTCTTGCGGTTACAACTCTGCAGGTTCACGCGCTCGAGGAAATCGAAGATATCCTTGTATTTACCGTTCTTCTCACGCTCGGAGATGATGGCCTCTGCGGCTCCTTCGCCTACGCCCTTGATGCCACCCAGACCGAAACGGATATCTCCTTTGGCGTTCACCGTGAAGGACAATTCCGACTCATTGACGTCTGGCTCTAACACACTCACTTTCAGCGCGTTGCACTCGTCCATGAGTTTGGTAACCTCCTTGATGTCATCCTTATGGACGGTGAGGTTCGCCGCCATGAATTCCGCAGGGTAGTGGGCTTTGAGATAACCCGTCTGGTAAGCCACCCATGAGTAACAAGCAGCGTGCGACTTATTGAAGGCGTAGGACGCGAATTTCTTCCAGTCCTCCCAGATCTTCGTCAGCACTTTCGGGTCATGACCGTTGGCTTTACCGCCATCCATGAACTTATCTTGCAGCGACGCCAGCACATCCATCTGTTTCTTACCCATGGCCTTACGAAGCTTATCGCTCTCGCCGCGGGTGAAGTTCGCCAGCAGACGGCTCAGAAGCATGACCTGCTCCTGATATACCGTGACACCATAGGTGTCCTTAAGGTATTTCTCCATCACAGGGATATCATACGTCACGGGTTCGGCACCTTGTTTACGCTTGATGAACTGCGGGATATAATCCATCGGTCCCGGCCGATAGAGGGCGTTCATGGCGATGAGGTCACCGATGACGGTCGGCTTGAGTTCACGCAGGTATTTCTGCATGCCGGCGGACTCGAACTGGAACACCGCGACCGTGCGGCCTTCCTGGAAGAGTTTGTACGTCAACTCATCGTCAATAGGTATATGATCGATATCGATGTCAATACCGCGGGCTTTCTTGATGTTGCGCAAGCACTCCTTGATAATCGTGAGGGTGATGAGGCCGAGGAAGTCCATCTTAATCAGTCCTACGGACTCCACCACATGGCCGTCGTATTCGGTGACGAGCACGCGTTTCTTACTGTTCTTATCTTCGACAGACGAGAGGGGCGCGAAGTTCGTCAGGTCATCGGCACCGATGATCACGCCACAGGCGTGTACACCTACTTGCCGTACCGTTCCTTCGAGTCGCGCCGCGTACTCGAGCATCGAACGTGTGTTCGGATCGCCTTGCTCGTACTCACGCTTGAGTTCCTCGATATATTTATAGCAGTTCTTGAGATTCACTTTCGGCGACTTGCCGTTAGCGTCCTTGATGTTTCCTGGGAACTCACGGTCGGGGATCAGTCCTTTGAGCTCGTTCACGCGGGGCAGGGGAACCTGCTGCACACGTCCTACGTCCGCGAGGGCCGATTTAGTAGCCATCTTACCATAGGTAACGATGTGCGCCACGTGCGTCTCGCCGTACTTACGACTCACGTAATCAAGCACTTTGCCTCGTCCGCAATCCTCGAAGTCGGTGTCGATATCGGGTAGGGATATACGGTCAGGGTTAAGAAAACGCTCAAACAGGAGGTCGTATTTCAAGGGGTCAAGATCGGTGATCTTCAGACAGTAAGCAACCACCGAACCGGCTGCTGAACCACGTCCCGGTCCTACGGAGACGTCGAGTTCCTCACGCGCCGCGCGAATGAAATCCATGACGATGAGGAAGTAACCCGGAAACCCCATGGAGATGATGGTGTTGAGTTCAAACTCTATACGCTCTTTGAGCACCTCATCCGTCTCCAGCCGTTCCTTGCCATAGCGCTCCAGTGCTCCTTGCATCGTCAGGTGGCGTAGGTACGCACTCTCGAAGGCCAGACGGTCCGGGTAATCCTCTTCTTTTCCGAAGGAAGCAGGGATGTCGAACTTCGGCATGATAGGCCCGTGGTCGATGTCATACATCTCGATTTTATCGACTATTTCCTGGGTGTTCTCGAGTGCTTCAGGGATGTCGCTGAAGATTTCCGCCATCTCTTCGGGCGTCTTGAGCCATTCCTGCTTGGTGTAATGCATTCGATTGACGTCATTGACGTAATGGTTCGTGCTCAAGCAGATCAGACGGTCATGCGCCTCGGCGTCCTCTTCGTTCACGAAGTGCGAGTCATTGGTAGCAATAATCTTCACACCGTACTTACGGGCCAACTCGATAAGGATAGGGTTGACCTGTTTCTGGCGCTCATAGACCTCTACATCCGCACCGGGTTTCTGGGTCTCATGGCGTTGCAGCTCGATATAATAATCCTCGCCAAAGAGATTCTTAAACCATTGTACGGTCTCTTCCGCCTCTTTAAATACACCCTCATTCACCAAATCGGGAACTCCCTTCCCTTCAGGGAGGGGGTGGGGGTAGGCTTCCAATATTTTCTGAGGCAGCTCTCCACCGAGACAGGCGGAGGAACAGATGATGCCTTCGTGGTATTTCTCCAGCAACTCGCGGTCGATACGCGGCGTATAGTAATATGCATCGGACATATAACCCTGCGAGACGATGCGGCATAAGTTATGGTATCCCTCCATATTCTTCGCCAGCAGGATAAGATGCCAACCGGAACGGTCGATGAAGTACGTACGTCCCTCACCGCTCACGGCTTTGTCGTCGTTCTTAGAGTAGCGTCCACGACGTGCGCAGTAGGCCTCTACGCCCACGATAGGCTTGAAGGGCACGAACTCTTCTCCGGAAGCGACAGCCGCCTCTTTGCGTTTCTTATTGATTTTCTTGCAGTAGTCCAGCAGCTCCTTGATGCCATACATATTGCCGTGATCGGTAAGCGCCACGGCCGGCATGCCCGTCTCCAGACATTTATCCACTATCTCCTCTACTTTGGACAATCCGTCCAAGAGGGAATAATGGGAGTGCACATGTAAATGCGTAAAACTCATATCGTATTATTCCTTTTCGTCTTCTTCGACACGTCTCATAGTAATCTCTCCAACACCGTCCAGTGTATACTCCGTCTTCGGATAACATCCGCGATAAGGAAGTTCCATCTCTGCATAGAAGTTATCTGCGTAATGGTTGAAGACAAAGAGGATGTGATTATCATTGACCATGTCTACGTCGTACTCCGTATTACCCTCATGGTACAAGGGGAAGGTGCCCTCCTCTAAACGGATACCCAGCGATGAAGGCCATATGTTATCAAGCACACTCGTAGCTCGAATCGGGCCTACGGTTTGAGAATAGGGCTCTGAATGTACTACACCGTAATAATCAGTCCAATACGTTTCACCTTTCCTGGTATTGGTGTACATGATACTATCCGTCAAGAGCGTCTGTACATCACTACCGTCGTAGAACTTAATCGTAATGCGATTGGAGTATTGCAGCCAAGCCACCTCGGTGAACTCATATTCCGGCCATTTGACAATCCGATAGTTTACATCGTACTCCCATTTGTAGTCCTCTACAGTCTCCATCTTTTCACCATCACTGGACCAGTATTCCCATGACGAATGGAACTCCGGATAATCAATAGATACCGAACCCTCTTCGATACCGATGTAGGATGTTCCTTTGATAACCGGCATCTCCATTTTTGCCTCCGGTATATATTCATTCCCTGCTTCCCTAAAGCGTGCGTAGCCAACGATGGTAAAGGCCACCGTTTTGGGCGCGGTGCTGTATGTGTATGAGCGCACGCTCTCGTACATTGCTATGCTCTCTCCCAAGCCTTCGTCATAACTATCCGGATAGACCACTCTGGACGACGTTCTTACCGGCAAGCGGAACTCTACTTCCCATACATCTCCGCCTCCGACTTTGACGGGCACTTGGATTTCAGTAACGAGGTCGGCGTCAACGGCGCTCACGGCCTTGGCATAGACGATACCTTTACCTTCCTCAACGCCTTTGACGGTGATCTTGATTTGTCCGTTGGAATCGGTCTTTTTGTTCACTACGTCGCAGGACAACTCAGGCGAGTACTGCAGTTGTATCAACTGGTCGGCCAGCGGCTCTCCGCCGCAGAGCGCGGTAATGGTCACCTCAGTCGTCTTGCCCTTCTCTATCTTGCTCTCTTTAGCGGCACCTTGCAGACCTATCTCGCACGGCTTATACTGAATCTCCAGCAAGCGGTCGGAGATCTGCCGTTTCTCGCCGTTTTGCAGCAATCCGTATAGATGCGAACTGAGATAAGACGTGTGTACTCCGAGGGAGGTATATACATTGCAGGGGCTTTCTTCCTTAAACATCTTGCCACCTTGGCGCACCAAAACACTATCTTTGACTTCCGCCCAGAAACCGTATATGCCGCAAGCCTGCGCGCATGTATTCACGGCCTGTCCGCCCATTTTGACGCGTGTGGCGATGCGTAAGTCTTTGATGCCCATCTTTTCCCATAACTCGGTCTCCAAGAAACGTCCGACGGCCTCCGAGATAGCTCCTTCGGAAGAAGCAGAACCGACATAACTGTCCATGACGCTAAAGACCGTCATCCAGTTGTTCACCTCTGCAGCGTAATCGCTGAAATGGTCCACATAGAAGGTCACCTTACCTCCCTGCACGCGACCGATATCGGTGATGTACCAGCGCGCGGAATCAGCTACCCAATAGAGGATAGTGGCTGAGTCTTCAACTGCAGGCTGGTTCAGCGGCATAGACACCTCGATAGGCTTGTCGAACACCAGCCCTTCGGGCGAGAAATGGATCTGACCGTAGATGTCACCAGGCAGCGCACCTTTGGACTCATCGAGGTCCTCGGTATACTCCACCTTGACAGTAGTGTTCGCATCCACCGCCCCCGCAGGCACGACGAGTTGCACGCCATTGGACAACGTATATACGCCACCCTTGGCCTCGATAGTAGCTTCTGCGGTCTTTACTCGCGGCTCCTCGCCGTCCTTACATGCATTCAGCACGACTGCCATAATAGGCAAAAGGAAAAATAAGATGCGTCTCATAGCACATAATTTTGCGAGTGCAAAGTTACTGCTTTTTTTTGAATTGTGCAAGACTTATGTAAAAAATATTTTTGATATTTTTCTTATCATCAAATTCCCTGCCCAAAGAGTCTATACGCTTAACATCGGTGGCGCACCCGACGCGCATCGGTAACGCGTCGGAGGCGTTCCATAGGATACCCATACCATATCCATATGTTACCCATATGATAAAGCGCAATTTTTGCTAAAATTGCGCTTATATAGTATATATACTACGTATATATACTGTTTTTGTTGATTTTTAGTCATTATTTAAGCTCTGCGCCGGTGACGGTATAGGCCTTACCGTTGCGCTCGATGAGGAGATGACCATTGACAATACGCTTGATAGTATCAGCACCGGCGTTGGTATTGTCGATAGCCGTAGGCACCTTATGTGGATCCTCTAAAAAGTGAAGGCGAGGGCGAGGCCGTCAGCACCGATGGAGTAACGGAGTTGTACAGCAGCGCGATCGTACCGATATAGCAACGGATGGGACATCGTTTGGGTCTTCGATTTTTTCAACGTGCAAAGATATACAAAATAATTGATACACGCAAATAAAATGACAAAAATGAAAGAAAAATGCAAAATATTTGCATATTTGCAATTTTTGTTGTAATTTTGCCCCGCAGAATTGTGTGGAACGAAGTATGGCAAAGAAGATAAAACCCTATTTGGATCAAGAAGGACGAGCGCTGCCTTATCCATGGCTGATCAATACAATGCTGATGATCGTAGGAGGAATGCAGACGCTGCGCCTGCGGTTCTGGAGTCGTAAACCTCGGCATACGGCGGAGAAGACGCTGCGCGATATACTGACCATTTCCCGCGATACAGTATATGGTAAAGAGCATCATTTTGACCGCATATTAAGTGCTACCTCTGCGGAGGATTTATTCCGATTATATCGGTTGTATGTGCCTGTGAATGAGTCGTTTGAGACGCTGCGTCCCTACGTAGAGCGTCATAAGAACGGTGAGGAGGATATTCTGTTCCCCGGTAAGCCGGATATGTACGCGACGACATCGGGTACGACGAGTGAACCGAAATGGATCCCGATGACCCATAAATACCTCAAGGACGTATATGGCAAGATGAGTCATATATGGACGTGGAACTTCGTCAAGCACCGTAGCCGCATTTTCGGCGGACATATATTCACGACGGTAGGTAAGGAATGCGAGGGGTACGCGCCTGACGGAACGCTTTTCGGCGCCGTGAGCGGTGTGCTCGTGCGGGACATCCCGTCGATCATCAAGAAACATTATACGGGGCCGGCATCCGTGATGTCGATACCGGATTACGGCGCACGAAACTACACACTGATGCGATTGGCGCTGCAGCACCGCGACGTGACGCTATGGGCCACGGCGAACCCCTCGACAATACTGGAGTTGCTGCGCACGCTGAACGAGAACACAGAGGAGATGCTCTATGATATAGAGCACGGTACGATATGCGAGGACTTCGAGATACCTTTCGCCATCCGCGATGAACTCGACCAATATATCGCTCCGCGGCCGGAACGCGCAGCAGAGCTGCGTAAGATATTGGCGGAGAAAGGACATCTGTATCCGAAAGATTTTTGGCCGTGGTTGCAGTACCTGAGTACCTGGAAATGCGGAAACACGAAGATATACATGGATAAATACATGGACCAGTTTGACTGGGACAAGACGTATTACCAGGAGTTAGGGTATATCGCGACGGAGTGCCGATTCGGATTTTCTCTCGATGACACCAACGAATCTGTGCTTTTCCCGCAGTTCCATTACTATGAGTTTGTGGAGGAGAGCGAGATAGGTAGTCCGCGTAAGCATTTCCTGCAGATCGACCAGTTGGAGTTAGGCAAGCGCTACTGCGCGTACGTGACGACCTATGCGGGTCTATTCCGATATAACATGAACGACCTCGTAGAGGTAGGTGGCAAATTCAAGAACACGCCGACGGTCCACATGGTGTCGAAGGTGAACGGTATTGTCTCGATGACGGGAGAGAAACTCTACGAACCGCAATTCATGGACGCCGTGCATCAAGCGGAAGAGGAAACGGGTATCAAGACGAAATTCTTCGTTGGATTCGCGGATATTGAGGAGTCGAAATATCATTTCTACTATGAGTTTGCAGACGAGAAGATGAAGCAAGAGCAAGCGGAAGCATTCACCAAAGTGGTGGACGAGAAGTTGCAGCATATCAACCTCGAATATGAGTCGAAGCGCCAGTCCTTCCGTCTGCATGATCCGGAGACGCATATCTTATTATCGAACGCGTATGCGCGATTCAAAGCCGCATGTCTGAAAGACGGTTTCCGAGACGGTCAGTTTAAATTCAACCTGCTGATGCAGGATGAGAAGCGTAGGAACAAATTCAACCTGTTGCAGCGCTGGGAGAACCGTATGGAGCAATTCAGCGAAAATATCATCAATAGAGCCGATAAAATCGATGAGAGACGTAAAGAGCGTGCTAAACGCAGACAAGATAGAAGCCGTCGTGCTTGACCTGGACGGGACGCTGTACGACAAGCGTGGTCTGGCCGGTAGGATGGTGCGCCGCCTATGGTGGTGTCTGCCGTTATTAGCGGCCGACAGGATGGCCCGCGGACGGTTCTGGTTAGCCATCGTGCGCACGCATTGGCATCGCCATGTATATCTGCCCACAATGGTCGATCTCATCGGGAAATATCATCACCCGCGGCCAGAGGCGCTGCTCCTGATTGAGGAATGCCAGAAACAGGGCATCAAGATGGCCGTCTATTCGGATTACGGGTGCGTAGCAGAGAAACTCGCGGCGCTGCATATCGATGCATCGCAATTCGAAGTGCTGATCGATGCACCTTCGTTAGGGCTGCTCAAGCCTTCGGCGAAAGCCGCGCAGCGGGTATTAGAGATGCTTGGCGCGAAGCCCGAGAAGACGCTGTTTGTAGGTGATAGGGATGAGAAAGACGGAAAGGCAGCGAGAGGAGTAGGTGCGAAGTTTTTGTTGATTGAAGATTGAAGAATGACGAATAAGCGATATATTGATCTGAAGGTGGTGCCCGGCACATATGTGCCTCCGGTGAAGATGGATTATCCGGAGGAGGATCCGTATGTAGGTTTGTACAAACCTGTGTACGACCGCGATTATCCGGCTATCGATGCGAACTATCCGTATGTAGATGATTCTCTGCGCAATAGATTGCGTCTGTTCTGGGCGGCGTGGGTAGTACTGCCGCTATTAGGACTTATCCTGCGCGTAAAATACGGCCTACGATGGACCTTTGAAGTGCCGCTGAGTACGTATAAGAAAGAATTAGCCAACGGTGCCATCACCGTCGCTAACCACTGCTACCGGCATGACTGCGCATCGGTGCTGACGGCCTTAGGTGGCATCCGATTCAAGCATTTACGCATCCCTATGTTCGCTCCGAATTTCCGCACCAAGGACCAGTTCTATCTGCGCATCGTAGGCGGAATACCTATCCCTGAGGCGGATGGGGGACTGAGTGCGATGAAGGCGTTTAATGCGGCTTTCGATGAGTTCCACCGTCGCGGATACTGGTTTCATATATTCCCCGAAGCGAAACGCTGGGACTGGTATAAGCCTTTGCGACCTTTCCAGAAAGGTGCCTTCACGATGGCGTATAAATATAATATGCCGATCATCCCTTGCGCCGTGACCTACCGTGAGCGGAAAGGTATATGGCGCTGGTTCGGTTCGGCCGAGGAACCGCTGACGGAGGTGCATGTAGGTGCGCCTATCTTCCCGGATACTACTCAACCACGGGCTGCGGAGACTGAACGATTATTGAACGAAACACACGAGACTATATGTCGCTTAGCGGGAATAGAACACAATACGTGGCCGTCGCAGCTCTGATTGTCTCGATGATCATTTGGTCGGTAAGTGGCATCGCTATCAAGCATGCATTAGCAGTATTACCGCCCTTCACGATGATTGTCCTGCGGTTTGTACCTTCAGTGCTGCTGATGCTTATCATCGGTCTTATATGCCGTAAGAGCCCTCTTTTCGGCTTGCAGAAAATAGACCGAAAAGACTGGCCGCTGTTTCTGATTGCGGGTTTCTGTCAGCCGTTTTTGTATTATCTACTCGAAACCTTTACGTACGATGCACTGCATAGTCCGACTATCGCGGAGACGCTGCTGAGTACCAGTCCGTTGCTCAGTCCGATCTTTGCGGCAGTGTTGTTGCGCGAACGGGTGACGCGCAATAATATCATCGGAATAATCCTCTCTACTGCCGGTGTGTTCGCACTTTCGCTGATAGGAAGCAAAGATTACTCGATAGGTAATTATTGGGGTATTCTGTTAGCTTTTGCGGCGGTCTCGGCAGCGGTGATCGACTCCATCATGATGCGGAAGGTGCCGGCGAAATATACGTCGTTGACATTCATCTTCTATGCGCAATGCGTGAGCCTGCTGTTCTTTATTCCACTGTGGCTCTGGCGCGAAGGAAATATAGTATTCAGCCTTCAACTTTCAGAAATCAGCTCTCAACTCTCGTCTATTAGCTCTCCGCTAAGCATAGCTTTGCTATGCGTGGCATACTTGACGGTTTTCGCCAGCGTGATAGCGTTTATCCTTTTCTGCTTCGCATTACGAAAGGTTGGCGTGACACAAGCGAATGCTTTCAACAACATCCGTCCGGCTTTTACGGCGCTGTGGATGTTCCTCTTTTTCGGCGAACACCTGCCGCTTGGCAAGTGGATCGGGATGGCGCTGATTATATTCGGTCTTTTCGTTTGCCAGCGGAAGACAGATTAAGAAAAAATGTACTATTATTAAGATTGTTTGTATATACGAAATATATTTCGTACCTTTGCACGACTTTGTGTGCAAACTAAATAACAAACAATATGCCGATAGAAAACATTTACTCTATTGATTTCTTTTACGATCTGCTCTACATCATGTTTTTGGTGGGTTTGGTCGTTTTTGTATCCTTGTATTTCGTAGATGCCGGTTACGGCAAGATGCGTTCCGAGAAATGGGGACCAGCTATCAACAATAAGGTAGGTTGGTTCTTAATGGAATGCCCGGTATTCTTCGTGGTGCTGTATCTGTATTTCAAGTCCTTCCCGTTGTACGGAGGTGTGACGAAGATGGCGCCGTACTGGTTATTCTTCCTGATTTTTGAGTTCCACTATTTCCAGCGTTCGTTCATTTTCCCTTTCCTGCTGAAGGGTAAAGGGAAAATGCCGTTGCTGATCATGCTGCTCTCTGTAGCATGGAACCTCATTAACGGATATATCCAGGGTTATTGGTTGTTCCACCTTGCTCCGCAGTATTATCCGGAGTTGTATACACCGAGTTGGGTGCTCACGCCGCAGTTCATCATCGGTACGATCATCTTCTTCACGGGTTGGATCATCAATATGCATTCGGATCACGTGATTCGTCACCTGCGTAAACCGGGTGACACGAACCATTACCTGCCGAAGAAAGGTATGTATAAGTATGTGACGAGTGCGAACTACTTAGGTGAGATTACCGAGTGGCTGGGATTTGCTATCCTCACATGGTCGTTGGCCGGCTTGCTGTTCTTCTGGTTCAGCTGCTGCAACCTTGTGCCGCGTAGCCACGCTATCTACAAGAAATACGAGGAAGAATTCCCCGATGAATTCGACCGAAAGAAGTTGAAACGAATTATACCATTTATTTATTAATAATGGATAAGCTTTTTACTCCCTTTCAACTGGGACCAATAACGCTGCGGAATCGAATTATCCGCAGCGCTGCTTTTGAGAATATGGCTCGCGCGAATGCGCCGACCCAAGAGTTACAGGATTACCACGTGAGCGTAGCGCGCGGCGGTGTCGGAATGACGACTGTTGCGTACTGTGCTGTGGACCTGAGTGGCGTATCCTTCGACGGACAGTTGTATGTGCGCCCGGAGATCATTCCGGACATGAAGAAGATGACCGATGCCATCCATGCGGAAGGCGCCAAAGCCAGCATTCAGTTAGGTCACTGCGGTAACATGACGCATTTTTATACCTGTCATTGTATGCCGGTGAGTGCATCGAATGGATTTAACCTCTACAGTCCTACTATCCACCGTCGTCTGAAAGTAACGGAGATCAAGAACCTCGTCAAGAAATTCGGTGAGGCGGTAGATTGGGCTCGCGAGTGCGGATTCGACTGCGTCGAGATCCATGCCGGTCACGCGTATCTGATCTCGCAATTTATCGGTCGTCGTACCAACCATCGTCACGATGAGTACGGCGGTAGTTTTGAAAACCGCGTACGCTTCATGAACGAGATCCTCGATGAGGTGATGGCGCATGCAAAGGACGACGTTGCGGTAGTCGTAAAGACTAATATGTGGGACGACTGCTGGAAAGGTGTGACGATCGAAGAGGGAATTCAGGTAGCGAAAGAAATCGCGAAGCATAAGGTACATGGCATCGTGCTTTCCGGTGGTACGGTGAGCCGTTCGCCGATGACCATCCTCGGTGGCGCCATGCCGCATAAGACGCTGTCGTATTACATGCCGATGAAGTCCTTCTGGTGGCTCAAAGCGGCGCTGAACGTCCCCGGTGTAGCACCGCTGATGATGCCTACCTCTCCGTTCAAGGAGTTGTATTTCATGGACAAGGCGAAGATATTCCAGCAGGCACTGAAAGATATCAATATCCCGCTAATCTACGTAGGTGGTGTGCAGAGCGGCGATAACTGCCAGCAGATCATGGACGAGGGCTTCGAACTCTTCCAAGTGGCACACGTACTGATCAAGGATCCCGAGTTCGTACATCATGTGCAGGAGAACCCGCATTACCATGCCGGTTGCGGTCGTTCGAACTACTGCGTAGGTCGTATGTACACGAAGAATATGAAATGCCACGAGTGCGTCTTGCGTGACGGCGAGCAGATACCGAATCGTATTCAGAAGGAGATCGCTACGCTGGAAGGCAAGGCGAAACGGTCCGTAGAACAACAAAAAGCCGCCAAGTAAGATGTTAGCGTTAGTGACAGGAGCTTCTTCGGGTATCGGTTTGCAGTACGCTACTCAGTTGGCGCGCGACTATAAGTGCGACTTGCTGCTGGTGAGCAATCAGCAGGCGGAATTAGACCAAGTGGCTGCGGACCTCGCGGCTACCTATGGTGTGAAGACCATCGCGCGTTTTGCGGACCTGAGTAAGCAGGACGCAGCAGAGACGTTGCATGACTGGTGTGTAGAGCAGGGCTACGTAGTAGATATATTGGTTAATAACGCCGGTGTATTCTTTTTTAACACCTATTGCGAGACCTCGATGAAACGCATCGAACTGATGCTGCAGCTGCACATGATCACCGTAGCGAAGTTGACGCGACTCTTTGCGGCCGATATGTGCCAGCGCGAGTTGACGGCAGAAGAGGCGGCGCAGAAGATCTGCGGGCACAAGCGCATGAAGGGATATATTCTGAATATGAGTTCAATGTCGGCATGGATGGCGATGCCGGGTATCCAGACCTATAATGCTACAAAGGCCTTCATCTATAACTTCTCGAAGTCTATCTGGTACGAACTCAAGCCGCAGAACGTAGGTATCACAGTGATGGCGCCGGGTGCGGTAGATACGGGCTTGTTTGGTTTAGCGCCGAACCTGCGTAAGTTAGCGGTGGCATTGACGGTAAGCATCCCGCCGGAGAAACTCGTCAAGCGGGCGCTGAAGAAGATGTTCCGCAATAAGAAAGCCGACACTCCGGGTTTCATCAACTGGTTGAGTACACCGTTGCTGAAGCATACGCCGGATTGGATGTTGTTCCTGGCACAGAAAAAGCTGAAGCAGTTTATGAAATAAAAAAGAGGCTCTCGGGCCTCTTTTTTAATGGAGTTCTTTTAGTGCTTGTTTGACTTCGTCATCAAAGCGGATTTGATAGGCGGCTTGGCCTTTTTGGTAATAGTAGCGCAAGACGATTTCGGAGCCGAGCATCTCTTTCACTTCCTCCTTATTTCTCTCGATGGCATCGCGGAAATCCGGAGTCAGCATGGGTTCGAGAGCCTCCAGCTTGGAGAGGGTTGCGGAATCGATATCTTCGTGCCGCGCCATCTTAAGCATATCGGCGAAGAACTTACTCGTCTCGGTCTCGTATTTGAATTTCCGTTCGTCCAGATATTTGCAGAACTCTTCGATATCTCCATCCGTGAGTGTGAACACTTCCGGCGCAGCGATGGAGTCATGCAGACGGTGATAACGCGTGGCGTAATCGAAGAAATAATGGTTGATATAGAGCGAATAGCAGATATCCACTTTGGTGCTATCCTCCATCACGATATCCGGCAATATACCTCCGGCTGTATCGCGTTTGAGTTCATGTCCTTTCTGGCGCTCGCTGTAGTCAATAGCTTGGATACAACGGCCCGAAGGCAGGTAATACTTGCTGGTCGTCACCTTAATATGTCCGCCGTAGGCTACGGGGCGTACATTCTGTACAAGGCCCTTACCGAAAGTGCGCTGACCGATGAGTTTTGCACGGCCGAGGTCCTGCAGTGCACCGGAGACAATCTCGCTGGCTGAAGCGGAGTTCTTGTCCACAAGTACGACAAGCGGTAGGTCTTTATACCGCGGGTTATTACGCGTGGTATAAACGTAGTTGCTGCGCGCCGTTTTGCCGCGCGTCTCAACGATCTTTGTATCGCGATCGACGAAGAGATTTACCATCTGCAGCGCCTCATCGACGATACCTCCGCCATTGCCGCGCAGATCGATGATGAGTTTGCGTGCGCCTTGGTTATAATAGAGATCATCAAGGGCGTTGGAGAAAGCCTGTGCCGAACCGTCTGTGAACTCCCCGAAGGCGATATATCCCACGGGAGCAGATAGACTGTCGGCTGTGAAGAGGGTGTAGTAGGTGACGGGTTCCAGATGGATATCCTCGCGTACGATGGAGATTTTGAAAGGTTTAGCGATCCCCTCGCGCTCGAGTTCGAGTACGACTGTCGTACCCGGCACTCCGCGCAGGTTATTACTTACCTCACTGACGCTCATACCTTCGGTCTTCTTCCCATCCACAGAGATAATGCGGTCACCGGCATGTACGCCTGCTCGCTGAGCAGGTTTACCCTCATACGGGTTTACGGCATAGGTCCAAAGAGAATCTTTAGGTTGCTTCTTACCCGCCTTGTCTGGTCTCGGACGCTGCTGGATAATGCTACCGATACCACCGTATTTACCTGTGGTGAGCATGCGCAGTTCGCGGTCGTTCTTCTTGGGATAATAGATGGTATAGGGGTCAATCTTATGCAGCATCGCATTGATGGCCTCTTCGGTCAACGACTCATAGTTGAGAGTATCCACATAGTTGACATCCACCTGCCGCATTACATCATTGAAAATTGTGATGCATTCGTCTGCACGTGTGGTAGCTTGACGCTCTTGCGCGCATAGGGAACAAGGAACAAGGAGTAAGGACAAAAGACCTATTACTATCAGCCGTTTCATTGCTTAACGTAAGGTGTTAGGAACAAACTCACTGACGTCTTTCCCGTACGCGTAGAGGTCGCGTACAAGGGTGGAGGAGATGTGCGCATAGCAGGGACGCGTATAGAGAATAACGGTTTCTACACCACCTAACTGCTTGTTCGCCTCCGCCAGGTTACGCTCATATTCGAAATCTTCTACGCAACGGATGCCGCGTAAGATAAACTGCGCTTCTTGCTCTTTGGCGAAATCCACGGTGAGACAGTCATAGATCGCTACGCGTACTCGCGGTTCGTCTACGAATATCTTACGGATGGCTTCCTCGCGTTCGCGAATAGGGAAGGTCTCTTTTTTCGTACTATTACGACCGATACCGATGATAATCTCGTCAAATACATCCAGGCCACGTTTCACAATATCAAAATGGCCTACGGTAAAGGGATCAAACGATCCCGGAAAAATTGCTCTTTTCATGTGCTTTCTTATAATTCACTACAGGATTGTTATACATTTCAATGAGTCGTTCGCGCAGGAAAGCTTCGTCTTTGTTCGGAATGTCAATCAGCGCCAGACGGCTCTCTATATACGCATCAAAATCTGTGCCACGCTCATATATCTCGTACCCAAGATGAATACGGCGGTCGATGATGTCACATACGTGCTGCAACTGGTCATGCGTAGGTAGGTCGCGGTACTCCGGGTGGGCCTCCAGCAGTGCATCTATTTCGGGGTTGATGCTCGGCGTGAGACGGTATGTAACACGTCCTTTTTTACCACGAATACCCGTAACCATTGATTCCACGTCATCTTTCGCACGCTTGCGCCATTTCGGATTATCACGCTTGAGTTGCATCTCGCGGGCCTTGAGATAGTCGCAAGGATCATACTCATAGGTGATACTTACAGGACAGATATTGAGGGTTTTTACGTTCTCGAAGAAGTCTTTCTCGCCGAGCGTTAACATGTGTAGGACACTCGCTTGTGTGAGGTCATTGCTGTCCTTTGCGCGTCCTTCGCGTTGCGCCAACCAGATAGACTTACGTCGTTCGCGTAGATGACGGATATAAGCGGAGAGCTGCTTGGCATTCTCGAGTTGCGCGTGCGCTCCTGCACCGCGTTTGACCACAAAGCAACGGTTGAAACGCACAAGGATCTCTATCCATTTATACGCGAAGAGATTGTTACCGATGCCGATGAATGGACGAATGAAATAGCGGCAACGGAGCAGCAGAGACAGCCATGCGGAGTCCAAGACAATGTCACGATGGTTGGTCATGAAAAACGCCCCTTGCTTGATATCCCGTTCAATCTGCTTGCGGTCACCTAAGTAGTCCAGACGGATACCTTTGGTGGTGCGCCATACCCATATGCCCAAGAGCGGGAAGGCGAAAAGAAAATCGCAGAAAGGGAGTATCCATCCTACACGATAGGCTCGTATGTCTTTAAATTGATCTTTCATACAATCACAAATCACAAATCTCAAATCATAAATTGTCAAGTGCGGCCTTGGACGCCTCTCGATAGGCTACCATCAGTCCGCCTGTTCCGAGGAGTGTACCGCCGAAATAACGCACGACGACCACTAATATATTATCCAGTCCGCGGGCATCAATGGAACGCAGGATAGGTGCTCCGGCTGTGCCGTGCGGTTCTCCGTCATCCTTGGTGCGCCATAGGTTTTCGCCCAAGCGGTAAGCATAGCATACATGCCGCGCATCATGGTATTTCTTCTTATACCACGCTATTCGTGTTTTCGCTTCCTCCTCATTGCTGATGGGTTCGGCGAATGCCAGAAATTTCGACCCGCGGTCCTTATATATGCCTTCTGCTACTGCCATTACTGAATATGTTTCTCTCCGTTGCGGATGACGACGCCGTGATAACTGCTGTTCACCGGACGACCTAACAGGTCGTAACCGATGCCGTTCTTGTCTGCGGAAACGGTATCGATAGCTTGTCCTGCTTCATGAATCGTGACGGAGGCGTTGAGTTTGTTCATGCCGGTGGTGGCATCCCATATATCGACGTTCGCAAAGCGAATGGCGTAACGCGGATCGGCTGCTAGGCTCTCGGCTGCATCCGGTAGATGCATATAGAGTTGATAGGTCCCGGCCGGTACATTAGCAGGGATGGTCAGTTCCTCTTCAATCGTCGTCACTGCGCCGTTGGGCAACCATCTGCGTGGATCGGATTGCAATTGGATAGGATAGGTATTGCTGCCGTTCTTAAGCACGATATACGCGTGGCGCTCGTTATAGAGCGGCGCAAAGCCCGTGTTGCGGATCTGCAGGGTGACGGTAGCTTTACCTCCTGCGTTTGCGTCATCGGGTAGGGACGCTGTGACGAGTTGATAACGGTAACCCAACTTACGGTCGAGTACCTCATAGATGCCATTGTTACGCCATCTATCCGTGATCTCTTCCGAATACGTGGAACCGCAGAAGGACCAGTGGTATTTCGCCATCTCTTCTTCCGCCTTAGCATATACTTTCTCCGGCAATCCAATTGTCTCCGGTTCATCCGGATCTTCTTCTACATTCGTCTCGCCTCCGTTAGGCACATAGAGCGTCTCGTCGGCGATATACTGGCGTACTGCAGGATCGTCCGGTGTCTCTTCATCCCAACTGACGTAGGTGCCGTCGTTGCCCCAGATGTTGAGGAAAGCATCGTTGTGATGGCCGAGGCGGGCACGTGCATCCGTTGTGAAGGCTTGCGAAGAAGTCAAGGGATCGGTGTCACCCAGATACTGCGCTTTGATCATCGGATAACGCACGAGCAGGAAACGGTTAGCGGGACAGGCGTCCAGCATAAGATCCAATACCTTGCGGCGCTTTTCGTTCAGTTGTTGCGTCTCGGAAGTATAGTTATCGGTGTAGTACCACTCGCCCCACTGACCTACAAAACCCGTCTCGAGAACGTAGATCACATCGGCATTCTTCGCCAGATGAGGTTTTAATTGACTGATATGTTGACGCACATGCGCGGTATCCGCATCCTCGCTGCTGTCCCAGTCATACGCAAAGCGCAGCACACATTTGAAACCATGATTGCGCAGGATCTGCATGTCTTCGTCAAAACCCTGGAGGATCTTATTCGAGAGTGCTTTCTCACGATATTTACCTAAATAGTACATGACTACCAGCAGGCTTTGCGTCTTGCGATCTGCATTGTCTTCATCCTCGAGGTCGAAGAACCAGTCGGCCTCCGGCTTAATGGCGTGGTTCTTACTATCCGTCAGCATAGTCTCACCGCCTAACTCCTCTGTGAACCCTCGTTCGGGGTTAGGGAAGATAGAAGTGTCGTCTGCCGTATAATGCACCACTCCCGCTTGGGCAACCAAGCAGGTGAAGAGAATTAATGTGATGCTTATCAGTCGTTTCATTTTAGGCCGAGTTTCTTGCGAATATCTTTAGGAATAGCGTTCTTATGCACGAGGATATCATTGGTCTTATAGGCCATGAATGCTTCGCTCACATACCATATACCTTTGTAGTCGGAGCGCAAGGTGCCCCAACTATTCTTCACCATATAATAGCGCTTGCCATTCTGGTCCTTGGCCGTGCCAAAGATCAGCATCCCGTGGTCATCGGTCGTCTCCCAGTTGTCGTATGCGTCTTGACGCATCTGTTGGGTAATCTCTTTCTCCGGCAGCGGTTTTTTCGTCAGCTCTTCTTTCTGCTTATCTTTGCTCATACCTACCCATTTGGCCATATCTGAGCCTGTTAAATCCGCTCCGTGGTCCGCGTCAGGCACCACACCGATACCTTTGCGGGTGAAACCTATCTCACTGACGTCTGCAGCCCACTCAATGGTATAACCGTTGGTGATGGCATTATCAATGATGCGCATCAACTCCTCGATAGGTACGTTATACATCTGGTCCATGCGCCAGTTGTCCGGCACCTCGAGCGCAAAGCGCTCATAGAAAGGATGATGGGTATAACTGGTGATGGAGACGTAGTCGTCGGCATTCAGACCCAAACTCTGCACAAAGCTCTGCGGAGTATATTTCTTGCCTTCGTATTCAAACTCCTCCGGACACGGACCGAGGTAGGTGTCGAAGATCGCTTGCAGACCCTCACGCCATACAGGACTGAGTTTTTTCTGCTTGGTCAGTCCGTTCAGATAACCGTCGGTAACAGCACGAAACTCGTTGAAGACGGGTAGAGTATCTGCTTCCGTCCAACCGTAACGAATACCCGGCATTGCGGACTTGGGCACAAGACCATAATGCTGCATACAATAGATAACGTCATAAGCACTGCCGCCTTCGCCGAACTTAGGCTCGTTGTACATGCGTACGCGGTAAGTAGCACGGTCCACAAGAGTCTTGCTAACCACGAACATCGGTGCCAATTCTACTTCTTTTCCTTTGGTGCGCAGCACTTCGGATTCGAGAAAACCGAGGGCAGAGAATGCCCAGCAGGTTCCGCTGCGGTGCTGGTCTTTAACACGCGTGATAGGCACACTATCGACGGTGGTGAACTGCCACCCTTCAATGCTGTCTTTCTTCACAGCAGTGCTGTCCGTCTGCGCGAAAGCACTCAAGGTCAGCGCACTCAGCGCTACGATGCAAAATAGCTTCTTCATATTAATCGGGGAATTCCATTAAGTAAGCTTTGATAAACGCATCAATATCTCCGTCCATGACGGCATTGACATTCGATGTCTGATAGTTGGTGCGGTGGTCCTTCACGCGGCGGTCGTCGAAGACGTAGGAGCGTATTTGCGAACCCCATTCAATCTTTTTCTTCCCAGCCTCCACTTGTGCCTGCGCCTGACGGCGTTTCTCCATCTCCAACTCATAGAGTTGGGAACGCAAGTGCCGCAAGGCATTCTCGCGGTTCTTCGGCTGGTCACGCGTCTCGGTGTTCTCGATCACTATCTCGTCAGGCTGGTTAGTAAGCGGGTTGATGAACTTATAATGCAAACGAACGCCGGACTCCACTTTGTTTACGTTCTGTCCTCCTGCGCCGGAACTGCGGAAAGTATCCCAACTCAGGCCCGCAGGGTTGACTTCCACCTCGATAGTATCGTCAATGAGCGGTACTACGAATACGGAGGCAAAACTCGTCATGCGCTTGCCTTGCGCGTTATAAGGGCTCACGCGTACTAGGCGGTGCACGCCGTTCTCGGACTTGAGATAACCATACGCCATGTCGCCCTCGATATTGAAGGTTACGGTCTTGATACCGGCTTCATCGCCTTCCTGCAGGTTCTCGATGGTCACCTTATAATCGTGCTTCTCGCAGTAGCGTTGGTACATGCGCATGAGTTGCTCAGCCCAGTCTTGCGCTTCGGTACCACCGGCACCGGACACGATCTTAAGCACTGCCGGCATTTGGTCTTCCTCATGCGACAGCATATTTTTCATCTCCAGGTCTTCCACCTCACCTAACGCATGCGCATAGGCGGTATCTACCTCTTCTTCAGTCACGAGTTCCTCTTTGTAATAATCGAACGCAAGCGCCAGTTCTTCCACCGCCGCACGTACGCCTTCGTATCCGTCAATCCAGCGTTTGATGCCTTTCACCTTACGCATTTGTGCCTCGGCAGCCTTGGCATCATCCCAGAAACCGGGAGCCTGCGTATGCAGTTCTTCCTCCTCCAGTTGAATACGTTTTTCATCGATCTGGAGGTAGGCTTTGAGCTTATCCGCCCGCTGCTGCACATCTTTCAATTGTTCTATAGTTATCATAAGCCTATAATTTGCCAATTTAAATTCGGCTGCAAAGATAGCAAAAAAAATACATATATGCAAATAAAATTTGCACAAATCAAAATTTTGTAGTAACTTTGCACCGCAAAGTTGTGTAAAAGCAAGAATTATGAAGACCAATTTGGGATTTGTGCGTGTGGCGGCGGCAGTGCCGACTATGCGTGTAGCGGATTGTAAGTTCAACGCTGAGCAGATTCGTTTGCAGATTGACGAAGCAATCGCTGAAGGCGTGGAAGTGGTATGCTTTCCGGAATTGAGTATAACAGGCTATACCTGCGCGGACCTTTTCTTCACGCAAGCTCTGCAACAGAGCGCGATGCGCGAGCTGGAAAGTCTGTGCGACTACACGCGCGGCAAGGCGATCATCGTGCTTGTCGGTGCTCCGTTGAAAGTGGACAATGATCTTTTCAACTGCGCTTTTGTGATGACAGACGGCGAAGTGATGGGTATCGTGCCGAAAGTGAACCTTCCGAATACAGGTGAGTTCTATGAGAAGCGCTGGTTCACCTCGGGCCGCGCTGCGCGCGAGTTCACGCCCGGAGGCATCGCTCCGCGTATTCCGAAAATAGAGATATGGAGCGGAGAAGTGCCTTTTGGTACGGACCTCCTTTTCTCTACGCGCAACTATACCTTTGGTATAGAGATATGCGAGGACCTCTGGAGCCCGCTACCACCTTCGACCCAATTGGCTATCCAAGGTGCGGAGTTGATCTTCAATCTCTCCAGTTCAAACTGCATCATCGGCAAACATATCTTCCGCCGTCAGATGCTTAAGCAACAGAGTGCACGTGTTCATTGCGGCTATATATACTCCTCCTCGGGCGTGGGCGAGTCCACAACAGACGTCGTCTTCTCTGGCAGTACCTATATCGCTGAGAACGGAGATATACTCAGCGCCGGCGAACGATTCCTGCGTGAGAGCACGATGACGATTCAGGAGATAGATATCGAGCGTCTGCGCACCGACCGTCAACGCAACACCAACTTCACCAAAGACAAATACGGCCACTATCGTCATATCAACGTAGCGCCCATTGAGCGGGAGGTGGAAGGGACAGAACCGGTTCACCGTACGTTCTCTCCGCTGCCGTTCCTGCCCAAGAAAGGGAAAGAAGACCAGTATTGCATGGATGTGTTCTCCATCCAAACCAGTGCGCTGGCGCGTCGTTGGGAACATACGCATTCGGACACCCTCGTGCTCGGTATCTCCGGAGGCTTGGATAGCACCTTGGCCTTGTTGGTATGCGTGCAGACAGCGGACCTCTTGGGTTACGACCGCGAGCGCGTAGTAGGCGTGACGATGCCTGGTTTCGGAACCAGTGACCGCACCTATCAGAATGCGCTGAACCTGATGAAAGAGCTGGGTGTCACCCACCGCGAGATATCTATCTGCGACGTAGCTACGCAGCACCTCAGTGACATCTCCCATAATATCAATAACCATGACGTCACCTATGAGAATGCACAGGCCCGCATCCGTACGCTTATCCTTATGGATCTTGCGAACGAGTTGAACGGACTGGTAGTCGGTACGGGTGACTTGAGTGAGTTAGCCCTCGGCTGGTGTACCTACAGCGGCGACCAGATGTCGATGTATGGTGTGAATGCAGGAATACCGAAGACGCTCGTGCGTTATCTTGTTTCCTATGCGGCGGAAAATATGTATGGAGAACCGCTGCGTGATATCCTTGCTGACATCGTAGATACTCCGGTTTCACCGGAACTTTTACCGACGGATGAGGACGGACAGATAGCTCAGAAGACCGAAGATAAAGTGGGCCCGTACGACCTGCATGATTTCTTCATCTGGTATTTCTTACGTTACGGTTTCACCCGCGAGAAAATCAAATATATGGCTATGCAGGCCTTTGAAGACCAGTATGACGAGGCAACTATCGATAAATGGCTCAATGTCTTCATGCGTCGTTTCTGCCAGCAGCAGTTCAAACGCAGCTGTATGCCGGATGGTCCGAAAGTAGTACCTGTTTCCCTCTCGCCCCGTGGCGACTGGAGAATGCCAAGCGATGCCGCATGCATATGAAAGTAGAAAAGAATATATCCTTGCTGCCGTATAATACCTTTGGTATCGATGCCAAGGCAGATCTGTTCATCGAGTATTACTCACTGGACGAGTTGCGTCAGGTGCTGAAGGAGCATAAAGGCGAACGCATCTTGCATATTGGGCAGGGCTCTAATCTGCTCTTTACTCGCGATTTCAACGGCATAATCCTGCATTCCGGCATGGCACGTGCGCGTTTCTTAGATGACGAGACGGTGGAGGCGCAGAATGGTCTGCGATTGGATGATCTCATTGCCCAATTGACCGATATGTGTTACTGCGGGATGGAGAAACTCAGTCTTATCCCTGGAGAAGTAGGTGCTTCGGCCGTACAGAACGTAGGCGCTTATGGTGTAGAAGCCAAAGATGTCATCCTCCGCGTAAATACGCTGGATGTAGAGACCCTTGAGGAACGCGTGTTCACCAATGAGGAATGTCGGTTCGGTTATCGCGACAGTGCGTTTAAACACGAACTGAAGGGTAAATATATCGTCACTTCTGTCGTATATCGGGTGAAACCCGGCGATGCCACCAAGACTCGCGAGGAGATTATCGAGACGCGTAACGGCAAGTTGCCGAAAATAGGAGAGGTCGGCTCTGCCGGTTCGTTCTTCATGAACCCGTTCGTTCCCGAAGAGCAAGCAAATGCGCTTCTCGCTCAATATCCCGATATGCCGCATTTCGAGACGCCGCAAGGCGTGAAGATCCCTGCTGCGTGGTTGATTGAACAATGCGGATGGAAAGGTAAGACGCTGGGAGGTGCGCAAGTATGGCCGAAACAAGCATTAGTCATCGTCAATGCCAATCATGCAACGGCGGAGGATATCATTGCCCTCGCTGCGCACATCAGTCAAAGCGTCAAAGAGAAATTCAATATCACGATTATCCCCGAAGTAAACTATATCTAATATGGCAAGTTTTGTAGTAGAAGGTGGACATAAACTGCACGGCAGTATTACCCCGCAAGGCGCGAAAAACGAGGCGCTGCAGGTCCTCTGCGCGGTGTTGCTAACCAAGGAGACGGTGGTCATTGACAACCTGCCGAATATCCTTGATGTCAACAACCTCATCGACCTCATCGCTTCGATGGGCGTCAAAGTGGAGAAGATAGCGAAAGGAAAGTTCGCCTTCTGCGCGAGCAATCTCGACACAGATTACCTCCGCAGTGCTGATTTTCTCAAGAAATGCAATAAACTGCGTGGCTCAGTGATGCTCATCGGTCCGCTGTTAGCACGCCTCGGCGAAGTCACCTACGCCAAGCCCGGAGGAGATAAGATCGGCCGTCGCCGTCTCGACACACATTTCCAGGGAATGGTAAATCTCGGGGCAACCTTCGAGTACGACCAAAGCTTACTGGCTTACCGTTTCAACGGAAAAAAACTCAAAGGAACGTACATGCTTCTGGATGAGGCTTCCGTCACCGGTACAGCCAACATCATTATGGCTTCTGTCCTTGCCGAAGGCATGACCACCATCTATAATGCCGCTTGCGAACCGTACTTGCAGCAACTATGCAAACTCCTCAACGCCATGGGCGCGAAAATCAGCGGAGTAGGATCTAACCTGCTGACGATTGAAGGCGTGAAGGAACTACACGGAGCAGAGCATCGACTCTTACCGGATATGATTGAGGTCGGTTCATTCATCGGAATGGCCGCTATCACGGGTTCGGAACTGCGTATCTGTAAAGTCGGTTACCGTGACTTGGGTATTATCCCTGACGCTTTCCGCCGCCTCGGTATCCGCATTGATGTGGATGGCGATGACATCATCATTCCTGCTCAAGACCACTATCAGATTGAGTCTTTCCTCGATGGCTCGATCCTCACCGTGGCAGACGCACCGTGGCCGGGCCTTACGCCGGACTTGCTCTCTGTTATCCTCGTGGTAGCTACGCAGGCTCGCGGGTCCGTCCTTATCCACCAGAAGATGTTCGAATCTCGTCTCTTCTTTGTGGATAAACTGATTGACATGGGCGCCCAGATCATCCTCTGCGACCCGCATAGAGCGGTTGTCATCGGTCATGACCACACGCGTCAGCTCAAGCACAACAACATGACTTCGCCCGATATTCGTGCAGGTATTGCGATGCTTATTGCCGCCATGAGTGCCGAAGGCACGAGTAAGATTGATCATATCGACCAGATTGACCGCGGCTACGAAGATATAGAGCACCGTCTCAACGCCATCGGCGCACATATAAGACGTGAAGAATAAAAAAAGCGGCGCCTTTCGACGCCGCTTTTTTCATTTATAGAGGAATCGTTTGATCGATTTCTTCGGGGTTTTCTCGAAGGGTTGCTCCTGTACCTCAATATTCGAAACCTTGCTATAGGAAGGGATAAGATTATTGAGTTTCTCGAGGTTCGCCTTCATGAGCGCTTGAATCTGCTCGAGCGTCATGCGCTTGGTGAGCGTCTCATCCGGGAAGACGAGCGCCACAAGTTTACCTTCGCGTTCTACGATCAGCGACTCACCGACAGCTTCCTGGTTATTGAGTTTGTCCTCAATCTCCTCCGGGTAGATATTCTGGCCCGAAGCGCCCAGGAACATAGTCTTGCATCTACCCTTGATATATATGTTTTTCTTCTTATCCAGACGTCCCAGATCACCAGTACGCATCCATCCATCCTCGGTGAAGACAGCCTTTGTGGCCTCTTCGTTTTTGTAATAACCGAGCATCACGTTCTCGCCTTTGACGAGTATTTCTCCGATGCCGGCATTGTTGGGATTATCAATCTTCACGTCCATATTTGCCACTGGTACACCACCTGTACGGGCTTTGAAATACTTAGGCGGGTTTCCTCCGATCAGCGGACCGCACTCCGTCATACCGTAGCCGATAGAGAGCGGGAAATGGATATCCATGAGGCATTTCTCTACGATAGGGTTCATTGCCGCGCCGCCGCAGATGAAATAGCGTAACTTACCGCCGAAGGCATTACGCAGACCTTTCTTCACACGTCCTTTGATGATATCTCCGATCACCGGTATATGCCAGAAGGTGCGGATGACCCATTTGCTGAGCGTCGGGTCCAGATTTTTCTTGTAGATCTTCTCGATAACGAGCGGTACAGTGACTACCAAATACGGCTGCACCTCTTTCATCGCCTTCAGCAAGATAGAAGGTGTAGGAGACTTGGTGAGGAAGAAAATATGAGTACCTGAGCAAAGGGGATAGAGTAACTCGCAAACCTGCCCGAACATGTGCGCCAGCGGTAACATCGAAACCAAGCGTTGGCCCGGATCCACCGGCAAAATCTTCATGCCTATCTCGATATTATTGCTTATCGAGCGCCCGTTGAGCATCACGCCCTTAGGACTTCCTGTCGAACCACTCGTATAATTGATCAGCGCGAGGTTATTCTCATCGGCCGCGAAATGGACATCTTCGGGTTCTACGCCGTATTGGAACTTCGCTCTAAAGGCTGCATCCCATTTCTTGCTATCCGGTACTTCTTGGCCTTCGGCTACATACAACGGACGCCAGTCCTCGAGCGACAAGGCCGCTTTGAGTTTAGCCGGCATAGGTTGATTTTGTAACTCTTTCCAAACGTACGGACCTACGAACAGCAATTCGCTATCCGAGTGCTCCAGCAGGTGGGCGATATCTTCTGCCGTGAAATCCTGTAATATACTCACGCACACGCCTTCGTAGGCAGCGATTGAGAGGTATGCCACGGCCCAATTGGCACAGTTACGGCCCGCCAACGCGATCTTATCGCCGCGCTTGATGCCCAATTGTTCAAAGAGCACATGGAGACGCAGCATTTCTATGGCTAACTCACCAAAGGTGTACTCGTGGTTCTCTCCATAGTCCGTCAGTGCCGCATCATTCCATTGATGCTGCATGACGTCAGTCAGATAATGTAAATAATGTTTCTGCATTGCCTATTGTTGTTTTTAGCCAAGTATTTTGGCTGCTAGATGAAGCGCCTGCTCGATGGTAGGAGACATGTCGAAGTATTTATATTCCGCCAGTCGTCCGCCGAAGAACACGTTCTTCTCTGCCTCTGCGAGTTCTTTATAGCGTGCAAAGAGGACAGTATTGGTCTCGTCGTTGACGGGGTAGTAGGGCTCCATGCCCGGTTGCCACTCCGTGCTGTACTCACGACTGATGATGGTTTTCGGATTGTCATAAACCGCTTGCCCGAACGCCTCGAAATGCTTATGCTCGATGATGCGCGTGAAAGGCGTCTCGCGGTCTGTATAATTGATAACGGCGTTACCTTGATAGTTTGGTGTGTCTAATGTCTCAGTCTCAAAACGCACTGTACGGTACTGGAGTTTGCCGAAACGATAATCATAATACGCATCGATAGGACCGGTATATACGATGGCGTCTGCCAAAGCAGTTAACTCCTCGCGATGCGCGAAGAAATCGCAGTTCGTACGCGTCTCAATTCCTTCTAACAGGCGCTCAATGAGCACATTATAACCGCCGATAGGAATACCCTGATACGGGTCATTGAAGTAGTTGTTATCAAAGATAAAACGGAGCGGCAGACGGCGAATGATAAATGCCGGCAGTTCAGTGCAGGGACGTCCCCACTGCTTCTCCGTATAACTCTTGATCAATTTCTCATAGATATCTTTACCTACTAACATGAGTGCCTGTTCCTCCAGGTTCGCCGGTTCGCGTCCGTTCAGTGCTGCCGCGGCTTCTGCGCGCTGCTCCTCAATCTTCCTCTTCGCCTCGTCTGGTGTGTGTACACCCCACATCTGGTAGAATGTATTCATGTTAAACGGCAGATTATACAACTCGCCTTTGTAGTTAGCCACAGGGCAGTTCGTATAACGATTGAAAGGCACGAGCGCATTAACGAAATCCCAGACCTCTTTGTTGGCTGTATGGAAAATATGCGCACCGTATGTGTGTACATGGATGCCTTCTTTTTCCTCGCAATATACATTTCCGCCTAACTGCGGACGGCGGTCGATAACAAGGCATTTCTTACCTGCCTGTTTGGCTTTGTAAGCGAAGGTCGCTCCATATAATCCGGAGCCGACAATGAGAAAATCGTAATGTGTCATGGTTTTCGTAATATATAAAAATCGTTGTGTAAATCCTTATCCAAAATATATCCCAAATCGATATAATCCTTCTTATGGTCATCCGTACAGACAACAAACGCTGGTCTCCGCATTGCGATGAGTTCCCATGATCGCTCGCGCATCTCAGGAGAGATCGACGGTGGTAGGTAGAAATAGGGACTTGCGGGTTTAGCCTCTATTAAGAGCCACAGACGATAAACAAACGAGTAACTGGGACTCATGGAACTCCATCGGCTACGGTCATCTACATCGCATAACATGACGTTGTCATCAGCCTCCGTATGTGCGTTGATATATAGCGCCGTCTGTTCATCTATGGAGGTGTCAAAAGGCGTCATACGCAGATAAACGCGTGCGCCGAAAGCCCCGATGCCGACCAGCATGTAGAGCGCGACGGTCACGCCTAACAAGGCTCTGCGGCTCTGTATCTGTTGCCATGCTAATACCAGCACTAAAGCGAAGACTCCTACGCAAGGGAAGACGTAATGCGGATATCCATTCTTAAGGTATGCATTCAGCACTACGGTAAAGAAGAACAGGACTGTAACCCACCAGAAAGCGCCTGTGCGTTTATTTGTAAAGTACGCATATACAGCGTACGCGTAGTATGCCACTAAACACACGAGAGTGATATTCAAGATGCCCGTCAGCCGTTTGGCGGTCGTCATCGGTCCGTAGAAACTTGTATTAAAGCGCCAGTAGGCTTCTATCAAATCATTGAAATTACCTTGCTGTGCCAGCCAGATGGCTACCGGCGCTACGACGATACCTACGCCCAGTATTACGCCGATGGCGTAGCGACCTAAAATACGCAGGTTATAATGACGGATCAGATGCCAAACGAGGAAAAACGCGATAGGAATCATGCACGCCGATGTGTTGGGCTTGGTAAGCAGACATACAGCGACGCTCCCGGAGAACAGGAGGATCTCCATTAACGAACAATATTGCTCGTCTTTGAGCCGCTTAGCCAGCAGATAGCAGCTATAGATACAGCCTGGCATAGCCAACCATTCCGGTCCACCCTCATCGGTGAAAGGAAGTTGGATGAAGCAAGCCATGAGGGAAGTGATAATCAAGGCGTTACGGCTGTCAACGAAAAATCTCGCCATGCGATAGATAAGGAATAGCGAGAGGAATAAGATCATGATATCCAGTAGCCACACCCCGTAATGCCCCATGAAAGAGGTCAACCAATAAACAAGATAAACCAGCGGTCCTTTATGATCGAACATATCTCGATACATAACCAGACCCTGGTTCATCCACTCCGCGCAACGCGCGTAGACACATATATCTGTGGGATAATTGCCGTTCCCCCACGGCGCCATCGAGTGGGGAACCTGTAGTATTAAACTAAGAATTGCTAATAACCCGTACGATATTTTATCGGTTAGTTTCAATTATTGGTACAAATAACGTTTGATAGAGCGTTTCGGGGTCTTCTCAAATTCCGAAGCTACCAGTTCAACGGCACTAATCTGACTGTACTGCGGCAGGTCTTTGTTGACTGCTACGCGATTCTCTTCCATCTGTTGGGTCAGACTCTTCGTTCCCAGCAGTTTCTTGCCTTCAGCAGAAGTATCCGGGAAGACGAGCGCCACGAGTTTATGATCGCGATCAACGACTATAGACTCAGCTACGCACGGCATAGAGTTCAGCTTATCCTCCAGCTCCTCCGGATAGATATTCTGTCCGCTGGCACCGAGAATCATATTCTTCGAACGGCCGTGGATATAGATGTTTCCTGCTTTATCGAGTACACCCAGGTCACCCGTACGCATCCATCCATCCTCAGTGAAGACAGCCTTCGTGGCCTCTTCGTTCTTATAGTAACCCTTCATGACGTTGATACCCTTCACTTGGATCTCGCCGTCTTTTCTGATGGGGTCTTCGGAATCGATACGTACATGGCACTGCGGTAACTCTTTTCCGCAGCTATGGAAGGCGTAATCCCACCAGTCTTCGTAACTGATCAGCGGGCCGCACTCCGTCATACCGTAACCGACGCAGTACTGATATTTGATATCATGCAGCACTTGTTCTACTTCGCCGTTCAGCGCTGCACCACCGATGATCAGGTAACGCAACTCGCCGCCGAACATCTTATCCAGACCCTCTTTTACTTTACGACGGATGACATTCTTGATGATAGGTGTCTTCCAAAGAATCTTCATCGTAGGCGTACTGATCTTCGGCAGCACACCCTTCTTGACGATTTTCTCCACTACCAGAGGCACTGTAAGCACCATGAACGGCTTCACTTGCGCAAACGCCTTCATCAGTACGGTAGGAGTAGGGGGTTGAGTGAGGAAATATACCTGCGCGCCCTCGCAAACCTGATAGATGAACTCGAACATCAAGCCGAACATGTGTGCGATAGGCAGCATTGATAGCACTTTATCGCCCTGCTTATGCGGAATGCGCGTGTGTGCGAACTCTACGTTTCCGCTCAGGTTGAGATGCGTCAGCATTACACCCTTCGGGTTTCCGGTAGAACCGCTTGTATAGTTGAGTACTGCCAGGTCATCGTAGTTATCAATCGGATAGTTGACATCCTCCAGACTTACGCCATTCGGATAAGCCTTCTTAAATGCTTCCTCTGCGCCTGCGAATTTCTTAGCGAACTTGGCATCCGACTCCACGATTGTCATCTCATCCATGAAAATCGTAGCTTTCAGTCCCTTCATCTGCGTGGCGTCAATCTTCTTCTTTACATTCGGACCTACATAGAGCAGCACAGCCTCCGAGTGGTCTACGAGACTGTAGATACCCTCCGCCGTGAAGTCCGGCAAAATAGATACAGCTACGGCTTTGTAACTCTCGATAGCCAAGAAGAGCAAACCCCAGTTAGCGCAGTTACGGCCGCAGAGCGCAATCTTATCGCCCTCTTTGATTCCTAACTCTTTCCACGTCACATGGAGCTTCGCAATCGCGGTTGCCAACTCATGATAGGTGTATTTATTCTCACCGTCAAGGTCGGTCATTGCCAAACCTTCCCAGTTCGAATGCATGGTGTCTTGCAGATAAGACAGATAATGTTTTGTTGCCATTATAGTTTGATTTTTTGTTTGCTGTTTTTCAATATCGGCGGCAAAGGTACTGCTTTATTTTTGAACATCCGTTCGAAAACAATGTTTTTCTGCTATATTTTGAGCAAATTATGAAATTCCGAATATGTTTTCGTTAATAAAGAGAAGTCCATTTGTGTTTGCCCAAGACCGGAATCGTAACTGTTTTTGATGTGCGCGAACATGAGTGCAATCTGCTCTCGGTCGATATCTCTGCGAATAAGACCTGCGCGCTGATCGTGGTATAGAGCCTTCCGCCACAGTTCCAATTCCTTAAGCGCCAGACGTTGTGCTTTGCGATGCAGCGCGGGGAAGCGGCTGTAGGCGGTGAACATCAGATTATTGACGTTACTCGTATTCACCCGTTTGTCATCAAATGTCATCAGTGCTTTCTCCAAGTAGTCCAGATAACTCTTCATGGCCTCTATCATCCGCTCTATGCCGGAATCCTCAGGCACGGCGTTGAGCACGCGTTGTTTGGGTTCCAAAAAATAGTGCTCCATACAGGTCAAAAAGATCTCATCCTGGTCCTTGAAGTAGTAATAGAGTGTTCCGCGCCCTATATCGAGTGCATTTTGCAGATCGGTGATGGTGATGTTCTGATAGCCCTCTATGGCATACAGTTCCATCGCTTTGCGGATGATATACTCTTTACGGTCTTTCACTGTTTGCTGGCCTCGTATCGATCCAAGGCTTCTGTCATGATTCGTTTGCCATCAGCGATGATCTGCTCGGCTTTGTCGAAATCAAAGGTGTTATATGCGTACTGACGCATCACGGCGTGCACGTCGGGTGGGGTAAGACGCAGCGCCATCAGCGTATTCTGCTGTATCTGCATGTCACTCATGCGGTCCAGCATACTGGTGAAACTGACGGTGCGTCCTAAGTCTGCCGCGCGGCGCTGACGGATTCCGTCCACACGTTTGCCTAACTGGCGTAACTGCGTCTCCCAGGACTTGGGGACAGGTATACCGCGTGAGGTCAGTTCGGCGATCTTACCTTCTACATCTATCGGTTCCGGCATCGCATTATCCACCGGCATACTGTCCTTGCCGCTGATATCCATCGCAACGAGGATGTCGCCCTCCGTGCGGTCAACGATGTGCAGCGGCAGCGGATTGAGGATGCCTCCGTCGATGAGCAGTCGTTGTCCTATCTGTACGGGGCGGAAGAAAAGAGGAATACTGATGGATGCGCGCACTGCTTCAAAGAGGCTGCCGGTGCGGAACACCACTTCTTCTGTATTCATCATATCCGAGGCCACAATAGAGCAAGGGATATTCAGGTTCTCTATCGGTCTATCCGGCACCACTTTCTCCAACTCCAGAATGATCTTCTGCCCTTTGACAAGCGAGTTACCGCTCAGCAGGTTGATATCCATCATCCGAAGGATCAACTGCTTGTCCACCTGCAGAAACCATTCCTTCGCTTCTTTGAGTTGTCCCGCAGCATACATGCCTGCGATGATAGAGCCCATAGAGCAACCGGCTATACTGGTGATGGTATACCCTCGTTCCTCCAGCGCTTCGATGGCGCCTATGTGCGCCAGTCCTCGTGCGCCTCCGGAACCTAAGACTAATGCGACGTTTTTACCCATTATACGATTTTTGCGGGTTGCAATTTCTCGCGAATCTTGATATAGATGATATTCTCTTTCTTGGCGAACGGAGTCTGTACGTAGCCCATGCCGATGCCTACTTTTGTATTCGGCAGCATGATACCGGAAGTCACATTACCGATGACGTTTCCTGCTTCATCGCAGATCTCGTATCCGTTACGCGGGATAGCACGCTCGAGGCACTCGAAATGCACGAGTTTGCGCTTTACGCCTTCTGCTTTCTGCGCCTTGAGGAAATCGCGGTCGATAAAGTCCTTGGCATCGAGTTTGGTGATCCAACCCAGACCTGCCTCCAGCGGCGAAGTAGTATCATCGATGTCGTGTCCGTAGAGACAGTACCATTTCTCCAGACGCAAGCTGTCACGGGCACCCAGACCGATAGGTGCAAGGCCGAAGGGTTTACCTACTTCGAAAAGGGCATCCCAAATCTGCTTGCCTTTCTCGGCCGGGAAATAGAGTTCAAATCCTCCTGCACCCGTGTAACCCGTGTTGCTGAGAATGACACCCGGAACGCCTGCGAAGCTCCATTCGCGGAAGGCATAATAGTCGATAGACTTCAGGTCCGCATCGGTCAATAACTGCAGCAGTTCTGTTGCTTTCGGGCCTTGTACGGCTAACTGACCGTAACGCTCGGAAGCATTCTCGAGTTTGAGGTCGGCATCTTTGAATTTCTCGTCTTTGATCTTGTTTACCCACGCCCAATCTTTGTCGATATTGCCGGCATTGACAACCATCAGGTATTTGGTCGTGGAGTATTTATAGATGATCAGGTCATCTACGATGCCACCTTTGCCGTTCGGCATACAGGTGTACTGCGCCTTGCCGGCTGCGATAACAGAGAGGTCGTTCGTCGTGATATACTGCAGGAAATCCAAGGCTTTCTCGCCTTTTACCCAGAACTCACCCATGTGACTGACATCAAACACACCTACGCCTTCGCGTACGATCATGTGCTCTTGGTTGATGCCCGTAGGATATTGAATAGGCATGTTAAATCCTGCGAACTCGGCCATTTTTGCACCGAGCGCAATGTGGATATCTGTAAACGGAGTTGTTTTTAACATTTTTCTATGATTTTAAGTATTACGTTCATTGCTGCTTCCATCGAAGGGATGGGAAGGTATTCATAACGGCTGTGGAAGTTCTCGCCGCCGGCGAAGATATTCGGGCAGGGAAGTCCTTCAAAACTCAGACGAGCACCGTCTGTACCACCGCGGATAGGTTTGACATTCGGCGTCACGCCTACGGCCGTCATCGCTTCTTTAGCGAGATCGATAATGTGCATGACGGGTTCGATCTTCTCCCGCATGTTATAGTACTGGTCGCGCATCTCTATCTCACAAGTGCCTTCACCGTACTCGCGGTTGACTTTGCGCACGAGATGCTCTAACTCCCGTTTGCGGCTCTCGAAGCGTGCGCGGTCGTGGTCGCGAATGATATAACTGAGCGTGGTCTCTTCCACGGTGCCATTCATGCCTACCAAGTGATAGAATCCTTCGTATCCCTGCGTGTGTTCCGGCGTCTCCCAACGAGGAAGCATGACGGCTAACTGATATGCGATGCGCATAGAGTTGATCATCTTATGATAGCCGTAACCGGGATGCACGTTCAGACCATGCACATGGATCTTACATGCTGCGGCATTGAAGTTCTCAAACTCCAACTCACCTATCGCACCGCCATCCATGGTGTACGCGAAATCCGCGCCAAAAGCCTTCACGTCAAAATGGTCAGCTCCTTGGCCTATCTCTTCGTCCGGCGTGAAACCGATGCGCACCTTGCCGTGCTTGATCTCCGGGTGTTGCACCAGGTATTCCATGGCGCTGACTATCTCTGCGATGCCGGCCTTGTCATCCGCACCCAGCAGAGTGGTGTTATCCGTGACGATAACGTCCTGACCGGCGTAACGCACATCGATAAACTCACGCTCTTCAGCCTTTACGATGCTCGGTTTGATATGTTTGCCGCTGGCATCAGGCGAGGTATCCATGTGGGCGATGAAACCGATGACGGGATGTCCCTCTTCGGTAGCAGGCAGCGTAGCCATGATATACCCGTTCTCATCCAGCGTCACCTCTTGCAACCCGAGAGCTTTGAGTTCGTCCGCCAGATAACGCGCGAACTCCATCTGCCCCGGGGTAGAAGGGGTCATATTCGTGTTCTCATCACTGGTCGTACAGAACGACACATATTTGAGAAAGCGTTCAATTATACTCATACTATTTACCGGAGAAAGCGGAGAGGATAGAACTCAAACTGCTTGCGTAAGTAGCAGCGGTGCTTGCGTACGAAGCGGCGGTGTTAGCCGTGTTCTGCGCCGTGGCGGTGGCATTCTGTACGGTCTCGTTGCTCTTAACCATCTCTACCAAGCTGTTGGTGACGGTTGTCACGTTGTCTTGTGTTACCAGACCCAGCGACGAAGAGATCATTCCTTTTCCGAACTCACTCAGATAGGTCTTATCTTTGTAGTTGTCTTTCAGCCCCTCGCAGTTAGCTACCAGCGTAACGGTGTTAAGGATGTTCTGCGTGTTCTTGTAGTTGAATTTGTTGCCATCCGCTTTGTACTGGTTGTACAATGCGAGCAGTGCGTTACCTGCACCCTGACCGGCGGAAACAGCGGTGTTAGCGCCTGTATTCGTGGTCGTAGCCGTCGTCTGTGTGTTAGCAGCGGTCGAAGACGTGTTACTACTGGTGCTGTTCTGCAGGAAACCGCAACCGGCCATCAGGATAGCGGTTGCAAAAAGAATGATTTTTTTCATAATACGATATTCATTTTATTTGGTTGATTGTCAATGAAAGCCAGGATATTATCCGTCACGCACTCGCACATGGCGATTCGTCCTTCCCATGTACCTGTGCCTGTATGCGGCGAAAGGACTACGTTCGGGAGCTTTAATAGCCCTTCGCTTATCTGCGGCTCATGCTCATATACATCCAGCGCTGCGCCGGCGATAATGCCGCTCTTCAGGGCTTCTATCAGTGCCGCCTCATCTACGTGCGCTCCGCGCGCGGTGTTGATAAGGTACGCACTGCGTTTCATCATCCCCAGTTCCGGTTTGCCGATGATATGATG
>DBYL01000018.1:56721-57299 GCA_002309835.1 Bacteroidales bacterium UBA1187
CTTCATTCGTTCATTCGTTAATTCGTGACGATTATGATATATAATCCGCATTCCGCTGGCCGCCGCTCTTCTCGCGAGCGCTTGCCCGATCCGACCCATGCCCAAAATACCTAAGGTCTTCCCATACAGCGAGTGACTCAAATTTTGCATCACTCCAAATTGTACATGCGCATCCCCTAATCCGTTAACCCCTAATCCGCTAATCCGAATATTCCGATCGAATTCAGAAACACGTCTCGCGACATCGATCATCAGCGCAAACGCTAACTCTGCCGTAGGTTCTATCACCGGCTGTGGCGTGTTCGTCACCCGTATACCGCGTTCACGGCAGGCCTCCAAGTCAATATTATTGAATCCCGCCCCGAAATTAGCGATCAGTCGCAGGTTCGGCATCGTTGCTATCATCTCTCGAGATACGCGATAATCGAAGGTGCTCACCAGCACATCCGCTTCCTCCGGTTTGGCAAATAACTCATGCCCTGCCAAGCGCGTAAAACCCTCTTTCGGTAATATGGTAGTAAATGCAATTTTCATCTGCCAACCTTTGCAGCCGCAAAGGTACAAAAAAATATTTATAT
>DBYL01000018.1:57349-59635 GCA_002309835.1 Bacteroidales bacterium UBA1187
CGCATTACGAATGCGTTGCTCTACCAACTGAGCCAAAGTGGCAAATATAGTGCCGCGTTTCCACGAAAGCGGGTGCAAAAGTACTGCTTTTTTTTGACATGTGCAAATTTTTTTGATATTTTTTTGTGTATATGGTATAAAAATTGTACCTTTGTCGGCGAAAATGAGGAAAACAGCACTTATATTGTGTTTCATACTATGCGTTTTGGGCCTGCAGGCGCAGGTTCAGACCTATACCTATAATGAAAACGTGCGTACGTTGCGCGCGGTGCGTGCGTGTGATGTGGATGAGGCCGGTCAGGTACGCGCGGTGCGTCCGTTCTTGGTGCTTAATGACGAAGCTATCGATGGTTCGGATGCCGAGAATACGCTGCATATCTCATTTGACGAGATGAGTCATGACGTCCATCTTTATACTTATACGGTGCGTCATATGAAGGCGGACTGGTCTGGCGAGAGCGGCCTGTTTACGAATGATTATCTGAAAGGCTTTACGACGCAGGACATCACCGATTATACGCATTCTCAGAACACCAGTCGCGCCTATACACATTATGAGTTCCTCTTCCCGAACGCCGATATGACACTTACCCTCAGCGGTAATTATCTGCTGTCTATCTATGAGGACGGCAATCCCGATAAACGCGTGGCGGAAGTGCGTTTCTGTGTGTTGGAGCCGCTCACGAAGATTGAGGCGAATGTGCGCAGTAATACGGATCTCGAGTTCAACGGCCGTTATCAGCAAATAGACGTGGATGTCACTACGACGGCTATCTCCGTCAATGACCCGAATGAAGTGCGCGTCTTAGTGCGTCAGAACAACCGCACGGACAACGAAGTATGGGTGGCGCGGCCTACATTCATGGAGCGTAACAAGCTGCGGTATATCAATATGAAGGCCCTGATTTTCGAGGGTGGCAATGAGTACCATCATTTCGATGCTTTCTCCACGTATTATGCCGGAACAGGTATCGACCGCGTCTATTATGAGAACGGCGACTACCATGCGCTGCTCTTCACGGACGAACCGGCAAGCGGGCAGTATATCCATCATCCCGATGCGGATGGTCTGTCGCTGGTTAACGCCGAGCGCACGAGTGACAGCGATACCGAAGCGGAATATATGTGGGTGCACTGGACCTTATCTACGGATAAGCCGTGGTTTGACGGCGCGGTATATATAGGTGGTGACCTCTTCGGGAATGACTGCTCTCTCCGCAACCGCATGCAGTATGACGCGGACGCCAAGTGCTACTGGCTCGCAGCCCTTATCAAGCAAGGCGGTTACGACTACCAATATTGGTTTGTGCCCAAGAATAAAACAACTACCACCCAGCGAGTGGATGGTAGTTATTGGCAGACGGAGAATGAATATACCGTCTATGTCTATTGGCGTCCTTTCGGATCGCGTTACGACAGACTGGTAGGTCTCATTACTCGTCGATGCGGATGAATTTGCCTTTCTTGGTGAACAGCAGTTCAATCTCGTTGTTCAGTTCTACTTTGTGAACACCGTACTCAATCTTGTACTCCGTTACGTTGGCATTCGGGAAGGTCTCCTGGATGTACGTCAGCACTTTCTCCGGCAGGAATACTACATTGATGCCTTTGATATTCTCCACCTTCAGTAACTGCGCCTTGTTGGTGTACATGATCTTCGTGCCATCAGCCATGTTAAAGGCATAGTCAAAGCGGCGCGGCGCGGTTTTCTTACTCGTGATGAGTTGCACCTCGCTCGGGTCAAAATTCTTTTGGATCTCTTCTTGTACTACCTGCGGCAGTTTATCGAAGGCGATAGGTTGTTTGCCACGAGCGAACAGGCCCATCGAGAAGGCACTGAGCAACAGTGCTACTAATGCGATTTTTTTCATATTCTTATTTGTTTAAACGTTCTTTAATTGCTTTGCTTTCTGCCTCATAACCAGGCTTGTCGAGCAGGGCGAACATATTCTTCTTGTATGCCTCAACGCCTGGTTGGTTGAACGGATTGACATCCAGTACATAACCGGAAATTCCGCAACCGCGCTCGAAGAAATAGATGAACTGACCGATATTGAACTCGTCGATCTTCTCAAACGAAATATGGATATTCGGTACACCGCCGTCTACGTGCGCCAGTTGCGTACCGAGTTCAGCCATCTTATTGACTTCGTCAACACGCTTGCCGGCGAGGAAGTTGAGTCCGTCGAGGTTCTCCTCGTCCTTCGGCACGAGCACGGTCTTGTTGGCTTTCTCGATAGAGATCACGGTCTCGAAGATCGTGCGCTCGCCGTCCTGGATCCACTG
>DBYL01000018.1:59671-67323 GCA_002309835.1 Bacteroidales bacterium UBA1187
TCCTTACCTTCGCTCTCGCCGTAGAGCTGCTTCCACCACTCGCTGAAATAGTGCAGTTTCGGGTTGAAGTTGACGAGAATCTCTATCTTCTTACCGCTCTGATAGAGGGCGTTACGGATAGCTGCGTACTGGCAAGCGGGGTTCTGAGCAAACGGCACTTTGACGTCCGTCGCTTTCTCCATCTCTACTGCACCGCGCACGAGCTCGCGTATGTTACCGCCTGCCACTGCGATAGGCAGCAGACCTACCGGAGTGAGCACCGAGAAACGACCACCTACGTTGTCGGGGATGACGAAGGTCTTGTATCCCTCCTTCGTAGAGAGGCTTCGCAGCGCACCTTTTGCGCGGTCAGTAACAGCAACAATGCGATGTTTAGCTTCCTCTTTGCCGACTTGCTTCTCCAGCATGGTCTTGAGCAGACGGAAAGCGAGAGCGGTCTCGGTCGTCGTACCCGACTTAGAGATATTGATGATACCGAACTGCTTGTCTGCCAGGAACTCCATCAACTCAGCCAGATAGTCCTCGCCGATATTATTACCTGCATAAACAACATACGGATTCTTACGATCTTTGGCTACAAAAGCATCAAAAGCGGAAGCCAAAGCCTCGTTCACGGCACGAGCACCCAGATACGAACCACCGATACCGGCTACGATAACCACCTCGCAGCGCTTACGTAACTCATCGGCGCTGGCCTGAATCTCAGCCAACTCAGCCTCCGTGATAGAGGAGGGCAGGTGTACCCAACCGATGTAGTCGTTTCCGGCTCCCTTACCGTTCTCCAACAGCAGGTTAGCGGCTTCTGTTTGTGACTCCAGTTGTTTCAACGCATCAGCCTTTACAAAGCTTGCAGCGTTCTTTAAGCATAGTTCCATGATTATTGTAGTTTAGAAGTTAATGACTTAATGATGGGTTTGGCTTTCTGTTTGTTGTACAAGATCTCGTACATCGCATCCACGATAGGCAGCGCCACTTTCATGCGCTGGTTCGCCTCGTAGATAGCTTTCGTGCCATAGTAGCCTTCGGCTACCATCTCCATCTCCATCTGTGCGGCCTTGACGGAGTAACCCAGACCTAACATCTGACCGAACTGACGGTTACGGCTGAACTGCGAATAACCCGTTACGAGCACGTCGCCCAGATAACCGCTCATGGTGATGTCACGCGGCACATTACTCATCGCTGTGGCGAATCGCTGGATCTCCTGGATGGCATTCGACAGCAGCACGGCTTGGAAGTTATCGCCGTAATGCAGCGCCTGACACATACCGGCCGCAATGGCGTAGATATTCTTCATCACCGAACTGTACTCCAGACCGATGACGTCATTGGAGATCGTCGTATGCACATACGAAGTCTGGAACAGTTTCGCCCACGCCTCCGCATTCTGGCGGTTCTCGCAACCGATAGTCAGGTAACTCAGACGCTCCAGAGCTATCTCCTCCGCGTGACACGGACCGGCGATGACGCCCAGTTGGTCATACGCGATACCGAAGCGGTTGTGCAGATAATCGGTGATGATCACGTTCTCGTCAGGAATCATACCTTTGACGGCAGAGATCACGACTTTATGCGTCATGTCGCGACGGATCTTATTCAGGCTGTGCTTCACGTAAGGCGAAGGGATAGCGAGGATCAGCACGTCCGACTGCGCCACCGTCTGATTGATATCCGATGAGAAATGAATACGGCTCACGTCAAACTCTGTCGCACCGAGATAGGAAGGGTTCTTACCGGTGGAGATGAACTCATCGATCACCTCTTGGCGACGGATGAACCAGTTGATCTCACCTTGGTTCTGCATGACGATCTTCGCCAGCGCAGTAGCCCAACTTCCCGAACCCAATATTGCAATTTTCCTATACATATTATGCCTCCGGTTTCATTGTCGGGAATAACAGTACTTCTTGGATCGTCGGTTGACCGGTCATGAACATCGCCAGACGGTCGATACCGATGCCGATACCGGACGTAGGCGGCATTCCGTACTCGAGGGCGCGCATGAAGTCATGATCGATCACCATCGCCTCGTCGTCACCCTTATCGGCGAGCTTCATCTGCTCTACGAAACGGTTGTATTGGTCAATCGGATCGTTGAGCTCAGAGTACGCGTTGGCCAACTCCTTACCGTTCACCATGAGCTCGAAACGCTCGGTCAGACCGGGTTTGCTGCGGTGCATCTTCGTTAACGGACTCATCTCGACAGGGTAGTCGGTGATGAAAGTAGGCTGGATGAACGTGCCCTCGCAGGTCTCACCGAAGATCTCATCGATCAGCTTGCCGCGGCCCATGTGCTCCGTGTCTTCTACGCCGAGTTTCTTGGCCTCCGCGCGAATAGCATCCTCGTCCATCGAAGCTAAGTCCAGACCCGTCTTCTCCTTGATAGCGTCGAGGATAGGCAGACGGCGGTAAGGCGCTTTGAAATCCACCTCATGGTCACCTATCTGCACTTTCGTCGTGCCGTTGACGGCGATGGCAATCTTCTCGAGCAGCTGCTCGGTGAAACTCATCATCCAGTTATAATCCTTGTATTGTACGTACAGCTCCATGCAGGTGAACTCAGGGTTGTGATTGCGGTCCATACCTTCGTTACGGAAGTTACGACCGATCTCGTACACACCCTCAAAACCGCCTACGATAAGGCGTTTGAGGTAGAGTTCCGTCGCGATGCGCAAGTACATATCTACGTCCAATGAGTTATGATGCGTGATGAAAGGACGAGCCGAAGCACCGCCTGCAATCTGCTGCAGGATAGGGGTCTCCACCTCCGTATAACCGGCCTCATCGAAGACCTGACGCATCGTGCGCAATATAGCCGCGCGTTTTAAAAAGGTGTCCTTCACGCCCTCGTTAACCACCAGGTCCACATAACGCTGACGGTAACGCTGCTCAGGGTCATTGAATCCGTCATACGCCACGCCGTCTTTGTACTTCACGATAGGCAGCGGCTTGAGCGATTTCGCGAGCACGGTCAACTTCTTCGCGTGCACGCTGATCTCACCCATCTGGGTGCGGAACACAAAACCCTCAATACCGATGAAGTCACCGATGTCTAACAGTTTCTTAAATACCACGTTGTACATCTGGCGGAGAGCCTCCGCAGGCAGATAGCCATTCGGGTCATCCGCGGTTGTTTCGGGTTTCTCTGCATCTTCTGCCAACTGGATATCATCGCGGGATACATATACCTGGATACGACCCTTCGAGTCTTGCAACTCGATAAACGACGCTTTGCCCATGATGCGCTTACTCATCAGTCGTCCCGCGATGCGTACCTCATCACCAGTCTTCCATATTTTCTCCCTTCCCTTTATGGGTGAAGAGCTCTGCTCGATCGGACTGCCGGTGGCCGTCCGTAGAACATTGTCAGGGGTAGGCTCTTCATCGACAAAGCCTTGCTTTATGTCGACGGAGTACCCTGTAACTACATACTCGTCTGCAGGGTATGGATTGATACCCATCTCACGCATCGTCTGCAGGCTCTGTCGGCGCACTTGTTCTTGTTCAGAAAGTTCCATTATGATTTCTTATCCTTATTTTTATGTTTATCCTTAATATTTTTATACGCTTTTTTACGAATTTATGTATCCACATAAAATCCGCTGCAAATTTACAACAAAAAATTTGAATGTGCAAGATTTTTAGCAAAAAAATATGCGTAGTGGTACCCCTGATTAGGCTTTCTGAACCCGATAATGGACCGATAATAGACCGATAATATCTACTATGGGTAAAGAAAAGTAAAAAAAACAATTTGAGTTATGCGCAACAAAGAAAACGTCGACATTACCGACGATGTTATCGCCTATTTAGCAGGCAAGTATGATGAGATTGGAAATGAAATAGGCTACGACAAAATTATCGTAGCCTTCAAAGAAATTGAACGGCGGGGAATACAAGAGTTGTACAACAGAATGTTCCGGCAATTTCCCTATACCGCCAACTCTAAAACCGCACTCTCGACTGACGCGTCAGAGCGCAAAATTAGGTATATTGTCAACAATTAGAAGATTTTTTACAGCCTCGGCAAATTTTGCCGGGGTTTCTATTTTTAGGGCAGTACTTTTGCACCGCATTTCTAATCGACCGCAACGTCGCGGCGAGTAACAAGGAATGCGGATTTTTATGTCTAAAAAATTAGTAGACTTGGCTCAGAAAAATCGGACGATTAATTGTGCCAATTATCCATCGCGGCTTTGGTTTATGAGCCAAGGCTGCAAACCAGTTCCGCCGGATGAGATTGGCGGTAAAATCCTCTGGGCACACCCCGACGGCTATTTCCTCGGTGCGCAGGGGCAGAAACTCGAACACACTTTCTGTCCGGCGAGTCAAAGAGGATTCACGGCCGCACACCCCTCTTCCGGTGGGTTTACAGGCGGTTGTTATCCTAAAATGAGGCATTTCTTGAACAGACTCTGCCATCTCCTTATGGCAATTGCTTTCTACGGCCCGCGTCCTACCTACACGGATGAAAACGGCAAGACTTATTACGGTATTTGCCATCATCTAATCAACGACAAACTCGACTACCGCCCTGCCAATCTCCTCTGCTGGCTGACGCATGAGGAGCACACCGAGGCCGACTGCAGGCAGCGGGCGCTGAAGAAAATCACGGGAGATCTGCATAACTGGAGTTATGACAAGTTACGCGAATGGCAAGACCCGCGTATCACCACCCGCGCGGAGTTCGACCGCTTTATCACCGGTATGCAGTTAGCGGCAGGTATGGAAGGAGGTGCGGTATGTTAGCAGAGCTTTTTGAAGCGCTTAATCCATATGAGAAAGCGCGGTTTATAGACGCACGCTTGGAATGGGCGAGCGGCGGTGCTTTATGCGGAGAGGTACACCAACGTATCTGTGCGCCTATGTATGACGGAAAGGAGGACGACCATGGACATCAATGATTTACGGAAAGCGTTGAGCGAGGGGATTGTGCTCTTTGAGTTTATCAAGAAAGACGGTACGCTCCGCCATGTAAGGGGTACAACGAATAAAGACCTCGTGCCGACGGATAACATGCCGAAAGGCAAGCGTAAGCCGGCGCAGCAAGCCCTTTACGAGCGGCAGGTTGTCACGTTTTATGACATTGACGCGAAGGGTTGGCGGAGTATGCGTATCGATACCATTTGGACATACAAGCGGTCGATGAGGCTGGTGTAAAAGGTGCTCGTAAGCCCTTAAACCATGCGGATAGCGTATATACCCTCTGGAAACATGCGGCCCCGCATTCGTGCTTTTGCGTTCCCCATCCGCAAAAGAACGTTCCAACCGGGTATATGCTGAACCGCTCGCAGAGCGAGGGCTTACTCGCTAAAAAAGAAAACCGATAAAAGAAAAGAAGCAAAAGAAAATTAAAAAGAAAAAAATGCAGCAGGCATGCTAGCAGGCATTATGGAAAATTTCGATTTATTTTGGCAGCTCTTCAATGCCGACCCCGAGTTTAACAACCGGCAGCGGGCATGCAGGGCATTATGGGAGCAGAAAAGCGAGCAGACGCGGCAGGAGATCATCAAGTTCCTGCAGAGCGGCGGGCAGCGCAGTTCAAGAAACCCCTATTATTTCATCGCGGACTTTCGCGTACGACCGCCGCAGACGCTTTCCTATGCGGATTATTACGCGCGGTTCGGCACCACCGAAGAACGGGAGGGCTGGAAACGCACATTCCTCCCCGACCAACAAAAAACAATTTATATTAAACAATAAAAGAAAGGAAAATCAATTATGGCAAGTTGTGAATTTGCAGGCGGCATGAAGAATGTCCGCGGAACATTAAGTAAGAAGACTTACCGAGTAGACGGTAAGACCATCACCCGCAGGGTAGTAGCCCAAGTGACGCCGAGCGGCAAGCAGCGTATATTCATCCGCGAGTCATCGGATTACCAGCGCTCCACCCCGGTAACGGAGAAAGAGCTGGCCTGTCGCGGTCGTTTCGAGGCAGTGAACAGCCGGGTAGCGGCATTGACGGAGGCAGAGAAAATTCATTACTACCGCGAATGGGTGAAAGCCGGTTATAAATTTAACGGCAAGAGATACGCGACGCTTCGCGGGTATATGGTAGCGCGGATTTACGCAGAGATGAAAGGGGAATAGTTATGGAGATTATTCTAAATCAAAGGGTTGCGGGCATTACGGGTTCGTTAGGAGCGGGTTTCGGTTATCATATCCAACGCCGCAAGAACGGTTTTTTCGGTAAACGCAACACGAAAGGGATTGTGCCGCCGGACGGACATTGGCGTTTTATCGTCGCCTGCGCAGGACTGGCGCAAGACGGCATGCATATCGCAAATATCCGGGTACACTGGCTGGAACTCCAAACCGCCCTCTACGAGGCGCATCATTTCATTGCGAGCGAACATGTGCGGCGCACCTATAACGACAAAGCGAAAGCCACCTACGACGCCCGCGACATCACCAACCTCAAAACAACGTTTAGCTTATGAAAGAGAAGAATAAAATCTATCTATCCGACATGCTACAACGACTGCAAGCACGGATGAATTACGTAAATCCGCGAGAGAGCTTTCACACATTGCTTATCTGCTTCGGGCATTTCAAAAAGCACAAAACGGGATGGGCGGGACAGATAATGAGACAGGGTTGGATGTCGTCCTATATTGCGCATGAATTTGCAAAATATGTAGGCTATCCCATCGACAAAAATTAAAAACGACCATTTTTTAGACTTGCGGGGCTGCTTTATTTGGCAGCCTCGCATTTTTGTACTACTTTTGTCGTCGGAATTGGAGATCAATGACTTCACTACTCCGTAGTTCGTGTAATTGTCTCAATTCCTCCTCTCCCCACCGGAGGCACTAACGCTAGCCTCCGTCGGGGACCCCTACAGAAAATAGAATGAAAACGGATATCAATATACAACTGATTACCGCGGCAATCCTTTCGCTCTGCGGCATGGCGCTTCTCTTTTGGGGTAATGCTATCGCCCCCGAGGGGCAGATAGACGACTCGCTGCTTGTAGCTTTCGGAGAGGTAGCGACATTTGCAGGAGCGCTTTTCGGTATCGATTATACGTACAAGCATAAATATCGAAATCATGGAAGTAAAAACCGTTTATAACAAATCACTAATTTGATAAGACATGAAAAAGCGATTGATTTTATTTGTACTCATCCTTGGCGCACTCGCCATCGGTGTGTGTAGTTGCAAGGCATGGCGAACCATCACCACCACCGCAACTTGCGTTCAGCAGAACGACTCGACCAACGCGAAAACGACCACGACGATCTCCACCAAGACGGTGGAGGAGTACCAAGGCGTGAAAAAGTAAGAGCTAAAAGGACCGGCTCTATAAAGAAAGGTCTGTTTATTTAAGGTATAACATGAAAAACACGTTGTATTATGGCAAAAGTAGAATATGCTGACGCGATCAAGACCGTCAGCGGTGCTCTCACCAAAATCAACAAAAAGTCTGCACACGCAGCTGACCAGAAGATGGTACTCGCTACCCATCGTACCGCTCCCACCACGAGCGANNGTGCTCTCACCAAAATCAACAAGAAAAGCCAGCATGCCGGTGACCAGAAGATGGTACTTGCTACGCACCGCGTAGCGGAGACCACCAGCACCTCTTGCTCCCGTATCTATCTGCGCGGCCTGAGCGCTGTATCGCGTTCCACCGCGGTAACGGCGCGTGA
>DBYL01000034.1:0-20569 GCA_002309835.1 Bacteroidales bacterium UBA1187
ACCGTGATATACGGCAGATCCATCTCCGGGAACTGGTCAATCGGCAGCTTCATGAAGCTATAGATACCGATTACGATGACCGCGATGAAGATCAAAGCGGTAGTTACCGGTTTTTCGATTGCTGATTTATAAATTGACATAGGATTTCCTAGTTTATCTAGTTGAACTAGTTAATCTAGTATAACTAGTGATTATTCCACTACATTGACTTTGACTCCATCGACGAGCTTATGCTGGCCGGTAGTTACGACCTCGACGCCGGGAACTATCTCCGGAGCGATGATTTCTATATCCTGATCAAAACGCTGTCCGAGGGTAACTGCCACACGTTTGGCACGTCCGTTCTCCACAATGAAGACATAGCGGTCATTAGCACCGACGAGTTTCTCCACCGCCTGATAGGGGATGACGAGTGCATCCGCTTTTCCCAAACCGATAGTGGTGGTAACATACATACCCGGACGAAGGAGATTCTTGGTATTCGGAATCACAATCTTGCATTGGAAGGTATGCGTAGAAGGGTCAATCGTAGGATACACAATTTCCACCGTAGCAGGAAAGACCTTGTCCGGATATATCTCCGAGGTAAGGCTCAGTTTCATTCCTTCTTTGAAACGCGGGAAATAGGTCTCCGGTACTGCTACCAAGGCCTTGAGTTTGTCCAGTTGGGTAAGCACCAGTATCGGCTGTCCGCCATAGAGTTCACCATCCTCGTAGTTCTTCGCCGCGATCACACCGCTGAACGGAGCCTTTACGTAGGTGTTCTTCTCTAAGAACTCCAGTTGCTCCTTGGTTGAGTTATACTGCGCGAGGATCTGGTCATACTGCTGTTGCGTAGCCGAACCTGTCTTGAGCAGCATCTCCACGCGGTTCTTCTCCAGTTCGAGGTTGGCCAACGAAATCTTCGTGGTCTTATACTGGGTCTGATCCATACGCACCAGGTCAGCGCCAGCTGCCTTGCGGTCACCTACTTCGCAGTAGATATGCTCGATCTTACCGGTCAACGAAGGCGCCACGTTTTGCGTCAGGTAGCCTTGGAGGTTGGTCGAGACGGAAATCTCACGCTCGATCTCTTGTTCATGGAGCACTTTGGTGCGCACTTGCTCTACGCGCTCTTCCTGCTCCGTCGTGTTCTCACTGCCGCAGGCGATAAGCGTCAACGCGGCAAGTACATAAATAAAACTCTTTTTCATATTATCAGTTGTTCAAAAATTCTTCTAAGTCCACTTGCGCGGTTACGAGCGTAAGGATAGCCTGTATATAACTCGATTGCGCGTTAATAAGGTCGTTCGACGCATTGGTCAACTCCACGTTCGATGCTGCGCCGTATTTATATTTGTTCGTCGCCGAAGCAAACACGCGCTGCGACACATCCAGATTCTCTTTCTCGTTCAGATAGGTCTCATAGGCGTTCGTCAAGTTGAAGCATAACTGGCGGTACTGGATCTCCAGGTTCTCCGTCGTCTCAGAGAGGGTATTCTTTGCCGCCTCGAGCGCAATCTTCTTCTCCACTACGCCTGCAGCTCGCTTTCCGCTGGACCACAACGGCATACGCACACTCACTTGTACCACATTCGGCGGCGTCATACGCATACCGCCGTCGCCGTAGTACTGCTGGTTGGTGTAGTTATACGCCAAAGACACCGTCGGACCATATGCCCAACCGGCCATGTGCACATTCTTCTTCGCCAGATCGACTTGCTTCTGCAGCATCTGATAGTTAAGGTTGTTCTCAATTGCGAAATTTGCACCTAAGAGTTCCAAGATGCTCTCGGGTGAAAGGGCTGCATCGATATTGTCCGTCAGCACCAATTCCGTCGCTACCGGCACATCCAAAAGCACCTTCAGGCTGTTGGTCGCCAACTCGATATTACGCCGCTGCGCATTGATCGAGTTCTTGAGGGTATTCACACGCACGCGAATCTGGTCTGCGGATGTCTGCTCAGCGGCTCCGGCATCTACGGCATGCTGCGTCATCTTCTCCAATTCCTGGATGTTCACCAAACTGGAATCCAACAATCCTGCGATGCTCTGCAGCGCCAATACCGAGACATAACTGGTGCGTACGCTTCCGCGCAACTGGTTCTCCGATTGCTCGGCCGCCAGTTTCTTCATCTCGATAGCGATGTTATTGAGCAATATGCCTACGATACCCTGGCCGTTCAAGCCTATCGCAGCCGTTACACCCAGCGCACCAACGTTCGGCATGCTAATCGGTATCTCTACGCCGCCCATATTCAGCGTCGCACTGTAACCGCAGTAGTTGCTATAGGTATAACTTCCGTCTACGGACGGCAACATCGCCGCAATAGTCTGCCAGCGCTGCGCATAGGCCTCTTGTACGGCCAACGAAGCATTCTTCAGCGTGCGGTTTTGCTTCACCGCATACTCCTGTGCCTCACTCAAACTGAGGGTCAACACCTTTGGCGCAGATTCTTCGGCCGACTTCTTCGAGCCGTGCGTCGCCGCCATCACATGGTCCTCAGCCATCATTGTGGCGCTCATCACCAGCGCCGTCATCAATAAAATAGTTTTTCTCATTATCTTCGGATTATTCTGATTATTCGGATTATTCTGACTTAAACAGTTTCATTCCTTCTTCGCTCAGCACTCCGCGTACGAATACGTCCATCGCCGTGTGTGCCAATTGGTGCATGTTATGGTTATGCCCCTCGATGATCTCGAAGTCGCGAATGGCATCGTTGTGAATCTTCGCAAACAGCACTGCCGTTAATTCTATATTAAGGTTCGCGCGCACGAGACCCTGCTCCACACCCTGCTCTATATACTGCGTCAAGTACCGCTTGTGGATCTCAAAACATTCTGCCTGAAAATCCGCAAACTGACGAGGGTAGTATTTCTTGAGGTCATAGACCAACTGAGGTACGCGGCGCACGTCGTTCTTCTCTGCTTCCTGGCGCTTGATGAACACCTTCACCAACTGCCGGAAATCCTTCATCGCCACCAGCTCCTCCATCTTTCCTGCCATATAATCCAAGTTGGCCTGCAGCATCTGCTCTATCAGCGCATCTTTCGATTCGAAATAGACGTAAAATGTCTTCTTCGACATACCCAATTCGTGGCATATATCATCAATGGACACACTGCGGATTCCCAGGCGGAAAAACAACTCCCCGGCCGTTTTGATAATATGTATTCGTTGGTTTTCGGACATCGTTTTCACAAAACGGCTGCAAAGGTACTGNNGAATGTGCAAGTTTTTTGGAAACTTTTTTCACTTTTATAGTTTCCTTGTTAAGTATAGGTGACAAAAAAAAGAGGAGACCGAAGCCTCCTCTTTTCCCATTTCTGATAAACTCTGCGATTTATTTCACTCTTTTGCCCGTAGCGTCATAGAGCTTGTCATCCAGCAGGATGTAGAGTTTATCGTTAATCAGCATTTTCCGCGGAGTGGATGTTTGGGCATCCACGTTATCCACCGCAGTGGGTGTAGTTTTCTGGAAGTACGCCGTCAATGTCTCTCCTTGGAAAATCGACACGGTATGTGGATTTTCCGTGCTGCCATCTGACCATTGGAGAAATTCGTAACCAGTAGCCGGTGTAGCACTGATTGTTACGGTTTCTCCGCAGGGCACATTCTCCCAAGTCTGGGGTTCCGCTTGCGCGGTAACCCACAGGCCGAGAAGAAGGCAGGTTATACTTATTATCCTTTTCATAACTGAAAGAATTAATCGTTAGCATTCATTATTCGAACGAAACGGTACCCTTATCCTCATCCTCCGATTGAACGGTGATGTCGAATGTACGTTTTTTGAAGATAGCCGTATAGGTTGCATTGTCGGTAACGGTCACAACACGCGGGTTAGTCGTCACCTCATCGTTCCACTTCTCGAATTCGTAGCAAGCGTCGTCAGAAGTAGCCTCGAGCGTTGCAGAAGCGCCATCCTTATATGTTCCGCCGCCGGTTACGGTACCTGCACTGACAGGATCAGCTACCACGGTAAGCAAGAACGAAGACTTCGGAACAGCGGTGAAGAGTGCGGTATAGGTGGTATTGCCAGTGATAGCACCGATAGCAGGATCCCAGTTGCCCTCGAATACGTACGTATTATCTGCGTCTGCATCCTTAATCGGAGCTACCTCAGTATAAGCAGGCGTTGCGCCGTACTTCACGTTCTCGATTGTTTGCAATGTAGTTTCGCCATTTTTGAAGGTAACTGTGAACTTCTGGCGATCATAGTAGATAGAAACGACTGTGGAACCATCAGCAGCGATAGTGGTCTGCTCAAATGCTTTAGCATTGAATCCTTCGTAGCTCTTAGGCTCTGCGGCCGTAGCAGCGCCCGTTGTTCCGGTTAACTCTTGTTTGTCGCCAGAAACCTCAGTATAGTTATCGTCCTCTACGTTTTGCTGGAAGTGCTTAACCGTATATTTGGTGTTGGTTGCAGGAGCCCACGTAGCAGTATAGGTCACATCTGCGTCCGGCATTGTACTCGCGACCTCAGCATCCCAGCCGTCAAATACGTAACCGGTCTTGGTCGGAGTGTCAGGAGCAACGATAGCAGTACCAAAAGCGACGGTACCGGAAGTATATTCGCCTGTTAAAGCATCTCCGTCTGTCGACCACGCGAGCGTGTGCTCGTTCGGAGCGAAGGTAGCCGTGTAGGTTACGTCAGCCGTCACTTCTACATTATTCCACGGGTTCGCCGTGCTTACGATAACATCATTTGCTTTCCAGTTTACAAAATGATAACCGGTTTTCGGAGTTGCGCGAAGGTTTTTAGTTGTACCGCACTGTACGTTGTCCGAAACTTGTTGAACAGTGGCGAAAGCCATGGTGGTTGTAGCTAATGTAGCCAGAACCAACGAAAAGATTTTTTTCATAATATTTGTTGAGTTTTTTATGTTTATATTATATTTGTTTGCAGATTTATTCAAAGCTTACTGTACCCTGCGCATCGTCCAGCGATTGCACGGTAATGGTTGCATTACAAGCCGGTGTACAATCAGGCGCAGTGGTGTGATATGTTGTTCCGCCACCGGTATTGGAACCAACTTTTTTATATAGTTGAATAGCTTGTTGGGATGAATAGGTACTTGACTTGAAATAACGGAAACGTTCTTGACCAGATGTCGCATTGTAACGGAGATAAGCTCCTCCGCTAGATACACAAACGAAATTACCGTTATCAATAGAAAGCGTATTGGCTAGAGCATTATCGGATGACGTCAGACCATTTGCATTTGATCCTTGACCTATATATTTATTGCTCGCGGATTTAATATTCCCTCCATCGGCTGTAATGGTAAATTTGGCCGCATCTATAGTTGCGAAGTTGGTAACGCTATCACCACTAGCACTCAGCGTTACAGAAATCGTATTACTTGCGGCATCCAGAGTTGTCAATGCACCATTAAAGGCCACATTGCCGGTTTCATAAACAATGAGGTAGTCACCATCTTCGATATCGCTGGTGGACGTTACTTTATTATAGGTATACTTCGTCGAACCTCCGCTTCCTCCTTCTGTCTTAGTGTATACGGCATAATAAGTGGCACCATTTTCGGGGATAGTGCCGGTATAATCGATTGTAGCCGCAGCCGTATTATCAACCGCGTAAGTCTGCGTGCTCCAGCCTTCGAAGGTATAACCTTCGCAAACAGAAGGATTCTCTATGCCTGTAATGGACTCGCCGGCATAGTTCGTCTGTGAACCATAAGCGCTACCATTATTCACAAAGGTCACCGTATATTTATCATCTTCTGTCCACTGCGCGTAGAGGGTTAGGTTCGCATCAATATTCACGCTTGCATTATCGGCATAAGAAGAGCCTGTTCCGTTGGCCTTTGTGTTCCAACCAGTAAAGGTATAATGTTCGCGCGTGAAGGTGTTAGACGAGAGATTCACACTTGTGCTCGGGCAAACCTGTTGCGCAGTCATTGATCCTTCGCCGCCATTGGCATCGAAAGTGATAGTCACTTTCTCGCAAGTCGTACACTCCGTCGAATAGTTCGAATAAGTGGTAGAACCACCGCCTACGGTAACGACAATTGAAGTAAAGCGCACTTGGCTACCGGTAGTAAAGACTATCTCGTTGGAAGAACCAGACCAAGAACCGGCAGTGGTTGAACTATATGAATATGAGCCGCCACCACTTGTTAAAGAAATTCTATCCGTACCATTGCTACTATTAGCAGCAAAACTAATATCGGTTATTGTACTACTAGATGTAAATGTTAATGTACCACCGGCATAAGAACGTATTTGCGATGTACTTGCTCCATAACCCAAACTAAAGGTTAATGTAACACCCTCTTTTGTAGCAGAAATAGAAGATCCCGAACCTGACGTTCCCTTCCCGCTATACTCTGCAATCATTTCCACATCAGAGCCAGTACCTCCACCGCTCGTCTCTTTATCCGCATAAACAGCGTAATAGGTTGCAGCAGCTGTTGCTTGCGGGAAGTCAGATTGTACGGTCATCAGATCAGAACCATCACCGCTATACGTACTGCTTGCGGTCCAACCCTTGAAGACACGGTCATCACTACAATCCGCTGCTTCAGGTGGTGTCGGACGTGCATTCTCTTTTACTTCCGTTGTGGTGTCTGTATCACCGTCTTTACTCCAAGTGATGGTGTATTTGGTAGTAGAAGACGATCCTCCTTCGTAAGCAGACGTTAGAGAAGAGATATCTACATTTGTGCCTTTTTTATCACCCCAGATATATTCAACCAATTCCGGATAGTCAATAAACGGATTACGGTTATTTTGTTTATAGGAACTTTTATTATAGGTTGTATTACCATAAATTACTTCATTTCTAAGTAATTCTTTTTCTGACACAGGATCCATTCGGTGCCACTTGAGCATGAGTTCTGCCGTATAGTTAGCAAAACCATTATTGTCCGAACCAAATGCGCCTCCAGACCAAGAAGAACATTTATCCGCATAGCATGTAGCCATATAAAAATAGCCGCGAGCGATATCTCCCTTGTATTCATCTGCGGGCTCATACACGATACCGGAATAAGTTACCGTCGGAGAATATGTTGTTCCTTGATACGCGTATGAAGCTATACTTTTGGTTCCACTAGAACTTAGCTTTCCGGTTTCTGAACAACTAGAAGAAGAATAAGAAGTTCCGTTACCTGAGAACTCTCCATACAGATATGAGCTTCGGTTGTTATTGGCCTTACAGTCTGTAGGATATATATGGAAAGCATCAGAGACCATAGGAGATGCCTCATCGAACCAAGATTGCGGAACAGTGTGTTCACGGTTCATACCAGCGCCAACGGAGCCAGAGCTAGCCCATGTTAGAGCCCCAGATACAGTAAATGTACAGTTGGTATATATATCTACCACATTCTTGCCATCTGCATCTTCAGTATCCGAATACTGCATAAGGGAACCCAAATTACCATAACTAACTGTAGTGTGTGATGAAATGATACCTTTTAACGCCTGACGTAATGCGTCAGATTTTTTTCCATCTGCTGCAGAATAATAGCTACTCAATGTGACCGACGGGGTTAATGTTTCTGCCCACGTCTGGAGTGTAATGGAGAAGAGGAAGATGAGCGCGAGGAGGCGCGTCATGTTCGATTTAAAAATAGATTTTGTGTTTTTTGTGTTCATTGTATAGATAATTTATATATTTTTCAAAATCCTGCGGTGCCTTTTGTATCATCTAACGATTGCACCGTAATAGTTGCTGTACATGCGGAGGCTTCGGAGGTAGTGACATCTATCTCGTTCGAAGTTGTCCCACCTTGCGGAGTAACGGTATAGTGATAGGTCGTGGCTTCCGTTAAGCCTGTCACCGCAGCGCTCGTACCTGTAATATTTTTCGGATAGCCAGCAAGAGACTCATGTGAGACAACCTGCACATTGGCTGTTCCGGAGATGGTGAAGGTTTTTATTTCCCATGCTGGACTGGCCGTTGTCGTTCCTACATACTTAAAGCCCATCTGAATGGTTTTGCCGACATAAGCACCCAGATCTACTTCTGAATCTACATAGGTATAACTGCTCGCCATAGTCCAATTCGATGGAGACAAAGCGGTCCACGTGTTTCCTCCGTCATCAGAGATCATCAGATAAACAGTGGAAGCAAAGCGGAAGAAGTTATTCATCGTTAATGTAGCAGCTGTAGCATTAGTCAAATCAATGCTCGGAGATAGTAACCAACTCTCCGCTGCATAACGTACATATTCATCATTTACCTTTACGTACGTATTACCATAGGCGCCATATTTCGCACTATGCGTCCAGACGTTTTCATAACCGGACACATTATTAATTGTCCAGCCGTCAAGGTTCTCTAAGAAATTCTTATAGATAAAGGTAGTAGGTTGTGATTCTACTGTCTCAGCATCAGCAGTTACATCTAATGAATAAGTGCTTACTCCTGCCGTTGTCCAGTTGGCAGTAAACGAATTAGATGACACATTCGTTGCAGCCGTTGCTTGGAAGTCATGAACAGTTAAGGTATAGGACGCAGAAGCGGCATTGTAGCAACTCGTAGCCGCGAGGTCGGCGGTGATGGTAGTTGTTCCTGCGCCTACAACCGTCACTTCGCCTGTCGTAGCATTCACAGTAGCCACCGACTCCGCGGAACTCGAATAGGCTACTTGACCATCCGAGCCGTCTTTATTAAGCGCATTGGTGACAACCTCAGCAGGCGTCATCAGTTCCACTACTGCATTCACAAAGAGCGGAGAAGGCGTGCTTGCAGAAACGCAAGCTGCGCATAAGGTGTTATATTTCGAATAGGTGGTAACCGGAGTCGTTCCAAAAGTGACTGCAATACCTGCAATACGACGCTGACCCTTTGTGCCACCTTGAGTAAAAGTCACAGTTTGTGCATCACCCGTCCATGTACCATTTTCGTACGTTCCGGCATCAGCTGTTATTTCATTACCACCATCGTCAGTTGCCGCAAAAGTTATCACTATCTGAACAATATTCGCAGCCGAAGAAGTTATCACACAGGTTCCACCTCCATACCAACGGACTGCTGAACCTGTCGCATAATACTTACTAGCGGATGAGCCCTTGGTAAAAGTAACGGACGTATTATCTCCTATAGAAACAGCTGTTGCTTCTATACTGGTATCTTCGCTATAACGATTACTAAAGGTCACACTTTCCGTCGTTGTTCCTCCGATTGATGATTTATCAGCAAAGACGGCATAATATTGCGCATTGGCAGAGACCGTTCCTGACGCCACGGTAAACAAATCTTCAGGGGCTGCACTGTCATGGTTATAACTGCTTTGTGCTGACCAGCCCACAAAAACGCGATCTTCATCTCCGCAACTCGGAGTAAGCGCCGGTAGTGCCAAGTCTGCTCCTATATAATAAGGAATCGAAGTCGGTTCACCAGCTACGTACCAAGTTACAGTACATTTATCATTCTCTTTCCAAACGGCATACAGACTCATATTGGCATCGGTATTGATATTGGCACCGTCATCATAAGTCTTCGTCCCGTCTGCTGAGGTAGCCCATCCCTGAAACGTATAATGTTCTCGAGTCCACGTGTTAGATTTGAGAGCTGTAGTCGTGTTTTTTTGAATAGACTGTGTGGTCGTCGCGTCCGATCCATCATTCTTATAGAATGTCACCGTCACATAATTATCCGTCGAACAGTGCGTTGAATAATCTGAGTACTCGACAGACAAAGTACTCTTGTAGAGAACCGGAGCTTGGCCATAAGTTGACGAATAGCAAGCGAAACCATAGTCTCCATTATTGCGCAAATTGGCATTTTTGCTCTTCCCTAAATTGTAATTATTGACTATCGTATAGGTCGAGTTTCCTTCAACACTCCAGAGCGCGCTCTCTTCTTCATCCTCTACCAGTTTACCTTGATTATTAGTTCCGTTACCTGCTGCGTATTTAGACACACTCGCATTAAAAATCAACCAGTCATTATCACTCTTCTCGAAATGCCAGATAAGCGAAGCGTCCGGATCGCTAATGATATTATTGGTCGGTGTTACCGCAGTATAGTCAAAACGATTGCTGGTAACAGATGCCTTCATCGCTCTACCTCCGTTGTAGATGATATAATTACCTTCCGTGATATCCCCGGTATATAGGGCGTAGTCCGATAGACCGCCACTAATAGTTGTATTCGCATACACGGCATAGAACGCAATGTCGCTATTCACAGTCGGTGCCTTCTTGGTAAACAAATCAGCCGGCTCATTCGTAGCATCATTGTAGTTATTCTCCGAGGTCCATCCTACGAATACGCGGTTCGCGTCTCCCGAGCAGTCGCTCGGCGCAGCAGGCACCGTAGGACGCGCACCGCTCACTACTGCATTCGCATGATAACTTGCTCCGTCCACTATCCAAGTGACGGTAGGCCTTGCTTCGCATATGCCCGTCAGCGTCACCTCATGGCTCTCTACGCCACAACCGGTGATGCGCAGAGTCGTAGAATGGTTTCCTACCGCCTTCGGCGCATAAGTGATCGTAATCTTTGTTCCGCTAAGCGCATCAGAACTGCTGATAAAAGAACCGGAAAGCGTAAAGTATGCTGTATCGCCTCCATTAATTGATAACGATAGCGTTCCGTCTAATAAGAAAAGGCCACGCACAGGCACTTCCAGACTGGTCGACAATACCGTGTTCGTAACACCCAAGTCCACCGTACCTGAAGGTACCGAAATCATCGGATCGTTGGAACAGGAACATCCGTCACTCGCGCCGACACTAAAGAGACCGTCCTGGAAGGAACCGGCAACAGTATTCGTATTGAAAGTAGAACCGGCTTTATTGCCCCATATATACTCCACCAAGCACGGATAGTCAATAAACGGGTTACGGTTACCTTGTACTGCTTCCACACCGGCGTTACGGTCAATCTCTTTCTGCGAAACCGGATCCTGACGATGCCATTTGAGCAAGATGGCTTTTCCATAAGCCGAGAGGCCATAATTGGTAGCAAGGTCCGTACTAAACAATTGTCCGATTGTCTCGGCAGTACTATTTCCTTTGTTCTTCCATGTAGTCACGTAATGGTCATTGGCAGTCGTTAAATCAGAAATCACATCTCCACCTCCGCTGGCCGCGCAATACTGCGCGCCGTCAGGCAGGCGACAATATTGCTTCTCTGCATAACGTACTACCATATAAAGAACCGCGCGCGCAATATCGCCCTTGTACTCATCTCCCGGTTCATATACCATTTCCGTGGACTCATATAAATCCGAATACGTCTTCACCGGGCCCTTCCAGCCTAAAGCATGGTCCGTACAGTTAGTACATTTGGATCCATCACCGTTAGTTGCCTTTGCACTCGTCTTATCTACTTCACCAAAAGCTTGATCATTACGAATCTGGTTCGTACGAGCGTCCGTCAAGAACAAACTATGGCGATCGCAATATTGCGGAATCTTATCCTTGTTTGAAGAACCACCAAATGTCGATTGACAAACCAAGTGCTCTCGATTTAGACCATCGCAACAGCATGACTGACCGGTACCAATAGTGTTTGGCATGTTGCAATTCTGGGTATAGATATCCCATACATAGCCATTGCTATCATAGTCAAAGGGGAAGTCCCAGTTTTGCGTACCCGACTCGCCATACTTATCAAATAATGTATGATGGCTGTAGAGCAACACCGTCAATGCAGAACGGAGTTCGCTGTCTTTCTTGCCGTTCAATGATGAATAATAGGATGCGTCTACTCCACGAGCGGAAAGCACGCAGACAAAGAGGACAACTATCGTCAGGAATATATGATGAATATGCTTCATAGTATTTTTCATTGAGGCGAAAAAGTGCGCAAAGTTAATACCTTTTTTTGAAACCGCCAAATTTTTGCGAGGTTTTTTAGTAATAAAAAACATCTTGTTCGGATATAGAACCTTTATTAGACGATAAGAAAAATGTTATCTACCGATATTGGACCGACAACGGACCGACAACGGACCGACAACGGACCGATAACGGACCGATAACGGGCCGACAAAAAATAGCCCGCATTGCTGCGAGCTATTTTTATACTCTTCCCTTCAGGGAGGAGTTAGAGATAGGCTTGTTCTTATCTAACTTGTGCGCCGTGGATGTTGAACATCTTGTTGTCACGGATGATGTAAACAGCACCGTCAACAACAACCTTCTGAGCCTTCTCAGTCAGCTCGATGTTCTCAATACCCTCCGGATAGATAATGCGAGCCTTACCACCTTCGATCTGAACAACAAACTCATCTACTCTCTTCAGGCGACCAACGACCTCTACTTTGTTGCCTGCGGCTATAGGCTCTTCTACGTGAGCCAAGTATGCCTCAAAGAAGTCATCAGCCATGCTGAAGCTCTGGAGACCTTCATCTTCATCCTCGGCACTAGAAACGATATCTGTTACAGCGTAGATATGATCAGACTTAGCACCAACTGCCAAAGCTAAACCATCAGCAAGAGCCGTAGCAGCGTCAACGCGGATAGTATCCATATTCGGAGCCTCTACGAATGCAGTAATCGCACCAGAAGCGATTTGCGGGAGAGCAGGAGAACCATGCTTGGTCAAGTAACCAGTTACATTTACATACAAATCGCTTGGAGCAGCACCTGTTGTTTTTACTTTCGCTGAGTCTGCGTTAAGCACGAGAGCTTGGAATGCCGTAAGCGCGCCTTCTGTCTCATTCGGGAACTGAGCAAGGGTAAACGAAGCATTGTTATATTTCTTAACATATGCACTCGTTACGCTATTCACGAAGCCCTTAACTACATAATAGACATCCGTCTTTGCGTCTACAGCGGAAACTGCATTTGCTACTTCAACAGCCTCTTCGACGGTCAGCGTATCCGGAACGAAAGTACTTGGCTCAAGAACATCAAACGGGGTGCCGCTGGAACCATCGTTCTCAACTGTGCCCTTATACTGTTTAATTTTGCAACGGATTTTAACCTTTGCGCCAAGACCAGTTGCTACCTTGGTATTCGGTTTGCCGCGATAAATTTCGAACGCTTTAGCAGGATCTAATGTTCTTACAGCAGGATCATCCGCAATAAACAAGTTCTCATTCTTGAAATCACTATTAAAGAATGTATGGATACCAGCTACATAACCTTCGATGATGTATTCCTCAGTAGTCGTAGCGTTGTCAGCTAATGTTGCACCAATCTTCAGCGCGCTATCAACAGTGATAGTCGGAACCTCAGGAATGGAACGATCTGCACCAGGAACGGTATCCAGAACTTCTACAGCCGGGTTTACGAGTTCCAATTGCTTCTTGTTACCATTCTTGGTATCAATGTATTTCTTAAGCAAGCCAAATGCACGAACTTTATCACCGTCAACGAGAGGCAGAGTATCTTTGCCCAGTTTAGGCAGCGCGCCATAAGCTTCAAAAGTAGAATCCTTTACAGCAGGGTTGTCAGACATAAAGAAAATCTGGTTTTTGTATGTCGGGCTATACGGATCTGCATAAACTACATAACCTTCCACATAATACTTTTTCTCAGAAGAAGCGTTGTCTTTCAAGGTGTCTGCAATAGCGATAGCCTGAGCAACGGTCAGCGTATCGATTTTCTCTGCCCCAGGAGTTTCGCCAACCCAAACAGTGATCTTCGTAATTTTACTGGTTGCCGTAGCCGTCAACTTTACCGATTTTGCAGCCTCTCCCTGCCATCTAGATGTTCCTTCTGCAATTTCAGAGAAAGCAACTGCCGTACCCACTACATCAATAGTAGTAATATCCTCTTCTGCAGAAAAGGTAAGAGAACCTCCACTTGCGTAAACACGGAGATCCAAGTTACCGCTAGAGTTCCAAACGCGAGTTTTCGTACTACCATCAGCAGGTGTTAAAGTAACACCATCCAGCACTAGAGCAGAGGTCAGGTTGGTACCCTTACCTGCATCTGGCTTAGTAATACCTAAAGCGGCAATACCTGCGTCTGAAGAGAAATCAAACACAACTTGCTTTGCGTTCATCGACAGTGCGAAGATAGCAACTGCCACAAATGCGAAAAACTTTTTCATGTTGTTAAAAATTTAATTGATTAAATGAATAAAATTGGGTTAAAATATGTTGTATAACATAATATGTTAGTATTTGCCCATTTTCTGCGGCAAAGGTACGGCTTTTTTTTGACATGACCAAATAAAAAATGATTTTTTTTTGTTTTGCAGAAAAATTCACTCTAAATTTGCATATATGCAATTTTTGTTGTACCTTTGTACCCAAATTGACCAAAGTATGGCAAAGTTATTGATTATAGATGACGAGCGAGGAATTCGTAACACGCTTCGCGAGATACTGAGTGACGAGGGTCATGAGGTAGAGGTGGCCGAGAACGGCAAACAGGGTCTGGAAATGGCGCAGGCGACAGCCTTCGACCTTATTTTCTCGGACATCAAAATGCCGGAGATGGATGGAATAGAGTTGCTGACGCACCTCAAAGGATTAGCGGATGAGGGGATTAGTGGATTAGGGGATGAAGATTTTAAGAGTGCGGAGACGCCTATCGTCATGATTAGCGGACACGGAGATGTAGAGACTGCCGTACAAGCGCTGAAGCTCGGTGCTTATGATTTTCTGCTCAAGCCGCTGGATCTGAACCGCATTCTGATTACAACGAAGAATGCCCTCGAGTCCAAATCACTCAAGCAGGAGACAAAGCAGTTGCGCAAACGCGTGGCAGCCAAAGGACCGCAGATGATCGGCGAGAGCGCGGCTATCACGCATGTACGCGAAATAATAGATAAGGTTGCCCCCACGGAGGCGCGCGTGCTCATCACCGGTCCGAACGGTACCGGCAAAGAGGTCGTAGCGCACCTCATCCATGAGAACTCCGCCCGCGCCAACGGACCGATGGTGGAAGTCAACTGTGCGGCGATTCCTTCGGAACTCATCGAGAGCGAGTTGTTCGGTCATATGAAGGGTTCGTTCACGGGGGCAGTCAAAGACCGCGCGGGTAAGTTCGAACAGGCCGATGGAGGCACACTCTTCTTGGACGAGATCGGCGACATGAGCCTCGCGGCACAGACGAAAGTACTGCGGGCGTTGCAGGAGAGCGAGATAACACGGGTCGGTTCGGACAAGGCCATCAAAGTCAATGTGCGCGTACTCGCGGCTACGAACAAGAACCTACAAGAGGAGATCGCGAAAGGGAATTTCCGCGAGGACCTGTTCCATCGCCTGAACGTGATACCTATCGCTGTGCCGGCACTCAACGAGCGACTCGAAGATATACCGCTGCTGGTGGACTATTTCGCACAGCAAATCTGTGCCGAACAGGGCATCGCTACGAAGACCTTTGACGCCGCGGCTATCAAAGCGCTGCAGGCGAAAAACTGGACCGGCAATATACGTCAGTTGCGCAACGTCATCGAGCGACTGATCATCCTCGCGGGGGCGAAGATCACTGCTGCTGACGTGGAATTGTATGCGTAAGAATGATATTACAGAGTTTAAACATATTAAACTATCGCAATATACGCGAGGCGAGTTTGGAGTTTAGTCCCAAACTCAACTGCCTTGTGGGACTCAACGGGCAGGGTAAGACGAATGTGCTGGATGCGATCTATCTGCTGAGTTTCACCAAGTCGGCGTTTACGAGCCAAGACAGCCTGAACATCACCCACGGCGAAGAGATGGCGATGGTGCAAGGAGAATACAAGCCTACCCCCGACCCCTCCCTAAAAGGAGGGGAGGAAAATTCCGTAGTTATCTCTTGTGGACTGCGCAGAGGGGTGAAGAAGCAGTTCAGACGCGATAAGAAAGATTATCCAAGACTGCTGGATCATATAGGGTTGATTCCGCTTGTGATGGTATGTCCCGCGGACCATCAGTTGATAGAAGAAGGTTCGGATGAGCGACGCCGTTTCATGGACGTCGTCATCGGTCAGCGAAACCGCAAGTATCTGGATTGTCTGGCCACCTATAACGCACTCCTCAAGCAGCGCAATGCTTTGCTCAAACAATACGCCGATGCACCGACGCCACCGAATGATTTGTTAGAGGTGCTTGAATGGCAGATGGTGGAACCGGCGGAGTATATCTTCAAAGCCCGCACAGATTTCTTCAAAGAGTTTGAGCCCTATTTCCAAGAGGTCTACAAGGTCATCGGCGGATCGGCAGAGACCCCTAATCTCCGCTATATCAGCCAGTTACAGGATCGTGATTTACGCGAAGCGTACGTACGGACAAGACAGCGCGATCTGATACTCGGCTGGACCTCGCAAGGCCCGCATAAAGATGACCTCGACATGCGTCTCGGAGACTATCCGCTCAAGCAAGTCGGCAGCCAGGGACAGCAACGCACTTTTGTGCTCGCGATGAAATTGGCACAGGCTTTGTACTTAGCAGATACAACGGGAGAAGCACCGATATTGTTGTTGGATGATATCTTCGACCGGTTGGATAGCGAACGTGTAGAGCGCATTGTGGCGATGGTGCAAGGCGAACAGTTCGGCCAGATTTTCATTACGGACACCGACCGCCAACACCTCTCCGACATCATTCAACCCGGACCGGATGCCAAAATCTTCCATGTAGAGGGCGGAAAGATCGAATAGGCCTACCCCGACCCTCCCTGAAGGGAGGGAGTAAAGATGAAAAGAATTATCATCATATTAGCATGTTTTCTTTTCCTCCCTTTTAGGGGAGGTCAGGAGGGGCTTCTCAACGCGAGTATCGCGTTTCGCGGGGCGTGGATAGCGACGGTGGCGAATATCGACTGGCCGTCGAAAGAGGCGGTGGGGAATACCGAAGCGCAGCAAGCAGAGATGATTTTTCTCTTAGACTCGCTGCAGAGTCTCGGCATCAACGCCATCATCTTCCAAGTGCGGCCTACAGCCGACGCGCTCTATCAGAGTGAACTCGAGCCTCTCTCGCATTGGCTCACCGGCAAACAGGGTGCTTGGGGCGAACAGACGTCTTGGGATCCGTTGGAGTGGACGATAGAACAGGCCCACGCCCGAGAGATGGAGGTGCATGTATGGCTGAACCCCTACCGCGTCAACCTCGCAACTACGGACACTTCTATTCTGGCGCCGAACCATATTTTTCGGCGCCATCCTGAATGGTTCTGGTGCTATAACAAACAGTGGTATTTTGACCCGGGTTTAGATGAGACACGCGAGTGGATCTGTACCATAGTACAGGATATTGTACAGCGCTATGATATTCAGGCCATTCATATGGACGACTATTTCTACCCCTACCCAGCCGGTAAGCAACTGCTGCCGGACACCACTACTTTCGCGCGTTTCCCGCGTGGATATGAGGATATCAAAGACTGGCGGCGCGATAATGTAAATATGGCGATCTGGGAGATCAGTGAGACCATCCGCGACTGCAAGCCGGAGGTGCAATTCGGCATCTCGCCTTTTGGCGTCTGGCGCAATGCAGATGTTGATTCGACCGGCAGTGCCACCAAAGCCGGAATAACCAATTACGACGACCTCTATGCCGATATCCGGCTGTGGATTCAAATGGGTTGGATCGATTACGTCCTGCCGCAGCTCTACTGGGAGATAGGAAAGAAAGTGGCGGACTACGAGATCCTTGCGCACTGGTGGGCGAATGAAGTGAAGGGCACAAAATGCAAACTCTATATCGGCATGGCGCCGTACCGTCTCGAGGGAGCGAAGAAAGGGCCGTGGGCGACGGGCAACGAGATAAGCCGGCAGATGGAGCTGAACCGCACTATCCCGGAAATCACCGGTGAGTGCTTCTATTCGACGAAACCGCTGTTGCGCAATCCGCGCGGTGTATGCGATACCATCAAAGCTCTCTACTCCGAATAATTCACAAATTAAAACCATCATCATAGTGAAAAAAATTTCTACTTTATTTCTGCTGTTAGCATGCTGTATGATGCCTTTGCTTTCCAAGGCAGAGACCAAAGAAACCCGTAGCACCCTCAAACATGAAGTTCGAATCGGTTATGGCGATCCTATGTTCGAGACCATGCGCTGGAAAGACGAGCCCAACAAACTCGGTGTGCCCATGAACGCGCGCCAGAACTACCGTTACACCGGACATATCTACGGAGAGTACATGTACCGCTTCAACTCTTGGCTCGGCGTGGGTGGACAAGTGGATTTTGGAGCAACGATGTTCGATTACAACTCGTATAATCTGGACGACAAAGGCAATCAATACCTTGCCTCCAGCCAACATCGCTATTTTTACGATGTCTGTATCATGCCCTCCGTGCGGTTCACCTATTACCACCACGAATGGGTCAATCTCTATTCGGGCGTTCAACTCGGTGTAGGCATCCACGGCGATTACCTCGGACGTAGCGAAGTAGGTGCAGCGTTCGGCATCACAGCACTCGGGTTGTCCGTGGGTCGCGATCATTGGTTTGGCACCGCAGAATTTGGCGGATTAAGCAACCTCCAATCTCTCACCGCCATCTACCTGCTTTGGACAAAATGGTTTAATATATCCTTTGGATATCGATTCTAAAAATTGCGCACTATGAAACACTATACGAATATAATCAGCCTTTTGGCGCTCGCATCGGTATTTTTCTCCTGCCAGAACGACAAGAAAGATTACACCTCTTTTGTTAAAGATGCCGCCGGCTACCATGTGATAAGCGACGGTGATGTGGATTTGGACAAGCAATATCCTGTTTGGGCGGATCAATTGGGCAATGAACCGTCGGATGTCGATCCTTGCGATCCGAACGGTTACAACCAAGTGGAAGGCAAATCAACCTTCATGCAAATGTTCTCGCCGCTGATGAATATGATCACGTACGCGAGCGTACATCAGATCGTCGGTACATATACGTCAGAATACAAAGGTAAACCTATTATCTTGTCGGGTAACATGTATGTCCCGAAATCGAAGAAATGCCGCGGCCTCATCATGGCGTGTCATTACACGTATGCCGCGTTGAGCGAATCGCCTTCGCAAGGCCCTACCCTCTCTGCCCTTTTGGCCACCAAAGGCTACGCGGTCGTAGATGCCGATTATGTGGGATTCGGCGTGACTTACCAAATGGTACACCCTTATCTCAACAAAGTCGCTACCGGACGCGCTGTTGCCGATTTCGGACGAATTGCACGCCCCTTCTTGGAGGCGAACGGCTACACCTTCGAGACCGATGATATCTTTATCTTCGGTTACTCGCAAGGCGGACACGCTGCGGTGGCAACCCAGGAATTCATCGAATCACATCCCGACTATCTCAAAGATCTGCCCTTGACCAAGGTGTTCTGCGGCGGCGGTCCCTACGATCCGATGGTGACATACAACATTGCCAAGCAGACCGATGTAATCGGTTTTCCGGCGGTCGTTCCGATGTTCCTGCAAGGCACTATATACGCCAACGACCTCAACGACAAATCACTGGCTATGCCTATTACCGAAGCAGATTTCCTTTCCGATGAGATGCTCAAAGATGACCGCTATAAAGTATGGCTGAACAGCAAGGCCTACACCATGGATCAGGTGAACCTGCTCATGAAGGGCATAGGCTGCGGGAAGTTCTCTACGATCCTGCGTCCCGAGGCAATGAAGGAAGATTATCCGCAGAATAAGATTCTCTTTCAGGAACTGGCCAATAATGCTACCGTGGATTTCTGTCCGAAGACGCCTATGTATATCTTCCATTCCAAAGGCGATGATGTCGTGACGTTCGAAAATGCGGAAATCCTCCAGAAACGTTTCCGTGAACTCGGCGCCGATGAGACCAAGATCGTATACGACTACAACGATTACGGTACCCACCGCTCAGGCCTTCTCAAATTCCACATGAAAGTCCTGAGTATGCTAAAATAACGCATATACGCAAAAAATCCGCGGCATGTATGTGACACAATTCGGTTGATTTATAAGGACGACAGGGCTCAGGAGACAACTGACTTCCTGCCGTGGGAATAAAAGTATGAAATTTCGCAAACTCTCATTTTTGGTAATCGTTCTGACGCTGTTTCTATGCGGGTGCTCCATCGTTCAGGCCGTCAAACTCAAGGACTGTACCTACCAATACAGCCACATCTCCGATGTCACGTTTTTGGAAATGACCCGCAGCGAATTGCTGAGTTTACAAGGCATCATGCGTGTGACGCGATTTATCAAAAGTCCGAATGAAGAAGTCAAGATGGGATTCACGCTGCATATGAAAGTGACCAATCCGAACAAAGGTATTGCTTCGATGGAACGGCTCTATTACACGATTTGTTTGGACGATTCCGTGCAAGTGGCGGAAGGTAATATACCTGAGAACTTCACCATCCTTGGCGGCACCTCTGCCGATTTGGCCTTGCCGCTGAGTTTCAGTATGAAGCAACTCTTTTCCGGCAAAAGCAAAGCCAGTGTCAGCAATTTGGCTTGGAATGCGATAGGTCGGGGCGATTCGCCGAGTAAGATCACCGTCAACCTGCGCCCTGTGATTCGCGTCGGCGGTGCCGCCATGAGTATTCCGAAAAGTATTCCTTTAACGTTCGAATATCCTACTCCCGACGAGGGAGAATGAGTAAAAATAAAGAAATCTGCACAAAAAATGCAGATTTTTTTGTGTATGTCAAAAAAAAGTAGTAATTTTGCATCGCAAAATGTGTGAAACGAAAAAACAATAAAATAACAAACAATACATTTAATACACATGATTTATTCGAAAGAA
>DBYL01000034.1:20659-20799 GCA_002309835.1 Bacteroidales bacterium UBA1187
GAGATCAAAGACATCTCGGGTATGACGCACGGTATCGGCTGGTGTGCCCCTCAACAGGGTTGCTGCAAGCTGAGTTTGAACGTAAAAGACGGTATCATCGAGGAGGCACTCGTTGAGACGATCGGTTGTTCGGGTATGAC
>DBYL01000015.1:0-26360 GCA_002309835.1 Bacteroidales bacterium UBA1187
ATGGGTTCCATAGTTTATGCTTTCATAAACGGCAGAGATGCCGCTTGTTGATATGTTAATTCGACCAGCTCGTTGTTCTCGCTGGTATGTCCGTTAAGGATGTCGAATAGTTTCAATAGTCCGTTCTTGCCACCTCCCTGACGGAGCGTAGCTACAATGCAGATATTCTGCAATCCGACGGCAGAAGAGATGATATCGAGGTCGGTGTTACCCAACTGATGGCGGGCCAAGGCGTACGCATCTTCCTCGTATTGGTTACGCAGCCGCGCCACGTCGCCTAAGGAGTTGCATCCTAACTCTTTGAGCACACCCAAATAACGGATCAAAGGCACTTCCTGTATCTCCGCCTGATTGATCGCCGCGATACGGCGGTTGAGTTTCTCAAACGGCCGTACATTCAGGTAACTGCGGAAGGTATCGCCATCCAGCAGCACATCATCTAATTGGCCGTTTTGCACCAATTGCTGTACGCGTCGACGATAGTCATTGATCTCCGTGCGGATACGACTGAACTCATCGTCCGCCATCTCTAAGACACCGGCTAACATATTCATGCGGCGCAAGTACTCACGCGGAATCTCCACGCCGGACTTATATCCCGTATCATGATTGATAGCCGCCCAGGCGTGCTGGAGCGTGGTACGCAGTTGCAGTTCAAACCGGTAGTCATACCCCGGCAGACGGCACACATAATGCAACGAGTTATAGCCGAAGCTATCCAACTGGTGCAACTTACGTTTGTCCACCGAGTTCGTCCAGTCGATCTCGAAAAGCTGCTCGGCCATCGCGGCGATGCGGTCTACATCATCGGTGTAGAACGTGATGATACGCGCGCCGACGATATCGGTGATATCACTCAGCGTAGCGTACTTAGCGCCCTTCAGCGCCAATTTGCCAAGAAGACTCTCTTCGGTCTTGACACGCGCCTCAACAGCCGTGACGATAATACCGTTACGATCCAGCGCTTCGCGCAGTTTCGCCACCACCTCCGATTGCATCTTCTCGAAGATAGGCCGCGCCTCGCGATACTCCTCTACGATGAATTCGCTATGCAGATCCATATCAGATGATGTCGAAGAGGCTGATGAAACCGGTCATCATGAATACTTGACGGATGTCGGCGTTGATCGCACGTACCTGCAACTTACCACCTTTGGCAGCAGACTCTTTGCGCAGGGAGAGGAACAGACGCAGACCCGATGAAGAGATGTACTCGAGTTGCGAGCAGTCGAGGATAATGTGTTTGGAAGCTTGCTCAGCGAGCGTTTGGAAATCCGGTGCTATTTCTACAGCAGCCGCGGTGTCCAGCCTTCCGGAGAGTTGCGCAACGAGTTGCTCACCCTCGTTTACGAGATTTACTTTCATATTTATAGTTGTTTTGTTAATGTCAGGATATTCTTGTTATCTTTGCGTTCATACCGGATGTCATCCATGATCTGACGCACGAGGAAGATACCCAGACCGCCTATCGGTCGCTCTTCCGCACTCTGCGTCACATCAGGATCGGCCTGCTGCGTCGGGTCGAACGGGATACCGCTATCGGTGATGGTGAACACCAGCCTGTCGGACTTGACACACTCTACGAGTACCTGTCCGCTCTTACCCGGGTACGCATACAGCATGACGTTGCTCACCGCCTCCTCGAGCGCAAGGTTAATCGGCATGTTCAGTTCCTCCGGCATACCAATCATCTCTATCCACTCCGCAAGCGTAGGTATCTGCTGGATATCATTGCGCATGACAAGCGAGAAATGGTCCTCAGAGGTATGCGACGGACGCAAGAGACGGATAGCGAACATTGTCAGGTCATCGCTCTGCTCGGCTTCGCCGACAAAGGTCTTCACGGCCTGACGCATATCTTCGATGATCTGCTGTGTACTGCGCTCGCGACTAATTGCCAGTTGCTCCAGCATGCGTTGTTCACCGAACTGCTCATGACGCTCGTTCTCAGCCTCGTTCAGTCCGTCCGTATAGAGGAAAAGCGTCTCACCAATCTCCAGTTTCGCTTCCTGCTCCTGGAATTCATATCCGGCCATCACGCCCAGCGGAAGGTTCGGGATCACCGTCAACGGCACAGGTGCGTTATGGCCCGCATTGCAGTATTTGAGATCTCCTGAAGCGAGGTCTAACACACCGAGGAACAGGGTCACGAACATATTCTCGTCGTTACCCTCTCCACTAAGCGCGTTATTCATCTGCGTCACTATCTGTGCAGGGCTATCCAGATACGAAGTGAAGCTATGGAAGAGCGAACGCGTCATGGCCATCACCAGCGAGGCTGGCACACCCTTACCACTCACATCGGCGATACAGAAGAAGAGTTTGTTCTCGCGGATATAGAAGTCAAACAGGTCACCGCCTACCTCTTTAGCAGGGATAACCTCGCCGTAGGCGCTGAGGTTTGGATAGTCCGGGAACGGCGGGAAACGCGTCGGCAGCATAGCCATCTGAATCTTTCGCGCGATATTGAGTTCGTTCTCGATACTCCGGTTACGCGCCGTCGATTCGATAAGACGCTTGTTACTGCGTCCGGCGTACCAGACGATAAGAATCAACATCGCCAGACCGATGATCATCAGTATACCGACGATACGACCGATATGATTGAGGTCACGGAAGAGTTCCTCCTCGGGGATGATGATCTCCATGTGCCATCCTGTAGCATCTACCTCCTCTTGGAAGATATTGTATTTCTTTCCAGCTACGGTATCCGGCACCGGCACGATCTCTACACCCGAACTGGAGCGGATGGAATAGTAACTATTCGGATAGACCTGCAGATAATCCGAGAGATTCTTAAGCTCCCCCAGCGACATGTCAATACAAACGACTGCCACGACCTTACCTTGCCTGTCGCGCACCGGGTAGGAACAGCTCACTACAATCGTCTGCGAACCCGAGTCATCAAGATAGGGCTCGCACCACCAGCAGCTATCGTGCACAAAACCATTCTGCCACCACTCCATCTGAGTATAGTCATGGTCCTTGCTACCTATCTGACGCGTGTAGATGCTATCCTCAGAGAAGCGACTGCTGCAGGCCTCGAAATACTTACCGCGCTGCGGGAAATAATCCGGAATAAACGCCACGGCCATCGAGGTGTTCGCAGTCAACGTACTTACCGCCAGCCGCGTAGCCGAGAAGATCGAATCCGGCTGGTCGATATGTCTCTCCGCCAGCAACGCCAGCGCTTTAGCCGCCGTCTCCATCTCAATAGCATGTACATCAATCTCCAACTCCGCCTTGCGCAACTCTGTCCGCGCGCGCTGCTCTGCCTCATGACGGATGGCATTGCGGCTGGTGAAATACATGATGCAGGAGATAGCCTCCAGCGCAGCAGCAGCCACAAGGACTATCCACAGTCCTCCGCGGTTGGCTCCTGTTTGTCGGGACGATTGTTTCATTGAATGATGATTTGGTTAGTCGATTAAGCTTTGCACACAAAAGTGCGCAAAGTTACAACTTTTTTTTTACATATGCAAATATTTGTATATTTTTGCACGAAAAAAAATCGCCACCGTTGAGAGTGACGATTTCTTTATTAGCGATATGCTCCTTACTTCGTGGCACCGCCGAGGGCGATGTAGAGGGTGATGAGGGCACGGGAACCATCGTATAGGTTCGCTGCTTCGTTCATCTGCGCAGAGAGAAGTGTCTCTTGCGCCGTGAGGACCTCAAGGTAGTTCGCCTTACCGGCGTCCATCAACTCGTGGGTGCCGGCATACGCATCGGTCAGCACTTCAACTTGACGTTTATACAATACATCTTTCTCCTTCGCCGCTTGGCAATCCGCGAGGGCCTCGTTAACCTGGTTACCTGCATTGATCACCGTCTGCACATATTTCTGCTGCATATCCTCTTGCGAGAGCTTACTGATCTTGAGTTGCGCCACCAGTCGACCTTGCGCAAAGATCGGTTGAGTGAGTGACGCTAAGGCATTGAAGAGCAATGCGCCCGGGTTAGCAATCAGACCGTTGTTATTCCCCCATCCGAGGACGCCCTGTAACGAGATCTTCGGGAAGAACGCCGAACGGGCTGCGTTGGTATTATAGAACGCTTCGGCAAGTGCTTGGTCAGCAATCTTGATGTCCGGTCGGTTCTCTAACAGTTGTGCCGGCACACCGGTGCTGACGCTCTCCGGCAATGCGAAATCACTCCAGGCATTGCGTTCGATAGTCTGCGGGGGGATGCACAGCAGACGGCAGATACTATTCTCCGTGCTACGGATATCACGCATCACCTCGATAATCTGGTGCTTCACGTTCAGATACGAGTTCTCCATCTGGTTGACGGCCGTGGAGTACGACTTACCGTTCTCAAAGAGGGCGCGTTGCGTCTCCAGCGAGATATTCCATAGGCTATCCGTATGAATGAGAATCTCCAACTGACGGTCAAGCAGTTGCAGCGTGAAATACTGCTGCGCGACGGTAGAGATAAGGTTCGCCTGCACGGCCTGCTGACGATATTCGGCTTGCGCAACGATAGCTTTGGACTTACGTACTTGATTGAGGTTCGCTCCAAAAAGATCGAGGTCCCAATTCATCTGGAGCGGTGCGTTATAGGTGTGCGTCCACGCCTCCGTACTGTTATTCCAGCCCCATGCGCCTTGCGGAGCGAGGGTGAACGAAGGCAGGTAGCCGAGTTTAGCGGCTTTGAGCGAAGCCTGCGACTGCTCGATAGCAATACGCGCCGAGTTGAGGTCGGTATTGCGCTCTAAGGCTTTCTCAATAAGGCTCTGCAACTGCGGATCGGTGAACACTTCGCGCCACGAGAGCGTAGCTATCGAACTGTCCGCTTGCGCCGTCGTCACATCTTCCGTCATGCCATAGAGATTGCTATCCACCTCGCTCTGCGATTTATATTTGCCATAAATTCCGCAGGAAGTAAAAAGTAAAGAGCTTATAGCCATGAGAACGATTATCATCGGAGTCCCTTTCACCTTTAGCCTTTCACCTTTCACCTCGCATCCCTGGAAGCGTTCATGCAAGGTCTGGAAGACGATGAAGAAGGCGGGAACCACGAACAGCAGCGCCAATGTACCAACGGCCATACCGGCAGTGACGCCAAGGGCGAGAACGCGGTTACCATTCGCACCCGCACCACCGGCGATGATGAGCGGAATCATACCGGCAATCATCGTTACGACAGTCATCAGAATAGGACGCAGACGTTCCTCGCACGCAGCAAACGCGGCATCGCGGATAGACATGCCTTGCGCACGGCGTTCCTGCGCGAACTCAGTGATCAGAATAGCCGTCTTGGCCAGCAAACCGATCAGCATGATCACACCCGTCTGCAGATAGATATTATTCTCCATTCCCGGTATATGCTTCAGCGATACCAGCCAAGTCACGCCGAACGAACCCATCAGACCGAAAGGTACGCTGAGCAGTACGGCCCACGGCGTGAACCAACTGTTATACAACGACGCGAGGATCAGATAGATAAGGATCACGCAGACGAGATAGATGAGAGCCGTAGCATTGCTGCCGGCTGTCTCCTCTACCTCACGCGACATACCGCCGTATTCGTAGCTGTAGCCGGCGGGCATTGTCTGTTTGAATACCTCGGCGATCGCCTCGTGCGCATCTCCCTCCGAGAATCCGCTTGCGGCCATCACACCGCAGGTGATACTCTGGTACAGGTTAAAATGCTCCACAGAAGCCGAACCGACGATCTCTTTGAGGGTTACAAACTCGGATATAGGCGCCATCTTACCGCCGCCAACGCGCACGAAGATATTGTGCAGTGCCGAGGGGTCAAGACGGTATTCGGGAGCCGCATTGGCCATGATACGATAGACCTTACCGAACTGGTTGAAGTTACCCACATACGCACCACCGCAGTACGAACCGAGTGTATTCAGCACAGCGGCGGGAGTCACACCGGCACGGTTGCATTGCGCAGCGTCAACGCTCACTTCGTATTTGGGGAAACGCTCGGAGTACGTACTCATTGCCAGCATGATCTCCGGGCGCTCATTCAGTTTGGCAACGAACCGGTTGGCATCGTCATTGAACTCCGACATCGGACGGTCTTGCGTATCCTGCAGCACGAGATTGACCGAGTTGCTGGCTCCGTATCCCGGTACCTGAGGCATCTGGAACGGGATGACAACCGCATTCTTGATCTCCTGACAATCCATCGCAAAACGGCCATACACCAGTTCGATGATATGATTCATACCGGGACGATCATCCCAGTTCTTGAGGCGGATAATAAGGGTGGCGTAACTGCTGGCCGAACTATTGGACATCATACCATAGCCGTTCACCACAGCATAGCTCTCCAACTCGGGGATTTTCTTTATTTTCTCCTCCACCTTGCTCACGATCTCTTCGGTCTCATGGAGCGTACATCCTTCCGGCGCACGCACTTCGGCAAAGAAGACACCCTGGTCCTCTTGCGGCACGAGACCCGACGGCAGACCCTTCATCGCGAATACCAAAAGCACGGCTGCCACGGCCAACAGTCCCCATGCCAACCAGGAGCGCTTGATGAACTTCTGCACACCGCTTCTGTACTTGTCGGCGATGGCGTTGTAGCTCACCGTATAGGCGCGTTTGACGTAGTAATTGAGGCTTTTCTTGTTGTCATCGTCCGGGTCGAAACGCATCATCAGCGCGCAGAGGGCAGGACAGAGTACCAGCGCCGAGACGCAAGATAGACCGACGGCCGAAGCCAGCGTCACACCAAACTGGAGGAAGAAAGATCCAGATGTACCGGGCATGAAAGCCACAGGGATGAACACCGCCATGAAGACGAGTGTACACGAAACGACGGCTACCGACACTTCACTCATCGCCTGCCGCGTGGCTTCCTTCGCATCGGTGATGCCGTTCTCCATCTTCGCCATCACCGCTTCGACGACGACGATGGCATCATCGACGACGGTACCGATAGCGAGCACGAGCGCGAAGAGTGTGAGGATATTAAGCGAGAAACCGGCCAGTTTGACGATAGCGAAAGTACCGAGCAACGAAACGATGATCGAGATGGACGGGATGACCGTTGCCTTGAAGTTCTGCAGGAAGAAATAAACGACCAAAATAACGAGGATGATCGCGATGACCAGTGTCTCCACCACATTGTGGATAGCGGCAAACAGGAAGTCGTCGGATGTCTGCAGTATCTCAAACTCCAAGCCCGCGGGCATGGTCGGTTTGAGGTCCTCGTACAACTGATGAATACGGGCATTGACCTCCGTAGCGTTGGCGCCCGGTGCCTGGAATACCATGAACAACGTACCCGGTTTTCCGTCGATATTGGAGGTGAAGTTATAACTCACCGCACCAATCTCCACGTCTGCCACGTCACTCAGATGCAGCATATGACCGCCGTTGGCCGTGCGCAGCACGATATCATTGAATTCCTCTACGGTCTTGAGTGTACCTTTGTACTCCATCGAATACTGGTACGCGTTCTCCGACCGTTCGCCCAACGAACCCGTAGCAGCTACGAAACTCTGCCCGCCGATAGCAGCAAACACATCGTTCGGCTCCAGGCCGTACTGCGCCATCACATCCGGTTTAAGCCATATACGCAGCGCGTACGTGTTACCTAATGACATCACGTCACCCACGCCCGTGATACGCATCAGACGCGGCTTGATATTGATGTCGATATAGTTGGAGATGAAATCTGCATCATACTTGCCGTCGGTCGATTTGAGTGCACCGATATGCAGGATATTGTTCTGCTGCTTCATCACCTGCACACCCACTTTGGTCACTTCGGCAGGCAGCAATGCCGTTGCCTTGCTCACACGGTTCTGCACGTTCACGGCCGCCAGATCCGGATCGATGCCCTGATTGAAATACACCTGAATGGACACATCTCCCGAGGCGGATGCCGACGATGTGATATAGGTCATACCCGGCACACCGTTGATACTCTCCTCCAGCGGTTGTACCACCGATTTCATGATCGTGTTGGCGTCTGCACCGGTGTACGAAGTGGATACACGAACCGTCGGAGGCGCGATGTCCGGATACTGCTCAATAGGCAGTGTGGTGATGCTGATAAAGCCCACTAACATGATGACAATCGATATCGCGCATGCCATCACGTATTTATTGATGAAAATATTGCCTTTCATAACTTAGAACAGTACTTGTTGGCCGTCTTGAACATTGTTAGCACCTACGGTGACAATCTGGTCTCCGACATTCAGACCGGAGAGGACGATGACATCCTTTCCGTTACCGGTATCTTCGGTAGTGATAGCTACTGCCGAAGCCGTACTATCCGGTTGCACGACATAGACAAGACGCTTGTCCTGCAGACGGACTACCGCTACCTGCGGGATAACCATCACGTCTTTCTCATCCAGCGGCAGCACTACCGTACCTTGGATACCCGAGAACAGATGTCCCTCGGGGTTCGGGAAGGTTGCCTTGCATGCCAGCGTACCAGTCGTAGCATCTACTACCCCGGTGAGGCTTGTGATACGTCCCTTATGCGGATACTCTGTGCCGTTCTTCATGATAAACGTCACATCGGGCAGCGCCTCTAAGTACTTCTTCACTTCGGCTTTGCTTAGTCCCATCGACACTTGCGCCTCTACCAGCGACTCGTTGATTGAGAACTCCGCCTGCATCCTCTCGTTTCCACTGAGCATGGTCAGCTGCGAAGCAGGAGAGACCTGATCGCCGACGCGGAAGTTAATACCGCCAATAACGCCAGTGACGGGCGCCGTAATGGTACAGAAACCGAGGTTCACACGGGCGCGGTTAACCGTCGCTTGGGCTTGACGTACAGAGGCCTGAGCCTGCTTGTATTTATTCTCTGAGTTATCGAGCATGTAGCGGCTGACGATATTCTTCTCAAAGAGGTTCTTATTCGATTCATACTCCATCTTCGCACTGCTCTCGGTAGCTTTCGCAGCCAGCAAGTTCGCCTCCGCAGCCTCTAATTCCAACTGCGCATTACGCGAGTCGATGACGAAAAGCGTAGTACCTTTCTGCACCTGTTGACCTTCGCTGACGCAAATCTGCATGAGCTGTCCGCTGATCTGCGGGATGATGGTCACGTCGTGCTGACCGCGCATCTTTGCGCTAAATTTCATCGGAAGCACGATATCCGATTTGTTCACCGTCATCGTCTCATAAGACGTAGGAGTTGCCTTAGGCATGTCGATACCGCATGCGGTAAGCGCTACCGCAACGGCAAAAAAGATCAATTTCTTCATCATATAGATTTGTTGTTGTTATGTTTTCGTTTTTGTGCGTTTTTGACGCGCAAAAGTACTATTTTTTTTTGAATTACACAAAAAAAAGAACGAAAATTGAAGATTTTTTTGCATATTCGAGAATAAAGCTGTACCTTTGCGTCGCGTAAGTGACCAAATTCATACCCTTATGTTAAGCAGAATTATCAAAGACGCTCTGCTCTTCACGGCAGGCGCAGCAGTAGGAGTGGCAGGCGCTATGTGGCTCATGTCCGACTCCGGAAAAGAAGCGCGTAAAGAGTTACGCGACCTCGCATCTCAGGCAAAAGATAAAGTCCAAGAGTGCTGCGAGCAAGTAAAACAAGACGTAGAAGCCGCTAAGAAAGCAGAAGAAGAGGCAGTTCGCAAGGCTGCTGAAAAGGCTACTGAGGAAGCATAAATGCATACAACGATGGATAACGAAACGAAAGAATTACAGGACAAGAAGGAGCAAATCCTGTCCGAAGTAGAGACGTTTGCGAAAGCGGAATACGAAGTAGTCCGCTTGCAGGTGATTGACAATGCCAGTCGCGTAGTAGGTGCGCTGCTGCTGACGATATGCCTTATCCTCATCGCGTTTGCAGTGCTGTCTTTCTGCGCAGCCGCGGCAGTATTCGCTTTGGCGCTATGCATGCCGGCTTGGGCTGCATGTCTGATAGTAGGCGCCTTCTATCTACTACTTATTCCGGTGATGATTGCCGCCGGCAAGACGCTTTTCACCGATCCTATCGTAAGGAAGTTAAGCGGATTTAAGAACGCGGAGGAACTCAAATACGAGACGCTGCGTGCCGAAGGTCGTGCTGCTGTGCAACGCGAACGGATGAGCGCACATGTGCGCTTCGCGCAGGCTCTATACAGCCATTATTCACAACTGGCACAGGCCGCTTGGAGTGCCATCCGCAGCCTGTTCAAAAAATAAACCGCTATGCTATCTCGTCTATACGGCGTGTTGCTGCCGTTCTTCGTGAGCTACCTAATCGCATATATGCTGGATCCGGTAGTAGAGTTCGTCCAGCATAAATGCCGCGTTAAGTTCCGCGGACTGTCGGTAGCAATCGTGCTGCTGCTTTTCGTAGGAATCATCTCGCTCTCGGTTTATCTTCTCATCCCGGCTATCGGAAGAGAGGTGCGTTCGGCCGCAGCGGGTGTAGAGCAGTATTTCGCGAATTTCGATGCCGATCGGTATTTCTCGGCGGAGCAGCAAGAGAAGATCCGCACAGCGCTAGGCGGACTGAACCTGGAGTCCGTGCTGTCCTATCCGGAGGTGCATGACGCCATTAAGAGTATCCTCCCGCAAGTAGGCGGATGGATCACAGGCGGATTGAGTTGGTTAGGCGAACTCGTGGTAATCTTCATCGGACTGATGTATCTCATCTTCCTGATGATCGGTTTCCCGAAGATACGCGCCAACTGGATCAATTATGTGCCGGTTAAGTACCGCGATAGAGCCCGCGTAGTCATTGATGATGTAGATCGGAATATGAATGCCTATTTCCGCGGTCAGGGTCTGGTGGCACTCATCGTAGGTGTGCTTTTCGCTATCGGTTTCACGATAATCGGTATGCCTATGGGTATCGTAATGGGTATCATCATCGGTATTCTTAATTTCGTACCGTATATGCAGGCACTGGGTATCCCTCCGTGTATCTTACTATGTCTGGTACAATCGGCGCAGACGGGCCGACCCGTTTGGGTGACGCTACTCTGTCTGGCTATCGTGTTCATCGTCATTCAGACGTTCCAAGATATGGTATTGGTACCGAAGATCATGGGGAAAGTAACCGGCTTAGGCCCGGCTGCTATCCTACTCTCGCTCAGTATATGGGGAGCTATCTTCGGCATGATCGGTATGATCATCGCCCTGCCGCTGACTACCTTAGGTCTCTCCTATTATCGGCATTATATCCAGAAAAAGGCGGACGCTCAGCCCGCCTCTCCGTCCGATTCTCCGACAACTTAGGAGTTCGGATGTTCATCGTTCTCACTCATATTCTTCATAAACAAATCAATGAGTCGTTTGGTGATGAAGGTATGAGAGATGATCTTGGCGATTATTGATTTCAGATTAGTCGTTTTGGATGCGCCCTTTCTGGGCTTTCCTTGCGACTGCTCGGCTTGCGCTACTTGTTGCTCGCGCAAGTCGATTTTTTCGCGCAGGCGTGCAGGTGCGTGGTTATATAAGAAGGTATAGCACGGCACAGAAGCTTTCATGATATACGGCGTAAGGAAGGTCGTTACCACACTCGCCGCCACTATGATCGGATAAATAGCCGGATACAAGACTCCTAAACTACCTCCTAAACCGGCGATGATAAACGAGAACTCACCGATCTGCACAAACGAGAAACCGGTCTTCATCGCATCCCGCATCGTCTCTCCGCCCCACCAGCAACCTAAAGTACCGAACACGATCATACCGAAGATGATGACGGCGCACATGATCAAGATATACGGCCAGTACTGCACCAGACTACCGGGGTTAATCATCATACCTACGGAGACGAAGAAGATAGCGGCAAACACATTCTTCATCGGTGACATCAATTTCTCTATCCGATGCGACTCCACCGTCTCGGCCAATATCGAACCCATCACAAACGCACCGAGGGCGCCACTGAAACCCGCTTCCTCCGCCGTCAACACCATACCGAGACACAGACCTAAAGAGAGGATGATCAGCGTCTCATCATTGAGATAGGGCTTCACCTTACGTATCAAGGTAGGGATGATCAATATACCGCAAACAAACCAAACCACGAGCGTGATGGCAAGGATAAGCACCTTATTCAGCAGTTCCGCACCTTCGAACTGATGCCGGATAGCTATACTGGAAAGCAATACCATCAGCACGACCGCCACGACGTCCTCGATGACGAGAATACTCGTAGCACCTTTGACGAAACGCTCTTTGCTTAGTCCTGCCTCATCGATGGCCTTCATGACAATCGTCGTGGAGGACATACAGAGCATACCGGCCAGAAAGAGGGCATTGAGGCTATCCAAGCCCACCAGACTACCTATACCGTAGCCCAAGAGCATCATACCGCCGATAATGGTGAGCGCACCGATAGCGGCTACTTTACCGGAAGCGAGGAGATTCTTGATACGGAACTCCAGACCGATGCAGAACAGCACAAAGATCACACCGATATTTCCCCATGCTTCTACGTTCTCCGGGTCCACCCAAGAGCCGCCGAAGACATATGGGCCAACCAGCACGCCGGCTACGATATAACCGAGTACCACAGGTTGCTTGAGCAATTTGAAGAGCAGACTCACCACGCCTGCCGTAATCATTAAAATATAAAGATCGTGTACCATGTATGATTTGTGATATTTGATTTGCGATGTTAGAACGGATATCCGATACCGAAGTTGACGCGGATGGCATCCACTGCGGACGGGATATTGAAATAGGTATTGATAGGTTGTGTCTTATCGGGTTGCCATGTTTTCTTATCGTACCGATAGGTCTGGAACGGCGCATGAATAGCCACGCCGATGTCAAGACGAACCACCAGTCCGTCGAGGTCGAGACGCAAGCCTGCACCGGTACCAAGGGCTATTTGCTTGAGGAAATCAGGATTATTGTAAAGGCCGTCATACAGCTCTTCGCGCAACTGCAGTTGCTCCTTATAATCCGTAATACCTGCTGCTTTGAACAAATCGGCTCCGCTGTACCAGTTCCATACATTACCGGCATCAAGGAAGGCGGCGCCAAAGAGTTTCCATACTATCGGAAAACGGAACTCAAAGTTCGCCTCCAATTTCACATCACCGGCATGGAAGAAATTCTGATTGTATTTCTCAGAGTAGAAGTTACCTGGACCATAGGCGTAGGGCGACGCACCACGCATGTTGTTGGGTCCACCGGCATAGAAGGCTTCGGAGAGGGGCGCGGCATACGCGTTACCCAGCGGTATATTGGCGCCGGCAAAGAGACGCGTAGCAATACATATTTGGTCGGTTAGATTGAATTTATTACGCAACTCAAGGTTCATCTTAACGAACTGGTTGAAGGTGATAGAACCAAGTTTCTTCTCTTTTTCGTTCCATTTATATCCGGCCAGGCAATAGATGGCGTTAATGAGGTTACCGGACTCCTTGACGCCTACTTCGAAGAGCGTGTTAACTGCCCGTTTGGAACGGTAGTCATTGTAGGTGAAGGTATATCCGATAGAAGGCACGAACTCATTACCGGCAATGACCTTTATCAACTGCGGATACTCCGCCGCCTTGTCGAGCAGGCTGTCCGTCTCGGCCTTCATCAGCACAAACGAGAGCGAGAAGGGAGTGAAGGCATGGGTGATATATTTCGATGAATGGATGAAATAGGTAAACGAACCGGATACTTTATGCACTCCGTAGCCTCCGGCGATATTCTCATACTGATAGCCGAGCATATACCGCGTGTCACCCTCGGGATGATGGTCGCCCGCCCAGTGCAGATACGGGAAGATAAGCGAAGCATTGAGACCGAACTTATAGGTGTCTGTTTTTTTCGGGTCACCAGGATGGCGATTACGCAACGCCCAATAATAAGCACCGTTACCCTTTAGGGTAAATGTCTCACCGCGCCCCATCAGGTTCTTGATAGAGGACTTGAGAGTCAAATCCGGACCGATACTGTTATTCGAACGATAGGCAACACCGGCATCCGCCGTCAGACCATACGTACGGGTGATGCTATCGCCTTTATAGAGTTCTTGACGATGCCAGTCTTTGATGGCCCGCACGCCGAGACCGGTCTTATAGAGTTCACCCTCAAGCACATTATTATAGTCCCTATCGGCAAACGCCCGCAGCAGCACATTGCCGTCCTTGGTTAGTTTATATTCGGCAGACAAGTTACTGAGCAGTCCGCTGGTCTTGTTGACATCCGGGTTATCCGTGAGCGTTGAACCGACGGTGATACGGAAGCGGTCCTTGAAGAAAGACTTGCTGATGGAGATATTCATATCATTCGTCTTTCCTCCGGCATGCTCCGTCTGCGCGCTGCTGAAATCGATATCTACCACCTTACCCATCTTCGAATTCGCCATCGCTGCATTGATACGACTGGTGATGATAGACGAGAGGGCATATCCTTCTCTATGTTGCGCCGCATTACTCTCACCCACATACATGCCGGTAGCCAGCAGCGTAGCTGCCAGTCCGTCGCGCGTATCTTCGTCCAGCGAAGCCAGCTCTTGTGTGATAGCTTCGTCTTCAGGCGCTTCTAGGAAGAAACCGATGGAGTTCAGACCTATCGAATCAACCACTCCGTTCACCCGTACACCCGTTCGGAAATCCACACGGCGCGTCTCTTCTCCTTCGGTCTGCACATCGGCTTTCACTTTCTGCGAAGCAGAGACATTCAATTGCGTCTGCCCTACCGGTCCGTTAAACGTCACATGACTGCCGGAATCCACATGGAAAGGCATGATCGGATAGGCCTTAGGCGAATAGCGGATAAATCCGTCGTCCACATTCACTTGCCCGCCGAGGTTTAACGGCATACTGTCGGCTAAGGCATAGCGCACATTGACCGTGCCATGCGGCTTGACCTGCGCAAGATTCTTCTTGTCTATCGGATAGGTGATATCGGTGGTCGGCAGGATAGTCACATCTACATCAGCCACGATACTATCCAGCGGTCCCGTGACGGTTCCTCGGATATCGGTAGCCAAGTCGCCGTAGACAGGAATCGGTCCGCCTTTATCCAACTTGACAGGCGCAAAGCTATCCGCAACCAGCGCGACATCCAGACGCATACTATTGAGATCCAGGCCTCCCGTCAGCGCGATAAACGTGCTATCGGCTCCATAGACAGGAAGACCATTGAAATCCACTTTATTATGCTTCATCACCACCGGCGTCTCACCCAGACTCAACTGCACGTCATATGGTTTATAACGGGCAGAGACCTTAAGCGGCAGCACTTCCGCAGAGAGGTCTACCTGCTTTGGCAGTCCGTCCACTGTAGCCTGCGCGCGAACAGCTCCGTTCAGGTCCAAGTCCGCCATCTTAATGATGCTATCTACGATCTCGAGCGGGATATCATCCAACTGCACATCGGCCTTAAGCGCATCCGCATAGTTCTCCGAACGAGCAAGGACCAGATTCACCTCACGCGAACCTAAATCCATTTCTCCGAAAGACAAGTTGTCCATCGTCAGACGACCCACACCATTCAGGTCATCCCCTTCCCGCTTCACATCCAGCACGAGGTCGGCGTCCGTGCGCAGATTATGCAGACTCATCACGCCGTCCGTCAAGCATGCGCCGGCATCGATAGACAATGTCTTCCTTAGGGAATCGGAGTACAGCGCGAGGTTCAATCGTCTCAACTCGGCACGCGTACTATCCACATAACGCTGTAGCGGATGACCCGGCGTGAGATGAACTTGCAGCGCCATAGAAGGTATACTGTCTATCAGCGCGAAGAGAGAAGCCGAGTCTTTCACGGCCTTCAATAGCGGCTGCACCTGATCCACCAACTGCATCACATGCATCGGACTCGTCAGGTCTGCTTTGAGCCCTTCGGTCGAGAGATTGAGGGCCGTGGTCGTATCGGTATCAAAATGCACATCCAAGTGCTTGGCATAGAAATTTTCTCCCGCAACGTGCGCCTTCACATTCCGCATCTGCGTGTTATAGTTCACGCGTATCTGATCTATATTCATGAAGTCCGCCACGCGGAACTGATGCTCCGTCTGTGCCGCCACTTGCAAGCTGTCACCGGTCATGGCAAAAGGAAGATGTAGTGTACCCTCTACCGTCTTATCCGCCAATTCCGATTCCAGACGCAGACCGGAGACGTTGATATTGTCATAGATGGCATCCGTGAGGTGCATTTTCACCTTGCTTCGCATCGCGCGGGAGTTGATGTCTATACCCTTACCCACCGCATCAATCTCGCCGGTTAAAACAATACGCGTGTTATCTTTCATAAACGGCGACAAGTCTACTTTCTCTACATCCACATGGGCGTCGTAGGCCTCGTCATCGATATCATAACGTGCACGCAGTTTCGCTTTGCTTCCTTTGAAATCCGCATCGCCGACCACATCCACTTGCATCGTCTCGAGGTTCATCTTCGTCGTGGACAGATCGGCTTTCGCACCCATTTCGTCCGCACGCACATGCAGACCGTTGCTGGTAATCAACTGGCGCTCAAGATCGACACAGGCATCGCCATAGACAGTATCTATCGGCAGCGCAAACGACCCTATCGCCAGTTTCGTCCGGCCAATCTCTATACGGCGGGTATCATATTTATTGCCACCTACATCCACCAGCACATTCGTCTGCAACGAACGTGTATTGACATCCAGACCTAAAGGTGTAAGCGAGAAATGCACATTCCTTAAATCGCCGTTCGGCACATCAAAGGCCATCATCAGAGGCGTCGTATCCTGCGCCGCCGTATCAGGAGGAGTATCCCTAAGGTCAATACCCACAAAAGCATCGTACAACTGCAAGTCATGCAGCGGGTACTGCCCTTTCGCGATATTCAGGTTCGGACTATTGAGTTCCAGGTGACCGACAAGGGCATCGATGCCTACCGCAGCGATCATCGTATCGGAGTGGAACGTCGTCTCATCGAGTTGCAGGTGCTCCACCACTATCGGCGTGGCCATCAGATCTCCGCCATTCTGCGAACTTAATGCCTTGGCCTTCAAGCGCAACGCGCGCGTGTATATTAAGGTGTCCTGTCCGCGATGACCTACAAAGAGACTGTCAATATTCACCTCAAGCGGCAGATCCGCTTTGCCTTTATAGGCACGATAAAAGGTGAAAGGTGAATGGTGAAAAGGCGAGAGGTAAATATCTCCCAAGTCAATATCCAGACCTGTTTTTTCTTCGACGACAGGAATCGCTTTCTCCAGCGCTTTTTTACGTAGAGAAGGCACATAAAGCGTACATCCTACCGCTATCAACAGTAAGAGGACGAGTCCCAGAATAGTGCCTGTCACGGCAAGCGGAACTTTCCAAAGTAACGCTTTTTTGCTCACTTAGAAATTCTTCTGAACACCGAATTTCAGACCGTACAGACCGGGAGTGAATTGATTAGCAAGCAGATTACGAAGTTTGCCCGAGAAGATAATTACATCATTCGTATATTCGTTATGACGTGTACCATCCGGCTCAACATAGGCGAACGTGGTGCCGCTATAACCGAGACTCAGTATAGAGAAGAAAATCTGGAAGGTGCTCTTGCGGTTGAATCTATAGGTGATGACCGGCGATATTTGCGCACCATAGATGATACTGTGCTTCAAACCATCGTAGTCAGTGCCCGTAGGATCTCCGCCGTTAGCCACTACCGTCGGGAACTCCATACCGGTGTATAAGTGCGCCTCCAGCCAGATCCCTAACTTGTCGTTGAACATAGATTTGAGACGATACCGCACGTAAGGCGTCACACTCCAACTACCCTGACGGATGCGCAGATTCTCCTGTTTGGTACTGCCATCATCCAACTCAGCCGTATACGTAGCATAAGTCTCCTGATAACTACCGCCTACACGCATACCGAGATACAGACGTTCTTTGAGTTTCCAACCGATCTCCGGCTCCAACGCAATAGACCATCCGTTCTCCTTCATCTGATTTCGCGTATCGTTGTGGAAATAGATGTCGAAATTGTAGCCGTAGTACAATTTCTGCTTCCATAGAGGAACAGGCTTGACGGGGACCTCCGCCGCAGCGCTGTCTTGAGGGTCTTGCACAACGGGGCTTTCCTGCGCGTCCGCCACCGTTCTCGTTTCCCCGACAATCGTTGCTACACCACCTAATCCGGTAGCAATCGGATCGCTCTGTTGAGCCATCATTGCGGTAGTACCGAACACTACCAAAGCAAGAAATAAATACGTTCTTTTCATGATATATCCAATTTTGCGGTGCAAAATTACTGATTTTTTTTGAATTATGCAAGAGTTATATCTGTATTTTATGAAAATCCTGCCAGAAAAGGGCGCGAGGAAGCACACTCCCCGGGCATGGGAAACGGAAATCTCCGAAGGAAGGGTGTAGTACGAAACAATGCCCTTCAAACGGCTTTTTATGATAGATTTCAGATGTCGTTCCATGTTGTATAACTACCTGTATATTAGCGCATTACAAGTGTATCAAAATAAGCATTGTCTAGGAATGGAACGACGCGCGTCTGATCCACCCTATGAAATGCCTCGATTTTGGACTTAAGTTGTTTGTCAATTCTGCTGCAAAGACACAAAATATATTGGGAATATGCAAATTTATTGCACGTTTTTTTGCATAATTCAAAAATTATTCGTAACTTTGCACTCGCAAAGTTTGAGCGAATGAGCAAGCGTGTTATAGGCATAGGAGAAACGGTACTGGATATCCTCTTCAAGAACGACCAGCCGCAGAAAGCCGTTCCCGGCGGATCGACGTTCAATAGTATCGTGTCGTTAGGTCGCGCAGGTGTGTCTTGCGCCATCGTCACGGAGACCGGCGGAGATCATATCGGTGATATGATTTGTAGTTTCCTGCGCAACAACGGTGTCTCGGACGAGTTCGTTTGCCGTCATAAAGGCACGCAATCGCATATCACGCTCGCCTTTCTCAACGAGCACAATGATGCTCAGTACACATTCTATAAGGATCACGCGACGGACCTGTTAGACGAGCAACTGCCTGCGATCACATCGGACGACATCGTGCTGTTCGGTTCATTCTTCGCCATCAATCCTGTTATCCGACCGGTAGTAAGCAAACTCCTGCACGCGGCACGCGAGGCCGGTGCATGGCTTTATTACGACATCAATTTCCGCAAGAGTCATATCCCTGATATCCCTGATGTATTGCCGAATATCGAAGAGAACATGCGGCTGGCGGATGTCGTCCGCGGATCCAAAGAGGACTTTGAGTACTTATACGGTTTGAGCGATGCAGACGCTATCTATGAGAAGGTCCAACCATTCTGCAACCGCTTCATCCTCACCGATGGCGCTCGCTCCATCCGCATCTATACGCCCGAGAAAGTGGAAAGGGGAGAGTGGAAAGTGGAGAGTTTCGCGGTGCAACCCATAGAGACCGTCAGTACCGTTGGGGCCGGAGATAACTTCAATGCCGGATATATATACGCAAAACTGCAAGGCCTTGATGCCCCGGCTGAGCGCGTGAAGATGGCCCAGCGATGGAGTCAGGATGTGTGTCGACAGATAGGTAATAACATCAGCGATGACTTAGTTGCATGGCTCAAACAAAATCCCATAAACCAATGAGCAAATCCGATCAATACGAGTCTCTGCTCCCGCAGATAGCGTCCCTCATTGCCGGCGAGACAGACCTCATCGCGAACATGGCGAACATAGCCGCCGTGCTGCATGAAGCGTTTCATTTCTGGTGGACCGGTTTTTACATTGTCAAAGGCAACGAACTGGTACTTGGTCCTTTTCAAGGACCGCTCGCTTGTACGCGTATACCTTATAACAAAGGTGTGTGCGGTTCGGCCTGGGCACAAGACAAGACGCTCGTCGTGCCTAACGTACATGAGTTTCCGGGACATATCGCCTGTTCCTCGGAATCGAAAAGCGAGATCGTCGTTCCCATCCGTCGCGACGGCGAAGTCATCGCCGTGCTCGACATCGACAGCGCAGAGTACAACACTTTCGACGCCATCGATCAGAAATACTTAGAGCAAATACAATTATAAACATGGATACTTATCTTTTCAGAAAACATATTCACCGTCTGCCTGGAAAAGTGATTCATGCCATCCCGCTGCCTGAACCCGAAGTGACTGAAGGGCAAGGTGCGCGTAAACAGATTGGTGCTATCTGCCGCAAGGCGGGATATAAGCAAGTGCTGCTGGTCACCGATAAGACGCTTAGTGCGTTGGGCTTCGAGCAAGCGATTATAGCGTCCTTGCAGGCGGAGAAGATAGGCGTTTCTGTTTTCAATAACATCTGCTCCGAACCGAATATCGCCATCATCGATGCCGGTCGTCAGCAAGCGTTGGACAGTCATGCGGAGGCCATCATCGCCTTAGGTGGCGGTTCAGTCATGGATAGTTGTAAGATGATCGCCGCAGGTGTGAAAATGCCGCATGTGCCGACCAAAGCACTGCTGCTGAAATTCCTGCCTGTTCCCGGAGAGACCATCCCGCTGATCATGGTGCCTTCCACTGCCGGCACAGGCGCTGAACTGACCGTCGGTGCCGTCGTGAGTAACGACAAAGGGACGAAAGGTTCGACGGTGCTCATCGGTCTGAACGTAAAGCATGTTGTGCACGACAGCGAACTGACACTTCGTGCCCCGCAAGCGGTGACCGCTGCCTGTGGCATCGATGCACTGAGTCATTGTATCGAAGGCGCCGTAGCGGACGTGAAGGAGGACGAAGAAGACATGCGCATGTCGATGGAAGGCGTGAAGTTGATTCTCGAGAACCTGCCGCTGCTGATGGATGAAAGGATTAGTGGATTAGGGGATGAGCGGAAGAACGAAGCACGCCTGGCGATGTGTCGCGCAGCGATGTATGGCGGTAATGCCATCAACACGCAATTGGCGGGCTACGTGCATGCCTTTGCGCATAGTATCGGAGCCAAATACCATCTCTCGCACGGTCAGGCTATCTCGCTCATGTTGATGCCGGTGCTGGAGTTTCAAAAAGAGGTGTGCCGAGAGAAATACGCTGAGTTAGCGCATTTCTGCGGATTAGCGGATGAGGGGGTTAGTGGATTAGAGGCTGCAGAAGCGTTCTTAAGCGCTGTCCGTGACTTGATGCACACCTGCGGGATGGATCAGATCGTCTCGCCTGTTCGCGCTTGCGATCACGAAGAACTGATACCGATGATTGCCGCGGACTCCATCAATTATTCTGCACCAATCACCTTGAATAACAATGACATCAAACATATCCTAAACATGGTAACCCATCATCCGTTACATACCGGCTACACCGAGGACTCCATCCGTGAGATCGTGGCCAAGCAGCGGACCTTCTTCCGCACCGGCGAGACGCTACCTGTTGCATGGCGTATCAAGCAGTTGAAACGACTCAAAGAGGCCGTCATCGCGCATCAGCAGGAGTTCATGGATGCCTTAGGCGAAGACCTAGGCCGCAGTGAGTTAGAGGCTTACCTCTGCGACGTAGGACCCATCATCGTGGAGATCAATGAGATGATCAGCGGCTTGCGTCGTTGGGCGCGACCGGAAAGGCATTTCAGCGGATTGATGTGCTTCCCGAGTATCGTGACAAAAGTGTATAAGATGCCCTACGGTGTATCTCTGGTCATCAGTCCGTTTAACTTCCCTATCCTTCTGACGATAGGTGTCGTAGCCGCAGCGATGTGCGGCGGTAATACGGTGGTCATCAAGTCCAGTTCGAAATCCGCAGCATGTACGGAAGTGCTTAAGAAATTCTTCGCCGAAGTGTTCCCGCCCGAGTATATCACGCTCATCGACGGCGGACATGACGTAGCTGACATGTGTCTCGCGCAGCGCTTCGATAAGATTTTCTATACGGGTTCGCCTTCGGTAGGCAAGCACGTATTGGCAGAAGCGGCAAAGAACCTGACGCCGGTGGCACTTGAGTTAGGCGGCGAGACCGGAAACTGGGCAGTCGTTCGTGCGGACGCAGACCTTAAGGATGCGGCGCGAAAGATAGCGTTCTTCAAGCTCACCAACGCCGGACAGATATGTATTAACATCAATCAGATAGCGGTGGCCGAAGAAGTGGCGGACGCGTTCCTCGAGGAGTTACGCAAGGCCTTTATCGCGCAGATAGGCGAGCACGCAGAGACCAATCCTGAATATCCGAAACTCATCACCGAGGCGGCGTACGACAAGTGCGCGAAGTTAGCGGACGAGTACCGCGAACGCATCATCTTCGGTGGCGTAGGCGACAAAGCGACACGCAAATATGCGCCGACGATGATCTACCCCGTAGATATCAACGAGCATATCGTGCAGCACGAGCTCTTCTGTCCGCTATTACCTATCGTGCCGTACAAAGATGCGGAGATTGACGCTTTGATGGACGTCATCGCCGAACGCGAGCATCCATTAGCGATGTATGTGTTCACGAAGAATATGCGTTGGGCAAACCGCGTGATGCAGACCCAGCAGTTCGGCGGAGGATGTATCAACGAGGTGTGCATCCATATGATGGTCAAAGGAGTGCCCTTCAACGGAACAGGTCACTCCGGCATGGGAGCCTACCATGGTGAGTGGGGTTTCCGGGAGTTCACCCATCCGCAGACGGTGCTCAAAGGTCGTACGCATTTCAACCTGCCGCTACGCGAACATCCGTATACGGGTGAGGCCGGCAAAAAGAAGATGAGTCTATTGGAACTATTCGAGAAATAAACTATTCGCAAGATATGAAACGAATATTCATCATCGCCGCAGCAGCACTGCTGCTGACCGGCTGTTATTACAAGACAGATAGTCCGCGCGGGTCGTGGGCCAAAGGATGCGACCTGAGTTGGCTCAGTGAGATGGAGCATGACGGAGTGCTTTTCTATGGAGACGGAATTCCTGCCGCTGCACAGAAGACCAAAGCTAAAGAGACCAAACGCAAGGCTGACGTCGGCGAGAATGCCCGACCGCAAGGAGCACAAGACTGTATCGCCCTGCTGCGCGGATGTGGTATGAACTCCGTACGACTGCGTGTCTGGGTGAACCACTCCACAGGATGGAGTAACAAAGACGATATGCTTGCGCTCGCCAAACGTGCAGCCAAAGCCGGTCAACGCATCATGATCGATATCCATTATTCGGATTTCTTCGCCGACCCCTCACATCAGACAATCCCCGAAGCATGGAAAGACTACGACTTCGCTACGATGCGCGATGCCGTTCGCGAACATACACTCGATATTCTCTATGCGCTCAAAGAGGAAGGCATCAAACCCGAGTGGGTGCAGATAGGCAACGAGACACCTAACGGCATGTTATGGCCCATGGGACGCATCGATGGTGAAGAGACTTCTTCGGAGGCTTGGGACCGCTATGCCGGACTCACGCGTGCCGGTTACGATGCCGCTAAAGAGGCATTCTCGGATATCAATGTTATTGTGCATATCGATAATGCCTATGAGTACCGTGACTGGTTCTGGACGAACTTAGCTGCACATGGAGGTAAGTGGGATATGATTGGCCTCTCGCATTACCCGATGATGGTTGAGTGGTGCCAGAAGCCATGGGAGGAAATGAACCAACTGGCGGAGACAAATGTGAAAAAGCTGATACACACATGGCATTGCCCGGTGATGATATGCGAGGTAGGCATGTTGAACTATGGAGTCGGATATGAGTACGATTTTACGGCCATGCTATCGAATATCGTGATGACCGACTTCGTCGAGCGCATGCAACGCATCGACTCCTGTGCCGGTATCTTCTATTGGGAACCGGAAGTCTATGGCGGTTGGCGTCCCGCGGAATATAAACCTCTCGGATGGGGCAGTTACAACATGGGCGCCTTCACTCCAGACGGCCACCCGGCACCGGCTTTACGAACTCTCTTATACAGTCAGAAAGCATGTACCAAAAACTAAAGAACCGCGCCTGGAAAGTTCTCAAGAGCGAGAATATATTACGTCTCGGCCCGTGGTTGTCTGTGCGGCAGGAGTGCGTAGAACTGCCCAGCGGCACGCAGATCCCGACTTGGTACATACTGGAGTTCCCCGACTGGATCAACGTCATCGCCATCACCAAAGACGGAAAGATGGTGATGGAGGACCAGTACCGCCACGCGCTGGGCGAGACACATTACGAACTCGTGGCAGGAGTCGTGGACCCGGGTGAGACACCGCTGCACGCCGCACAACGGGAACTGAGCGAAGAGACCGGCTACGAAGGCGGAGAATGGAGTTTATTCATGACCCTCTCGCCCAACCCCACGAATCATAACAACCGCTCCTATACCTTCCTCGCCACAGGCGTAGAGAAGCGTCGTGAGCAACATCAGGAAGCTACAGAAGATATCCACGTTGATGTCATGGAACCTGAACAAGTGCTTGAGATGCTTCGCGACGGCGAGATCATACAGGCCCTACACGCCGCACCCTTATGGAAGTACTTCGCAGAAAAATAACAGCTCGTTTTCATAAGGCCTGCGCAGATTACGGACTTATCGCCGACGGGGATCACATCCTCATCGGTCTCAGCGGTGGTAAAGACTCGTTGCTGCTCACCGAACTTCTCGGACGTAGATCGAAGATCTACAAACCGCACTTTACCGTCACCGCCCTGCATGTACGCGTCAAGGAACGGGACTACCACTCCGACCTCAGTTACCTCGAGTCTTTCTGCGCCGAAGCCGGCGTTCCACTCCTCGTTCGCGACGTTGAGATAGGGCCTAACCCCGACCCATCCCTAAAAGGAAGGGAGATTACCAACCCTTGCTTCCTCTGTTCGTGGTACAGACGCAAGGCGCTTTTCAACGTCGCGCAAGAATTAGGCTGTAATAAGATTGCCTTCGGCCATCATCGTGACGACGTCGCGCAGACCCTGCTGATGAACCTTATCTTCCAGGGTGCTTTTGCTACTATGCCGCCTATCCTGCAAATGGATAAGATGCCACTGCAGATCATCCGTCCGCTATGCCTCATTGACGAGGCGGACATCATCCGCTACGCGGAGTTACGGGAGTATCAGAAGCAAACCAAACTCTGTCCCTTCGAGCACGTCTCTTCGCGCGAAAAAGTTAAAGACCTGCTCGAACAGATCAAACAACTCAACCCCGAGGCCATCGACTCCATCTATGGCGCGATGACAAACATCAAATCAGATTATTTACCCAAGATATGAGTGCATTATATACTATTTTATTACTCTTGGCGTCGAATATCTTTATGACGCTGGCGTGGTACGGCCATTTGAAACTCCAACACGAAGGTTTCTTTACCAATGCCACTCCTCTAATCTTTGTGATTCTCCTTTCCTGGGGCATCGCATTCTTTGAGTACTGTCTGCAAGTTCCGGCCAACAGGATGGGATTTGAAGGAAACGGCGGACCGTTTACCTTAATGCAACTGAAAGTAATTCAAGAAGTTATCACGCTGGTCGTCTTTGTGGTGTTCTCCGTCATCGCTTTTCATATGCCGCTGCGCTGGAACCATTTCGTGGCCTGCCTACTCCTCATCGCCGCTGTATATTTCGTTTTCGGTTTCAAATAAAGTTATGAGCCCTTATATTCAATCTCTCCGCCTGCGCACCTTACCCCTCTCGATGTCGGGAATCGTGTTAGGAACCGGTTTAGCTGCCAAAGATAGTCTAACGGGGATGACTCCTGCAGGATGGAGCATTTTTGCGATGGCTATCCTCACCACCCTTAGCCTGCAGATTCTCAGTAACCTGTCTAACGAGTTAGGCGATGCGCAGAAAGGCACAGACGCGGATCAGCAAGTTCGTGAGGCCTACGGTCTGCAAGCAGGCACTATCACCGAGCGACAGATAATAACCATGATCTGGCTCTTTGTCGGCCTCTGTATTCTCTTCGGTACTGCACTGATTTACAGTGCTTTCGGTTCGCTCACAAGCATCCAGAGTATTGTCTTCTTCGGCTTAGGTCTGTTCGCAATGGTCGGCGCTGTCACCTACACCCTCGGCAAGCACAGTTACGGGTATATGGGCTTGGGTGACTTAGGCGTGTTTATCTTCTTCGGTCTGGTCAGCACTCTCGGCGGTTATTACCTCCAGCTACAAAGTCTGAGCAACGAAGTCATATGGTGCGGTATCGCTATCGGTCTGCCTTGCATAGGGGTACTGAACCTCAACAACGTGCGCGATATAAATAATGATCGCGCGCACGCCAAGCGCACACTCGCGAGCATATTAGGCGTTACGGGCGCGAAGATATACCACACCTGCCTACTGATTCTTTGTCTGACGATCTTTGTCTTTTTGGAACATTTATGGGTACTTGTTGTGGTTCCTCTCTGGGCATGGCACCTCTGGTTTATATGGTCGCACGAGAGTAGTGCTTTAGACAAACAAATGCCCGTTTTAATGCTCTCTACACTCGTCGTTGCAATGCTCGGATGGGTATAATTACATTTTTTTTGCATTTTTTTGCTAAAAAATTTGGTCAATTCAAAAAAAAGCAGTACTTTTGCACCCGCTTTTGAAAGAAAGCAGTGTTCTTTTACTTGATAAAAAGAATAAAAAGTATGCGGAAATAGCTCAGTTGGTA
>DBYL01000015.1:26564-53101 GCA_002309835.1 Bacteroidales bacterium UBA1187
AGTTCGAGTCTCATCCTGCGCACATAGGCAGCAGCCGAAAGGTTGTTGCCTATTTTTTTTGTGTTTTTGTTGCACATGTAAAAAAAAATGCGTACCTTTGCGGCCGCAAAGGTTAACGCATATGAAAAAAACACTTTTACTTCTTCTGACGTTCGTAGCGCTTAGTGCGCAGGCACAGGTCAGTGCTATCCTTGGTGATTGGCGCACTGTAGATGATAAGACGGGTGAGAAACGCTCAATTGTCACTATCTATAAAGGTTCAGACGGTCTCTATTACGGTAAGATCAGCAAGATGCTGATGTACACGGACTTAGACCTGAAATGCGACAAATGTCAGGGAGCGGACCATAATGCGCCTATCGAAGGATTAGTCATCATCCGCGGCATGAAAGCCGAGGACGGTCAGTTAGTAGGCGGTAAAGTGCTGGATCCGGAGTCAGGTAAGTTCTATTACGGTAAGATATATTTAAAAGACGGGAAGTTGGTTCTTCGCGGGTCATTAGACAAACGCGGATTTCTGGGACGAAACCAAACATGGATTCGATGAGACTTGTTTTTGCATCCAATAATGCCCATAAGTTAGCCGAAGTGCGGGAGATCATGCCCGCCGGTATCGAAGTGCTTAGCCTGCGTGAGATAGGTTTTGAGCAGGACATAGAAGAGACCGGTACTACGCTGGAGGCTAATAGCCTAATTAAGGCACAAGCGGTAGCAGAGTTTGTAAAGAACCGTCCTCTGCACATAGATGGCATCTTTGCGGACGACACGGGGCTGGAGATTGATGCCTTAGATGGCGAACCTGGCGTATATACGGCACGATGGGCTGAACGCGAGACAGGGATGCACCTGCCCGAGATGGAAACATACGCCGCAAATAGGCAAAAAGCGCTGCGCGAGTTAGCAGATAAGACCAATCGCGGATGTCAGTTCCGCACGGTGATCACCCTGATAACGCCGGGGAAAACCATACAGGTGGAAGGTGTCGTACGTGGAGAGATGACGAAAGAGGAACACGGGCAAGGGGGATTTGGTTATGACCCCATCTTCGTGCCGGAAGGATATGATAAGACCTTCGGAGAATTGCCTGCAGAGATCAAAAACAATATCAGTCATCGTGCAAGAGCATTGCAAGCGCTGGTTGAGCAATTAGGACACGTCGCATGAGTATATATAGATACATAGCAGCGATACTGTGCGCCACACTGACTCTGTCGGTACAAGCTCAGAAATGGAGTTCGTATTTCGCTTACAACAATGTCACGCAAATAGCGATGACGGATGATTGCGTCTATGCTGTTTCGGATGGTAGTCTCTTTAGTGTAGACAAGCAAACGGAACAGATACGCACGTATAATCGTCTGTCCGGTCTTCACGGAACGAATATCACCTGTATCGGCTATGATGAAGTGTCAAAAATGCTCATTATTGCTTATGAGGGAGGACGCGTAGATCTATTGACATCCAATGGGGTCCAATACATCAGCGAACTATACGACAAGTTCATGACGCAGGAGAAAACAATCTATAACATCTCTATTTATGGTCGTTTAGCTTACTTATCCACGCACTACGGCGTTCAGATTTTTGACCTCCGTACCAAGACTTTCACCGACAGTTATTGGTTGCGTCCGGATGGTGAGGTGACTCCGATTAAGGACGTGAAGTTAACCACCGACAGCATCTATGCTTTTGCGGATGATAGCCTGTATTTTGCAGCACTGAATGATAATCTAGTAGACTACCATTTCTGGAAACGCGAGAAGCGCTCATCGCGTATCACGCCGGACGCAGAAAAAGGAACTCATTACCAAGACAACCTCAGCGATTGGTATGCAGGCCTAACAGAAGGCGTTATCCGTCAGACGGCCACAGAGCGCGTCAATTACAAGCCCCAAGGTCCGTTAAGTAATATCCCTTATCGACTGCATTACGCCCAAGGCAAACTGTATGTGCTTCAAGGAGGACGGTGGTCCGAACAATACAAACGTCAGGGCATCATAATGATCTACGATGAGCAAAAATGGACAAACATACCGAAGGATTCGATTAAGAAAAATGTGAATGATAGCGTATGGGATTTTATGAATGTCGCTGTTGATCCTGAAGACGCGAACCACTATTTCGTCACCAGTTACGGGACAGGACTATATGAATTCCAAGGTACACAATTAGTCAATCGTTATCTCCCTGCGGATGATAACACACTTGGTTCGGCTGCACCAGCATATCCTACCCAATACACTCGTTTGGATTATGCCACATATGACTCACAAGGCAATCTATGGTTGTTAACCGGAGGAGAAGTAGAATATCCCTTGGTTTGCCTTGATGCGAATGGTAATTGGCACGGACTTCCGCTGCTGGTGAACAACGAAGCCATACCATTGCACACCTCTGGTGGATTGGTTTTAGACGCACATCATCCTCGCCAAAAATGGATCGCCACCTCGCGATATAACACCGCTCTTTTCCTACACGATGATGGTGGCACTCCGTTTGACGCGTCCGATGATAAGGCTATCGGGCGTCGTGAGTGGACTACGGAGAACGGACAACAAGTGAGCGCCTCTTTTATCTTTTCTATCATGCAAAGTGCAGACGGACGAATATGGGTGGGCACGGATCAAGGCATCGTCATCATTGATAGTGAAACGGACTACTTCCAATCTGACCTCTGTACACGTCCTAATATAACTGACCATAATGGTGAAAATCCAATGACAGAGTTGCGTATATCCGCTTTGTGTGAAGATACGGAAGGACGCATCTGGGCCGGAACAGAAGCGCTGGGTGTATTTGTACTAAACAGCTCCGCTACTGAGATCCTTGCGCATTATACGACAGAGAACTCTTCTATGCCGGCAAATAGCATCCTCTCTATAGTATGCGATGGAAAAGAGACGGTATATATCGGTACAGGAAACGGCTTAGTCGCGTATAACTACTCCGGAACTACAGAAGGAAACTATCGCACAACGGATGAAGACGGCCGAGAATTAGGTGTTGTAGAGCAATGGAGACTGCATTATTCCTATTCAAACCCGCACCAATTAGCCTCCTCTCCAACACGTATTTATGCTTTGGCAGACGGTTCGCTCTTCTATTTGGATCGAGCAAACGATGAACTCGAGTATCTTAGTAAGGCAACCGGACTGAACGGTAGTGCTATCTCATCAATTGCATATGATGCTAACTCATCATGCCTTATCGCCGCATATGAGAATGGACAAATAGATTTGATTGGAGAAGATGGAAATGTACGGCAAATGCCTGATCTACAAATGAAGGCTAACTCTGTATCTGTCTCCATCAATTCTATTTCTATCGGCAAACAAAATGCATACTTAGCTATGCCTTTCGGTATTATCGCTATCAATACGAAGAAAGCAGAAGTGACCGACACGTATTATATCGGTACGGACGCGGCCTCTATTAATGTAGATTACGTGGTTGAACTGGGCGATTCACTCTATGCCTTTACGGATGGATATCTCTATAGTGCTTCGCTCCATGATAATTTAGTAGACTATTCCTATTGGCATCGCAGGACACTTCCGAGTGGTACCATTACAAACGCATTCGTTTTCCGCAACAAACTCCACATATTGCTGAACAAGAAGCTCTATCGTTTGAGCAATAACAAATGGGAACAGGCAGTAAGTAATACACTGCAGTGGATACATGCTGAAGAGGGAAATATTCTAACCTACCTTAGCGGACAAGGATTATACCGCATTACCGATGAGTACAAGCTTGTCGGACTAACCAATAAATATGCCTCCAACGATGCACTTTGTTCAAAGGGTGAATACTGGTTGGCTGAAGAGAATTATGGTCTCATTCGTCTGAAAACGGATGGTGATGCAGTATATCACACCACAGGCCCTAATAGCAACTATGGCTATTTCTTGCATGCCGCACACGGGCGTGTGTATAGCACCATCGGTGGACGCTGGGCAAATCAATATATGCGCTATGCAAAAGTGAATATTTTTGACGGATTCAATTGGAAAAACATTAACTCTTGGGAACTTCGCTCGCCCGCGGGTGTCGCTGCCATTGACCCCGTGAGCATGGCGATAGACAGCCAAGATCCGGACCATTTCTATATAGCTACGTATTCGGCCGGTGTATTTGAGTATAACAAGGGCTCTATCACTCATTATTGTGATGGTGTAAACAATAGCACCTTGAGAGCATATACAACCAGCCATGATCCTTATTTCTATACACGTACAGATGGTGCGATGATGGATAACGAAGGTAATCTATGGGTACTCAATTCCACTGAAATAGGACAAGCGGTACATGTGATGACACCTGATCATACATGGCACGCGCTTAACTTACAAAGCAGCGGACAAAACATTATGCTAGTTACTCCTACCGGCATTTGGACAGACAGACGCAGTACAAAACGCAAATGGTTCTTTGATCAGCGTTATTCGCCGGCAGTATACCTATTAGACGATGGAGGCACACCCACAGATGATAGTGACGACCGCTGTCTTAAGCGCAATTCGTTTGTAGACCAAAATAACAATACACTAACGCCTTCTTTCTTCTTATGTTTCGCTCAAGATCATAATGATCGCATATGGATTGGTACGGAAAGCGGAATCATCCTTATCCCGAAGAATGTCGATTTCTTCACCAGCAATGCCTGCCGACGTATTATCATCCCGCGTAATGACGGTACAGGTTTAGGAGACTATTTATTAGGCGATGAGCGCATCAACTGCATAGCTGTAGATGGCGGTAACCGTATGTGGATTGGAACAGCCAGTTCCGGTCTCTATGTCATCGAAGACGACACTATCACTATCGCGCATTTCACAGAGTACAACTCGCTATTACCCTCAAATACGATTCAGTCGATCACTATCGAACCGATTACCGGTGAAGTCTTCGTCGGCACAGACAAAGGTATCGCTTCCTATCGTAGCGATGCGAGTGAGCCAAGAGAAAATATGAGCAGTGCTTATGCCTACCCTAACCCCGTACGCCCCAATTATGGAGGTTCGATTGCTATTACGGGATTGATGGAAAATACAACCGTGAATATTGTAGACGCAGGCGGGAATCTCGTCTGCAAGACCAAGAGTCACGGTGGAACTGCTGTATGGGACGGCAAACTTCCGGACGGACGACATGCCACGCCGGGTGTGTACTCCGCATTCTGTAATGCAGATGGCGGACATACCGTAGTAAAAATTCTGGTAATGCGTTAGGGTGCGAATCACCCCTTAATGAGTTTCATAAACTCTTCGCGAGTCTTTGCCTGATTAAAGACACCTGTAAAATCAGATGTTACCGTCATGGCGTGCTGTTTCTGCACGCCGCGCATCTGCATGCATAAGTGCTCCGCTTCGACGACGACCATCACTCCCAGCGGATCCAAGGTTTTCTGGATACAGTCCTTGATCTGTGTTGTCAGACGTTCCTGCACCTGCATACGACGTGCATAGACATCCACCACTCGGGCGATTTTGCTCAGTCCTGTAATACGTCCGTTAGGGATATAAGCTACGTGTACCTTGCCAAAGAACGGCAGCATATGATGCTCGCATAGCGAATAGAAATCAATATCCTTGACAACAACCATCTGACGATAGTCTTCTTCGAAGAGCGCGGACTTCAAAATCGCCTCGGGGTCTTCTTTGTAGCCCTTCGTTAGGAACTGCAGCGCTTTTCCAACACGGTGTGGAGTCTTCTTTAGACCCTCTCGCTGCGGATCCTCACCTATCTGCTTCAGCGTCGCTTCTACAGCCTTCTCAATGGCTGCTGTCACCTGGGGATCACTATGAAACTCTTGCAAATCCATTACTTAAGCACTTGTATTTTATCACGTACAATATAGGTATCTCCCATCAATTCCGGGAACTGCTGTACGAATTGTTTCTTATATTCTTTAGCATCGTCATAGGTGCGGAAATCACCTAATCGCACTTTCCAGAACGGAGGCATATATAGTACGTAAACGGTCTGATTGACCTTGTCTTTCATCTCTGACTCCAGATCCAACGCTTTCGTCTTAGCCGCTTGCTGTTGGTTAGAAGAATATATCTGAACGCGGTATCCGTCCATCTCTACCCATTCGTATTTGCCATGCATAGCCGCATTAAGCAAGACTCCGACTGCCGAGTCTTGTATAACTTCTACGTTAGGCATAGAATCCAAGATATTAGGATGCAATGCCATTGGAATAGAGTCTTCTGCCCACGCCGTTACAGACATGAGCATGACGAATAATATCAGTATTTTTTGCTTCATATATTTCTTCTCATGCAATTAGCGTGCCATTAATAGCGGAATGACGAACCACCGACGAACTCGCGCAAGAAGGACGTAGGCGGAATCTCTTTCTCGGGTATTGGTACGAAATACTGCAGGAACTTCAGTAAGCGGTGCGCTTCTGTATATTCCTCGCAGAACTTAGGCACCTCGGAGAGGATTGGTTCAGCGTGACGCTTAAGTACCGCAAACTCAAAGATAAGCGCAGAGTTAAACATCACATCCGCTTCCTCCTGGAACGGGTATACCCATTTCGTTTCACCTCGTATTACCGACGGACAACGAGCAATCGTCTCACGCGCCGAATAACCACGGTACTTATAGTCACGTACTACGCGACGCAGCAAACGGATATCGGTTGTAGGAATCCAGTTATGGTTATCTATATTGATAGTCGTTAACGCAGATACGTATATCTTAAAGGTTAATGCCTTATCCACATCCGGCAAGATGCACGGATTCAACGCATGCAAGCCTTCAATAACCAAAACCGAGTCTTTCTGCAATTTCAGTTTACGCCCTTTGAACACACGCTCACCGAGGGTGAAGTCATACGTCGGAAGATCGATCTCTTTTCCTTCCAATAAGTCGTGCATCTGTTGGCGGAAGAACGGCAGGTCCACCGCATTCACATCCTCGAAATCCCACTGTCCGTTCTCGTCACGCGGCGTATCTACTCGATTGACGAAATAGTCATCCATAGAGAGTACTTCCGGTCGAATACCATCTACCAGAAGTTGTATCTGCAGACGTTTGGAGAAAGTAGTCTTACCCGAAGATGACGCACCAGAGATAAACACAATCTTCGGACGTTTCTCAGAGATGGCATCGGCAATCTGCGCAATCTTCTTCTCGTGCAATGCCTCCGCCAGCTTAATCAATTCAAAGGATTTATTTTGCTTGCAAGCAACATTGAAATCACTCACATTATTGATTCTTAGCAACTTATTCCATCGGTTGTACTCTTGAAAGATAGAGAACATCTTATCCTGCGATACCTCATCCTCAAGGACTGTCGGGTTGTTACGATTTGGGATTCGCAGTAATAAACCATCCTGGAAGAGACGAACATCGAAGACGTTGATATACCCTGAGCTGGGCAGCAGCACATTCGTATAATAATCGATATACTCGCCCATCCGGAAATAACGGCAGTACGGATTGCCGAGCGCCTCAAAGATAGACGACTCGTTGTTGTAGCGCTCCGCGAACATCCTAATCACCTCTTTCGTCTGCTTCTCTTCTTCGATGATCGGCCGGTCTTCTGCTATGATTTGAAGCATTCGCTCCTTGATTGCCTTTACCATCTCGCGCGTCACTACCGGCGGCTCTTTCTCGTCGTCCGGCTCCGTCGTCTTATCGCGATGCCACTGCAACGTGCAATAATAGCCCTTGCTGATAGGATGCTCCACGCGGAGGTCCATTTCCGGGAATAACTCATTGACTGCGCATGCCAGCACCATGTTCAGCGTACGCACGTAAGCACGCATGCCCGAAGGCGAACTAGCGTCTAAAAACTCAACATCTTTGGGCTTATAGAGCAAGAAATCCAAATTCTCCACTTTATAATTCACATGCGCCGCAATAACCGGGAACTTCATCTGAAGACCGATGAGATCCTTCAGTTGAATCAACGAGATACCACGCGGCACCTCATGATAGGAGTGCGTGTTTTTGCAAAAGATGGTAATGGTTTGCTCCATAGTATTATCAATGCTTATTAATTAACGCATCTATTTGGATTGCCTGCTCGAGCAGTCCTCGCATATCCGCCAGTCGCACTTGGGTAGCAGCGTCCGAGATAGCCTGATCGGGATTCGGATGTGTCTCTACAAAGAGCCCGTCCACGCCTACCGCCAATGCCGCACGCATCAGATACGGCACCATCGAACGGTTACCGCCAGTTACGCCGCTCTGCGTCGAAGGTTGCTGCACAGAGTGCGTGGCATCAAACACCACAGGGCATCCGAAACGACGCATCTCTACCAGCGAAGTCATATCTACAACCAGCCTTCCGTAACCAAACGAACTACCGCGCTCCGTCAGCCATACATGACCTTCGCGTGCAGCGCCAGGTTGCACCTGCTCTATCTTCTCTATAGCGCCACTCATGTCCCATGGTGCCATGAACTGACCTTTCTTTACGTTCACGATACGTCCTGTCACAGCAGCGGCCTGCAGCAAGTCCGTTTGACGGCAAAGAAAAGCAGGAATCTGAATCACATCCGCCACTTCTGCCACCTGCGCGCATTGCCAACTCTCATGCACATCCGTCACGATAGGCAAACCGAATTGCGACTTTACTTCCTGTAAAACACGCAATCCTTCTTCCAGCCCAACACCTCGCGCAGAGGCAGAGGTGCGGTTCGCTTTATCAAACGAGGATTTGAAATAGAGCGTAATACCCAGATCATAACACAGACGGCGCAATTGCTCCGCTGTCTGCATCACAATCTCTCTACTCTCTATAGCGCACGGACCGGCAATCAGAAACATAACTTACGCTTTTTCTTCTGCTTTTGCGTTACGTTGAGCCAATGGCGAATCGTCTACTCCGCGGAAGACGCGCGCCCACTGTACTTTCAGCTTGCCTTCACCGCCCTTCTCCGTTACAGGCAACCAGCTCTGCGCGATAAAGAACATCGCCTCCTTCGGCAAACGGTTCGGCAGACGCAAGATCTCCAAGTTATTTACATACCAGATCAACTCGTTCTTGTTCCAACGGAAGGAATAAACGTGATACATCGAGCGCAGCACACCGGTAACATCTGCCATCTGGGTCTTCAGACCGTTCACCAGACCCATCTGATGTTTGTTGCCGTTATAATGGTATAACGCAATCATCGGTGCATTCACCTTACCGGTTGAAAGACCGAAGAAATGATGACCTACACCCTGACTACGTACCTTAGCCATGAACAGACCACTCTCTTGCGCGAAAGCCTCTTTAGTATTCATAACATCAGAGGTATAATCGAATACCTGCTCGATGAATCCTTTCTTCTCGTCCCAAGCTGCAGCTTTCTTGCTCTCCTCACGCGTCTCCAAGTCCATACGTCCTTCTACATAGAAGGTGTTCTTTCCGTGATTGTACGCCTGACGCTCCGTAGTACGAGAATGACCGTCTTTCATAGCAGCACTGGCGTAACCGAAACCGGGTTTCCAGTTCTTGCTGCTCGACATGTCATCATCAAAAGCAGGACGGAACAACTCTGCCCAGTCGATTTTCTCTTCGCGTTGTGTGAAGAAGAACTTGATATCATCCGAATTAGCCAATTCCAGATAACGCTGCTCTATCTTATACTCCTCCGAGTGCTGCCAACGTTTATTATCCGCCCATAATGCATGACGCTTATGGAAATCCTCCGTATTCACCTCTTTCTCCAACGCATTCAACTGGTTGAGTTCAGACGAATTGAGTACCTTCATGTAGTTCTTGTAGAACGAAGAGTTGAAGATACGACTATACGCACGTAACTCTGCCGAACGAAGACGCTCCTTGAAACTGCGAATCTTCTGGAACTCGTCCGTTTGTTGGAAAGCAAGGAATTTCTGGAACTCCGGATCAACAAGTGCGCGCTTGAAATCGCGAATGCTGCTTGATGAGGTCAATTTCTCGTAAGCCATCATCTTACGTCCCTCGTCCGTGTCTTTGTACTTACGAGACAAGAGTTCGTTCTTACGATCCTTAAACTCACTGCTCTCAACGCGCTTCTTCAGTTCATTGTACTCTGCCAACTCAGGCGATTTCTCAATTTGACGCCAACGCTTTACGCGCTCCTGCATCTCATAAATGGTTTTCTCGAACGTGTCCGTCGAGAGCATTTTGCCGGTTAGTCTGGCTGCAAATAGATTCATAATATATTATTTTTTCAGATTTTCAAATAATTCTTCGAGTGTGTCTACAAAGAGAGGCTTGTAGTGCTCTTGTTCAGGGATAAACTGCAGGCTTCGCATGACTTCCAATTGTTGCTTCAGCGGCTCATAGAAGCCTTTGTAATTCAGCACGTACAGCGGCTTATGATGTTCTCCTACAATTCCACTCGAGGAGGCATCCATCATCTCGTCTAAGGTGCCGTAACTGCCCGGCAGGCAAACAATGACATCCGCCATAGTGCGAATCGTTTGTTTACGCTCCGACATATTTGCCACTTCTATCAACTCGTCACACCCTTCTGCCTTTCGTCCGGCAGCAATGATACGCGGAGGGATAACTCCTATCACATACCCACCTGCCTTCTTAGCCGCTTCACTCGCACGCGTCATCAAACCACCCGTAGCACCGCCGTACAGCAAGGTATGACCGTTTTCTCCAAGCCACCGTCCTACTGCATCTCCCAACGCCAAATACTCAGCGGGGATAGCATCTTTCGCTGAACAATAGACCGCGACCTTCATTATGCGTCAATCTTTGCGTAAGTCGCATTCTCCTCGATGAACTCACGACGAGGTGCCACATCATCACCCATCAGCATGGCGATCGTACGATCTGCCTCAGCAGCATTCTCGATGGTCACTTTCTTGAGCAGACGACGAGCAGGATCCATCGTGGTCTCCCACAGTTGCTCATCACTCATCTCACCAAGACCTTTGTAACGCTGCGTTTTAATCTGCTTCTCATCTCCGTTACCGTACTCCGAGATGAACGCTTGGCGTTGCGCATCATTCCAGCAGTACTGACTATAGTTACCTTTCGAGCACTTATACAGCGGAGCCATAGCGATGTAAAGGTGACCCTGCTCAATCACTTCTTTCATATGACGGAAGAACAACGTCATAATCAGCGTAGCGATATGCGCACCATCCACATCGGCATCGGCCATGATAATTACCTTATGATAACGAATCTTACTTAGGTTCAGAGCTTTAGGATCATCCTCTGTACCGAAAGTGATACCTAATGCCGTGAAGATATTACGTACCTCTTCGGATTCGAACACCTTATGTTCCATCGCTTTCTCGACGTTCAGGATCTTACCGCGCAGCGGCAGAATAGCCTGATGTACACGGTCACGACCGGTCTTAGCCGTACCGCCTGCCGAATCACCCTCTACAAGGAAGAGCTCGCATTCTGCAGCGTCTTTCGATACGCAGTCCGCCAACTTACCAGGCAGACCGCCACCACTCAACGGACTCTTACGGAGAACCGACTGACGAGCGTTGCGGGCAGCAATACGTGCCTGAGCAGCCAGAATAACCTTCTCCACAATCTTCTTCGCGTCATCCGGGTGCTCCTCAAGATAGTTCTGCAGAGCCTCACTAACGGCAGAGTTCACCATTCCGGCTACCTCAGAGTTTCCGAGTTTGGTTTTCGTCTGTCCCTCGAACTGCGGCTCAGCCACCTTTACAGAGATAACAGCCGTCAAACCCTCACGGAAATCATTCGGGTCGATAGTAGAGTTACCGTCCTTATCTTTGAGTTTAGCCTTCTCGAGCATCTTGCTATCCTCTGCGTATTTCTTCATCACACGCGTCAAGGCAGCGCGGAAACCGGCTACGTGAGTACCACCCTCGATGGTGTTGATATTATTCACATACGAGTGTACGTTCTCATTAAAGTCGGTGTTATAGATCATCGCAACCTCTACCGGTGTGCCGTATTTATCCGTACTCAAGTGAATAACCTCACTAATCAGCGGCGTACGGGTATTATCGATATAACGAACGAACTCACTCAGACCCTTCTCCGAGTAGAACGCCTCGCGTTTGCACTCTTTTACCTTCGTGCCATCCTCGAGCGTATGCTCCTCCATCACGCGCTTGTCTTTGAGCACGATTTTGATACCGGCATTCAAGAATGCCAACTCACGCATACGGTTGGCGAGGATCTCCCAATGATATACCGTCTCCGTAAAGATTGTATCATCCGGCCAGAACTGCACAAACGTACCCGTCTTGCGTTGTTCCCAGTTACCAATAGCTTCCGCCTCGGTAATCGTGTGTACAGGAGATAACGGCTTACCCTTCGCATAGTCCTGACAGTGAATCTGACCATTACGATAAACCTCCACGTGCATCTTGGTCGAGAGCGCATTCACGCAACTCACGCCTACACCATGAAGACCACCGGAAACCTTATAACTGTCTTTGTTAAACTTACCACCGGCGTGGAGCACCGTCATAACCACCTCCAGCGCACTCTTGTGCTCCTTCGGATGCATATCCACCGGAATACCACGACCATTATCCTGTACGGTAATAGAGTTATCCTCATTGATATGCACAGCGATCTCGTCGCAGAAACCGGCGAGCGCCTCATCAATAGAGTTATCCACTACCTCATACACCAGGTGATGCAAACCCTTCTGCGATATATCGCCAATATACATCGCCGGACGCTTACGCACCGCCTCTAATCCCTCGAGCACTTGAATACTCGAACCATCATACTTTTCTTGTTCTTCCATTGTATTTTTGTATTATTTATTTCCTATAATTTAGGTTTCCATACGCGCGCGTTTGTACCCGCGCATAAAAATCGCGACAAAGATAGTAAAAATAAACGATATACGCAAATTCTTTTTCTATTTTTTTGTTAAAAAAATAAGAAAAGCACATCTTTTAACAATTTTTACACAAAAAAAGGAGAACCACCGCTTGGTGATTCTCCCGTGACCTAAATGCGTACTATTAAGCAAGCTTATTCACGAAGCGAGCTAACTTCGACTTGAGGTTAGCAGCCTTGTTGTCGTGAATGATGTGACGCTTAGCCAGCTTATCGAGCATAGAGCTAACCTTTGGCAGAGCCTCAGCAGCTGCTGCTTTGTCGGTCGTCTTGCGCAGATCGCGCACAGCGTTACGTGCGGTTTTAGCGTAGTAATGATTGTGTGCTTTGCGCGCTGCCGTCTGGCGGATACGCTTCAAAGATGATTTGTGATTTGCCATCTTAGTTCTTGTTTTTTGTCCGACTCGCGGACGATTTAGTAATATCCTTCAGCCTTGAGAGGATTGGCCTCAGGACGTGACTTTAGGGAAGGTCTTTCGTAGTGCCAAGGGGAATCGAACCCCTATTGCAAGAATGAAAATCTTGAGTACTAACCGTTATACGATGGCACCCTCTGAGGGCGAAAAAGCGTGCAAAGGTACTGCTTTTTTCTGAATTGACCAAATTTTTGGGCATTTTTTTATGAAAAAACTGCTTTTTGTGCAATCCAATCGGCCAAATATTCTTGTTCCGACTGCCCCGGAGTAGGTATTAATTCTGCTCTTTTTAGTGCGCTCAACGCTTCCAAATCCATGATCGTAGAATACCCGGAACGGGCGATGATGTGCTCTGCGCCAAGCAGGGCTTCGCATAATTCCTGATCCTCCATACGTGGCACAATCGTTATATTCCCTCGCTTGATGCGCGTGTTGGGTCTATTTATCAGTCCTTGCACGATTAGCACCTTCTGCCGGGTGTCTTGATAACGAGCCAGCAACTCCTTCTCCAATAGGGTGCGTTGCGGTTCCAAACCACTCAAGACAGCCACCACTTCATAAGTTTTTCCCTGGGACGTCTGCGGGGTGGACGAAAAACGGCTTAACGGCCCTATATATTCGATTTTCTCATTCGTTTTTTGCGGATGACTCAACACTCCGGCCAGACTTTCCGTCATCTCTTCGTAGTCCGGCACCCACACCTTATTAAAACGCGTATATATGCGTGCGTGTATGTGCGCCGCGAGTGATTCCAGCCATTTCCAGCCTCGCGGAAGCACGATATGCAATTGATGCGTGATATATATGCTCTCTACCCTCTTGCTATATAATCCAAAGCGGTTGTCAGAGATCACTCGATCGAATTTCTCTTCGCGCAGAACGGCTTTGAGTAACGCATGGTCTTTATGCATCCACATCCATATATGCGGCATTGCTCGAAGCAGTGCGCCAACCTGATTTCTCCCCTTACTATACCGTAAGTTCAGGGGTGCCAGATAGACATAACGAAGTTTGGGGAAATGCTTGCGTAGTAGCGTAAGACTCTCTCCGTCTCCTCCCAAAATCACTTCATGACCTTCATCCTGCAAACGGCGCACGACAGGTACGCAACGGCTGGCGTGACCCAACCCCCAGTTCAAAGGAGCAACAAGGATTTTCATGCACTGATAGAGACGTCAAAACCTTTTTGAATAAGCGGCGCAGCGATCTGTTCCATCTGCTCGCGAGATATCTTCTCCAGAGATTCTTCCGGAGTCTTGCGATCAATGACGTAGATCATGATCTGTTTGGGCTGCAAGCGGTCCACCGCCTGATACCAAGCCTGCAGTTCTTCTTTCGTTGTATTATCAATCGTCAACCCATTATGCTCGCCGCGAAGAAAACAGGTCTGCAGCACAAAATCTCCGCTGAACTGCTGCAACCATCCCACGATGGTTTCCACCGTCAGACTGCTATTCACCGGCAAGTCAATACGTCGCATCATCTCGTCTGTACCGGCATCCAGTTTCAGTATTCGGTTGTCACAGCGCTTCAGCGCTTGCACTACATCCTCTCTGCCCAACTGCGTAGAATTAGAGAGCACACTTACTTTCGCCGTCGGATAATATCGATCGCGCAACGCACATGTATCTTCGATGATGCCGAGAAAATCAGGATGAAGTGTAGGCTCCCCGTTACCGGAAAAAGTAATCACATCCAGATGTATGTCTTCCTTTCGCAATGCTTGCAGTTTGGCCTCTAACGCCTCATATACTTCTTTGCGCGAAGGAAGTTGAGGATGACTCACGGACTCATTCCATCCACATTCGCAATAGACACAGTTGAAGGTACATAACTTATGCTCCAGCGGCATAATCTCCATACCCAGACTCGTACCCAAACGACGGCTGTGAATAGGTCCGTATGCGATTTGTCCGAAAAGCATGATTAGAGGTTGATTACGCGGTTTCCAAGACGTTTGCAAATCTCATTACGTTGCGCCAGCAACTGAGGATGATGCGAGAGAAGTAACATCTGACGATTGACATCACCCTTCTCTTGCGCATCTTTGAGATTGGCCTCCAGTTGCTCTATCTGTTGGTTGATGACGGTCAGTTTGATCTCATACAACAACTGCGTCACCAACTCGCCCAGACGCGTCTCGTCTTTCGGAGCTCCCATCCGATATCTATCGGCAATCATATCGATAGCCAACGCACTTACTGCGTGGTCCGGGTGGAATTTATAGAACTGCTCTGCCCTAAATCCCGGATCCTTACTATGACGCTTAAACTCATCAATAATGGTCTGATACACCGGCAGAGGTGCCGCCACTTCATCGCCCTCCAGCGTATAGATGATCACATCGCCGATACTATAGACCGTTCCTTCCACTTCTATCGGTCGCTCTCCGTAACGCACCACCAGTTGCAGCAGGTTGTAATAATTGCGCTCCAAGGCTGTCTTGGGTTTTTCCGGATGAAGCGTAGCAGAAGGCATATGCGGAATATCCTGCTGCGACGGGATTGCTACAGCCGCCTGTTCCTCCTCTTTCTCCTTCGCTTTAGCGCGCTCCTCGGCTTTCTTACGACGCAGGTTGATGACTTCCGTCGTCAGCACTTTCTCTGCGATGTGCAGTCGTTCCGCACTGTCTTTGATATATACCTGACGCGTGATCATATCCGGTATGATCGCAATAGATGAAGTGATATCCTTGATGAGCGCTGCGCGTTTCTGAGGATCATCACCTGCATCTTTGCTTAACAAGGCTGACTTAAAACGGATGAAATCCGTCTGGTGGTCTTTGATGTATTGGATGAACTCCGTGGAGTCATGGTTCTGTGCGTAGCTGTCCGGATCTTCTCCGTCAGGCAGCAGCACCACCTTCACATTAAATCCTTCCTCCAGGAACATGTCTATACCTCGCAGCGCCGCATGAATACCCGCAGCGTCTCCGTCATAGAGCACCGTGATATTCGATGTGAAGCGTTGGATAAGACGTATCTGCGGTTTGGTAAGTGCCGTACCACCACTGGCTACCACATTCTCTATTCCCGACTGATGCATAGAGATCACATCCATCTGTCCCTCGACGAGGTAGCACATATCCGTGCGCGCAATGGATTGTTTGGCTTGGAAAAGGCCGTACAACTCATTCGTCTTGGAATAGATGAGCGAGTCAGGCGAGTTGACGTACTTACCTACGTTATCTTTCTTCTTGAGGATACGTCCCGCAAAAGCTACTGGCTTGCCGCTAACAGTAAATATAGGGAAGATGACGCGGTCGCGGAAACGGTCATACAGTCTCCCGTCCTCACTCTTACCAACCACTCCGACACCGATCTTTGTATCTACGTCGTTGGTGATAAACTCCTCTTTGAATCCTTTCTTCTTCAGCGCCGCAGCCAAGGGATTACCTTTCTCGGGAGAGTAACCCAACTGGTATTTACAGATGATATCATCGCGCAAACCGCGTTCGCGGAAATAACTCAGACCAATCGCTTGACCTTCCTGCGTCTCCCACAACTGCTCCTGAAACCATTTGTTCGCAAAATCATTGACCACAAACATCGATTCGCGGTTGTCCTGGCGCTGCTGTTCCTCTACCGTCAGTTCCCGTTCCTCTACATCGATGTGGTATTTCTTTCCGAGCTGCTTGATGGCCTCGACGTAACTGCACTGCTCGATCTCCATGATGAAACCGATTGCATTGCCACTCACGCCGCAGCCGAAACATTTGTAAATACCTTTCGAAGGACTGACGGTGAAAGAACCCGTCTTCTCGTTATGGAACGGACAAAGACCGATGAGGTTCGCGCCGCGCTTGCGCAACGTGACATAGTCGCTTACGACCTCTTCAATCTTAGCAGCCGCGTGAATCTTTTCTATGGTCTCACGAGAAATCATTTATACCAAAGGTAAGCACCTAATTTGATATTCCATTGATCAATGCGACCACGTGTGTGGTTTCCATTCTCGTAGTCTGCGTTCTTGTAGGGGTTTATCAAACCGAAATCATAACCGCCACGCAAGAAATAGCGCTTGTATTGGAAACCGGCTCCTACTCCCCACGTAACATTGATTCGCTTCATCGCTACGTCGTTCAGCTCCGAGGTATACGGCTTAAACGTCGTTCCCTCAGTCACCTCATCCGTCATCTCGTTACGCTTGTCCGTGCGATATTGGTAAGCCAGACCGCACTGGATAGTCGGTCCTGTATAAAGCATCAGATAGGTCTCTTTCGCCACCTCGAATTTATACTGCCAATCTACGAAGAGTTCTAACTCATGGTATGCATATTTTGTGCGTTCGGAGAAAGACATATTTTTCTTCTCCCATGGCGTTGAAGCGGCACCGAAAGTATAGTTAATACCCATCGAACTACCAAAACCGGCAATATAACTGGCATCATATACCACACCGACCTTCAATCCATACAACTTGACGGTATTACTCAGGGTGTCTTTAGAGGTATTGCTATTCAAACGCAGAATAGGTTGCGCCCATCCTATTTGAAAACCAAAACCCTGCTTAGGCAGATCCACCGCGAAAACACTCATCGCCGTGAACACCATCATCAATGTCAATAAACTCTTTTTCATATCTTTCATTCTTTAATTTCTTTCACTCATTCACTCTTTCAACCTTTCGAAACACATCTTCGGGACTGACCGGACGTACCTCGTTTGCCCAGAAGAACTGCGGCAGTCGTTCGCTATCGGCCGGAATTTGATCTATCGGATAGAGCACTCCCGTCGTCTCTTTTGTAAATCGCAAACGGTATATATTCCGGTCCCTGACATATGCCCGAATAAAACTGCTCTCGGTTGTATTCAGTCCCACATAACTGCCGTCATCCTCTTTAGGATAATAGATCGTCAGCGCATTACCGCTTACATCAATCGTGTGTACTTCGCCATCCGTCAAGAAAGCCGTCAACTCTTTTCCGCTCATCTGGTTAAAGAGGTCCAATGTATCATGCATGACGCAAACGGCGTTGGGTGCTCCCGTCGCATGTTCCACCGCTCCATTCTTAATATACACGATGATGCTGTCAGCCGATATCTGTTGGTTCTCATTCCAGCAGATAGGCCGGATATACAGATGTATCGTCGAATCCGAACCCAGGTACACCATTGAGTCGCACACCATCTGCATATCATCCCTGTACACCCGCACCCCGTAATGCGCCCGCACACGATAGTACGTGCTGTCTTTTAACGCGCTGTCGGCAAAATGCAACTCCTCCGTAAATAACGTGTCCGCATGAGTATAGGCGATGTGAGCACTATCGGACCAGTCCACCATCAATGCGCTATCGGTGGCATAGCCGCGGCTACCCTCTTCGTACATCTGACCGTATTCGCCATACAGTGTAGCTCGTTGCGCTGTGTCGCGCATCTCCATGCGTCCTAACACCTGACCAAAACCGATATGCTTATCGTAATAGATTGTATCGCCCGTCATCGACTTGCCGTCAGTATGCTCCACTAACGAACGATCGAGCAGCATAGAGCGTTCCGTATCGGTGTTGTACCATCCGCGCGAAGTATGGATAGTGGTCTCCTTTTCATACACGATGGTCGTCGGACTGACGATATTCGTCACTTTGGTATCCGTATGATAGATCAGTGTATCACTGGTCAACACAAAATTCGGATTCGTCAGATGTACCTCTTGACTGAAAAGCGCTGTCTTGGTATTCGGCATATATTGCCCACGCACGGAAGTGAGGGTATTGAGTGTATCCGCCACTGTGCCTCCCGTGAAATAATAGGCTACTCCCCGTTTGCGGTCATAATTCAAGCTATCGGTAGTCAATACCATCGGATTGCCGTCTTCCGAACCATGCACCAGTCGCACATTGCGGCAGAGCCGTGCCAGTTTCGTATTCCCGTTGTAATACAATCGGTCTCCAAAACCCTGCAACGTGTCGCCTTGCTCAAACCGCACATGACCGAAGGCATCCAGGGAATTAGTGGTCTCGTAGAAATAAGCACTGTCGCAATACATCATCGCCTCCTCATGCCGAAAAGCTACGTTCCCGCGTAATATCTGTGCATCTGCAATGCGCTCTTGGTCGAAACTCAAGGTCTCCGACCGCTCCAGATACACCATGGTCTGCAGTAATATGAAAATCAGTGCACCCATCCCGGATACTCGAAATCACATCCTTGCCATTCAGGTGCTATCTGCACATATGTCGTCTTCTGCTTCTTGAGAATCCAGTCATGCAGCAACTCCTGTCCTTTCTGCGCCTCCAGCATACTCTTGATAGTCTGGAAATCATCGGTCAGGTTCGCGCGATGCACATCCGTTTTCTTCTTCAGTCGCACGATAGCGCATACCTCGCGGTTCTTGGTCTGGTCCATCATCACAAACGGCTGCGATACATCACCCTCCTGCATTGTATAGATCAGCTTCGCGATCTCCGGGGCCAACTCCTGGTATTCAAACTTACTGCTACCCGTATTGGGGTTGATCATCAGACCCGCATTCATCACCGTATTCTTGTCTTGCGAAAAACGAACGACTGCCTGCTCAAACTGCATACTATCCGTAGTCACCAGCTGACGGATGCTATCCAGACGCTCGATAGCACGTACCTTATCGGTTGCACTGATACGCGGACGAAGGAGGATATGACGGCAGTTGATGCGGTCGCCTTTCTTCTCGATCAATTGGATGATATGAAATCCGTACTCCGTCTGCACAATACGACTGACGCGCTTGGGGTCAGTCATGTTAAACGCCACTTCCGCAAACTCAGGAACCAACTGACCTTTGCCTACAAAGCCCAACTCACCACCTCGTTTTGCGCTCTCTGTATCTTCGGAATAGAGACGCGCGAGCATACTGAACTCTGCACTTCCGCTCTGCACACGTTCCGTGAACTCACGCAAGCGCTGCTTGATACGCTCCGTCTCTTCCACCGGCACCGCCGGTTCAAAACTGATGATCTGCACCTCCACTTGGGCAGGCATCATCGGGATAGAATCGATCGGCAGCGAGTTATAGTATCGACGGATTTCCGCCGGCGTAGGTTTGATATTCGACGTCAACTTTGATTGCATCTGCTGAATAATCATCTGATTGCGCACCGTAGTCATCATCTCCGCACGGATATCACTACTCGGTTTGCGAAAATACTCCTCCATCTTCTCTTTGGAACCGATCTGATTGATGTAGTAGTTCAATCGCATATCTACCTGGTGACTCACCGTCGATTCGTTCGCTTCCACCGAGTCAATCACCGCCTGATGCAGGAATAACTTCTGCACCGCCAACTGCTCAGGGATCACGCAATATGGATCGCCGTTGATAGGCGTTCCCTCATATTGTGCACGCAGTCGTTCTTCCTCTACCTCGCTACGCAAGATCGCTTCGTCGCCCACAACCCAGATTACCTCGTCGATCACGCTTTGCGCCATCATGCCGGAGCACAAAAGCAGACCTGCTACTATCGATTTAATTCTCATAAAAATGTATTTTCTGTTTTTGTATTGCCTCGTTATAGAGCCGCTCACGCTCCTTGCGCAAGAACTCCACCTGACGGGCATTCAATATAATTTTCTCTATTTCCGGCCGCGCATAATCCACCGGCATCGCCTCTCCGCGGATACATTTCTTCGTGATCTGCAGAAGGTATAACTTCGTAGAGTCCGACATCTCAATATGGTTACCGGCTTTCAGTTTCGCCTCAAAATCCGCACGCTCCACAGGCATCTGACGGATCACCTCCGTTGTGGTCAACCATTTATCTTCGAATAACTCGTATCCGCTTGCGTTCTGATAGACGTATTTCTCGAGTTTGTCCAACGATTGACCACTCATCAACTGACGCAACTTAGCGATATTCGGCGCATCGACAGGCACAACGACTAACATACCCTGCATGATACTCTCGTCCAGTTTGAAACGGTTAGGCATCTGCTCATAGATAGCTATCACCGAAGAATCCATGATCACCTTCGGCATGTTTCGCTCCACCAGATGTTCCTCGTACGCCTGCGCGTATAGAGTACGCCTATAGTCCGCCACCATCTCCTCGATCTGGGGATTGGTACGCGACATCGCTTTGTCATACAGCAAGATATCTTGCGCCCACTGACGGATATACTGCTGCGTCACGCGCAGACTGTCTTCACTCGACAATCCTAACGTTAACGAATCCAAGGTAGAATGATACAGATAATGTCCGTTCAACTCTACCGCCGCACCACTCTGCGCTTTCTTCTCGTAGGCCGCACAACTGCTCAGCAGCGCTATACATCCGCAGAGCAATAAGCATGCCATAATCGTATTTCTATTTCTTCTCATTTTCATCCGTTTTTCAAATGCGGCTGCAAAATTACAAAATAATTTTGAATTACGCAAATTTATGCCTTATTTTTGATAATCGTATATAACCGATGACCGTCTACTTCTTCAAAGTCCTCCGGTAACGCCACGCGCGGAGCAGCCACTCCGTCGCCTATCTTCAACTCAGGCGCTACCTCGATATGTATCTCATCCCACGTGCCGTTTTCTAGAATATGATTGAGCAGCGTAGTACCGCCTTCCACTAATATCGAATGGATATTCCGCTTCGCCAAATCGTCTAATACAAACGGCCAGTCGGTGCGGTCACGATACACGATTGTCTCGCTTTCATCGGAAAAAATCCGTGCGTCAGCAGGTATCACATGATGTCTGTCGAGCGTCACACGAATAGGATTTCTGCCTTCCCAATGCGTGTTCAGCAAGCGCGGGTTATCTAACAGCACTGTCCGCGTTCCCACCATAATCGCCATATTCTCCGCCCGCATCTTATGCACGATTTCCTTCGTCTTCGGCGTGGAAATGGCAAGTGCACCGTTGAGGTGCTTTCCGCTAATCTCCTCATCCTCTAATCCACTAATCCGTTTATAATCTATAAAACCATCCGCAGTTTGCGCCCATTTCAACACCACGTACGGGCGGTGTTTCTCATGCAGACAGAGGAAGCGTTTGTTCAGCGCACGGCATTCATCTTCCAGCACGCTGACCACCACTTCAATCCCTGCGTCGCGGAGCATCTGCACACCTTTGCCGGCCACTAACGGATTAGGATCTAACATACCTACCACCACGCGACCGACACCTTTCTCAATAATCAACTTCGCGCACGGAGGCGTCTTGCCGTAATGACTGCAGGGCTCCAAGCTCACGAATAAGGTGCAGTCCTTATAACTCTCCACCTTCCGCTCTCCACTCTCCGCTTTCTTAAAGCAGTTCACCTCCGCGTGACCTTCACCGTACTTCTCGTGCCAGCCTTCCGCCAAAATCTGTTCATCACTATTGCGCACGAGCACCGCACCCACCATGGGATTCGGGGCTACGAAATACTCCCCGCGACGGGCAATTTCGATACAACGAGCAATATAATTTGCGTAATTCATTTTTTTGTAGTAATTTTGCAGCGTGAAAGAACTAATCGCACATATTACCTCTCAACTTCTGCCTTGCTATCCGGAGGACGAAGCACGTGCTTTAGCCCTGTGGATAATCGAGGAAAGTACAGGTTTTTCACGCAGTGAAATCCTAACAGGCTGCAAAGGTACAAAAAATATTCCAAACCTGCAAGAGACAATTGATCGTTTGTTGCATTTTGAGCCGATTCAGTATATTTTCGGTCATACTTTTTGGTGCGGTCTGGACCTGAAAGTCACTCCTTCCACCCTTATTCCCCGTCCCGAGACAGCAGAATTAGTCGAATCAATTTCAAATTTCCAATTCCCAATTTCAAATTGCCGCGTCCTCGACATAGGAACCGGCAGCGGTTGTATAGCGATTGCGCTGAAGAAAGCCCATCCTCAATGGCAAGTCACGGGCTTTGACATCTCTGCCAAAGCTATCGAAGTAGCGAAAGGAAATGCCGCTCGAAATAATGTCGAAGTTAGGTTCAAACAAGCGGATATTTTTGCCGATGGAATCGAGACAATTGGCACTTTCGACATCGTCGTTTCCAATCCTCCGTATATCTGTGAGAAAGAGAAAGCGCAGATGCGGAGAAACGTATTGGATTACGAACCTGCGCAAGCGCTTTTTGTGCCCGACAGCGATCCGCTGAAGTTCTACAGAAGAATAGCCGAGTTACATTTGGGCAAGCACCTCTTTTTCGAGATCAACGAGGCCTATCCGCAGGAGCTCGCCGCCCTTCTCACGAACTTAGGATACACCGATATTCATGTAACGAAAGACATCTATGGCAAACCACGAATTATCGAAGGCCGAATGGCTTGACAAAGCCGAAGGTTATTGCGCCCGCGCCGAACATTGTGCGGCCGACGTCAGACGTAAGTTATACGAGTGGCAAGCACCCGCAGATTTTGCCGATGGAATCGTAGAAAGTCTATACTCCAATGACTTCCTGAACGATGCCCGTTTTTGCCATGCTTATGTACATGATAAAGTGGAATACCAGAGTTGGGGACGACTGAAGATCCAAGCCGGACTTCGTGCACTCGACTTGCCAGAGAAAGACATCCGCGAGGCCTTAGATAACATCGACAACGCGGTGTATACCAAAAATCTCCGCGCACTCATCGCCTCCCGCAAGAACGACAGCGAAGACAAACGCCTCCGTTTCCTCCTCCAGCGCGGCTTCACCTACGAAGAAATCAAAAAGTGCAGATGACTAAGGTACTGTTCATATGTCACGGAAATATTTGCCGATCTGTGATGGCAGAGATGGTGATGAAAGAGCTCTGTCGTCAGACAAATGCCTCCGACCGTTTCGAGATAGCCTCAGCTGCTGTCTCGCGGGAAGAAATTGGCAATGACATCTACCCTCCTGCAAAACGTAAGTTGCGAGAAAAAGGGATTCCGTTCGAAGACCATGCTGCGCGCCAAATCACACGCGCGGATTACCTTTATTATGATTATATCATCTGTGCTGACCACTCTAATCTGCGTTGGCTCGATCGCATCATCGGCTCCGACTCCGAACATAAAGTATCACTTATGATGGCCTGGGTCAATGAGCCCAGAGATGTGGCAGATCCTTGGTACACCGGTGATTTTGAAGCCGCATATACCGACATCGACCGTTCCTGCCGCGCTATTTTGCAGCAATTAGTGTGATCCTTCTTTGCCCTGCACTATTTGTCCCCGATAAAACTGGGAAAACCTTAGACGAAAAGGGGGCGCTTACAAAAAAATGGGCGATAAATTTGCATATATGAAATTATTTTCGTAATTTTGCACCGCGAAATCGATTTGCCGTCAGATCTGAGACGTTAAATGGGATGACATAGAAATTTAGCGTTTGCTTTATTTGCGGATTCGTTCATACTACCACAATTTGAATTAGTGTTCCGAGAATAGGCGAAACGCTCACGCGATGCGTGGGCTTTCTGCATATTGGACACTATGGGTGTGGTAGCCCGAACGAACCAATATCAGTTGGCTCACATTTTTATTGTGTAATTAATAATATACGGAGAAAGCCGAAAATCCGATAAAGAGTGGGCATAACTTTAAAAATCAAAGTATTATGAAAAAGTTATTGATTGCTGCTGTTGCAGTGTGTGCAGTTTTGCTGTCTAGTTGTTCTACCGGCCGCTACCTCGGTCACACGAGCAATGTAAACATGAACCAAACACAAGTAGTTCTCTCGAACGCGAATTTCAAAGTAGTTAAACAGGTTCAGAAAATTGTAATTTTTGAGCAGAAGTACAATTTTAGTAAAATGCAACTTAAGGAATCTGCCTATGCTGCGTTGGTAAGAGAAGCTAACCTACAAGGTTCTCAAGCGATTATTAATGTTACCTTTGAGGAGGTTCAACGTGTAAGTGGTGCGATGGTTCCAAAGACCCAAAGCGCTGTTCTTGTTCAAGGAACCGTGATAGAGTTCACAAAGTAAATCATTTGGCAAAGTCCTTGTAAAGTGACACAAGGACTTTGCCTCATTTTCCCCTAATTGATGAAAAGATTTTTATTACTTGGCATAATTTTATGTTATTCTCTGCAAGGAGAAGCCAATGATAAAGTATGCCTAAACGAAGGAACACGCATCAGTGTGAAAATCACTAATGAGATGTCTTCGCAGCATTACTCAACCCCGAATACAATCATAGCATCGGATGTATATGATATAGATGGGGAATACATCTTAATAAAAAAAGGAACATTAGTAGAAGTACAGACAAAAATTCAAAGAGCATCTACTTTTGGCGACGAAGGAGCAATAGAGTTTATGCCGATATCTACAACAGCTGTTGATGGTCGCGAGATTGTCTTCAAAGATCAACCGGTAATTTATAATGGTCAAGACGCCCTGACAAGTAGCCGTAAAAAAGTCAAAATTGCTGCCGGGACGGCATTTGCCGCATACATAGCAAATACTTATTGCTTCAAAAGAGAGAAATTAGAGAAACTTCAATAAAAATGACGGCAGGGATGTCGTCACTTTTGTTTTATAATTGTTGGCGGATTTGGGCGATGACGAAGCCGCGGAGGGTTTTGTACAGCTTATCAACGAGGCAGGGATCATCCTCGCCTCTCTTTTTTCTGTTCTTTCTTTGCGAGGAATGTACTCTGAGGGGACCGATGTCCCGAAGAGTAGCATTCTGAGCGACTTCCATCCCCCATACATCCTAAGTCCGTCAAATATCGGCCTCGGCACGATCCCGCACCATATGATACCCATATCATACCCATAGGATACCCATAGGATACTTTGCCACTTTTGCAAATTTTATGCGTATATAGTATTATACTATGTATAATACTGTTTTTGTTGATTTTTTATGAAAACAAATGTCCTTGGCCTGCCTTTTCTAAAAAGCCGTTTCCACTCCCCTATATAGCTTTTTTAATGTTTTTACATAAACTATTTGCATATTCCAAAAAAAAGTATTACATTTGCAACCGATTTGAGAAGGACGATGAATAGCTGGATGTCAACCTCTGGCAGACCGCCGGCCGCGACAACCAACTCGAAAAAGCTATAGACTACATCAAGAACAAATAAATAGTAGTGACATTCTCCATACAAATGAATAGGATACATCTTCTTTTGGCGGTGGTGCTGCTGGCAGGATGCACGGTGCAGCAGCGGCAGGAAAAGGCGTGTAGGATGGACTATCCTCACGCCGAGTGGGATAAAGCCGGAGTCATCTTGATGCACACACCGGGTCAGGAACTGTTCGACGGCGTCATTCATCCGTCGGCAGGCTTGTTTGAACACTATTTCGATGTGGACAAGGCTGCCGAGGAGCATCGTGGATATATCCACATGTTGGAAGCCAATGGTATTCGTGTGCTTACGGTAACTGATATTCTCAACGAAATGGCATTGGACACCTTGCGGATGCTGGCAG
>DBYL01000025.1:0-7911 GCA_002309835.1 Bacteroidales bacterium UBA1187
AAGATAGCTCAGAATAATCGATTTATTTAAGTGTATTTAACGGGAACCATAATAAGTTCACGGACAAGCCGTGGACTTACGTAAATAAATTTACTTCAGTTCTTGTACTACATCTTGTTATAATAGACAATCTTTCAAAGATCTTTTTGCTTAGGTCCAAATTTTGGGCGAAAGCGGATGCAAAGGTACTACAAATTTTTGAACTGACCAAATTTTATTGCATTTTTTTTGCATTTTCTTTGTAACTCGCTGAAAATCAGCACTCGAATTTTTTGCTCAAAAAATCCGATTTTTGGTCAAGTGCGAAGGAAAGCTGAAAAAGGCTCAAGATTGCTTGCGTGTACGCTTATATATAAGGAACGCGCACACACACGCACATACGCATATAAAGAACCACGGCGTATCGCCGAGAGGAAGAACCTCACTCTCATCGTTTGGATCCGGGTCATCCGCATCGGGATCTACTTTTTTGGCACGATGCGGTCCATAAGTAGCCGTGGTAGCCATCTGTCCCGGTGAATAAGCACGACCACTCTGGTCCAGCGCATGTACGGTGGTACCGAAGTGTCCGGTCGTCAGAGGCTGATGACCGAACATCTGAGTGGATGTCTGTTTCTCAGACATAGGCACTTGCACCTCGAAATACGAGGCGTGAGCGCACAGTGCTACCACACACAGGAATATAAAGACTAATACCTTTTTCAAATTTATTTTACTTCTGTACCTACCGCATTATACATCTTACCATCATTGATGATAAAGAGTTGTCCGTCACGAATGACTTTACGCGGTTTACCTGCATCGAATACATTGTTTAAGTCCGTAGTGATTAGCGGTTGATTCTTCGCACGACGCACGAGAATCTCAAAACGATTATCAATAGTACCTGCTTTATCGAGTTCAAACATATAATTCTCGTAGAGGAGATTGGTAGATACACCCGCAACTTTATCAATAAGCATAAGGGTATCTAATCCATTGCTACTGTACTGCTCCGCATCGAATGCGAACGTATAGATTCCGGCATTCGGGAAGGAAACGCCCACCGGTATCGGGTTTATAGCATCCTCATCGGAGAGGGCATTGAAGGCCAACTTCTGGTTATCCGCATTGAGGGTATAGAGGTTGATAGCCTTGGAGTTCGACATCTTCACTAAGTCACCGCCAATCTCATAGGAGGTAGTATATTCATCCGCAAGGACAATACCCGTACGATCGGATTTGCCATCTTCGCATACCAACGTAATACCTGTATTCAGCGGACCTTCATGCTGGATAACGCGTCTATAGGCAGGGGCACCGGACATATTCATCGTTTCCGAGAAATAGATCTGCGGGCCTTCATTGATCTGTACGAACACGGCCTCAAACGGCTTGAGCGCACGGAACGAACTTGCGCGGTACTGCGAATAGGTCTTTGTTCCCGGATTATAAATCGTCAGATACGGCACCGTAGAAGGATGCTCGCCCTCATGCTCCGTATCGATAATCAAATATCCCGTCTTCTCTTCATCAACAACTTCCTCTACCCAGTATCCATTCACCAGACCGCTGGAGCCCGTAGAACCGGTGGTATAATTATGCAAGTACGGATTACCGATGAGATTCCAGCCTGCATGCGGTGCGTTACGCGGGTCGGCAGCCTGTGAAGGCGCTACTCGAGCCGACTTCTGATTACTTCTCTCTTTGGTATTCCACGTCTCATCGTCAGGTGTCATTGTGAAACGCATCACACGTTTGGCATGCGGATGTCCATCCGCTTGTATGATGCCTGCCTGGTCTGCGAGACCGAGCTGGTAACCTATTCCGGCTTGCAGCGTATAGTTCGCGCCTGCGTCCGCTACATGCGTCCAATAGTTTTTAGCCTGCGTGCCTGCATTCGCGTCATCCGTACGACGTGCGCCATCATAACGGCGCACATAGAAGTCCGTACGATACGTAGCCATCTTACCATTCGCCGCCTCATTTGAATAAGAGATATTCTTTACGAAAGAGTTATACGGCAATGTGAACCAATAGTAGCGTGAATCATCGATACGGGTATCGAAATATACCTCATTGAATTGCAGATGGATAGCAGACGACTCATTACCAAAGGTCACTTGCGGCGCCTTCGTATCATCGTCACGACGAAGGATGAGCGCGTGAACAGACAGCGTCTTGCCATTCGCGATATGCAGCGTACCACCTTCGTACACGGTAATATTATGTACTGCTTTATTCTGGTCGATCGTAAGCGTAGCATCCGGAAGCACGACATAGTCGCATGTCAGACAATCTCCGCTACCGGCGTTAGTATTACTGGAAATCACATACGGCACATGAATGCTCACGTGTACATCACCCCATGAAACAGCCGCATTCGAACCCGGAGTAAGCACTGCAGGGTTATACTCGAGACAATACGTTCCTTCATCAGACTGGAAGGCTGCAGAGCCGATACCGCCGGACAAAGTCGGCTTACCGGACAGCACGTACGACTCCAGTACCACATGGTTATCCGCCGTCCAGCGCAAAGGCTCAATAGGATCTACACAATACGGATAGGAATTATATAGTGCTTGCTGCTGGTAGAAATAGATATATGCGTACTCCACATTATCCTCTGACTCTACTGTAAAACGGTTATTCGACGTATCGAAATATAGATATTTCTTACCCACATTATTAACGATACTCATATTCGAGCGCACTCTGAAATTGCCCGAAGAGCCCTTGATTTGGAAGTTATCGTGAGCCGAGTCACGCAAATGGATCTGCGCAGAACGCAAGTCGAGATAAACAGAGTCATCCACATTGAAGATCTCATACATACCTCTTTCACCTTGCAAGCGCCATACCATATTATGATCTGTCATGGTGACTACATCATCGGAAGGAGATATAGACTCATAACTGATGTAGTTAGTATCCTTCGTCTTATTCTTCATCGCCTTGTTACCAGGAGTAGCTATGACATAGTTCACGCCGAGGTATAAATTGGACGACGAGGTTACCTTTGCGTACGTATCTTCTTTCTTGCAATATACCGCATAAAGAGTCAAGTTATTCTTCGCCGGTACATAACGAACTCCAGGCGGTAACAAATCGAGCGACAAGACATCTGTCTCCTCCGTAACAGGTGTCTCTGCCCAGCCGGCAAACTCCCACTTCTCTTTCGAGCAATCGTTGTTCGCAAAAGCGAACGGCAAGTCTATACCGGCATATGGAGCTGACTCCGTTTTGGAAGTATAACCGGCACGGCCACCGCATCCATCGAAGTTCACCGTAAAGGCATCGCAGTGCGGATAAGAAGCATACTCATGCATCTGACGATAAAGGAAAATTTGCTCTTTATAGTAGTAGGTCTTTCCACCAGACGTATATGAAAAATTATCATATCCCATCGTCGTAAATTTACTGCCGTCATAGTATACAAGGTAATAATTATACGAACCACCATTGATATACATTTGCAAGTTCAGATTTGAAGACGTCGGTTTGCGTATCTTAAACGAAGTTGCAGATCCATTCGTTTTAACATAACCGGACGTAGATGCTTGCAAATACTTGCCATTCTTAAGATTCTTAAACGTCCATGCGTCAGTGCTACCGCCCAGCTGCCATAGTACTGTTGAGTCAGTAGCAATCATATAATAGCCTTCTCCGTCTTGCGGCGCATCCTTAGGAACACCCGCTAAATAATTTGTACTAACAGTTTCAGAAGACAACTCCACATCCCACGTATTTTCCGTTTCGTCGCCTTCAACTTCTGTATAGTACGTAATGATATAATTATCACCGGCTACCATATTGTCCGGATAACTAACAATACGATAGTAATCGCTTAGACGCGCATAGACGGCATAGAGATGTACTCCATCGTGGGTGGGGATATATGGCGAAGTAGCCACCAACCCGTTCTCGTTAGTAAAGTTCGTCTTACGCACTGAACCCAGCGCATTACCTTCTACCCATCCTACAAACGACCAGCCATTCTCCGGACAACGAGGCAACGCGTTCGGAAGGTTTCGTCCTTCTCCTTCGTTCTCCTCCGTCATCAGATAGTTCTGCGGATCGCCGGTATTATCTCCGTCTCCATTCACATCAATCGTACCGCCGCAGGCGTGCAGGGTAAATGTATATGGACGGCAGTGCGGGAAAGAGGAATAGGTCTTAGATACTTTTTTGTAGATATAGAAGTTTTCGGGAGTTGATACCTCCCCAAAATCATCTCCAGACACACCGAGATAATGCGAATCGCTATTTTCTTTTAATTGAAATTCCGGACCATCAGCATTATATACAAAGTAATAGTATGTTGATGTACCACCGCTCCATGTCAAATAAGTTCCATTGCTCCCCTTGAAATACGTAGAACCATCATAAGTCCATTCTACTGCGCTAGCAGATACAACACTCGTAATTTTTGTGCCAGATATCGTGATACCCGTCGTTCCTTCAAATTTATACCCAGCGTACGATGTTGTAATAGCTCTACCACTTGTGGTTGCAATTATACATACATCGTCAGCTTTGATATCACTTTTCTTAGTAACTCGCTGGTATATGTCATTACTACTCTCGTATACCGCATACATCTTTTCGCCATCGTACGATATCAAATACCCAGAACCGGTATAAACCGTTGGAGCACTTGTTGTGGTCTCAACCGGTGTATCACGATGCCAACCAAAGAAATCCCAACCACCACAACTATACTCATCACCTTCTGTAGCCGTAGGCAGGTCTATAGCAGCGCCATGCGTAGTCTCTCTGATTGTATCCTTATGATTAGAGGTCGCACCTATCGTACCTAATCCTGCATCAAAATAAACTTCCCAACGCGAGCAATCAGGATACGAGGTGTAGTCATATGCCGGAACTTCTACTTCTTCTTCGCCTTTCTTAAATAGATAGAAATGGTAATACACATAATCTTTCTCATTAGCATATGTAAACTCACTATTTTGGAAGACCAAATCGTGATATGCCGTATTATAAATAGCCCATTTCTCCCCCGAACGCGCTACCGTAAGCGAAACGGAACTACCTATTACATAGTTATAGTAGTCACCAGAAGTACCCGACCAATATGGATGGATATAGACAGATGTATTCCCTCTATTTCTAAAAGTACTGGAACTCCAAGTCCACTCATATTTAGCATTTTGTTCTCCTTCGACCTCACCCGATCCATTAAAAACAAGAGGCTCATCAATAGGCACAGAATAATACACATCTCCAGCTACCGAATAAGGCGAAGTAATAGTGGTGTTACCCATCGCATAATAATTGCCTCCCGTTTTTCCCACAATAAGATATATTCCATTCGAAGGAGATGAGCCTGTCGTTACTTTTGAATATTTAATAACAGTTTCCGTTGTTGTTCCATTTTCCTTTCTGTATACCGCGTAGATATTCATATTAGCGGCAGGAGTAACGGAGGTAACGAGTGTGGGTTTAGTGCTTGTTACACCAGCTGCAGGCGCCTCAAGCGTCCAACCGGCAAACTCCCATCCACGGCATGCCGTAACTGTATCTCCGTTTACATATGTGCTTAAAGTATGAGCCGAGCCCGCAGAAGCAGAGGCAGTATGAATAATCTTTCCATCCGCATAGAAATATAACTCCACATCCACAGCGAAAGCGGACAACGATGTTGCCAGCAAGCCTATCAAAGCCACAAAAAATATTTTACTCCTTATATTCATATTCGCGCGTATTATACGTTTTTTGAAGGATATAATATAAACTCAAGGAGATATCTCGGTTAGAAGATATCCTCTGTGTTTTCTTTAAAATTCTGTTATAACCCCCATATTATCAATGGTTTAGGGGGGGGGTACTGCTTAAAAAAAGCAGTGCAAAATTACTACTTTTTCCCGAAATATGCAAATTTTAAAAGGTAAAAAATAATATTTGCAAACTACACTTAACAAAATTGCCGTTTTTTACGATTTCATGTTCAAAATTTTAAGATTAATACCTTAAAAGAGTCTTAAAATTAACAAAAAGTACATCATTCTTTAAGGTATATAGAACACAAAACCTCGCCACAAAAGCGAGGTTTTGATAGGTGATAGTTAATAGATTATAGTTACTCTGCGGCAGGCTCTGCAGGAGCGGGTTGTTGCTCTTCTTCTTTGGGCTCTGCTGTCAACTCACGATAGATAACGGCTTCTATACCATAGGCCATCGGGAAGAGGAGAATCGTAGCGAGGATAATCAAGCAAATAGCTACAACCCTCAGCCATGTAATATCCCACAACAAGAGGCAAGAGAAGGCACCGATGACTACATAGTAGATCAATATGAGAAGTATAACAATCCAGAAGATACGCCATTTATTACCGTAGGTAAGGCGATTCGACTCATGCAACGCATCCATAGCCGAGAGGTCTTTATCCACGAAGAGAATCTCCGCCAGCGTCCAGGCAACAGCGATAACGATACCGGGGAAGAAGCCGAAGAGGAAGCCAAAGCCAATAGCGCCCGACATGAGCGTCATAAGGATGAAGAACTCACCCATATTACGGCGGTACTTGCTCTCAAAAATACTGAGCGGATCAATACGGTTACCTTTCGCAATCTCTGCCGGCAGGGCGCACATAGCTATCGTCGTGCCTACATTGAGGTAGGGGATCCAGATAGTAAGCAGATAAAGCAGTGTAGCTGCGATAATTCTCAGGGCGTTCTCACCGCCGAGAGCGATACCCTCCTTGAGGGTTTGGCATACAGGAAGTTTTTTCATAACGACGTTGGTTTTAAAGGGTTGACGATGCAAAGGTACAAATAATTTCGCATATATGCAAGAAAAAAGCGCCCGAAAGCGCTTTTTCTTACTTAACTTCTTCGAAGTCTACATCCTCCGCAGTGTTGCCACCGTTGTTGGAGTTGTTGTCAGCACCCGGTTGCGAACCTTGCGGACCAGCCTGCTGTTGTGCTTGCTGCTGCGCAGCATACATCTCAGCGGAAGCGGCTTGGAAAGCGGACATGAGTTCGTTATTGTATTTCTCGCACTCGTCTGCGTCGCGTTTCTCGTACGCCTCTTTGAGTTTCTTGAGGGCCTCCTCGATCGGAGCTTTCTTATCAGCCGGGATCTTATCGCCCAGTTCAGCGAGTTGCTTCTCGGTCTGGAAGATCGTAGCATCTGCCTTATTCAGCTTCTCAGCCTGCTCTTTGGCCTTCTTATCGGCCTCAGCATTAGCTTCTGCCTCGGCTTTCATACGCTTGATCTCGTCGTCGGACAGACCGCTGGAAGCCTCGATACGGATCTTCGCGTCCTTGCCGGTAGCTTTATCCTTAGCGGTTACATTGAGGATACCATTGGCGTCGATATCGAAGGTTACTTCAATCTGCGGTTCACCACGACGTGCCGGCATGATACCATCGAGGTGGAAACGACCCAGCAGTTTGTTCTGCGCTGCCATAGGACGCTCGCCCTGATAGATGACAATCTCTACAGACGGTTGGTTATCTACGGCTGTGGTGAAGGTCTCGGTCTTCTTNNTTCTTGGTCGGGATAGTGGTGTTGGCTTCGATCATCTTGGTCATCACACCGCCCATGGTCTCAATACCGAGCGTCAGAGGCGTTACATCCAGCAAGAGGACATCCTTTACATCACCTGTGAGTACACCACCCTGGATGGCTGCACCTACGGCTACTACCTCGTCCGGGTTAACGCCTTTCGACGGCGCTTTGCCGAAGAATTTCTGTACAGCATCCTGGATCGCCGGGATACGCGTCGAACCACCTACGAGGATGATCTCGTCGATATCGGAGGTCGTGAGGCCTGCGTTCTGCAGCGCAGTCTTACACGGCGCGATAGTACGCTGGATCAGGTCGTCAATCAGTTGCTCGAATTTCGCACGCGTCAGCGTCTTAACAAGGTGAGCAGGAACGCCGTTTACCGGCATGATATACGGGAG
>DBYL01000025.1:8065-8319 GCA_002309835.1 Bacteroidales bacterium UBA1187
GTTGCTTTTACTTCGAAGACACCGTCACCAAGCTCAAGCACGGATACATCGTGGGTACCACCACCGCAGTCGAATACAACGATCTTCATATCCTTGTTGCTCTTGTCCAGACCGTAAGCCAGGGCAGCAGCAGTAGGCTCGTTGACAATACGACGTACATTGAGACCTGCGATCTCGCCGGCTTCCTTAGTCGCCTGACGTTGAGAGTCGTTGAAGTATGCAGGTACGGTGATGACAGCTTCGGTAACCTCTTG
>DBYL01000025.1:8391-51738 GCA_002309835.1 Bacteroidales bacterium UBA1187
TCGATGTCCACACGGGGAGTGTTGTTATCGCCCTTTGTTACCTTATAAGGAACACGCGCGATTTCAGACTGCAAGCGATCGTAGGTCTCGCCCATGAAACGCTTGATAGAGTAAATAGTTTTGGTCGGGTTCGTAATGGCTTGACGTTTAGCAGGGTCACCTACTTTACGCTCGCCGCCATCAATAAATCCAACAACAGAAGGAGTAGTACGCTTACCTTCAGAGTTAGCAATGACGATAGGTTCGTTACCCTCCATTACGGCTACACACGAGTTCGTGGTACCGAGGTCAATTCCAATAATTTTAGACATAGTAGTATAATATTTTTTTAGTTAATATTCTATTTTCGTTAAGACGTCACGTCGTCATGTCGTCACGACGAGAGCAACGTCACCCCAAAAGAGACAAATACTATGCCATACAAAAAAGTCTGCCAATTTGTCAGTTTTGGCAGGCTTTTAGTGTAAAGTGTACGGTGTACAGAGTACCGTTTATGTCAGGTCGTAGCCATAATGGCGGAGACGGCCGGTATTGGAACGCCAATCGCGATCAACCTTGACAAAGAGTTGGAGGAAGACCTGTTTCTGGAGGAACTCCTCGATATCTTTGCGTGCCATCGACCCTACTCTCTTAAGTGCTGAACCGGCTTTTCCGATGAGGATACCCTTCTGCGACTCACGTTCGCAGTAGATGACAGCCGAGATACGGACGATATCTTCGTCCTCGAGGAAAGACTCCACTTCCACCTCTACCGAGTACGGAATCTCCTTATCGTAGTTGAGCAGGATCTTCTCGCGGATGATTTCGTTGACAAAGAATCGCTCGGACTTATCGGTGAGTTGGTCCTTGGGGAAGAACGCAGGTCCTTCAGGCAGCGCATTCTTGATCGCATCAAAGAGTTGCGCCACGCCGAAACGCTCTTGCGCGGAGATAGGGAAAATTTCCGCTTCGGGCAGTTGAGTATGCCAGAACTCCACCAGTCGCTCCAGCGTCTCTTGCGTCGTGAGATCAATCTTATTGATAATAAGGAATACGCGCGTGCCCGCGGAAGCCATTTTTTTCACTTTCGTCAGGAAATCGGCATTACGGTCCGCAGAATCCGTGACATCCGTGACATATAGCAGCACATCGGCATCCACCAGTGCGGAGCGCGAGAACTCAAGCATCTGGCGCTGGAGCTGGTAGTTAGGCGAGAGCACACCCGGCGTATCCGAATAGACCATCTGGAAATCCTCGCCATTGACAATGCCCATGATACGATGGCGAGTGGTTTGCGCCTTCGATGTGATAATCGAGAGGCGCTCACCCACCAGCGCATTCATCAACGTGGACTTGCCTACGTTGGGATTGCCGACAATATTTACAAATCCGCTACGATGCATTAGAAGTCAAGATCCAGCGGAGCAAAGAGTTTGCCCTTCGTTACTTTCTGTATCTTACCGAATTTAGCAGCCAGACGCTTCTGGTCAATCTTCTTCGGATCTCCCATGACGATGATGGTCAACGGCTTATTCTGTACGTTAGCCTTGTAGAAATCCATGATCTGATCCCATGTGAGGGTCTTGATCTGCTCTACCTCAGCGCGCGCAGGATCATCGTTATAACCCATCTCACGCCAGTAGTCGTAAACGCGGCTCTTCGCGCGGAAGCCCGGCTTCGATACCTGCTCGTTTTGCAAGAGCGAGGTGCGGAGAACCTCCATACGCTCCGGATATTCGGGCATCGAGTCTACGAGGCTGACGAAGGTCTCGATAGCATCTGCCACCTTATCAGACTGTGTACCGATATAGCCCATGAAATAGCTGTTACGTCCGGGACGTTGTCCTTCGCGGAGCATTCCCTGAGCGGTATAAGCCATCGAGCGTTTGGTACGGATCTCATCCAATACGATACCCGTGAAGCCACCGTTGAAATACTGATCGAAAGCCTCGAAGAGTACTGCGCTCTCGGTAGAATAAGGTACACCTTCGGAGTAGAAATAGATCGTAGCCTGCTGTACATTAGTATTCGGCAGGAAGTAGATCTGGGTCTTGTCGTATTTCTTACGATCGCGGAACTCAGGCGAAGTAGAAGCCTGAACACCCTCCTGCAGCGGCAGGTTGCCCTCGAGGATAGTCTTCACCTTATCCACAGGCTGCGCACCGCAGTAATGGATATCCAACTGATATTTCGTAGCCGTGAGGAACTCGGTCTTGAGTTTGATCTCGTCCATGCGATAGATATCCATAAACGGCACTACATCGATATAGGTCGATTTATCACCATAGATGAGGTACTCGCGAAGCGCCTCAGCCTGCACGCCGTCAATCTTACCGAGCATATAACGCTGCGAGAGTTGGCTACCCTTCATTGCGTCAAACTGCTTGGTACTGAATTTCGGGAAGAGCATCTGGCGTTGAACGAGACGGCAGATCTTCTCCAGGTTCGCCTCGTCACCCATAATCGATACGTAGAAATAGCTATCATCAACGCTGTATCTCACACGACCACCGAGTTCACTGAGCTCACGACGGAAAGCCTGCGGTTCCGTAGAAGGCATGATACCTGCTACGTTCATAAGGCTGGTCACATACTCCAACATCGGCTTCTTCTCGGTACCGATACCATAACGGAGGGTGAGCGAGAAGATATTATTCTTCGGGTTCTTCGCATAATGCAGTTTCACCTTATCCGCCATCGGAACAACCGTTACATCTGCGAAATCGAGGAAGGTCTGCTTTACATCGCCTTGCGGCAGTTGCTTGAACTGCTTTGCATACTCGGTCTCTACGCCCTTCGGCATATCGAGCGGTTTGATTTTCGGCTTATCGAGTTTGTTGACTTTCTTCTCGCCTTCCTCAAACGCAATCGTCATATGCGGCGCATCGAAGAACTTCTTCGCTACGCGTTGGATATCCTCCTTGGTGAAGCCCTGTACGCGGGCATTCTCCTCGAAGATACGATCGGTAGGAATATCATAGATGAAGCATTGCACGAGCGCCATCATCTTATCGTCTGCATCCTCAAACTGGAGCGCGATATCCTGCGCAAACTCCGCTTTCACAGACTGAATCAACCAATCGGGGATATCACCCTTCTTGAGTTTGTCCAACTCGCGCTGGATAATCTTCTCCGTAGCATTATTGGACTCATAGGTCTTTTGGTTTGCATCATAGTACGGCACAGCGAAGACCATTACGCGACCCATGTCACGACGAGCGTCTACCTGGCAACCGGCACCCGATACATCACCATCCATGGTGAGTTTATCCAGCAGACCGGTCTCCATGCTGTTGTTGAGCAGGCTGCCGACAAACTGGAGAGCTGTCAACTCCTCATCCGATGCTTTCACACCATCATACGCCCAAACGATCTCGGGGTAATAACCGCGCTTGAAAGAGAACTTCTTATTGGCCTGGAAAGGAGCGTCATACACCTTACGAGCCGGAAGTTCCTTTGCCTGCATCTTACCGAAGGTCTGCTCAATGAACGGCTTCGTAGACTCGGAGTCGAAATCACCCACGAGGATGAGCGCCATGTTATTGGGCACATACCACGTATTATAGAACTCAATCAGCTTAGAGAGCTGCGGGCTCTTGAGGTGCTCTGGCAGACCGATGACGTTACGCTCGTACGGGTGACCTTTATATACCTCGCCCAGAAGGAGATTGCTCACCTGAGTCTGTACGTTGTCCTCATACATGTTATACTCCTCGAATACGTTCTCAAGCTCTGCTTGGAATGTACGGAAGACAGGATCCGTAAGACGATCGGAGAAGATAGTCAACCATTTAAGCATCTGGTTAGCAGGGAAATGATTGTGATAACACGTCATGTCATACGACGTGAAGGCATTCACACCCGTAGCACCGATACCATCCAGCAGGGTGAAGAAATCCTCGGTAGTCGAGTATTTCGCAGCCTCAATGCTGGCGCGGTTGATTTGCGCGATCAATGTATCACGTACTACAGGATCGGTCGCTTTCGCGTGCTCGTCATAGAGACGAATAATCTCCTCATAATACGGTTTCTCTTTCTCCCAATCGATAGCACCGATACGCTGGGTACCCTTGAAGAGCATATGCTCCAGATAGTGCGCCAGACCTGTGCACTCCGCCGGCTCATCGATGGCACCTGCACGTACAGCCACGTAACCTTCTACGTCGGGCTGGTCATGGTCTTCCCACAGCATAACGGTCAAACCGTTAGGAAGTTTGTACTCCGTCAGTCCTTCGCGGGACTGCGCGAAAATCATCGCAACACCGCAGACAAGCAGCATTGCGCTTACTAAAATCTTTTTCATACTTGTTAATTCTATTTTGATTACCATTCCAGTAATACTTTTCCACATTGACCGCTCACCATCACATCGAAGCCTTTCTGGAAGTCCTCGAACTTATAGCGATGCGTGATAACCGGACTGAGGTCGAGTCCGCCGACCAACATCTGCTCCATCTGATACCATGTCTCCCACATGCGACGCCCCGTGATACCCTTGATAGTCAGCGCATTAAAGATCACATCGGACCAGTTCACCTGCGTATTGGACGGCAGGATACCGAGTTGGGCTATGTTCGCACCTTTATACATATGCTCGATCATATCATTGAAGGCCGCAGGGGCACCGGACATCTCCAGACCGACATCAAAGCCGCGGATACCGAGTTGGAACATCGCATCGGCAATCGTCTCGCCTTTGGAGCCATCCACCGTGACGGTGGCACCCATCTTCTTCGCTATCTCGAGGCGTAGCGGATTGATATCCGTTACCACGATATTCTTCGCACCCGCGAAGCGGCATATACCTGCCGCCATCGTACCGATGAGTCCTGCGCCGGTGATGAGCACATCTTCGCCCAGCAACGGGAAAGCGAGAGCTGTGTGCGTCGCGTTACCGAAGGGGTCCATGATCGCCGCAAAATTATCCGGGATCGCCGGGTGCACTTTAACCACGTTGGACTCGGGCACAGAGACGAACTCTGCGAAACAGCCGTCACGCCCCATGATACCGAGCGAGATCGTATTCTCACATACATGCCCCATACCTCGGCGGCAGTTACGACAGTGACCACAGGTGATGTGTCCTTCCGCCGTGACGCGATCGCCAATCTTGAAGTTACGTACACCGGGTCCGCAATCCGCTACGATACCCACGAACTCATGGCCCATCGTATAAGGCGGTTTGCAATGCGATTGAGACCACTCGTCCCATTTATACATATGTAAGTCGGTGCCGCAGATGGCTGCTTTGGTCACCTTGATCAGCACGTCATTCACGCCTACCTCCGGTACCGGAACATCTTCCATCCATATGCCCGGCTCGGCGTATTTCTTTACTAATGCTTTCATTTTACTTGAGTACTGCAAGTTTTGTGCCAATCTTCGTGAAGGCTGCGATACATTTATCTAACTGCTCGCGTGTATGCGCTGCACTGACTTGTACGCGAATACGCGCCTGTCCTTTCGGTACGACCGGATAATAGAAGCCCGTGACATAGATACCCTCCTTCTGCAATTCAGCGGCGAAGGTCTGGCTGAGGACGGCGTCATACAGCATGACCGCACAGATAGCACTCTGCGTCGGTTTGATATCAAAGCCCGCCGCCTTCATGCGCTCTACGAAGTAGGCGGTGTTGGCATGCAGACGATCTTGCAACTCATTGCTGCGCGTGAGTATCTCGAAAGTCTTGATACCTGCAGCCGCAATCATCGGCGGGATGGAATTTGAGAAAAGGTACGGACGGCTGCGCTGGCGCAAGAGGTCGATGATCTCTTTCTTACCCGTCGTGAAGCCGCCTACCGAACCACCGAAGGCTTTGCCTAAAGTACCGGTGATGATCTCTACTTTGCCGCGGAGGTTATAGAGTTCGGTCACACCGTGACCGGTCTTACCTACCACGCCGGCCGAGTGTGACTCATCTACCATGACGAGCGCATTGTATTTCTTCGCCAGCTCGTAAATCTTATCCAGCGGACATACATTGCCATCCATGGAGAACACACCATCGGTAGCGATGATGCGGAAGCGTTGCGCTTGCGCCTCTTTGAGCTTCTCCTCGAGATCGGCCATGTCACCATTCGCATAACGATAGCGCACGGCCTTACAGAGACGCACGCCATCGATGATAGAAGCGTGGTTGAGGGCATCGGAGATGATGGCATCCTCCTCCGTCAGTAGCGGTTCAAACAGACCACCGTTGGCGTCAAAACATGCGGCATAAAGGATGGTATCCTCGGTACCGAAGAAATCGGAGATAACGCGCTCGAGTTCTTTGTGTGTATCCTGCGTACCACAGATGAAACGCACGGAAGCCATGCCGTAGCCACGCGCATCCATGCGGTCTTTCGCCGCCTGGATCAGCTCTTTATTATCCGCCAAGCCGAGGTAGTTGTTGGCGCAGAAGTTAATAACCTCCTGGCCGCCCTCTACTGCTATACCGGACGATTGCGGCGTGATAATCACGCGCTCGTTCTTATAGAGTCCTGCCTCCTTGATCTCCGCCAAGGTAGATTGCAGGTGTTTTTGAAAATCGTTGTACATAATATAAAGCCTACCCCCTACCCCTCCCTAGAAGGAGGGGAGGAGAATTTTGTTTTAGATAATGCCCTGCTCAAGCATGGCAGTTGCCACTTTCATAAAGCCGGCGATGTTTGCGCCTTTGACGTAATCGATATGTCCGTCAGCCTGACGTCCGAACTTCACGCATTGCTCGTGGATAGACTGCATGATATGATGCAGACGATCGTCCACCTCTTCGGCTTTCCAGCTCAGGTGCTCCGCATTCTGGGTCATCTCCAGACCCGAGGTAGCTACGCCACCCGCATTGACCGCCTTACCCGGCGCAAAGAGCACTCCGTTGGATTGGAAGAAATGGATAGCGCCCGGTTGGCATCCCATGTTCGATACCTCGCAGCAACACCAGCAACCATTCTTCTTCAGCTCCTTCGCGTCCTCTTCACTTAACTCATTCTGGAAGGCGCACGGCAGGGCAATGTCGCACGGAACAGACCATGCTTTCTTATCGGCTGTGAAGACGCAGTCCTTCGGGAACTTATCCGCCATGTCTTGCACTTTATTGCGGTTAGAAGCACGCATGACAAGCATATAATCGATCATCTCAGGCGTAATACCATTCTTGATTGCTACAACTCCATCCGGGCCACTGATAGCCACCACCTTGGCGCCGAGCTCGATCGCTTTCTTCGCAGCGCCCCAAGCTACATTTCCGAAGCCCGAGATAGCTACTGTCTTGCCCTTGATATCTTTGCCAGCCTCATGGAGCAAGTGTTGCGTGAAATAGAGCGCTCCGTAGCCTGTTGCCTCCGGACGGAGGATAGAACCGCCCCATGTCATACCTTTACCAGTAAGCACACCAGTATGATACTCACGCGCGAGCTTCTGGTACATGCCATTGAGGAAACCGATCTCACGACCGCCGACACCTACGTCACCGGCAGGAATATCCTGATCCGGGCCGATGCAACGCCAGAGCTCCAGCATGAAAGCCTGGCAGAAACGCATGATCTCTGCGTCCGACTTGCCCACCGGGTCGAAGTCCGAACCACCCTTTGCGCCACCCATTGGAAGGGTCGTCAGCGCATTCTTAAAGGTCTGCTCGAAGCCGAGGAACTTCAGCATAGACGGCGTCACGGCGCGGTGGAAACGAAGGCCTCCTTTATACGGGCCGATAGCGGAGTTGAACTGCACGCGATAACCGAGATTGGTCTGCACATTACCTTCGTCATCAATCCACGTCACGCGGAACGTGAAGATACGATCGGGCTCAACCATGCGCTCCACGATCTTCGCCTGCTCAAACTCGGGGTGCTGATTATACACCTCTTCGATGGACTCCAATACCTCTTGAACGGCCTGCAGATACTCTGCCTCGCCCGGGTGCTTCGCAGCAAGCTGCGACATGATAGTTTGTACTTTCATTTGTGTTTTGTGTTTATTGGTAGATTTGTTAAATGCTTTGCGAGTGCAAAGGTACTACAAAAATTGCATATATGCAAGTTTTTTTGTAAAAAAATCTACCGCGTGGTACCCTAATTTGGGGTAGCACTCCCGATAATGGACCGATAATGGATCGAGAATGACTCGAGAATGGACCGATAACGACCGTACAAAAACTTATTTTCCGGTGCTTACACCGCCTCCACCGCCACCGAGACGACCCAACTCATCCATGTCGCCCACCTTGCGGTTCTTATGCTGCTGGTACTGACCGAACATCCATGTGATGGAGAACATAACACGCTGCTGGCGGATGGTATTTCTGTTCCAACTGATGTACCCCGGCTCTTGTCCCAGATCCTCGCTGCGGAATACCAGCGAACGCGCCAAGTCTTGCACATTGAGGTTGAAGATCAGACCCTTTTGCATATAGGTCTTACGCACACCGAAACTGAGGAAATAGGTGCTACCCGACCGGTCGTAACCGGTAGCCATCGGCGAGGACCAATAGCCGTCGAAGGTCATAATCCAATCTTTAGGCAGGTATGCCGAGAGTGTACCGTTGACGTAACCGTAATGGCTGCGGTTTTCAAACACCGGCGTGCCATCTGCCTGACGTTCATATGATTTATTGATGAAATGCAGCCAACCGGCATTGACCGTCAAAGCAAGCCAAGCGCCCTGCATCGTACGCGTGCCGTCCGGGAGCGACATGTATTTAGGAACCAGCGGCAGTTCGGTCAACGATAGGTTACCGCCGTGCGTCGTACATGTACCGAAATTGATCCACTGCATCTTGCCCGTTCCGTCCGGCATAATGGTGATCTTGCTGGAGAACATATTTTGCGTATGTGCAAAATTGAATGTCACATTCAGGTACTGCGTCCAGGAGAAATGGAGCTCCACATCGTTATTGAATTCCGGCGTCAGCCCCGTGTTTCCTTCCCGATACGAGTACGCATCGATATAGGTCTTGAATGGATTGAGCATGTAGTAACTCGGGCGCTTGATACGGCGCGTATAGCTGGCGCTCACCGCAATCGGCTGACCGATCTTACCTAAAGGTTTGGTGGTATAACCTATATACGCCGTCGGGAACGGATCAAAATAGGACTTGTTGATAACCGAATCCTGCCCCTCTTGGCTCCAAAGACCGTGACTGAAGGTATATTCGCCGCGCAGACCGAGTTTGACCGACCAATGTTCGCCGAACTGCTTACCTACCGATATATACGCCGCAGCTACATGCTCGTCATATCGGAAGGCACTCTCCATCGTCGGACGGGGCAGGTCATTGAGTGTCGAATCGGTCGTCATCTGATTATCCGTAGTGGACAAGCCGTATTTGACGCCGCACTCGATCATACCGGTTTGCCAGAACTTAGTCTGGAAATCCAACTTACCGCTGTATATATTCACCACCTGACGGCTGCGGATATCGATGCCGAGTGAACTCGTACCCATATACGGTTTGTCATATCGCGTCTCCTGCGAGTTGTCTGCAGCGCTGTTATAGCGGTTATAATCTACATTGACTGTCAGTTCGCGCTCCAATGCTTCATCAAAGGTATGCGTATAGTTGAGGTTGGCGGTGTGCTGCGGAGCGATATGCGAATTCATCGAATTGGTCACACTGTTCGTCGTATCCGTGCCGATAATCGTATAACCCCTATTATCGCCTGGAATGATATGCTGGTTGATGCGCATATACGGCACATTGAGGATGAAACCGAGCGTATTGACCGAATCGATATACCAATCGTTTCCTATCTTCAGCATATAGTATTGGAAACCGGCGTCGTAATGCGAATAGGAGTAGTTCTTGAGCACCGGCGTCTCGCGGGATGTCTCGAAGTCCACATCATTCTGCGCATAGACCTGTGTCAATTGGGCAAAGGTATAGGTTTTTTCGCCACGATAGTTGAGATTCAAAGATGCGTACTCGGTATTCAGCCATCGGTGCACATCGCTAAAATACATACCTCCGTAGGCGGCAGAGAGCATACCATTTAACCCGCGCATCATGTTACGCTTCGTCTTGATATTGATAATACCGCCCTGGCCGGAAGCGTCGTACTTGGCGGAAGGGTTGGAGATGATCTCGATCTTCTCGATGGTGTTTCCGTCCGTTCCGTCGAGCATCGCTTTCAGTTGCTGACCGCTGAGGTACGAAGGTTTACCGTCTATCCAAATCTCGACGGACTTACCGTTCACGGTGATATTGCCGTCCTTATCGATACGCACACCGGGCGAACGGCGAAGTATATCATTTCCGTTGGAGCCAGCAGCCAGCGGCGATGCACTGACGTTCACCACCAGTTTGTCCATCTGGCGTTCGATAAGCGGTTTCTTCGCCTTGACCTCCAGTTCCTTGAGATGCTCGGTTTCTTCACGGAGCACGAAATCCGGTCCTCCGAAAGCAGTCTCATAGCCTACGTAAGAGGCCTGGAGAATATAACCGGCCTGTGATTTGTCATTCGCCATTTGTATCTCGTACTTACCGTCATCATTGGTGATAGCACCGGTGATAAGGGTTGAGTCTTGTTTCAGGACCGAGATAGTTACGAAAGGCATCACTTCGCCACGCTCATTGACTACATTACCCTTTACCGTCTCGGCGGAAACCGAGACGGCGAAGAGCATCAGCATAACAAACAAAATAGATTTTTTCATAATGATTCGCTTTGTTTCTACCTATAAGATACGTCATCTATCCAAAGGTTACACTTCTTCATCCACTTGGCGAATAATATCGTCGCAGAGGCTCAATACATGGCGATGCATTCTATAGCCTATGACAAATCCTACCACTCCTCCTATGAACAAGAGGCCTAACATGGTGCCGCGCACCAAAAGCGAACTCTCTGCATAAATCGTCTGTCCGAACAGAATCTCCAATGCCAGCCAGAGGAACCAGAAGAACACCATCACCAGACCTCCGTACAACGAACGGATATAATCTTTCTTGAGCCGTTTGGCCGCATGGGCGACTGTTCTCAGGTCGTCCGTCATGACGTTGTTGGCGGCCAGACGACGGTGCATCACGACGGTCTTAACCACGGAATAGATCATCATCGCCACTGTGGCTCCGAGGAACCAGCATGACAGGCCTAACTCATGGAAGGTCCATATACCGAACGTGCAGACGTATAAGGCACACAAGCCTACCACCCACGCTTTGCGGTGGATCCGCTCCACTTTGCCGCGCATCGCTTCACGCAACAGACGATCGTTAACTATCTGCTCCTGACGGAGTGTCTCTTTAAGAAGAGCCATTTGCTCTTTCATCTCTTGTAATTCATTCGTTTCCATAGCACTCATTTGCTTTGCTTCAACTGTTCTTTAATACGAACCAATTTCACGGAAAGGTTCTTCACCGAGATGCCGACAATAGCCGCTATCTCCTCATAACTGAGGTCCTCGAGCCATAGCAGTATTATCGCGCGGTCCACCAGGTCCAATTTCTGTATCCGGCTGTGTAGCAGACGCGCCTGCTCTGCCGAGTGCGAGTTATCGCGATACAGATTCTGATTCATGGACAGTTCTACACGCTGGAGGGCCGATTTCTTCTTACGGTCAGCCGACAGACATGTATTCAGGGCCACACGGTAAATCCACGTTTCCGGTTTAGCCTCATGACGGAACGAATCCAGTCCCTGCCATAGATTGACCAGCGTGTCCTGAAACAGGTCCGCCACCTCATCCTCATCTTGCGAGAACATATAGCAGACGGTATAAATCGTCTGTTTGTGCTCCCGCACGAGGGCGGCAAAAGCCTGCTCGCGACCTTGCGCTGTTTCTTGTGTATTGTTCATTTTCATTAATTGTTTTTTACCTGTTAGACGCAAATGAGTTATAAAAAACTACACTGAAATGCAAAAAAAAATGCAGATTCGTTAAAAATCTGCTATTCGAACAGTTTACGCTGTCGATTTTTTGATATATACATAGAAGGTTGTACCCTTTTCTGATGTCTCGAATTCAATTCGTCCGTTGGAGCCCTCCACGATACGTTTGGAGATAGCCAGTCCCAGCCCGTTGCCATTACTCTTTGTTGTGAAGTTAGGCCGGAATATTTTCTCCTGCACTTCAGCAGGGATGCCGGGCCCGTTATCCGAGAAGGAGATCTGTATCTCGCGGTCGGAATAGACGGCATTGAGCATGACGATGATATCCCCTTCTTCTCCGTCTTTCTGCTCACTGATCGCCTGTATCGCATTGCGGAGGATGTTGACAAAAACCTGAGATATCTGCTCCTTGTCCGCCAAGCCCATCACACCGCTGTCGGGACCCACATAACGGATAGGTATCTGCTCGTCATTCTCGCGCTGCAGAGTGATGATATGCGATAGTTTCTCAGCTACATCCACCTCGGCCGTTACTACCTCCGGTTGCTTCGCGAAAATGGAGAACGACTGCGCGATATGCGCGAGGTTATCTATCTCGGAGATAAGCATCTGAGTCGTCTTATCGAAATAGGCGTCGAACTGATCCGTACCACGCTTGAGTTGCAGTTTCTGCACAGAAAGCTTCATCGGCGTCAGCGGATTATTGATCTCATGCGCGATCTGGCGCGCCATGGTCCGCCATGCGCCTTCGCGCTCCGCCTTCGCCAGTTGCTCAGCACTCTCCTCCACCCGATCTACCAGCATGTTATAGCGCTCCACCAGCGCACCCAACTCATCGTGATACGGGTAGTCTATATGATTGTCCTTACCACCGATGGCGAAATGACGCATCTTATCCGCCAACATGGAGATCGGCGCGCTCATGCTCTTCGCCGCCGCAAAAGAGAAGATAAGCGCCAGTACCAGCACGATGATATACGGCGGCAGCAGGCGCGCCAACAGTTTATCAATCTCGGCATTACGCGTCTGTTCGCTTAAGAAATAGGGCACGGCGATGTAACCAATCGTCACGAAGGAACCGTTATGGAAAGGCACGTAGGAGACGAGATAGGGATGCGTAGCCAGCTGCTCATAACAAACCTTAGAATGGTCCTCCGAGAAAAGCGCTTCCGGCGCCATGCGACGCGAGAGTACTCCGCTATTGAAGAGCGCAGGCGAGGAAGAGGCAATCAGTTCGCCGGCCAAAGAATAGACATGAATATCCTGATTCATATCATAGCCCAAGTCGTGCAAATCAATGGACAGACCTTGCGCCTGCGCCGGCGTTAACGCTACATCCCAGTAATAAAGCGAACGCATATAGGACTGCACATATTCCGAGCGCATTTGGAGGTCGTGGCGCTGATGTTCCTCAAGATTGGTCCTCACATAGCGGATAGACATGAAAAATACATAGATGAAGACCGCCATCACAGGAATCATCACTATATATAAAATACGCGTAGACAGGCGCATATTACGTATCCCTCGATTACGTATCAGCACGATGATGCCGGCCAGAATAATCAGCGCGAATAAAGCATGACAGAGAAAGAACGACAGACGCGAAGTAGCATACCGTTTGTTATCCGACTCCAATAACTGGCGGAACGTGAAAGTCTGCGAAGCGACGGTATAGATCTCCGTATAATCCTCCAACTCAGTATAACTGAGCGGCAGCACTGTCAGCACATTATACATGCCCGCCTTGGTCCAACGAATCCTCGTTTTCGCATTCGCAAAATCACGATCACGCCACGTACCATAAGAATGCAGGAAGATATCCTCCGAAGTCAAGCGGTTAGAGGACCAATAGACCATCTTATGCGCATCGAAAACATAGAAAAGCACATCCTCTTGCGCCTCCGCAATTCGACGGATGGAATCAATCGATGCGCCGCGCTCCAATGCCTCGCAGAGAGCCGCTGTCTGCTGCTCTGCCGCCAACTCCCGCTGCCGCAATTTCTTCTCCTCCGACGAGGATGAATGGCACGCCGCGAGAAGGGCTACCGCCCAAAGGACAAATATGTAACGCAAGGCCTTTTTCATTTCCGAGCGCAAAGGTACAATATTTTTTTGGATTGCACAAGAGTTAGAATGATTTTTCGCCGTATATTTGCACATGTCATATTTTTTTACTACCTTTGTCCGCAATTTAATCACGAGCCATGAGAAAGAGTTTCTTTTCAGTATGCCTCGCAGTTATCATGCTGGCGGGCTGCAACAAGGCGGCGCAAGAGCCGCAAGTGTCAAAAGGTCAGTTGGATACCTACCCTGCTTTTGCTTCGCAATTTATCCCTGCACGCACTATTCGCGTCTGGACGCCTTCGGATTACGATCCTGCGCAACGCTATGATGTATTGTATATGCATGACGGACAAATGCTTTTCGATGCCTCCACTGCATGGAATCATCAGGAATGGGGTATCGATGAAGCGATGGATAGTTTGCAGGCGCAGGGGCGTATTCGTCCTACCATCGTGGTGGCGATTGACAACACCTCTGAACGCATCGGTGAGTTCTGTCCGGACGACATCTCGCAGTACCTGCCTGCAGGTACTCCTGTCTACTCGGATTTTGCGCCACAAGGCAATGATTATCTGCGATTTATCGTTGAGGAACTCAAGCCGTTTATCGACAGCGTTTATGCCACTTATCCGGACCGTGAGCACACTTGGCTAATGGGCAGCAGTTGCGGCGGGTTGATCTCGTCCTACGCACTATGCAAATACCCGGAACTTTTCGCCGGTGCCGCTTGTTTATCCACCCATTGCACCCTCGCTTATCCGCGTCCTGACGAGCCGTCAGACGCCGTGATGACAGCCTATCGCACGTACCTCAAAGAGCATCTGCCTCAGCCGAATACAGCAAAGCTGTACATGGATCGCGGAGATGCTACACTCGATGCTTTTTACGGCGAGGCGCAGGATGCCATCAACGCCATGCTTCGTGCCGAAGGATGGGATGAGACGCATTTCGAATATCGCTTCTTCCCGGGCGCTGCGCACTGCGAGGACGACTGGCAAGCGCGCCTTCCTATTCCACTGCTTTTCCTTTTAGAAAAGCAATAAAACACACAAAAATGGCATAAAAATTTGCATATATGCAATTTTTGTAGTAATTTTGCGGCCGATTTGGACTTTAAGTATCTAAATAGAATTGATTCGCCTGCGGACCTGAAGCAAATTCCGCTTGAGGAGTTGCCGCATGTATGCGAAGAGTTGAGGCAGTACATCATCGAGGTGCTCAGCAAGAATCCCGGGCATCTGGGTTCTTCTTTAGGTGCTATCGAGTTAACCGTAGCGCTGCATTACGTCTTCGACACACCGAAGGACAAACTCGTATGGGACGTAGGCCATCAGGCTTATGCGCATAAGATTCTTACCGGTCGTCGTGACCGTTTCCCGACTAACAGACAATTCAAAGGTCTCTCGCCCTTCACGAATCCCGCGGAGAGCGAGTACGATGCGTTTATTGCCGGCCATGCCAGCAATTCTATCTCTGCAGCCTTAGGTCTTGACATTGCTGACAGTCATAACATAGTAGCAATTATCGGGGATGGCGCCATGACCGGAGGTTTGGCATTCGAGGGACTAAACAACACCTCGATGGATAAGAATAACCTGCTGATCGTGCTCAACGATAACCACATGGCTATCGACCCGCTTAAGGGAGGTATCACTCAATATCTCGTGGACCTCACGACCAGTGCGGCCTATAACAAATGGCGCTGGCGGTTATACCAGTTGGCGGTGAAGCTCCATCTAATCAACGAGAATAAGAAAGCACGCATCTTACGACGCAACAATAACCTCAAGGCCGCGTTGAGTAAGCAGAAGAGTAATATCTTCACGGGTCTGAACATCCGTTATTTCGGTCCTACGGACGGCCATGACGTCATCGGTCTGGTACGTATCCTGAGTGAGATCAAGAACCACCGTGGTCCGAAAGTACTGCATATCATCACCAAGAAAGGCAAGGGTTACGCGCCCGCAGAGAACGACCAGACCGTTTGGCACGCCCCTGGTGAGTTTGACGTAGAAACCGGAGAACGACATACCGGTTCTTTGTCACCCGTCACTCCACCTCTCTGGCAGGAAGTGTTCGGTGAGACATTACTAGAGTTAGCGAAGAAAAACGAGAAGATAGTAGGTATCACACCGGCGATGCCGAGTGGATGCTCGATGAGCATCATGCAAAAGGAGTTACCGGACCGCGTCTTTGACGTAGGTATCGCCGAAGGCCATGCCGTCACCTTCAGTGCCGGTCTGGCGAAAGCAGGCATGTTGCCGTATTGTAATATCTATTCCACCTTCCTGCAACGCGCGTACGATAACATCGTGCATGACGTGGCGCTGCAAAACTTGCACGTCGTCTTCTGCATCGACCGCGCAGGTATCGTGGGTAACGATGGCGCTACGCACCACGGCTTATTGGACCTGGCCTACCTCCGTCCGATACCGAACATACAGATTTGCGCTCCGCGCACAGGAGAAGACCTCAAGCAGATGCTCACCCTCGCAGAGACGCTTGACGGACCTATTGCTATCCGTTACCCTAGAGGAAGGACACCGCAGGAATGTTCGGCTCCGGAGCCTCTCCGGTATGGCAAAGGCGTCAAACTCCGTGACGGCAAGGACCTCGCGGTACTGACGATAGGTGCTATCGGTAACACGATGGTCGAAGCCATTGAAGCAATCGGCAAGAGCATCGCGCATTACGACATGCGCTGGCTCAAACCTCTGGACGAAGAGATACTTCATGAGGTAGGAAAGAAATACAAGACCATCGTTACGGCCGAAGACGGTATGGTGGCCGGCGGTCTCGGTGGCGCGGTACTGGAATGGATGGCGGATCATGGTTATACGCCCCGCGTCATCCGTCTCGGTGTACATGACCAGTTTGTAGAACATGGTTCTACCAAAGAACTCTATCAACTATTGAAATTAGATAAAGAAGGATTATGCGAATCGTTATTGCAGGCGCTGGAGAAGTAGGCACACACTTGGCTAAACTGCTGAGCCGCGAGAACATGGAGATCAGTCTTTTGGACGAACGAGAAGACCGTCTGGGGGATCTGAGTGCCAACTACGACATGCTGACCAAAGTCGGTAACCCCACCTCTATCCACGATCAACGCGAGATAGGCGTACCGGGCTGTGACCTTTTCATCTCCGTTACTCCGCATGAGACGGAGAACATGACGGCGTGTCTGATCGCTAACTCTCTGGGTGCGAAACGTACCCTCGCCCGTATCGATAATTACGAATATCTGCTTCCGGAGAATAAGAAATTCTTTGAGAACATGGGTCTCAACCATCTTATCTACCCGGAGGTGCTGGCAGCTAACGAGATCGAAGAGAGCTTGCGTACCAACTGGATGCGATACCATCTTCATCTGGCGCAAGGTGCACTCGAGTTATGCGTCATCAAGGTGCGCGCCACGGCTACGAAAGTGATCGGGAAGACGTTCTCGTCCGGTGTATATAACCACGGCAAGTACCGTATTGTAGCTATCAAGCGCGAACAGGAGACGCTTATCCCGCGTGGTTTGGACGCAGTGCATGAAGGCGACCTCGTCTATTGTGTCTGCCCCAAAGAGAACATGGAGTTCCTCCGCGAGGAGCTCGGTAAACCCAAACGCGAAATCAAGAACGTCATCTTCTTCGGAGGTGACCGCGTCACGCGTAAGGCGGCTACCGAACTGACCGATGAGATGAATATCAAGATCATCGAGAAAGATCGCGAGCTATGCAATATCCTGAGCGAGAAAGTGCCGAACGCGCTAATCATCAACGCCGACGGCTCCGATATGGACGTGCTCAAAGAAGAAGGTATCCAGGATGCGGACGCTTTCGTAGCCGTGACGGACAGTAGCGAAGCGAATATCTTCGCGTGTCTGGCTGCCAAGCGTTTTGGCGTCCGTAAGACCATCGCCGAGGTGGAGAACCTCGATTACATCCCGATGGCCGAAGGTTTGGATATCGGTACGGTACTCAATAAGAAAACCATCGCCGCAAGTTATATCTACCAGATGTTGCTGGATGCGTCCGTGCGCGGCGTGCATAATCTCACCAGTGCGGACGCGGAAATCGTGGAATTCATTGCGAGCGAAGGATCTGCAGTCACGCGTCATCGTGTGAAGAGCCTTGACCTGCCTGATGAAGCGAATATAGGCGGTATTGTACGTGCAGGAGAAGGTATCCTCGTCAACGGTGAGACGCAAATCATTGCCGGTGACCTGGTTGTTGTCTTCTGCAAGAGTCATGTGATACGTAACTTAGAGCGATTATTTAAATGACCCGACTGTTCAACTGGCGCATAGTATTTAAGACCATGGGCGTGCTTACCACGCTCGAAGCATTCTTTATGCTGGCTCCTACCTTCGCTGCCTGGTGGTATCACGAACCGGATCTCGGGGCTTGGATTATATCCAGCGTCATCACGTGGATCAGCAGTTGGTGGATGCTAGGTGCCGGTCGTAAAGCAGAGAAAAGGGTAGGCGAACGCGAAGGATATATCATCGTAGCCTCTGTATGGATCGTCTATTCAATCTTCGGTATGTTGCCTTATTGGCTAAGTGGCACTCTGCCTTCCATCACAGACGCATGGTATGAGACCATGGCGGGCTTTACCACTACCGGTTCAACCGTCTTTACCGATGTAGCGGCGCAGACGCACTCCGTCCTCCTATGGCGCGCTCTGTCGCAGTGGATCGGAGGTATGGGTATCATCGTGCTCAGTGTCGCTATCCTACCGATGTTCGGACTCGGAGGTATGCAGCTCTATAGCGCCGAAGTGACGGGCGTTAGTTATGAGAAACTCAGTCCGCGCATCGCGGATACAGCCAAGCATATGTGGCTCACCTATATCGGTCTAACCATCGCAGAAGGACTGCTGTTATGGCTCTTTGGTATGGACCGTTTTGATGCCCTCTGTCATGCCTTGGCGACGATCTCAACGGGAGGTTTTGCTACCCATAACGACAGCGTCATCGCTTTCGGACCGGCTATCCAGTGGACGATACTTATCTTCATGCTCCTCTCGGGTATTAACTTCACCCAACTCATCTATCTCTTCCGCGGAAAACCGCAACGTATGTTCCATGACGAGGAGACGCGCTGGTACGTAAGTGCTTGTCTGGTGGCAGGTATCGCCCTGTCGGTAGGTCTGCTGATTCACACGCATATGTGGTCAAGCATCCGCATCGGCCTCTTCACGGCCGTGGCTACGATCACCAGTACGGGCTTCGTGGCTTCGGATTATATGGTGTGGCCACCGCTCTTATGGGTAATCGTCTTCTTCTTGATGTTTACCGGAGGTGCTTCCGGTTCAACGGCAGGAGGTGTCAAATGGGTGCGCATCGCTATCTTCGCAAAGTCTGCTTTAGCGGAACTCAAACGACGTATACATCCGAACGCAGTTATTCCTGTGCGTTTTAACGGGCACACACTCCGTGAGCAAACGACGGGTAACGTCATGGCATTCATGTTCTTTTATATCTCCATCATCGTGCTTGCTACCATTTGGTTCTGTGCCTGTGGCATCGGTTTCGATGAATCGCTCGGTATAGCTGTATCGATGATAGGTAACGTCGGCGTTTCAATCGGTCAATGGGGCTCCAGCGGTTGCTATGCCGCAATGCCGGCTGCGGCTAAATGGGCCGCCACTTTTGTGATGCTTATCGGTCGTCTGGAGATATTCACGGTCCTGCTGCTCTTCAGTAGAGCTCTTTGGAAAAAGTAATATGCGGCCGTATAAAGTTCTCATCTTTATAGCCTGTGTGATGGCTGGTTTGGCAGCGCTCTGTGTAGTGCTGCCGGGACGTGTTGCGTGGGGGGAGAAAGAACTGCATTGGCCTACATTAGCGCAGGTATTGGAGATTTCTACCGACACCTTAGCATCTATGGAGATCGACTCCATTGCGCTTGAGGAGTTTCCGGAATACGAAGACTCCGTACCTGCTACACCTCAGTATGTTGCTCCTCCAACCGTACATGTCGATTCCGTCACGGACAGTCGCATCTTCCTATCCGCTTTCTATGCTTCGTTAGCAGAGACGAGCCATAAGACCGTGCGCATCCTGCATTACGGCGACAGTCAGATAGAAGAAGACCGCATGACGCAGCAGATACGCGAAGCGTTTCAAAGCCGTTACGGCGGTGCCGGCTGCGGACTCATGCCGCTGGCGCAGACTATCCCAAGTCTGGCTGTCAAGCAGCGATTGATGATGAACGACCGTTTCGTCACGCCTGCTCAAGGACCACGAAGGTACATGGTATATGCACCCAAACGCGACCAGCGCGCAGACGGGCTCTACGGACCCATGGGACAAGTGGCTGTGATGAACGACAGTCTCGTACACGGAAGCGAAGAAATCACGGCTATTTGTACACCGCTCTATAAAGGCCCTCTATACACGCGATGGAAAGTCTTCGCAGACACGTCTGTGCATTACTCCCTTGCCGGCGATACAGTCCGCTTAAGCGGTCGCGGGAACGTATACGGTCTCTCACAAGAATCCTCCGCCGGCGTGATTGTGGATAACATCCCTATGCGCGGATGCTTAGGAATCGTCTTTACGAAGATGGATCGCAATCAACTGACAACTTTCTATCGCGAGCAGAACGTACGGTTGATCATCATGCAGTTCGGCGGAAACGCTATCCCGTCTAACCAAAACCCCGGTACGATATTCGCCATCGTTAAAGGCCTGCGCGAACAAGTGCAATACATCCATTCCTGTACTCCTGATGCCTCCATCCTTTTCATTGGCCCGAGCGACATGCTCACGCAGATTGACGGAGAATGGCAGACCTATCCGATGGTGCCGTACATGGACCGTCTGTTACGCAAGATGGCCCTCGAAGAGAATATCGCTTATTTCAGTCTCTATCGATGGATGGGAGGTAGTGGTAGCATGGCGCGCTGGCAAGAGATAGGTCTGGCCGGAAGCGACGGTGTCCATTTCCAACGTAGCGGTGCCCGCAAAGCCGGCAATGCCGTGGCAAACTGGATATTAGAAGGAATGAGCAATGAGTGATTTTCTACACCACATATTAGCCTTTGATGCAGATAGCCCGCTGCTCTTCACCCAGTTTTATTTCTGGGCGTTCTTCGCGTTGGTGTTTGCGGTCTTTGCGCTGATTATGGAAGCGGTGCCTGACCGGCTGGGCAATAAGAAGTTGCATCTTCGTAACATCTACTTGTTCTTCGTCAGTTGGTTCTTCTACTACAAGACTTCCGGGCTCTTTCTGCTGATATTGGCCTTTATCACCCTCTCCGACTGGTTGATAGCAGGGCGTATTAAATCAGCCATCACCCATCAAAAGATCCCAATAGCGAAACTCTGGTTGACGCTCTCTGTAGTCATCGATCTTAGTCTGCTGTTCTATTTCAAATACGCGTATTTCTTCACGAATGTCATCAATGATTTCTTAGGCACGGACGTGCGGGTATTTGATATCTTCGCGTATATCGGTAACGGTTTTGCGCAAGCGGGACGTTTCTCCGTAGATACGATCATATTGCCGGTAGGTATCTCGTTCTATATCTTCCAGGTCATCTCGTATACCTGCGATGTATTCCGCGGCCGCATACAACCGGTCAAGAACATTCTCGACTTCGGTTTCTACGTATCTTTCTTCCCGCAGTTAGTGGCAGGGCCTATCGTGCGCGCAGAGGAGTTTATTCCGCAGTTATACAAACCGTATCGACTCAGTCGCCGCTGGTTCGGTATCGCGGTCTTCTGGATCATTAATGGCCTAGCGAAGAAGATTATCATGTCGGATTACTTGGCGGTGAACCTGATTGACCGTGTCTTTGATAACCCGCTCCTTTTCTCGGGTTTCGAGAACCTCTTTGCAGTCTTTGCGTATAGTCTGCAGGTCTATGCTGACTTCTCGGGGTATACCGATATAGCTATCGGCGTAGCAATGCTCATGGGTTTCTATCTGCCGATGAACTTCAACAGTCCGTATAAGTCTCAGACTCCGCAGGAGTTCTGGCGGCGTTGGCATATGTCGTTAGGTAGATGGCTCAAGACCTATCTCTATATTCCCTTAGGCGGTAACCGCACAATCTTCGGATTTAAGGTAAAGAAACTATGGGCGGCAAATTTCAACTCGTTCATCACGCAGGTACTCGGTGGTCTTTGGCACGGCGCCAGTTGGAATTTCGTACTGTGGGGCGCCATCAACGGTGCCGGTATGATTGTGGAGAAAATATGGCGGGAGTGGAACTGGCATATTCGCTTTGCGGCGATGACCTTACTCACGTTCTGTCTCTGCGCACTTGATTACATCTTCAATCTCCCTGTATGGCGTATGTTCGCCGTGTGGGCTGCAATCGTTTGGGTAGGTACGGCTATCCGGTATATCTATTATCTGTGTCAAGGTGCAGATAATAAGTTCACCAAAGCCATGGCGACCGCTTGGGCGATTGTTCAGACCTTTACCTTCATCACTTTCACGCGTCTCTTCTTCCGCTCTAGCAGTAACCTCGATCCGGCGACTGCTAACGAAGTAGCATGGGCAACAGCAAAGAATATGGTCAACCAGATCGGTGGCGCGTGGGAGAATGCCGTCATCTTACCTTTCCTGTGGGAATACAGGTGGGTGGTAGCGATGTTCGTAGCCGGTATGGTCATCCACTGGTTACCTACCGATTGGAAACGGCGATACAGGCTCTGGTTCAGTGCAATGCCGTTATGGCTGATGGTGATGATCGTTTGCCTCGCCATCATCGTTATCTACCAGTTCGTCACGGCAGATATGCAACCCTTTATTTACTTCCAGTTCTAATATGATTATCGGTCTCACAGGAGGAATAGGAAGCGGTAAGTCCACTATCGCACAGGGTCTCGCGCAACGCGGGTATGCGATCTATGACTGTGACCGCGAAGCCAAACGCATCATCGCTGAAGATAAAGCGGTGCAGAAGGCTATCATTGATCTGCTGGGCGAAGACGCGTTTGTCAACGGCACCTATAACACCGCTTACGTCGCGCAACGCGTGTTCGCGAAACCGGAACTACTACAGGCACTGAATGCCATCGTTCATCCGGCGGTCGCTAAGGACATTAAAGACCGTAAGGGCTCTAAAGAACTGCTCTTTGTCGAATCGGCCATTCTCTTTGACGCCGGTCTGGCTTCGCTCTGCGATAAGATCATCATCATTGAAGCACCGGAAGAAGTGCGCATCGCGCGTACTCTCGCACGGGACTACCACAACGAAACGACGCAAGAGAATATAGATAAGGTACGGGCACGTATACGCGCGCAAAAGAAATCCCCTGCGAGTACCGAAGCACTGCAGGGGAACATATACACTGTCGTTAACGACGGATCATCAGTACTGAGCAGCGTCATAGACCGCGTCAGCAGCCTCGCTGCCGGCTAAACGCTCGATGATACAGAACGCGAAGTCGGAACTCAGACCCGGACCTTTCGCGGTGATGATATTCTTCGATTCTACTACCAATCCACCTACGTAACTCTCGCCCAACGGCTCTTGGCACCCCGGATAACAGGTAGCCTGTTTGCCTTTGAGGATACCTAACTTACCGAGCACCATCGGTGCGGCGCAGATAGCAGCTATCAGTTTATCGGCATTATTATGCTCAATAAGCAAATCGCAGAGCGCGGAACAGTCGCCTAACTTCGTCTGGCCGCCAGGGAGAATAAGCATCTCTGCATCGGAAAAATCAATTCGCTCAATCAATCCGTCTGCCTCTACGGCGATATTATGCGCACCCAGTACCATCGGGTTGCCGGTGATAGAGACAGTCGTCAGCGCGATATTCGCGCGGCGAAGTAAGTCAATGGTGGTAATCGCTTCGATTTCTTCGAAACCGTTGTCAAGAAACAAATAGTTCATACTAATTGAATTTGAAATTATAGGTAATTGTTCCGATCTGATCATGATCGCCCTGTGTGAACTTAGCCTTCTTGGCCGCCTCGAGAGCGAGTTGTTGGGTTTGCTTGTCAGAAATGTTACCACCCTTAATCGTGGCGCTAATTACATTTCCGGCTGCATTGACGCGGATCTCAATAATCACACGTCCTTCTTGATTAAATGAATTAGATGGCTGCGGAAGGGTTCCTTTGATACCACGCCCCGAGAGAGACCAACTGTTACCTCCACTCGATCCGTGGCCCACCGGGTTACCATTATTTCCGTCACCTTGGGTGTTGCCGTTTCCTCCGGTATTGGTACCGGAGGTGTTACCGAAGAGCGAACCCATAGCATTCGCTTTGGCGATGGCCTCAGCTTCTTTCTGCTTACGGGCACGTTCAGCCGCCTCGCGTTCCTCTTTCTCCTTGCGCGCACGCTCTAAGGCCAATGTCTCTTCCGCAGAGACAATGTGCTCAGGAGGCGAAGAGGGTTTGGGATTGGTTGCTACCTCAACTGGCGCTGCAGGAACAGCAGGAGCCGCTTCACTCGGCGTCTCGGCGTAAGCCGCTGCCTCACCGGTTGGTTCCTCTTCCTCAATCTCCTCCAGTTCCTCAAACGACAGTTCTAATCCGTCTTCCTGCTCAGGCACAACGGCCTTAAGCGAGAGGAACCAAAGCAATAGGAACACCAGCAGCATAACAAGCGCTGTGCCTACCGAAGCAATAATATGTCGCTGCTGCTTTTTGGTCATCGGTCATCGTTTGGTAGCCACGACCAATTTCATATTATGTTCGTTCGCTACGTCAAGTACACGAACAACCTCTTTGTACGCTACGTCCTCATCGGCGTGCAGCGCGATATACATCGTGGTATCAGAAGCCTGAATAGTACATAAGTACCGCTCCAAGTTCTCCGGATCTACCTGCACCGGTTTATCTTTACCCACCGCCACAAAATAGTTACCGAGGTTATCGATAGACACTTTCGCTACCTGCGGACGCGTCACTTTCTGCGCACGAGACGTAGGCAGGTTAATCTTTATATCATTGGGCGAAGACATCGTTGATGCCATGACGAAGAACAGGAGCAAGAGGAAAATCAAGTCCGTCATCGAACTCATCGCAAACGTCGCTTCAACCCTGTTGCGTTTCTTGAGACTCATTATGCGGGCTCATTTAAAAGGTCCATGAATTCCATCGTGCGGCTCTCCAGCAGACGTACCACGCGGTCGATGCGGGAAACCAGATAGTTATACGCAAACATGGCAAGGATACCGACGATAAGACCACCGATAGTAGTCACCATCGCCTGGTACATACCCGTCGAGAGGGCACTCATCTCAATCATACCTCCGGAAGTCTGCGCCATGTTATAGAACGTCTGCACCATACCCAGCACCGTACCGAGGAAACCGAGCATCGGAGCACCACCGGCGATAGTAGCCATGATCACAAGGCCTTTCTCCAGCTTACCAACCTCCAGGTTACCTACGTTCTCCACAGCCACCTGTACGTCCTGCATTGGACGGCCGATACGCGTAATACCTTTCTCTACCATGTGCGCCGAAGGCGTATCGGTCTGCTTGCAGAGGTTGAGCGCCGAGTCAATCTTACCATCATGGATATAATCGCGGATGCGATCCATGAACGACTTATCCTCACGCGTAGCCTGCTTGATAACCACCAGACGGGCGATGAAGATATAACAAGCAACAGCCAGCAATATAGCCAGGATCACCATGATCCAACCGCCATACTGGGCCATCTCCCAAAGGTTAATAGACTCTTGAATCGGCTCTTCCGCCGTGGGAATCAACTCTTCTGCCAGAGCGATTGTGTCAATTTGAAAAAGCATATTATTTCTTAAGTAAATCTAAATATTCTTGAATAGTCTCTTGGATGCCGAGATAGAGCGCATCGCAGATGATGGCATGACCGATGCTCACTTCGGCTGTCCACGGGAAGGCCTTGATAAACGGCTTGAGGTTCTTGAGATTCAGGTCATGACCCGCATTCATACCTAAGCCCAACTCATGGGCTTTCTCCGCCGCCGGACGATAACGCTCAATAGCCTTCTTCGGGTCGGACTCAAACATCTCGGCATATGGACCGGTATAGAGCTCCACGCGGTCAGCGCCCGTACGAAGCGCATACTCCACCATCACCGGATCCGGATCCACGAAGATGCTCACGCGCATCCGATAAGCATGCAGCTGGTTCACTACTCCCTTCAGGAAGTCCAGATGTCTGCGTGTATCCCAACCATGATTAGAAGTCAACTGACCGGGATCATCGGGCACCAAGGTCACCTGCGTCGGACGTACGTCCGTCACCAGCGCCAGGAACTCTTCCGTAGGATTACCCTCCACGTTCAGCTCCGTCGTTACCATCGACTTCAGTTGGTATACATCCTCCTTACGAATATGACGCTCATCCGGACGCGGGTGCACCGTAATTCCCTGCGCACCAAACAACTCGCAATCGACCGCAAAACGCTCTACGTCAGGCATATTGCCCCCGCGGGCATTACGCAGCGTAGCTACCTTATTAATGTTTACACTCAGCTTGGTCATGACTTCTTTTAAAAAAACGGCACAAAGATAGTAATAATTTTGCATATATGCAAATATTTGCCGCGTTTTCCTGAAAATAATTAAAAAACTTGCATATATCAAAAAAAAGCAGTACTTTTGCAGCCGCAAAAGTTGATAAACATGACGATAGCTATTTTTGGAAATGCGATGAAGTCGAATACCCTCTCGGAGGTTCGGCACATCTTGGATTTCATGGACAAGAAGGGCATTCATGTCCTGCTGTCGCAGGAGTTGAGGCAGGAGTTGGACCTGCGTGAATACCCTGGTTTTCCCGAGAACTGGAACGGCGAGCAGCAGCCGGAGAACGTATACGGCGAACCGATTGATTTCGCTTTGTCTGTAGGTGGTGACGGTACTTTCCTCACCAGCGCCGCTGCTATCGGGGATAAGAATATCCCTATCCTCGGTGTGAACTGCGGTCATTTGGGTTTCCTTGCCGAAGTGCAGACCGATGATCTGGATGAGATCCTAAAGCAACTCGTAGAAGGGAAATATACGATTGAGCCGCGGCGGCTACTCTCCTTAACCGTCCTCGACAAAGACGGCATTGCGCGGGAGAACCTGATCATGTCGCCTAACGCGCTGAACGAGATCGCCATCCTCAAGCAAGGTCTGACGAACATGCTGACCATCGAGACGAAGATCAACGGCGAGTTACTGCATACCTACCACTCCGACGGCCTGGTTATCGCTACGCCTACCGGTAGTACAGCGTATAACCTCTCTATTGGCGGTCCGCTGCTCGTGCCGCAATCGCGAGGTATGATCCTCACGCCTATCGCTCCGCACAGCCTGACAGTTCGCCCTATCGTCATCCTTGACGATTGGAAACTGGATCTGAAGATCAGCAGTCGTTACGACACGTATATGGTCTCTGTGGACGGCCGCAGTCAGACGCTCAGCACCGACATGAGTCTGCATATCGAGCGCGCACCGTACACCATTAAGGTGGTGCAGATAGGCGATAACAGTTTCTTGAAGAGTCTCCGAACAAAACTCAATTGGGGACGCTAACCCTCTAAACTCTAAACTCTAAACGCTAAACGGAATTTATGTTAATAAATTCTATAATATGGGATGTGAACCCTGTGTTGATTCCTTTCGGTGAGGGAGGAATACGTTGGTACGGCCTGCTATGGGCCATCGGTCTGTATGTATGCTGGGCGATCAACGAGAAGATGTACAAACGCGAGAACTGTCCTGTCGAATGGCCGGACCAGATGTTTTTCTGGATGGCGGCAGGCGTCATCATCGGTGCGCGATTAGGTCACTGCTGGTTCTACGAATGGCACCAATACGGTCAGCCGTGGCATCTCTTTGGATGGGAGTTCACTTATCGCAATCCCTATATCGAGCATCCCTTATGGCTCATTAAGATTTGGGAAGGCGGACTGAGTAGCCACGGCGGTGCGATAGGTCTTATCATCGCAGCCATACTACTCAATAAATTTAAGTTCAGTCGTTATCCGCAGTTCGGTACCAGCTGGCTCTGGATTCTCGATAGGCTTTGTATAGGTGTGTGCATCACGGGTGCCCTTATCCGTCTGGGTAACCTCTTCAACAGTGAGATTTACGGTGGGCCGACAGATCTGCCGTGGGGCTTTATCTTCGTGCGTGACGGGCAGACCGTGCCGTGCCATCCTACGCAGATATACGAGATGATTTATTGCCTCGTAGCCTTTGCTGTAACGCTACCGCTCTACCTCTATACGGAGGCACGCAGACGCGAAGGACTGCTGCTGGGCATCTTTATGGAGATTGTATTCGTCACCCGTTTCTGCCTCGAGTTCATTAAGAATGACCAGGAGGCGTTTGAAGCAGATCACCTGCTGAATATGGGTCAGTGGTTGAGTCTGCCGTTCATCCTCCTCGGCATCTTCCTTATCGTACGGGCTTTCATTCGTCCGTTAAGTCCGGTAGTGGACAAACAACCGCCCTCATTAGAGCCGAAATATCAGAAGAAATGACAAAGAAAGATCTTAGAATAATTTACCTCGGAACGCCGGAATTTGCAGTGGCTTCGCTGCAAGCGCTCGTCGAAGGCGGGTATAATGTCGTAGCGGTCGTTACGATGCCTGATAAACCTGCCGGCCGTGGTCACCAGATGCAGTTCTCGGACGTGAAGAAATACGCCTTATCGGTAGGTCTGCCTGTGCTGCAACCCGAGAAACTGAAGGACGAAACCTTCATCGAAGAACTGCGTTCTTACCATGCCGACCTGCAGATCGTCGTGGCCTTCAGAATGTTGCCGGAAGTGGTCTGGGCAATGCCGCGCTTGGGGACCTTCAATCTCCATGCGTCGTTACTGCCTCAATATAGGGGTGCAGCGCCGATTAACTGGGCGGTAATGAACGGAGACAAAGAGACCGGAGCCACGACTTTCATGCTGAAGCATGAGATCGATACGGGAAACATGATCCTGCAGGAACGCATCCCTATCGGAGAAGACGAGAATGTAGGCTCTGTACACGACCGACTGATGGCGATGGGAACAAGTCTCGTCACCCGCACCGTGGACCTCATCATCGACTGCGAGAACAAAGGCGTCGAAGTGCCGACTACTCCCCAACCAGAGATTGCAGAACTGAGACCGGCACCGAAGATCTTCAAAGAAGATTGCGAGATCAAGTTTAACGAGAAAACTGCCGCAGAGGTGCATAACTTCGTGCGCGGACTCAGCCCATACCCCGCAGCATGGGCGAACCTCACCATCCACGGGCAGGACTTTGAGAACGTCAAGATTTATGCCGTCGAAGTGACGTCAGCACGTCATGACGTCATGACGAGAAACGCCATCCTCATCCCTTGCCGCGAAGGTGCGGTAAGCATCCTCGAACTGCAAATACCCGGTAAGAAACGTATGGACGCGAAATCCTTCTTGAATGGATTACATTAAGCTCATAGATAAGTATTACGGGGACTCGCCTGAGTTGCGCCACATCCTCCTCACGCACAGCCGCCAGGTGGCGGACCGTGCGCTGAAGATCATCGATGCGCACCCCGAATGGAATCAGCAAGGGCTTGTAGACCGGCAGTTCGTCGAAGAGGCTGCCATGCTCCACGACATCGGTATCATCTTCTGCGACGCACCGAAGATCTACTGTACCGGTCCGCATAAATACATCGAGCATGGTTATCTGGGCGCAGAGTTATTGCGCAGCGAAGGGTTGCCCAAACATGCGTTAGTGGCAGAACGGCATACCGGCGCAGGTATCACGATCGAGCAAGTGGAACGCGAAGAGTTGCCTATTCCCGAGCGCGACTACTGCCCGCAGAGCCTCGAAGAGAAAATCATCTGCTACGCAGATAAATTCTATTCCAAGAGTCACCTCGGTGAGGAAGTGAGTCTGGATAAAATCAAATACAACATCTGGAAATACGGCCACGAAGGCTACCTGCGTTGGCAGGCATTAATGGAACTTATGCGCGAAGCCGATCGATAGCAGTTCGCGGAACTGTATCTTCGCCTTCGTATCTCCCTCCATGATCACGGAACTGTCGTAACGCGGATGAAGCATCAGTCGCGCGGTGAGCCATTTATTGATGATGAAATCGCAGTTCACCTCCAGGTCCAATTCTACGTAATGATAGTTGGTATAGCAGTAGAAACGGGTCTCGAGCGCAAACTCACGCACAGGCTTCCAGTAATACTCTACGCGCAGCGACGAACCCACATTATGCTGGGTGCGCTGACCGGCCTCCAGACCGTAGTCCTGCACTCTCACGCGCGCACTATCCATAATATGTATGACCTTATACGAGAGGGGCGAGAACGATATACTCAGTCCATGCACCGGCTTATAATCCAGACCCAACGCTGCATTGAAGCGGAAGGGCGAGAACGGACCGGACTTGAGGGCCATCGAATTGGACTTATAGGTCGGCAGCAAGCGCGTCTCTATCTCCGCGGAGACGGAGCCGAAGAGTTTTGGCACGAGACGCAGGTTCGCCTTGCTATAGAGACGGAGCTGGTCGTCCGTCGTATTGATCTTATGCAGCGTATCGGCCGAGATAGTAGAGCAACCCGCACGCCATTCGCCGGTGTTCTCCCATGTGAAGCGGTCGGAATAGTAGCCTATCTGCCCTTTGATGATACTCAGGCCCGCGAAGGAAGAAGAACCGCCTTGATACCAGTTGTCGGTCACGTAGTTCTGGGTGATCTGAATCATCACCGTGGCCTCACGCCGCCAGTGCGTCTTCATATCACGGATAGCACGCAGCACATCGTTGCGGTCCTCCACCTCATCTTTGATCCATGATCGCTCAATCACTATCTCCGGGGCTTTCGGCAGTTTCTGTAATGCCAAGGCCGCATTCATCGTGCGCAACGAGTCCACTTCGGCGATCTCTCGTTGGATAGAATCCAAGCGTTGTAACTCCGCGAAGGTCAACGTATCCACTGTGTCGTTGGCATGCAGCGTCTCGCTCTGCGCCGCAACGAGATCCAGCAGCATGTCGTCCATGCTGACGGTCGTCTGCTGGTCCTGTAACTTAAACGTATCGGCATACAGACGGATACTATCCGATTGTGCCGCCAGAAAAGAGGCGGCACAAAGGAAACTTACTATGATCGCTAAGCGTTTAAACACCTGCATTTAATTTGCCGTGGCATTGCTTGTATTTCTTGCCGCTACCGCAAGGGCACGGGTCATTCGGACGCGGTTTCTTATCTACGTGTATCGGTTCAGGACGGGCGTTCTCACGCGTGTCACGACCTGCTGCAGCCGCAGCACCCGAAGCCTGTGCCGCCTGCTGCACGGCGTCTTTCTGCGTGCGATAACGGCTGTAGTCCTGACGGCGTTGCTGTTGCGCCTGCTGTACGTTATCCGGTTGCTGCTCGTGGATCTGTCCGCGCAAGAGAATCGCAATGGCACGGCGGTTGAGCGCATCGAGCATCTCTTTGAAGATGTGGAAGGACTCGAGTTTGTAGATCAACAGCGGGTCTTTCTGCTCGTAGGAAGCATTCTGTACGCTCTGTTTGAGGTCATCCAACTGACGGAGGTGCTCTTTCCACTCATCATCGATAACGAAGAGCAACATACGTTTCTCAAACTCCTTGACTACCTCCTTACAGTGCGTCTCAGCCGCTGCCTTGAGGTTCACAGCGATATTATACACGCGCTTGCCATCAGTAATAGGAATAAGGATATTCTCGTACATCTGACCCTTCTCCTCATATACTTTCTGGATCACCGGATCAGCCACTTGCATGAGTTTATCCATACGGCGTTTGAAACTCTCCAGCGCCGCTTCCGCGAGTTGCTCACTGAGCACATCGCGCTTGCCGCGAACGAACTCATCCTCGTCAAACGGAACCTCGATAGCGAAGGTCTGCATCACGTCGTATTTGAGACCCTCGTAGTCGTTCGCCGCACGGGCGTCAGCAAAAATAGCCTCAGCCGTCTCGTAGATCATATTCGTGATATCTACACCGATACGCTCACCCATAAGCGAGTGACGACGTTTCTCGTAAATCAAGTTACGCTGCTGGTTCATCACATCATCGTATTCGATGAGGCGCTTACGGATACCGAAGTTGTTTTCCTCAACTTTCTTCTGCGCACGCTCGATAGAGTTGGAGATCATGCTATGCTCGATCATCTCGCCTTCCTGGAAGCCCATACGGTCCATGACACCTGCGATACGATCGCTACCGAACATACGCATCAAGTCATCCTCCAGCGATACATAGAAGACGGAACTACCCGGGTCTCCTTGACGACCGGAACGACCGCGTAACTGTCTATCCACACGACGGCTCTCGTGACGCTCGGTACCGATAATAGCGAGACCACCGGCCTTCTTCACCTCGGGCGTCAACTTGATATCCGTACCACGACCGGCCATGTTCGTCGCGATGGTCACCACGCCTGCGCGACCGGCCTCAGCAACGACTTGCGCCTCTTGCTGGTGTAGCTTCGCGTTAAGGACATTATGCGGGATATGACGCAGACGAAGCATCTTGCTCAGCAGCTCGGAGATCTCGACACTCGTGGTACCAACGAGCACCGGACGACCTTCTTTGACCATCTGCTCGATCTCATCGATGACGGCATTGTATTTCTCACGTTTGGTACGATAAATACGATCGTTCATATCGATACGTGCGATAGGCTTGTTGGTCGGGATGACAACTACGTCAAGTTTGTAGATATTCCAGAACTCACCGGCCTCGGTCTCAGCCGTACCGGTCATACCCGAGAGCTTATTGTACATACGGAAGTAGTTCTGCAGCGTGATGGTAGCGAAGGTCTGTGTCGCACCTTCTACCTTCACGTTCTCCTTGGCCTCTACTGCCTGATGCAGACCGTCACTCCAGCGACGACCCTCCATCACACGACCCGTCTGCTCATCGACGATCTTCACCTCACCGTTGTCGATGATATAATCCACATCTTTCTCGAAGAGGGTGTACGCCTTGAGCAGCTGATGCACGGTGTGTACGCGCTCGGACTTGATACTATAGTTCGTGAGGATATCATCTTTCGCCTGCTGGATCGCCTCGCCTTTGAGTTCTCCTCTCTTGACTCTCGTCTCCACATCCGCCATCTCACTTCCCACATCAGGCATGACGAAGAAATTCGGATCATCAGTCGTACCGGTCAGGGCATCGATACCTTTGTCGGTAAGTTCGATGGACTTGTTCTTCTCGTCAATGACGAAATAGAGCTCGTCGGTAGCGATGTGCATGTTCTTCTCGTTCTCCTGCAAATAGAACTCCTCGGTCTTCTGCATGCGCACTTTGATTCCCGGCTCGCTGAGGAACTTGATGAGCGCCTTCGATTTCGGCATACCTTTGAAGGAACGGAAGAGCGCTAACTCACCTTCCTCCTTGGTCTTATCGTCATCCGAACCCATTTTCGCCTTTGCCTCTGCTAACAACTTCGTTGTCAAAGTCGTCTGCTGACGCACGAGGGCCGCTACGCGGTCTTTGTATTCATCGAACATCTGATCCTCGCCGCGGGGCACAGGACCACTGATGATGAGCGGCGTACGGGCATCATCAATAAGCACGGAGTCCACCTCATCGACGATGGCGAAGTTATGTCCGCGTTGCACAAGGTCAAGAGGGCTCGTAGCCATGTTATCACGCAGGTAGTCGAAGCCGAACTCATTGTTCGTTCCGAAGGTGATGTCACAGGCGTACGCCTTACGACGCTCATCGGAATTAGGCTTGTGCTTGTCGATACAATCTACCGTCAAGCCGAGGAACATATATATCGGACCGTTCCACTCCGAGTCACGTTTAGCCAGGTAATCGTTGACCGTGACTACATGTACACCTTCATGCGTGAGGGCGTTGAGGTACACCGGCAATGTCGCCACAAGCGTCTTACCTTCACCGGTTGCCATCTCGGCAATCTTACCCTGATGCAGAACGACACCACCGAAGAGCTGCACGTCGTAATGGATCATATCCCACGTGATCTCGTTACCACCGGCCATCCAGTGATTATGATAGATGGCGTATTTGCCTTTTATCTCAATGAAGTCGAACCGCGGGTCAGCCGCCAGGTTCTTATCCATCTCCGTAGCCGTCACGTCGATACTCTCATTCTCAGCAAAACGGCGGGCGGTGGACTTCACGATGGCGTAGGCCTCGGGAAGAATCTCCGTCAGCACGCGCTCGTACTCCTCTTTGATCTCCTTCTCGAGTTTATCTACCTCGTTATAGATCTTCTCGCGCTTCTCAATAGGCGTAGCCTCGATGGAGGCTTTCAGTTCCGCGATGCGGTCCTTGCGGTCTTTGACTGCTTCCTGCAGCTTATCCATCAGCGCCCAAGAGCGCGCACGCAACTCATCATTACTCAACGCGTCGATACGCTCATACTCCGCCTTGATCTGCTCCACTATCGGCTGGATGGCGCGCATGTCTTTCTGCGCCTTGTTGCCGAACAGCTTGGTTATAATCTCAATAAAATTCATCTATTTTTACGATTTGACGATTTACAATTTACGATTTATGTACGATTTGGTCTCGCAGCCGCGAAAACGGCTGCAAAATTACGGTTTTTTTTTGACATACGCAAGCATTGTGACGATTTTTACTATACAAAAACTATTCCGTTCGTTATATCTGCCATTTTGGCAGTTCTATTTCCCATCACCAGCACATAGGCAATGCATCGGTGGCGCACCCACCCCGCATCGGTATCGCGTCGGAGGCGTTCCATACGATACCCATACCATAGCCATATGATACCCATATGATAAAATGCTATTTTTGCAAAAATCATGCGTATATAGTATTATACGTAGTATAATACTGTTTTTGACGTTTTTTGACAAAAAAAAGAGGCACCCAAAGGCACCTCTATTTTGGTTGTTGATAATTGATTGCCGAGATTAGTTGTTACGTGCTTCGCAGGACTCCTCGGTAGTCTCGGAACTCTTTGTATACGTAACGCTTACTTCGCCAATGCCCATCTGCTCGTAGGTAGACTTCAAATCATTAATAATGTTCGGAAGGGCGTTCTCTGCCACCCATGCATACTGAACTACGGTTACTCCTGCAGCAGGAACAGTGATGGTAATTCTGTAGCAAGCCTCCTCGCCCAGATCCACCGGATCCGTGTTTTCATCCAACTCATTACAAGCATCCTCGTCCGCTGCGTCAGCGAGTTCGTAATGATAGTTTATGCCCATGGCATCAAACTGCTGCACTAAGGCGCGCTCCGTCATCCATACATAATTAGTGATGGTAATGGTGTACTTATCTTGCGTCACTTTCCAGCACTTCTCTGTCGTGTTGTCAAACTTGCTGTAATCCACTGTCTGCGGCTCGTTTGGATCAACGATCACTATGGTCTGGTCGTCGCCTTCGTTCTGTCCGCGGCAAGCATCAGCGTCCTTGAACTCAGACTTCGCATAGCTATGCTTGAAGTTAAATTTCTTTCCGCTGGCTTCTTCGGCTGCTTTGGTGACATTCATGTAATATTCATGACGCACCTTCATGCTGTCTTCCGGAATCCAGAAGTACTCTGACTGGCTCTGGTGGTTTCCGTTCTCATCCTCCCATGAAATGGTTTCCAAAAGGCACTCAGCGCCTTCCCACTGACGAGAGGTACAAGCAGCCTCCGTCGGTTCTTCTACTTGCTGGTACCAATATTTCTTGTGGTACTCGCCGAAGTTTTTATACTCCGCTTTCATGGAAGCGTTGATCATAAAGATAACCGCGGACTCCGGCCCCCAGAAATATTCTGTAGCGATAGTAACGCCATCGCACCAAACTTTGTACTCCCAGCATTCGTTGACTTTCGTCTCCGGCTCGTAGTCTTTAACCTGTGAGGGGCTCGTAATCCATTTTTTCTGCATGCTCTTTTCGCCGTCTGCGCCATTACCGCCTTTGCCACCCAACTGGTTACATGCGGCGAACATCATACTTGCTGCACATGCTAGTGCAATAAAAAGTTGTTTTTTCATTGTTGTGATTAACTATTAGATATTTTGTTGAGTTATTGTACTTCGGGCTTCGTGACCCGTTTCGTAGAGTTCTTTGCCTATTTTCTCTCTCTGCTTGGCCATGCGTAGTTAGCCCTTGAGGAAGAATGTCCAGCAGTGCGATTCTTCTTGGCGTGCTACATGCGGGAATTGCAGTGCCACCTCGAGGATAAAGTTGAAGTCGTAGAGGTGTGTTGCTGCTATGTATGCTTGGCTCTTAGCCATCGCATAAGCTGCGGTGATTTCGCCGCCGTTACGGATTTGCTCGAGTTGGTTGTCCAATTCAATCAGACGCTTCATCATGGCGGTCACCTGTGCATCGTAAGATTTCACTTCTGCGAGCCATTTCTCTGCTTGTCTTCTATTGTAGGCATCGATGAGTGCGTTCTCGGATTTGCGGCCTTCGGTCCACCAACCCGGATAGCAAATGGTTTGTCCTTCTTTGGCATTCTTGCAGCAGTCCCAGTTATCCAAGCGCGCTGCGAGCGGATCTTCAATTTGGATGGCACGTTTGCACTCGGAGGAGGTACGCCAATCGTTAATGATTTTCACGAAGAGTTCCTCCAACTTATTAGTAGGCAGACCAACGGTGTGCGCAGCAAAACTTGCATCGTTTAGCATAGCATTCGAGTGCGCTTGGAACTGCACGTGCTTCGTCATGTCCATGTTCGTGTTTCTGAACTCGAAAGCTTCGTTAGCCAGCGCTGAGAGTTGTTCGCCCAATTCGCCGTACTCATTTTCGTGCGGGTCACCGACATTGACATTCTGTTTACCATACTTCGCGTTAGTCGCGTAGAGACGGTTGTAGAGATCCGGGTGATTGCTCTGGATATACTGGGCTGCCTGTTTCTCATTCTTCTGCGCCATGTTCATGATTTTGAGGTATTCTTGTTTGGAAACACCCCATTTAGCAGCGAATTTACCGGCCATGGCATCCATGATTTTCTCTTCCGGCCAGTTCGGGTTGATTTCGCCACTCATCATCATTTGCATCATCTCTTCTTGCGAAGGCATGAGTCCGGCATTGACATTGGCGTTGTACTGCTCCATGGCTTTTTGGTTGTTCTTCGACTGTTTCTTGCCGAGTTCAATGGTTTTGCTATTCAGTTCCGCTTGTGCGTCTAATAGTGCGCTGCGGAAATTCTGCACGCCGAGGTAGTAAGCAGCGGAACTTCTGCGGGCATACGCCGTTTTCGCTTCGGGCGTAAGCAGGTCATTGGCCGTAGGCATCGCCGGACGCTTGTTGATAAGGTCCGCGAACGAGTTAATCTTCATTGCAGGAACGTTTTCTGCCAGTTCATAACCACCACCGGTGATGAGGGCTTCAATTTGATGGTAATCCTCTTCTTGTGCCATCATGGGCAGGGCAAGCATAATTGCTGCCATTAAAAGAATCTTTTTCATATACTTGGAATGTTTTGCTCCGGTTCTAAACCGGTTATTTCTTGACAAATTCTACACGTCTGTTCTTGGCTCTGCCTTCGTCGGTAGAGTTATCAGCGAGGGGTGCGGATTGACCCATGCCTTTCGAAGAAAGGCGGTTAGCAGCGATACCCATCTCCACTAACTTGTTTACGATGGCTTGCGCGCGCTGCTCGGACAGTTTCTGGTTGCCGGCCACGGTACCGGTATTATCGGTATGACCTTGTACCTCAAATTTGAGGTCGGGATTTTGCTTCATCAGATCATAGAAACGATTGATCTCAGGCAGGGACTGCGGTTTGATCGTAGCTTTGCCGATATCGAAGGTGATACCATAGGTGATGATGCGTCCCGTAGATGCCAGACGGTTGTACAGAGGCACTGCACCCTTGGCGATCACCACATTGGTATAACCGCGGTATTTGTAGCCACCATTGAATTGGAAGAGAATTTTCTCTGGCGCCATCATGTTCGGGATTTGGAAGATGCGTGTGCCGTTGACATAGAACTTCAGCGCACGTTTATTGAAGGAGATGGCGCAGTGGTTCCACGCGTTTCTCTTGAGGCTCTTGAGCAACAACTCGCGCTCGCTGCCACCGGCACCGTCTTTGTTATCAGGCTTGCGGATGTTCTCATACATCACATTCGCATCTCCATCATTCGGACGCCACGAGAGAGTAATATCGCCCACGATGTCATTCCAATTACTCTGACGGGACATGAGCGTGACGAGCCAATTGGCATCATCCAGACTCTCATCATCGCTGAGATACACATCCCACTCGGCGGTAAACTGATCAGGCAACCATGCTTCGGGTTTCTCCATCAGAGGCACTACTTCACCCGAATACTCGGTGAAAAGGATATATTTCTGTCCGTTGAGCGAAGCTACTTCTGCAGCACCGCTGTTAATGTCCCATTTCGAGGGAAACTCACCTAATTGCTCATTCGCAAAATCATCCTCGAAGAACACCTCGTCGCCACGTACGAAATCGGACTTCGCATAAGCGGCATCTTCGGTTCTCTGTGCAGGCGCAGCGCCCGAAGCGTTAGCCTCAGGACGCTTTGCACCACACTCATTGCAGAACTTACCGGTGTTACCTTTGTGACCGCAAGAAGGACAAGTCCATGAGCCGTCACCTTCGGGTTTCTTTGCTCCGCACTCCGTGCAGAACTTACCCGTTTGACCTTTCGCTCCGCATTTAGGGCAAGTCCAACCGCTCTGTTTCTGCGGTTGTACTTCTTGTTCTTGCTGCTCCTGCTGATCTTGACTGAGCGCTTTATAAGTCTCGGGATCAAGGGCTTTGTCCACGCCTTCTTCTACGGTCTTCTCGACCTTACGCTCTACGGCATTCTCCGCAGATTCACGGGCTTTGTCCACCAGACGATTAAAGAACTGTGCATTAGCCGGCATCACCAATGCCATGGCTGCTAAAAGAATCAAAATTTTCTTCATTATAAGTAATAGATTTGAAGTGTTCACACCATTTGCGACTGCAAAGATAAGAAAAAAATAACAACTATGCAAATTTTAGCGATGTTTTTTATAAAAAAGTTTATTTCTTAAAGGATTTTTGCGCGCACGCTTGCGTATATGAAAAAGTTTTTGTAACTTTGCGCGATTTTTTTAGTTTGCATAATTACGGACCTATGAAAAATATAGCTTTTATCATCAACCCTATCTCGGGTTCAAGAGAGACACAGAGCGCGAAGCGCAAGTTGCCGAAACTGATCATGCAGACGCTGGACGCGGAGCAATGGTTGCCGAACATCACGTTCACGGAGTACGCAGGTCATGCCACTGAGTTGGCATACCAGTACGCCCGCATGGGTTTTGATGCCGTGGTCGCTGTCGGCGGAGACGGTACTGTCAACGAAGTAGCGCGCGGACTGAAGGACAGTCAGACGGCGCTCGGCATCATCCCCATGGGTAGCGGTAACGGTTTTGCCCGTCATCTGAACATCCCTATCAAGCCGCAGAAAGCCATCGAGATGATCAACCACTCCGAGCCAATCTCTGTCGACTACGGTTTGGCGAACGGCAAACTCTTCGTCAGCACTTGTGGTACAGGATTTGATGCGCTGGTGGCAGATAACTTCGCGGGAAGCAACAAACGCGGGTTCATGACCTACTTGCAGAACGTGCTCAAAGAGGCCTTCGCATACCATCCGCAGACCTACCATCTCGTGGGTGACGGTCTGGACGTGACGCATAAGGCGTTCCTCATCACGTTTGCCAATGCGAACCAGTGGGGCTACGAAGCGATGATTGCGCCGAAAGCAAGTATCCAGGACGGTAAGATGGATATCATGCTCATGTCGAGTCATGCGTTGTTGGGCAGCGCGAGTCTGGCGCTGCGATTGTTTGCCGGTAGTATCGACGACAGCCATTTCATGGATACCTTGCGGGCACGGGAGATTACGCTCGAGCGCGAAGAGGCGGCGCCCTTCCATATAGATGGCGACCCCGTGGAGATGGAGAAAGATATACATATAAAGATCGTTCCCGATGGCTTAAAAGCCCTCGTAGAAAAAAGATTCTAAATTATGATTTTGAAGATTATCAACAAAAGCAATAATCCGCTGCCGAAATATGAGAGTGAGCAGGCGGCGGGAATGGATATACGTTGTAACATCGCTGAAGCGATCACGCTGCAGCCGATGGAGAGAAGACTCATCCCGACGGGTTTGTTCATCGAACTGCCTGCAGGTTTTGAGGCGCAGATACGTCCGCGCAGCGGTTTGGCACTCAAGCGCGGTCTGACGGTGCTCAACACCCCGGGTACGATTGATGCCGACTACCGCGGCGAGGTGGGTGTGATACTTGTCAACCTGAGTGGTGAGGCGCAGACGATAGAACCCGGTGAGCGCATCTGCCAGATGGTGATTGCCAAGCACGAGACGCCGGAAGTAGTAGAAGTACAAGAGCTCAGCGAGACAGAGCGCGGCGCAGGAGGATTTGGGCATAGCGGACGTAAATAAATGAACACGCTGCGGAACATCATATTATTTCTTGTTACGCTGGTGTGCGTGATGCCGGCGCATGCCATTACCACGGAGCAACAACAGCAGTTCACGTACTACTGGTACGCGGCAAGGCAGGCGGTGGAAGAGGAGGATTTTCCGAAAGCGCTTGTGCTGCTGGAGTTCTGTCATGCGATCAAGCCAAACGACGGGCAGACATTGGGGTACTTGGGTATCATCTACAACGGCCTCGGGAAGAAAGAGTTGGCATTGGACACCTATCGTCAGGCCTTCGAAGCCGATCCGCGAGACCAGTGGTACCGGTATACGAATGCGCTCAAAGATCTTCACACACCCGAGGGCGAACGTGAGGCTCTGAAGGTGATGGAGAAAGCGCTTAAATTAAACCCCAAGGATGAGGACCTGCTGGAGATGTTAGCGAAGCAGTACGGAGTGGACAAGCAATGGAAGAAAGCACTGAGCATGCAGGACCGTTTGGATGCTATCCGCGGGTATAATGTCTTCAGTGCCCTCAACCGCTTCCGCGTCTATGTCTACTGCAACAAGCCCAAGAAAGCCCTCGAAGCTATCGATAAGTACCTCGAGCAAGACCCGACGAATATCCAGTTCATGCTCTTCCGCGTAGAGTTGCTGGAGCAGACGAAGGCGAAGACAGCGGACCTGTATGCGGCATACGAACAAGTGCTGGCGGTGCAGCCTGGACATCTAGGAATCCTCAATAACTACGCCTACCATTTAGCTACGCACAAAGGCGACCTGCTCAAAGCCGAACGGATGAGTCAGATAACTATTCGCGAGGAACCCAACAACCCTGTCTACCTCGACACCTACGGATGGATACTTCATCTCAAAGGACAAGACGATCTGGCGAAATTCTACCTCAACCGCGCGCTATGGAACGCCGGCGAGGGAGCTACACAAACAGAGATACAGAACCACTTAGATGCAATCAAATAAATACATATTATTTATTCTCGTAGCGCTGCTTCTCATGGGCTGCGGAACGAAGAAGAAGGTAGTCACGACGACTCCTGCGCCCATAGAAGAGCCTGCCGTGCTGGCTTGGCATACATGCTTGATACAGAATGCGCGGGCAGTGGTGAGTACGGAGGATGAGAAAATTTCTGCGAACGTGACAATGCAGACCGTGCGCGACTCAATGCTCGTCATCAGCGTGATGCCGATGCTCGGTATGGAGATGGTGCGCGTAGAAGCAACGCCGTTTGAAGTCATCGCCATTGATAAGTTGCATGGTCGTTATGCGCGCGCTACGTATGCTGAGTTGAACCGCAAACTCACACCCAGCATCAACTGGGATGTACTGCAACAGTTATGTTCGGCAGAGTTACCTACCGGACCTGAGAAAGCACGATTAGTGTACCGCTTCGGCGATGAGACACTCGAACTGGTCATCACCTATCCGGAACGCAAGACGGATGTACCTGTTCGCGTGACGAATGTACGGTTGGATAAATATACGCAAATAGACATAAGTAAATGGTTATAAGAGTAAACATACTGGCATTGGCATTGGCGTTGGTGTTGGTCTCTCCTGCTTTGGCGGCGGATAGTGTAAAGGATTTGCAAAAGAAGCAGAAGAAGTTGCAGGCGGAGATTGAGCAGACGAATAAGATGCTCAAGCAGACCAAGAAAGATGAGACAGCTACGCTGAATAAGTTGCAACTCACCCAGCAGAATATCAAGAACCAGAAGATCTTGATTAAGACCCTCGATAATGAGATCACGGCGCTGGACCGCGAGATGACGAAGTTAGGGAACACCCGTGACTCCTTACAACGCGTACTCGAGAACTACAAGAAGGACTATGCGCAGATGGTTCAGCAGAGCCATTATGCACAGATGCAGCAGTCGCCGCTGCTCTTCCTCATGAGTAGCGACAGTTTTCAGCAGTTAGTTCGTCGCGCGCGGTACCTGCAGGAGTTCGCGCATTTCCGTCAAGAACAGGTGGCGCGTATCGAATATACGCAGGCAGAGATTGACACGCAAAATGACCTATTGCAAGCCAACAAAGATGACAAGCAGAATGCTCTCTCTTCCCGCAAACGCGAGCAAGAGAACCTGCAACGCGATGAGCGCAAACAGCAGACGATGCTCAATCAGTTGAAGAGCAAAGAGAAAGACCTCACGAAAAAACTCAACCAGCAGCAGAAGAAAGTGGCGGAACTGAACAAGAAGATCGATGATATCATCCGTTCGCAGACCGCCAAGACTTCCAAGTCCACACTCACCAAAGAGCAGCAGTTGATTGCCGGTGGTTTTGAAGCAAATAAAGGTCGTCTGCCGTGGCCTGTTGAACGCGGTATGATCAGTGGTCATTACGGTAAGCAGCAACACCCCGTCTATTCGCAAGTAACGCTGGATAACAAAGGTATTTATATCCAAACGACGGCCGGTATGAAAGCAAGAACAGTGTATAAAGGCGAGGTAACAAGTTGCTTCATGGTAGCGAATACCTACGCGGTAATCATTCAGCACGGTAACTACCGCACCGTCTATTCCAACCTCAGTAAGCTCAACGTCAAGCAAGGCGATAAGGTGGAGACCAAACAGGTCATCGGAACCATCTTCACTGACCCGGAGCAAGACCAAAAAACGGAATTATACTTCCAGATATACAAAGATAGAAACATTTTAAACCCCGAGCTGTGGATTGCTCGATAAAGTATGCGTAGATATTTTCTTTTATTAATTGCCGCTGTGGCGCTCCTGAGCGGTTGTAAACAGAACAACTGGCTCGATTGGAAGACGCAGAACGAGATGTGGTTGGCGAACAACAAGACTAAGGCCGGTGTGAAGACTACCTCCTCCGGATTGCAATATAAGGTTATTGCAGACCCGTTGGCGAACCAAGGGGACGCCACTCCGAATAGTACTAGTACTATTGTATGCGATTATACCCTTCGTTTGATTAACGGAACAGAGATAGAGACTACCAACGGCGCTTCTATCCCTCTCGCGCAAACCGTCCCTGGCTTTGCCGAAGGTTGCCATAAGATCCATAACCAAGGCGACATCGAGTTATACATCCCTGCCTATCTGGGCTACGACTACAGTAAGTACGAGAGCAATGAATACGGAGGGGCCGAAGGAAATGGTACCGAAGGTACTTCGCATTATATTCCGCCCTACTCTACGTTGATTTTCACGATACACATATGCGGCATTTC
>DBYL01000025.1:51787-84359 GCA_002309835.1 Bacteroidales bacterium UBA1187
GACAACCTTCAATAGTAGCGTACCCACCTACCCTGTGCGTGTGACCATCGACACACGCGGACTCTTCGTGAACTTCACGCCGGAGGCACTCAACTCCTACATCATCGTCAATGCGCAGGGCTACCAAGAGAACGGCAAATATGTCAAGCCCGTGACGGCTATCGATGCCTGGGGCTACGGAGGTGTAGTGGTGTACGTGAGCCTGTTCGGGTATGTGGCTTTCGATTTAGCCTGCCCTTATTGCGCAGGAAGGGGACGCAAAGAGCCCTGCGAGATCGTCGGCATGAATGCCGTTTGTCCGCACTGCGGTGAGGAATATGAGTTAGGCAGCGGTTACGCACTTCCTCGCAAAGGTATCAGCAAAGAAGCCATGCGCAAATACAACATCACCAACTCAGGCGACAAACTAACTATCATACAATGATCACTGCAAAAGACCTGATATCCATCGGCGTCATTAGGCGCACGCATTATAAGGACCTGCCGGATTTTGTGTTCGTGCAACGCGACGGACTCTTCGTGCCCTTCCGTGCCGAACAGATATCTGAACTCATCGGCGAAGAAGGCTTCTTACTCCGCAGTGATGTCCAAGACGAAGGAGACGGCGCTCTCACCTGGCAGGACCTCGTGGGATACGAAGTAAGGGATGAAAGGATGAAAGGTGAAAGGGTGAAAGTGGGTGTGATAGCCGATGTCGATGAGAGTACGATCAATACCTTGGCGACGCTGGAGGACGGGCGAATGATGCCCTTGCATGAGGATTTTATAGTGGAGATTGACGAAGAGGCACGCGTACTGCATGTACAACTTCCGTTTGAACTATGAGTAAGAAATTAACTACCGTAGAAATGGGACGCATGAGCGTAACCGAGTACCGCGAGGCAGATAAACTGCCCCTCGTCGTAGTACTCGATAACGTGCGCAGCCAGCATAACGTAGGTGCGGTCTTCCGCACCGCCGATGCGATGCGTATCGAGCGAGTACTGCTCTGCGGTATCTGTTGCTGTCCGCCGAACCAAGAGTTGCATAAGACAGCACTCGGAGCGGAAGAGAGTGTGGAGTGGCAGTACTATAAAGAGACCTTAAACGCCGTGCAGGCACTCAAAGCGCAAGGATATAAAGTGTATGCCGTCGAACAAGCGCATGACTCCGTGACATTGGAAGAGATGGCTGCGCAAATCACTCCTAAGACTGCCGTCATTTTAGGGCATGAGGTGTTTGGCGTGCAGCAAGAAGTAGTTGATGCTTGCGACGGATGTATAGAGATTCCGCAGTACGGCACGAAGCATTCAATGAACGTGAGTGTGACCGCCGGTATTGTAATGTATAGACTAAGTGAACGGATGAGGGGACTATAGGATTAGGGGTTATGGTGACATTATTAAGTCCTGCGAAAAACAAAGAGGTAGCGTTTGCGGCCATACAGGCCGGCGCAGATGCCATTTATATCGGCGCACCGTGTTTCGGTGCGCGCGAGAAGGCAGGCAATAGCCTCACCGACATACAGGAGGTCGTTTCGTACGCGCACGCATATGGCGTGCAGGTACTCGTGACGCTCAATACCCTCTTGCACAACGATGAATACCCCAAGGCCGTAGCGATGGCCAAAGACTTATACGAAGTCGGTGTAGATGCCCTCATCATACAGGACCTAAACTTACTAAACTACGACTTACCGCCTATCCGCCTGCATGCTTCTACGCAATGCGACAACCGCACACCGGAACAGGTGAAACGCTTGTGGGAGTTAGGATTTAAACGAGCCGTACTGGCACGCGAGTTAAGTATCGAGGAGATAAAGGCTATCCATGAGGCTGTGCCTGAGATTGAGTTAGAAGCATTCATCCATGGAGCCCTGTGCGTTTGTTACTCGGGACGATGCTTCATGAGTGAAGTATTAGCAGGCCGCAGCGCGAATAGAGGCGCATGCGCACAGTTCTGTAGAATGGCGTACGACCTGTTGGACGTAGAAGGCAATGAGGTACTCGAAGAGGACGGTCAACCTATCCATCAGCGGTACCTATTATCCCTTCAGGACCTCGACCGCAGTGCGTACTTACAGGAACTGATTGAAGCCGGTGTGACGACGTTTAAGATAGAAGGACGACTCAAAGATGCGGACTACGTGACGAACGTGACGGCGTACTATCGCGAGAAGTTAGATAGTTTGGGTTACAGCAACGGGCATGTTTATACACGCTCCTTCACGCCTAACCCGGAGAAGACCTTCCACCGCGGAGGGATAGATTATTTCCTGCATGGTCGCAAACCACATATGGCCAATTGGGAGACACCTAAGTCCACAGGTGAGTACATAGGCGAGGTATTGGAAACAAAAGGCAACACCCTGCGCGTACAATTAGAAGACGGCATCGAGTTACACAACGGTGATGGTCTGACCATCGGCAGCGAAGGATGTAATGTGAACGGTGTGGAAGGAAATATCGTGAAAATCAACAAAGCCGTCAGCCTTCAGCCGTCAGCCATCAGTAGTCAGCCATTATACAGGAACTACGATATTGAATTTACAAAGTCGCTTAAGAGCGAGCGAAAAATACCGGTAAATATCGACTTCCGCGAGACGGAGGAAGGCTTTACGCTGCGTATCGGAGACAAAGAGCGTTCTTTCGCTTATCCGCACGAGCCGGCAAAGAATGCCGAGAAAGCGATGACAACCATCCGTACGCAACTCAGCAAGTTAGGCGACACACCATACGTAGCCAAAGAGATAACAGTGGTTTCAAAACCCTATTTTATACCCATCAGTGTATTGAACGAATGGAGACGAAGCACCCTTTAATGACCTGCCGTTACTGCCTGCTCTTTGAGTTAGGGCACTGCCGCAAGACGAATCCTTACCCGCAAGGCAAGGAACCGCGCTACCTGCGTCTTCGTACAGGTCAGCGCTTAGCGCTTCGATTCGATTGTCAACACTGCGAAATGATTATTGATAATGAGTAAAACAACTTTTTCTTCGAAGATAGGTCTTATCATGGCGGCGGCCGGTAGTGCCGTAGGCTTAGGTAATATCTGGAAATTCCCGTACATCGTCGGAGAGAACGGCGGAGGTGCTTTCCTCGTCGTCTATCTGGTTTGCGTACTCCTCTTCGGCATGCCGCTGATCATGACGGAGTTCCTCATCGGTAAGCGGTCCGGCAAGAGTGCTTACGGTGCGTTCCGCGCACTGAGCGGTAACAACCGCTGGCAGTGGTTAAGTTGGCTCTGTATGCTGACGGCGTTGCTGATTATGGGTTTCTATTTCGTGGTGACAGGTTGGTGCTTTAACTATTTAGCCGAAGCTCTCGTCAATGCCTTCCATGGGATGGACATGAATGGTCTCACGGCGCATTTCACACAAATGACGTCTAACCTACCCCGCACGATTTTCTTCAGTGCCCTGCCGGTAGTAATGACGGCGGCGGTGCTTTGGTTTGATGTGAATAAAGGTATCGAGCGCCTCAGCAAGATCCTGATGCCGCTGCTGCTGTTGATGATGTTTCTCATGGCCGGAAGAGTACTGATGCTCGACGGCAGTAACATAGGTATGCAGTTCTTCTTCCGTTTCGATTTCTCGCAGATAACACCGAAAGTGGTGATGGAAGCCATGGGTCAGTGCTTCTTCAGTCTCTCCATCGGCATGGGAGCACTCATCACCTACGGAGCATACATGCCAAAGACGCAAGATGTGCCACGTACATCCGTAGAAGTGATCATCTTAGATACCCTCGTGGCCCTGCTAGCCGGCGTGATCATCTTCCCCGCTGTCTTTGCGTTCGGTTTCAACCCCGCCGAAGGACCACAGTTGGTATTCGTCGTGCTGCCCGCTATCTTTGAGCAGATGAGTTTTGCATGGTTAAGCGCAGTGCTTTTCTTCACCTTACTCTGTATTGCGGCACTGACATCCACCATCTCGCTGATGGAGGTCTCGGTGGCCTTCCTTGCAGAAGCGACGGCGAAACTGAAACATCCGATGGACCGTCAAAAGAGTGTACTCATCGTCTCGGCGGTCGTAATGGTACTCATCATCAGTTGTGTGTGTGTCGACTCGCTCTTCGATGCATTTGATGAGATCACATCCTGCATCATGATGCCGTTAGGAGCATTAGGTATGTCGCTGTTCGTGGGATGGTTCTTGCCACAAGATGGAGAGAAAGGAATGTTATCTAAAGAGAAGGCCATCAAGCGTTGGGCAAGGAAGATATTTGTCTTCTTCCTGCGCTGGATAGTACCTGCGGCGATTATAGTCATCTTCCTAAACAGCCTGGGAGTGCTATAAATTCGCGTAAATTGTAGAAAAAAATATATGCATTTGCATATATGAGAAAAAAAATGTACCTTTGTGCGCTTTTTTAGTGCGTATGAGAATTGCGATTATAGGTTACGGTAAGATGGGGCATATGATTGAAGAGATTGCCCTGCAGCGCGGTCACGAGGTCGTGGCCCGCATTGACGTAGGTGATGCCTTTGACCTCAACAAGGCCGATGTAGCGATTGAGTTCACAACACCTGCGACAGCGAAAGATAATATTTTACGCGCGTGGGCGCAGGGCGTGCCCGTAGTATGTGGTTCAACAGGTTGGAACGCGCAGGAGCTCTTGGACGAAGACAAGCGCTCACATACCAAGCCGATGCTCGTATGGAGCAGTAACTACTCGGTAGGCGTGAATATCTTCTTTGAACTCAACAAGACTTTAGCCGCAGCGATGGCTAATCAACCGCAGTACACGCCCTCCATCACCGAGACGCATCATATTCATAAACTCGACAAGCCTTCGGGTACCGCTAAGACCTTAGCCGAGGCTATCGGAACAAATGTACCTATCGAGAGTATACGCGAAGGAGAGGTGCCGGGTACGCATGAGGTAAAATGGGATAGCGAAGAAGATACGATAATCATCACACACATAGCGAAAGGCCGTAGAGGTTTTGCCTTAGGCGCAGTAATGGCGGCAGAGAAATTAGTATGAAAAGTTTTCAAGATAGAATAAAAGAGACCACGCGTGGCGGATGGATTCGTGCCGGCGTTTGGAGCGGATTGTATATCGCTTTTGTCCTTTGGGTGGCTTGGGGCGACTGGAAGAGTTTGGGTTGGATCGTTCTCCTGCCCCTCATCATCGACGCCTTCACCACGAAGTATATCAATTATTCCTGGTGGCGCAAATACAAAGACAGCAATAAGACGCTTTACACCGTTTGCTCGTGGATAGATGCGATCCTCTTTGCGCTGATCGCCGTCTATTTCATCAATCTGTATATCTTCCAGAACTACCAGATACCGAGTTCGTCTCTGGAGAAGACGCTGCGCGTAGGCGACTTCCTATATGTCAGCAAGATGGCCTACGGAGCACGTGTACCACAAACACCACTGTCTATGCCGCTGGTACAACACACCATGCCGGCGTGGTTAGGTGGCGGCAAGAGTTACATCGCCAAACCGCAGTGGGAATACAAGCGTCTGGCAGGTTGGACCAGTCCGCAGAAGGGCGACATCGTCGTCTTTAACTTCCCAGCCGGTGACACCGTTTGCGCAAAGATGCAGAACCCTGATTATTATACGCTACGGTACTACTATGGCGAAGGACTGATTAAGAGTCGCAAGGATGTTTTCGGAGAGATCATCTCTCGTCCTGTAGACCGTCGCGAGAACTACGTGAAGCGTTGCGTAGGTACTCCGGGCGATTCATTGCAGATCATCAATAATGTGATTTTCACAAAAGAGGAAAGTGGAGAGTGGAAAGAGGAACCCACACGCGAAGGAGTGCAACTCAATTATTTCGTGCAGACGGACGGTCATGTATTTGGCGCAAAATACCTGGAGAAGATCGGTATCAGCATTGCCGACCGCGTACAGGTAGATGCAACGACGTGGCATTTCCCGCTGACGCGAGCCATGAAAGCGGAGATAGGGAAGAACCCGCATGTGACAGTTGTGACCGTAGAGCATGAGGAGCAAGGCGGAGCCGTTTACCCATTAGGTCATAACGATTGGACACGCGATAACTACGGCCCGATATATATTCCTCGGAAGGGCGACAAGGTGCTGATTACCGAAGAGAACTACTGGCTTTACAAACGCATCGCCGAGGCGTATGAGTTCCAACCGATGACGATCGGCGATGAGTATGAGTTTAAGATGGACTACTACTGGATGATGGGCGACAACCGTCATAATAGTGCTGACAGCCGCTTCTGGGGATTTGTGCCCGAAGATCACATCGTAGGCCGACCCGTCTTTATCTGGTTGAGCATAGATAAAGATAACCATAAGATTCGTTGGGACCGCTTAGGTCGTAAAGCAACAGGAAGATGACCTTACCCGTGGCATATTTGGCTCCGGCAGACTGGTACAGAGCGTATCTGACGAATCCGGCGGAAGTAGAGATAGAGGGACTGGAGAGTTTTGAGAAACAGACCTTCCGCAACCGATGCTTGATCACCACGCCAGATGGTCCTTTGACACTGAGTGTACCGGTGAAGAAAGTGGAGCATAAGCAACTGACGCGCGACATCGAGATTAGTTATCAGAGCCACTGGCAGCACCAACATTGGATTAGTCTCGTCTCGGCATACAAGCACACCCCGTTCTTCGACTACTACGCAGAGTTCTTCAAGCCGTGGTACGAGAAGGAGACGAAATGGCTTTGGGACCTGAATAACGGACTACACGAGACGATCATGCAACTACTACTCAATAGTCCAAAACACGTGGAGGGTTTTGCTTACCGTCCTACGGAGGACTGGAGAGGCGAGCAATTAAATCATTGGTTCGGTAACGGACAGAGTATATTAGACACATTGTTTGAATTTGGCAATGAGACAAGATATCAATTGGGGTGAATTAGGATTTCATTACACCGAACCCGACTACATCGTTCGGGCGGCGTATCATGATGGTGTATGGGAAGAACCCTACGCTACGGAGGATAAGTTCCTGCACTTGCATGTATCCGCCACTTGTCTGCAGTACGGACAAGAGGCGTTTGAGGGATTGAAAGCCTTCCGCGGAGTGGATGGTAAGATCCGTATCTTCCGTTGGCGTGATAATGCGAGACGTATGCAGAAGAGTGCAGAGGGCCTGTTTATGGCACCTGTGCCTGAAGAGTTATTCGGACGTGCTATCCGTTTGGCGCTGGAGAAGAATTTGGATTTCGTACCGCCTTATGGCACAGGAGCAACGCTGTATTTCCGTCCGCTGCTGATTGGTACGACGCCTCGCTTAGGTGTAGGTCCAGGAAGGGACTTTGAGTTCATCGTCATCCCTTCTCCTATCGGTCCGTACTACCCTGGTAAGTTCCATTGCACGACTTTTGTCGTCAATAGGAATGTCGATCGTGCAGCGCCTTACGGAACAGGTCAATTTAAGGTAGGAGGCAACTACGCTTCGTCCTTCCGCGCCACAGAGATTGCACACGCAGCAGGTATGGATTGCATCTTCTTAGACGCCCGCCAGCATAAGTATATCGACGAGTGTAGCGCAGCGAACTTCATCGGCATAAAGCGGAGACTCTCCGCAGACGGACAGCCATGCGGTGAGATTGAGTACCTAACGCCGAAATCATCAGCCATCCTGCCGAGCATCACGAATGACAGTCTGATGACCTTGGCGCGAGAGATGGGACTGAAAGTGACGCGGAGAAGGATTCGTCTGGAGGAGCTGGCTCAGATGAGTGAAGCCGCAGCGTGCGGCACCGCTTGCGTCATCTCGCCGATAGATAAAGTGCTGGATCCCGAAAACGAGAAGATCTATTCGTTCGGTCCGGAACCCGGTCCGGTACTGACGGCCCTCTACCGCGCATTGAAAGATATCCAATACGGCCGAGCGGAAGATAAATACGGATGGTGCGACATAGTAACATCGGACTAACTACGGTCCATTAACGCATCCTCCTGCGCCCTATAATATACATAGTATATTATCCCGTGATTTTAAATTTTAAATCAAAATAATATGTTTAGAAATCAACCAAAAGGATTGTTCGCGTTGGCATTGGCCAACACAGGCGAGCGTTTCGGCTACTACACCATGTTAGCCGTCTTCGCGCTGTTCCTGCGCGCTAATTTCGGTTTGTCTGCCGGTGCTGCAGGCACTATCTACTCCACCTTCCTGGCATTCGTGTATTTTTTGCCGTTGATCGGTGGTATCGTAGCAGACAAGATCGGTTACGGTAAATGCGTAACCATCGGTATCATCATTATGTTTCTGGGGTATGTGCTTCTGGCTTTGCCAATGGGTGGCATCGAGTCAGGTAGTACCACGGTAGCCATGATCGGCATGATTGCTGCGCTGGTACTGATTAGTCTCGGTACCGGTCTATTCAAAGGAAACCTGCAAGTGATGGTAGGTAACTTATATGACGACCCACAGTACGCAGACCGTCGTGACGCCGCATTCTCGCTATTCTACATGGCCATCAACGTAGGTGCGATGTTCGCGCCGACCGCAGCGGTAAAGATTATGGAATGGGCGCGTGAGTCGTTAGGCGTAAGCATGAACGATAGTTATCACTTTGCCTTCGCAGTCGCATGCGCTTCGCTAGTACTGAGTATCGCGATCTACTACGCTTGCCGTCCGTGGTTCAAGCATGTAGAGAACACCGCTAAACAAGCCGCAGCCAGCGGACAGAAAGTAGAGGAGTTGACGCCGGAGCAAACCAAGAAACGTATCGTTGCTCTGTGTCTGGTATTTGCAGTGGTGATCTTCTTCTGGATGGCTTTTCACCAGAATGGTCTGACGCTTACCTATTTCGCCAATGAGTTCGTAACACCGGTTATCACAGGTGTACAGACGATGGCATTCGACATCATTAACCTTGTGCTGGTAGCCATCTTGGTGTATGCTCTCTTTGGAGTCTTCGGAGACAACTCACGCAAAGCTAAAACAATATGGGGATGTATCGGCATAGGCATCATTGGCGCTCTTGCGTATAAATATCTTAACCACCCGGCAGAGTTAGGTATCTCTGCTCCTATCTTCCAGCAGTTCAACCCGTTCTACGTAGTAGCTTTGACGCCGGTTAGCATGGCTATCTTCGGTGCCTTGGCAAAGGGCGGCAAAGAACCTTCCGCTCCGCGTAAGATTGCTTATGGCATGTTAGTGGCTGCAGCTGCTTATGCGGTAATGGCTTTCTGCTCGATAGGTCTGTTGACTCCAAGTGCTCAAGAGTTGGCACGCGAAGCAGGCGAAGGAACATTCGTGAATGCAAACGTACTGATCCTCACCTATCTAGTGTTGACCTTCGGTGAGTTGCTGCTCAGCCCGATGGGTATCTCGTTTGTCAGCAAAGTAGCTCCTCCTAAATACAAAGGAATGATGATGGGTGGTTGGTTCGTAGCCACAGCGTTGGGTAACTTCCTGGTATCCGTAGGTGGTTTCCTTTGGGGCAACCTGCCGTTGTGGCTCGTATGGAGCGTATTCATCGGAGTATGTCTCGTAGCTGCAATCTTTATGTTCGCAATGATGGGTAAATTAGAAGACGCAACAAAATAATGAATGAATTAGTAAAATATTTTGAAGCCTTAGAGGCACGCATCGCTGCTCAAGAGGCTCGTATCGCAGCCCTCGAAGCAGAGGTTGCGGAACTGAAGAACCGTCCCGCACCGGAACCACAAGTAGTGGAGAAGGTCGTAGAAGTAGAGAAGGTCGTGGAGAAACCGGTAGAAGTCATCAAAGAGGTAGTGGTGGAGAAACCGGTAGCGGTAGCTGCTCCTGTAGTAGAGCCGCAGCCCGTAGTAGCACCGGAACCTGTCATTGAAGAACCTGCATCTCCGAACGCTACGCTTTACGGCAAGGCTGTCGATGACATCCGTCAGGCTATCTCGTTAGGTGACCGTTTCTTGTATCAGCGTGAACTCTTCGGTCAGAATGCCGAATTGATGCAACGCACCTTAACCGAACTCAATGAGTTGGGTTCGTTTGATGAGGCAGTGGCATACATCAGTCGCTTCAACTGGGATACAGAGAGCAGTACCTACCAGCAGTTCTTAATCACCTTACATCGTAGATTTGGATAATGCTATATATCGTTCCGACACCGGTTGGTAACCTTCAGGACATCACGTTCCGCGCCATAGAGGTACTGAAGTCGGTGGACCTGATCCTTGCCGAAGACACGCGCACCAGTGGTGTGCTGCTGCAGCATTTCGACATCCGTACGCCGATCAAGAGCCATCATAAGTTCAACGAGCACGAGACGAGTGCGGATGTCGTGGAGCGACTGAAAGCGGGGGCAAACATCGCGCTCATCTCTGACGCCGGTACTCCGGCAATCAGTGACCCCGGTTTCTTCTTGGTAAGAGCCGCAGCAGAGGCAGGGATTGAGATCCAGTGTCTGCCGGGTGCAACGGCTTTTGTGCCGGCGATAGTAGATAGCGGTTTACCCAATAACCATTTCTACTTCGAAGGTTTTCTGCCGCAGAAGAAAGGTCGTCAGACCCGTCTGCAGCACTTAGCCGGTTTGGATGAGACCTTTATCGTCTATGAGTCACCTTTCCGACTGGTGAAGACGCTGGAGCAGTTAGCTGCCGTCTGTGGCGAAGAGCGCAAAGCAAGCGTGACACGTGAGATCAGTAAGATTCATGAAGAGACGGTGCGCGGTACGTTAGCGGAATTGATTAGTCATTTTAAACAGACAGCACCGAAAGGCGAAATTGTCATTTGTGTAGCAGGCCATGAGTGAAATGAAATCCTTGGCGAAGGACACCGCCATCTACGGACTGAGTAGTATCATAGGTAAGTTTCTGAACTACCTATTGGTGCCGCTGTACACCTACGCTTTAGCGCGCACAGCGGACTACGGCATAGTCACGAATATCTACGCATGGACGGCATTGCTGCTTGTGCTCCTCACGTACGGCATGGAGACGGGTTTCTTCCGTTTTGCCAACCGCGAGGACTATGATCCGAGTACGGTATATAAAACCGCTTACGGATCGCTGTTCATCAGCAGTACCTTATTTACACTGCTTGTCATCATCTTCCAACACCCCATCGCGAATGTATTGGGATATCCTGACCACTCGGAGTTCATCTCTATGATGTTCGCCACCGTGGCCATCGATGCCTTTGCGTGCATCCCCTTCGCGTATCTGCGTTATCAGAAGCGACCGCTCCTCTTCGCAGCACTCAAATTGCTGTTTGTGGTGCTGAATATAGCATTTAACATCCTCTTCCTTGTTATCTTAGGCAAGAATGATGTATTCTATGTGTTCCTCAGTAATATCCTCGCTACCGGTATCCAGACGCTTTGTCTGCTGCCGTTCACCTTACCGAGAGGCGGACGATTTGACGGAAGCGTACTACGCGGGATGCTTCGATACTCCTTACCGCTGCTGGTATTAGGCGTAGCCGGAATCATGAACCAGACGCTGGACCGTATTCTCTTTCCGTACCTTTATACCGGAGCAGACGCACAGGCGCAGTTGGGTATCTACGGTGCGTGCTTTAAGGTAGCAATGGTGATGATGATGTTCACGCAGGCGTTTCGATACGCGTATGAACCGTTTGTATTTGCCAAACATAAGGACCGTCAATCCGTAGAAGCATATGCCGATGCGATGAAGTACTATATCATCTTCTCGTATATGATTTTGTTAGGCGTGATCTTCTATCTGGATATCTTCCGATACATCGTCGCAAGCGCGTATTGGGAGGGACTGAAGATTGTACCGGTAGTGCTCTGGACATATGTATTCCAAGGGATATACTTCAACCTCAGTTTCTGGTATAAGTTAACCGACGAGACGAAATGGGGCGCGTACTTCTCGCTGATTGGTTTGGCCATCACCTTAGTGCTGCAGATTGTAGGTGTGCCATTGATCGGTTATTGGGCAAGTTGCGGGAGTAGTCTCGTTTGCTACTTCGTGATCATGCTACTCTCGTATTTCATTGGTCAGAAGAAAGCCCCAATACCTTACGACCTCAAGCGCATCGGTCAATACACTGCTTTGACGATTGGTCTGCTGGCTGTCTATTATGCGCTGCGCCTGTATTATATCCATAATATGTGGATTATGATGGCTATCGGTACCGCGCTGCTTGGCATATACCTATTTATATTAACCCGAAAAGATTTTCCTATTCAAAATGTTCTCAGGAATCGTAGAAACAATGGCTCAGGTCGTTAAGATTGAGACCGAGCAAACCAATAAACATTTCACGCTTCGCAATCCTTTCGGCGAGGCACTAAGCATCGACCAGTCGATTGCGCATAATGGTGTATGCCTGACGGTAGTGAAGATAGAAGGCGACCTCTATACCGTTACCGCAATGCAAGAGACGCTACGACTGACTAATCTGGATCTGCTGAAAGAAGGCGACTGGGTCAACGTAGAGCGCTCCATGCTGATGGGTGGTCGTTTAGACGGGCACATCGTACAAGGTCACGTAGATCAGAAGGCAACGTGCATCGAATCCAAAGAGACCGATGGCAGTTGGTACTATCGCTTTGAATACGAGAGTACAAAAGAGATGATTGAGCGCGGCTATTTCTGCGTAGATAAGGGTTCGGTAACGATCAATGGTGTGAGTCTGACGGTTTGCGAACCGGACGTGAAAGGCGACAAAGGGTATGTATCCGTTTGTATCATCCCTTATACCGAGGAGAATACGAATTTCAAATATATCAAAGTCGGTACGGTTGTCAATATTGAATTTGACATCCTCGGCAAATACCTATCGCGCTATGCTGCGATATTAAAGAGTTGAACGAATTAATGAATTAACGAATTATATATGAACACAAACAGTTTATCATTTCAATTAGGCACGTCCGTCGCTCAGTACCTGATGGAGTACGGACAGAAAGAACTCAATTACGATGAGTTCAAGGCAGGCATCGAGTTTGTAATGAACGCCTCCACCAAGGCCAAAGAGGAAGGAGAGAAATTCCTGGCAGAGAATGCAAAACGCGAAGGCGTGAAGACGACAGCCAGCGGTTTGCAGTACGAGGTATTGGAAACTACGTTAGGTCAGAAACCGAAAGCCACCGACACCGTAAAAGTACATTATGAAGGTACGCTGATTGACGGCACTGTCTTTGACAGCAGTTACAAGCGCGGCGAGTCTATCTCGTTCCCGCTGAACGGCGTTATCAAGGGTTGGACAGAAGGACTGCAGCTGATGAGTATCGGCTCAAAGTACAAATTCTTCATTCCCTACCAACTGGCATATGGAGAGCGCGGAGCAGGCGGTTCTATTCCACCCTACGCTACCTTGATTTTCACTGTAGAACTACTCGGCATTCAATAATACAATCAACAAATAACAAATTACACATCACAAATGAGAAAAATTAGTATCTTTCTGCTTGCCGTAATGGCGATGATCTCCTGCGGCAACAGTTACAAAGCACAAGACGTTACGCTGAACAACGAGACCGACTCTATCAACTACGCTGTAGGTCTGTTGAATGGATTGCAGGTAAAGAATTACTTCCCGATGAACGACAGCAGCGATGAGTCTATCGCTGAATTCATCGACGCACTCGAACTCGCTTATCAAGATAAAGATGAGGAGTTGAATGAAGTAGCACAGACCGGCCGTCAACTCGGTATTGCTGCGAAGACTTTTGAGAAGAAAGGTCTGGCAGAGAACGCAGCTTGGACACTCAATGAGAAACTGTATTTCCAGGGTCTGGTGAATGCTGCCCTCGGCGACAGCACCATTATGCTGGCCGATGATGCTCAGGCATTCTTTATGAACGCTTATCAGAAGAATGCAGAGGGCAAGGCTGACAAACCTATCACTGCTAAATGTCCGAAGAAAATAAAGAAAGTTGAGTTGAAGTCCTTTAACGACTCGCTCAACTACGCTTTCGGTGTGCTCAACGGTGCGCAAGTCAAGATTTACTTGCTGGCAGACGACGAGGACGGAAAAGACTTCGAGGAATTTGTAGAGAACGTCAACAAGGGTCTGAAAGAGGATGTGCGCAACCCGCAGATTGTTACCATGGGTAAGAGTATCGGTAAAGCTATTCGCGAGCAAGAATCTGTAGGTCTGCTGGGCATCGCCGGTCTGGAAACCAATTTCGACCTGATTAAGCAAGGTTTCATCAATGGTCTGTATAACTACACCGATCCATTCGAGCCGCGTGTAGCCGGTCAGTTTGTAGAAGAGACTGTTTCACGTCTTCGTTTCGGCGAGACCAAAGCAGAGGGTGAGAAATTCCTGCAAGAGAACGCTTTGCGCGATGGTGTGAAGACCACCGAGAGCGGTTTGCAGTACGAAGTACTTGTGCAAGGTAAGGGAAAGAAACCGACGGCTGAGTCCACCGTTAAGGTACATTATGAAGGTACGCTGATTGACGGTACTGTCTTTGACAGCAGTTATGATCGTGGTGAGCCTATTGAGTTCCCGCTCAACGGCGTTATCCAGGGTTGGACAGAAGGATTACAACTGATGAGTGTCGGCTCGAAATACAAGCTGTTTATCCCGTATCAGTTAGCGTACGGCGAGCGCGGCGCAGGTCAGTCTATTCCTCCCTACTCTGCCCTCATCTTTACGGTTGAGTTGTTAGACATCAAATAAACGCTAACCAATCATGGGCGTCATCGCTAAGCAATCAATACGTGGTACGATAGTTACCTATCTGGGCATCGCCGTAGGCGTTGTCACCACGTTCTTCGTGTTAACCCGTTTCCTCACGACCGAGGAAATCGGGTTGGCACGAGTGCTTATCGATGCGGCTATCCTCTTCATCGGCGTGGCGCAATTAGGCACCAACGCCAGTGTGATACGTTTCTATCCGTACTTCCGGGAGAAAGACAGCGAAGAAGATCACGGGTTCTTCTTCTGGGCATTAGTAGTACCCTTCATTGGTTTTGTACTCTTCGCCATCATCTATTGGGCCTGCCATGTACCTCTTGGTGCCTGGTTCGGCGAGAAATCGCCTCTATTCGTAGAGTACTACTATTTCGTTCTGCCGTTGGCGTTCTTCATGCTCTATCAGACAGTATGCGAGTCCACTTGCAACGCGCTGATGCACATCGTTGTGCCGCGCGCGGTAAGGGAATTGTTTGTACGCGTAGGTCTGCTGGCAACGTACCTACTCTACGCCTTCCGAATCATCTCCATTGATGGAATGGTAATCGGGATTTGTGCGGTGCATGCGATAGCAGCAACCATCAATATCTGCTATTTCTTCTCGCTCAAGCGTATTAACTTACGTCCCGACTGGCAATTCCTTCGCGCCAACAAGAGTTTGGTCCGGAAGTACTTGGTATATACCGGTTTCCTTATCCTCTCCGCCGTAACCACGGTATTGGCACCAACCCTTTCGTCGTTCTTCGTGACGGCGAAGATGGGCTTGGACAACACCGGGATCTTCGCTATCGCTACGTACATGGCAGTGATGGTAAGCGTACCTAACCGTTCGTTAGCAGCTATCGCATCGCCGCAGCTCTCGCGGGCCATCAAAGAGCAGAACCACGACGAGTGCTCTGCGCTTATTCGTCAGGTAACGCGTAATATGCTGCTCATCGGCGGATTTATCCTATTGGCTATATGGGTGAATATCGATTTGATATTCCATATTTTACCGAACGGCGCTACGTTTGCGCAGGCGAAGAACGTAGTGCTGATCTTGGGTGTAAGTCAATTGATTTTGGCTACATTCACTATTTGTTTAACCGCGTTGAATTTCTCGCGGTATTTTGCGCTGAGTTTGATCTTATCGCTCATCCTCACCGTCAGCGCGATTGTACTGAATAATTATCTGGTGCCGCTCTACGGGATGGAAGGCGCGGCGCTGAGTAACCTCCTCTCGTATGGATTATATTACATCCTGATTATCGCTACGGTCGTTCCATTAGGTCACTTCCACGTAGTAGATAAACAATGGTGGTGGATACTCGGCTTACTGCTTGCGCTATTCGCGCTCAATGCAATCTGGCAATATTATCTGCCGGCACAGAATATATGGATAGACAGTCTCTTGCGCAGCGCTGTCATCATCGGTGGCGGAGTTGGCATTGCGTATGCGGCTAAGTTATCGCCGGAGATTAACCAACAAATAAAGAAGAAATAATGCGTTATTTTATCGAGTTTGCATATAGAGGCACGGATTTCCACGGGTCACAGACCCAGCCGAACGGGAACACCGTACAAGCAGAGATGGAAGCGGCATTCGCTACTATCTTACGCCAGCCGATTGCCTTGACTTTCGCCGGTAGAACCGATGCGGGAGTGCATGCAGAGAAGATGATTGCGCATTTTGATGTAGAGAAAGCAGTGCCCACTAATTTCGGGGCACGACTGAATAACCTGCTGCCGAATTCGTTAGCGATAAAGGATATTCGGCGTGTGAAGGACGATGCGCATGCACGTTTCGATGCGCTCGAGCGCACTTATTACTACCGCATCACTACGCGCAAGGATCCGTTCCAGTATCTCAACCATACGCGCGTAGCAGAAGGCTTGGATTTAGAAGCCATGAATGAAGCCGCCAAAGTGCTACTGGGCAAACAAGATTTTGCGTCCTTCTGCCGCGTGCATACAGATGTCAAGACTACCCTCTGCGATGTACGCGAAGCGAAATGGGTGCGCGAGAATGAGACGGAGGCGTACTTCGTAATCAGCGCTGATCGTTTTCTAAGAAATATGGTACGCGCGGTAGTAGGTACGCTGTTTGACGTAGGCCGAGGAAAGAGCACCGCAGAAGACATACGAGCCATCATTGCGGCGCAGAACCGCTGCAAGGCCGGTCACTCTGCCCCTGCTGAAGGACTCTCGTTAGTAGAAATTAATTATCCAAAAGAAATATTCGTATGACAAAGCATTTCTCTATCTTGCTGCTTGTTGCAGCCGTTTTAGGAGCTTGTTCTGCTCCGCAGTTCCAAACGACCAAGCAAGGTGACATCAACCGCTTGACCAAGGCAGCCTCATTCAAGATGCCCAAAGTGGAGGTTCCGTCCTTCCCTAACCGCACATTCAATGTAGTGGATTTCGGAGCGGACAACACCGGCGTGGCCTTAGCTACTGAGGCTATCCAGAAAGCCATTGACGAGTGCACCGAAGCAGGAGGAGGAACGGTTGTCATTCCTGCCGGTATTTATACCACCGGACCTATTACGCTGAAGTCAAACGTGCGGCTGTACACAGAGCCGAACAGTTTCGTCGTCTTCTCGCATGATTTGGATCTATACGAGATTTATGACGAGTGGTTTGAAGGTATACCGACCAAGCGTTGCACGAGTCCGCTCAATGCCCGCGATGCAGAGAACATCGCTATTACGGGTCACGGCACTTTTAATGGCAACGGTGACTGGTGGCGTCCGCTAAAGCAGAATAAGATGGCGCCAAGTCAATGGAAGAAACACCTCAAAGAGAAAGGCGGAATCGTAGCAAACGACATCTGGTATCCGGATAGCGCATCGCTGTTAGCGCAGAGTTATTGCCTAGATCAGAATGTACCGGTGATTACCGATGATAGCTTATGGCAAGTAGTGAAATCGTTCTTACGCCCGGTACTGCTGCATTTCGTAGGCTGCAAGAATATTCTTTTGGAAGGCGTTACTTTTGAGAACAGCCCGGCATGGAATCTCCATCCTATGTGCTGCGAGAACCTGATCCTGCGCGACCTCAATGTACGTAACCCATGGTACAGTCAGAATGGTGATGGCGTAGATATAGAGAGCTGCAAGAACGTCGTTATCAGTCATTGCTCATTCGACGTAGGCGATGATGCAATCTGTATGAAGTCCGGCAAAGACAAACCGGGCCGCGACAGAGGTATCCCGACGGAGAACGTAGTAGTAGACGACTGCGTCGTATATCACGGTCACGGAGGTTTTGTATGCGGATCGGAGATGTCCGGAGGTATCAAGAACGTAGAGGTGACCAACAATCTCTATATCGGTACGGATGTCGGTTTACGCTTCAAGTCCACGCGTGGCCGTGGCGGCGTGGTAGAGAATATCTTCATCCGCGATGTGAATATGGTCAATATTCCTAACGAAGGACTGCTGTTTGACTTGTTCTACGGCGGTAAAGGTGCAGGCGAAGAGAGCGAAGAAGAGTTAGCGGCTCGCATGAATGCTGAGGCTCCTCAAGTGAGCGAAGAGACGCCGGCATTCAAAAATATCGTGATTGAGAACGTCAAAGGTACAAATATCAAACGCGCCATCTATTTCAACGGCCTTCCAGAGATGAAGATTCAGAATGTGACGCTGCGTAATATCGATATCAGCGCTACCGAAGGAGCACTCTTCCGTCAGACGGACGGTCTGGTAATTGAGAATGTGAATATTCACCCTGCTAAAGGCGAAGCTTTCTCGCTCGCCCCGACAGTAGAGAACGTAAAGATTAACTGAGTTAACCCGCGACCATCTCGCGATCATCGCGAACGTCACCGTAGGGTGTCTTTCCCGCGCGTACCTTATATAATGCGTACGCGCCCGCGAGTGCGGCTATGAATGCCCATACGTCTTTGTCTTCCGTTATAGGCACATCGCAATGGCAATCACCACCACACTGGCAGCCATTGAGAATATCTGCGTCACAGATTGCACATACATACCCGCCTAAACCAGGCTCATACAAATCATCCACCCATACCCATTGGCAATGATCGCATGCTCCTTCTGGAACAGGATAAGTAGGAGAATTTCTCCTGCTAGAGATCTGCATCTTATCATACGACTCACTAGATGTTTGACCACTAGAAAGATTTGAAGCAGATGTGTATATTCCTTTCACAGCAGATCTCGTAGATACAACAGTACTACTCGCATACGCAACTCCACGCCCATACCCTGCATGAGTACTCGTAGAGTTCATTGAGATCACAGGAGCCTGCGCCAAACCGGATGAGGAAGAATGAAGTGGTGCTGAGTATATATTATGCCCTATACCTTTGTATGGCGAAGCATAACTCACCGCAAACGCAGTGATTGCACACAGCAGACATACTATTATGGAAATAATCTTTTTCAAACTAATACCTTAATAATGTGCCCTCGTCACGAGGGGAAACGGATGGCGATTAACGTACTACGTTGCCCATAGCATCGTAAAGCACGCCGTTCTTCAAAATGAAGAGTTGACCGTTTTGAATAAATTTATGTACTTTGCTTACTTCAGCCGTTTGCTCGATACTGGTTGTTACGCCCGGTTTATCGGCATTGTCTCGCTCTACAATCATAAAGCGGTCAGCAATAACGGTATTCGGCTCTGCAAAGAAAGTATATTCTACTCCTTCTTCAATATCTATAGTTTGTTCTGTTTCGTTATCCAACAAGGCTAATTCATTCTCGCTGCGGAAGTTATTAAAGCTAAACGTATACGCGGTTTCCTCACCCGTGCGCACTCCAACGCGCGTTCCTATGATAGAATTAGTGGCATCTACGGCCAGATGATTTTCATCCTCAATCGCAAATACATTAAGAGAACCACTCATACGCTTATTGGCATCATAACCATTCTCATAGTTAGCGCTGTAATCCTCGGATTCCAGAAGATAAAGTTTGTCATTCCATCCATCAGCATACAGTGATACACAGAGTGCTCCTGTTGCCGATTTTTCCGTATTGTTTTTAACACGGAGAGGTACATTGGAACTGGTACCTTCCCATACCAATTTGCTATAATCAAACTTTATCTTAGCCCCTTCTGCATTCGCATTCACGCAGAAACCTTGCATTGGCGCGATAGCGGTAGGCAAAGAGAAAGCTCCCTTTAATTCCTTAGCAGAACCTACGGGAATTGGTATAAATTGTCCCTTAGCATCAAGTTCTCCGCCCTTTGTGCTTTCCAAAGCTTCAATGTCAGCGCGCGAACCAGTATTGAATATATATATTACATTCTCTGCATTTACGAAGTCATCATCAGTGAATTTGGTGATATCAATAGGAGCCACGAAACTATTCGCTACTACGTTATGACCTTTTTCTTCTCCAGAATAACCGAGGTTGACTTCTTGTACGCCTTGATTAGATACTAATTGGCCTGCATTCGTAATCAGCCAACCATCCTTCATAAAAAACTGCGAAGTCGCATAACCTGTAAAGGGTTGCAGTGATAATTTACTACGATTGTTCTGCCATGAATCCGATGCCTCATCCCAATTGTAAATAAAACTAGCACGGAAGACAGACGTTGCTGCAACACTTTCTACTACAGGAGAACCAACATACTGCCATGAAGCCATTGCATTATGATTGGAGACACCCATATTATAGTATCCAATAGTGAACAACTCAATTGTTGCTTCAGGCATTGTACCGGTATAAGCAGGAGAGATACGGAGGTAACCGGTCTTACCTTTCGTCGCGCTCTTAGCATCAGCGTCAGCCTTAAGAATAAGGTTACTCTTAGTAGCACCTTTTACGCCTCCTGCGCCAATAGTCAGACCACCAGAAGGCAATACTATTACTTTTGCATCATCTTCGATACGAAGCTCGAATACTGATACCTCTTCGTCAATTTCGATATCATGGCGAATGATAACTACGTGGTGCTCGTCCGGTTCTGTATTTCTATTCCAGTTATTATTCGTTTCCCAATCGGTCGGGTCAGCCTCTGTTCCCTCAAAGATGAATTCCTTACGGGCAATACGAGTAAGGGTAATATTCTCATAAGCCAACCAAGCACCGGGTACATAAGATGGGTTCTTGATACCGTAACGGAGAGTACCTGTAGTCTTGCCTGCGTCAGCAGAGACATATACATACACATCGTTCAGATAGCGTTTCGCATCTTCGAAAGTTTCACCTGCAGAAGTCAAGTCTGTAGAATAATAGTGACCTCCACGCAATTCATCCGAAGTCTCCAAAGGACTTACGTGATAAGAGTTGTAGAGCGATTGTATTGGATATTCTACATCATTAGCATAGACACATGCCAACACGCTTTCCATTCCTGCTGCATGACAAGCCCATGCAATATCTGCAGAAGAGATACGATAGAATGCCTTTACAGTCAAACGGTAGAATCCCGGCACAAGATCAGAGATCGTATTGTCATATATGGCATTCGTGCCCGCTACACCGCTACGATACTCGCCTTTTTGTTCTCCTAATGCCAGAGTCGGAATATCAATAGGAGTCATCTCGAAATCATTCTCGGCAATTTCGGTACGCACTTTAGCCAGTGTATTTACTGAAGATCCGAAATCTTTAGCAGCGGCTTCTGCAGCCTCGCGATCCATCATTGCAGTAATATAAGCCTCATGCTCAGTATAATCCTCCATTTGCCATCTGGTAGCCGCAGCGGCATCCGCTGTCAAAGCCAGAGCATCATCTTCGAGGGTAATATACTGACCCTTACGGCTATCACCAGGATACTCATTACCACTTTGGAAAGTAATAATAGTACCATCTATTACATTCTCTTTCCAGAGATTATAAGTATTAGCCGCCGTACCATCATCGGTAAATATCTCATGATTGTCAGCTTCGTACAAGTACTGCTGGTTATCCGCAAAGAGGAAACGAGTGTAGAAATTAGTATTATCGTTGGTATAATTACTAATACGGCACGCCACGCCAAAGTCATCTACAATAGCCTGAGTACCCCATTTAGCTCCGCGGCTGAGGTAGCGTCCATCAGACTCTGCACGAAGATATTTATAGCCTACTAACTCACTGATGTTAATATTGCGGAAGAAGCACCAATAGTTACCGCTGAACGAGAAACGCAGATAACGAGTAGAAGGATTGATAGTCACTTCTTTAACTGCGGTCCATTCATTAGTAGTAGCATCATTATACCAAATTGTATTCCATGAACTTCCGTCCGAAGACTCTTGTACTTCATACGTATGGTTACCACTTGGATCCGAAGTTACTAACCAACCGGTGTTTTTATATTCAAATGACAATCTACCCGGTTGTCCGTCAAAAGCGATTGTAAAGTTTTTCTCCGAGTCATACCAAATCCAATCATCAATAATCGTACTGTTATTACCGACACGAATACAACCTCCATCATCATCTAACCAAGTACATCTACTTCCTGCTTCCACGGTACCTTCATTATAGATAGATTTTACCAACTGCAAAGGTACAGCGCGTTCCGGGCGCTCACGCGGGGTGAAGGTGAAGGTTGCGGAACCTGCAGAGAAGTCTTTGTTCTCGCCTTGGCGGATGGTAATTGTCACTTCTTCTTTCTTATTATAAATATGCAATGTACCATCAATGACTTCTGCAATAGATGCATCAGTAGTCTCAAAAGTCAACGGACAGTTGGCATAATCAGTATTGGATGAAGAAGCCACATTAGCGATGTTCGTACCCACGAAATAAGGTAAGTGGTTAGCATTGAAAGAGAACTCCGGATCTGTTTTACCGTCACGCACACCGGATAAAGGTATATTCAGGAAATGAGTTGCATTGTCTTCAATACGTAATACAGCGCTATAAGCTGGCTCATGACCGGCAGGTCCTTTTTTATTATCGAAACTAACAACAATACTTGCGGTAGCATACAAATCACGTCCTGTTCCGGGAATAGTAGAACGCTCGATAGAGAAATAGGCTGCATCGTCACCCACGATTTCCATTGTAGTAATACGACCTGCGTTCGCATGGTTGAACACTACGGTTTCGTCTTGCGTTCCGAAGTTGATTCCTTTCGCACCAAAATTCACCGATGCCGGAGTAGCAGAGAATTGATTGAGCTCGGTAATATGGATATTTCTATAATAGCAGTAAATAGAGCCATTGTAATAGAATTTCAAATAACGGGCAGTCGGTGAAAGCAAGATATTTGCGGCAGTGACATCCGCTTTCCGTTCTTCGTTAATCCATACTTGGCTCCAGTTCGACCCATCTGCACTTTGATATACTATACTCTGAGAACCAACAGGTAACTGTCCCAGGTAATTATCCATGTGTTTGTTGAACGACAAATATTCCGGCACACCTGTAAAATGAATTATGTATTCACATGCCGTCTTATCCAATCCGCCATCGCCCAATTTACAACCATTATCACTCCACGTTGCATTGGATGGAGCTCCGTAGGCGAAAGCAGTATAATTACTACTTGTAAGTGTTGCCTCTATATGGTTGGTTTGCTCTACCGGATTAATGACATAATCTTGGGCCTTGCCATTCCACTTGTAGTTCTCCTCTTGGGAAACAGTAATCGTAGCCGGCTCTTCTACATTATAAATAATTAATGTATCTTTAGTGCCTTTAACGGCAACAGCCGAAGCAGAATTGCTCGACGTAAAGGTATAATCACAAGGGCTTGTAGTAGAGAAGATATCGTACGACTTGGTATTATAGTAATACGTTACATTCCCGGAATTCCAAGTAAAGACAGGAGTATATTTATTAACCGTAACAACAATATTTTTCTCAACACCTGTATATTTATAGTTTTCTGCCTGCGCGATATTAATAGTTATGTCACGCGTGCTGAACGATTTATCTGAAGAGTTAGGAATATATATCTTATTCTCACTAATATTATAGTAAGCGATTGTAGCATCGGAAGAAGAAGTGGTAACCGTTACATTACTATTCTTATTTGCAATTACATTGGTGATCGCTTCGTCCACGTATTTGGTATAAGCTAACGTAGCAGCAAGCGTATTACCGATTTTGTTTACCGTATAAGTATAGGTTGCAGATGTTCCAGACTTGATAGCAGAAGTCTCATCTTGAGTAAAATAGATTGTAGCGACACCGGCATTATGAGCAATAATCTTATTATTGACTGCATCATACTCAATTACTTGGCCATCACCGTTATTGATGGCATTGATTGAGAGCACCGTGATGTGGGCTTCAGGAGCATCTGTATGCGAGAAAGTGAAGGCACCTGCTTGTTCATCGTCCACAGACAAGGTTTGGTTGCTACCGGTAATAGACGGAGTATATTTATCAATCCATTTTGCAGTAAGAGTGATATTTGCAGCCGGAGTATACGAATCGCCAGCCTCACCAATTTTAGTATCTCCACTATACCAACCATCCAACACGCAGCCCGGCTTTGTTGCTGTAGGCAACGTAATAGCAGCGCTATTCCATTGAGCATAAAGATCAATTACAGCGCCATCTGTTGTCGTCAAATTGTTAACGCTCTGTCCCGCAGAATAGGCAGTGCCCGTTCCTGCAGCATTGGAATTCCAACCAGCAAACGTATAATTTGCTGTTGCAGAAGCAGTAGCACACGAACCACCATTAGGGGTGTAAGTTACTGTATATTGGCGAGCGAAAGCATTAGCCGTGAGACTTTTAGCCGTTGCATACTTCATCGCCAAATTGCTCATGGTTCCACTTGTAGCCCCATTGCCATTAAAGCGGATGGAATAGTCTATCGGAGCAAAATTTGCTGTTACAGAAGGATTCTTATCATTTCTATCTGCAGTTACAGAAATTTTCCAGGAAGTAGCACCAGTACTCCAATTAACAAATTTGTAACCAGGATTAACCTTATAATAAGCGTAAAATGTTGCTGTACTCCAAATCGTAGCACAATACGTTTTGCCAGATGTTGAAGTAGAACTATAGTCCGAATCGCTCAAAGAACTCACGTCTTTCTTTGAAGCACAAACGCCACCACCTACAGAAGGACTCGCTGTTGCCGTTAAAGTCGAATTCCATTGCCCCCACATTTCACCTACTCCTATAGACAAAAGGAGCAGAATAAGGGCTGCGCGGGTTAAATATGAAATATTTATAAGACTATTTTTCATTTTTTTGTGTCATTTTTTAAGACTGATACCTTGTTTTGCAAAGTAGATTTGGCAAAATGTACGATTTTTAAGGTTTTGTGTGCGTTTTGCCCGTTTCTACCATCAAAAAAGTGCGCAAAATTAATATTATTATTTGAATTGGGCAAATTTTATCGTATTTTTACGCGCGAATAATAAGGATGTGTAGTTTAATCTTAAAAAATGACACATAAATATGTTGCACAACATATATTATGCAACAAAATTCGGGTTTAGGTTTTAATAACAGAAAAATAGATAATTGACTAAAAAGAAAAAAACACCAAAAATAATTCAAAAATAGTAAAAACACATAGATAAACACTGCCGATAGCATGTATGGAATTATGGGCTACCGGCAGCAATAAACCTAAATAAATGTTATATTACTCAGTAATAACACCCGCTTGCAGCCAGGAGGAGAGAGTGGTGTCAATATCGGTCATCGCTTGAGAGGGATCGACGTCATATTCCGCACAGAGAGAATGGCATAAATCTGAGGCAGAAAAAGAACCTTTAGAAACCGTGAGTTGCTCGGCTTCTTTCCAAAGGAAAGCGGCGGTCTCGTTGAGGGTGATCATCTTGTTGAAATTGATGAGTTCCATCGACTCGCCGACGAGGATATATTCGTTGCCTAATTTGCGCAATTTAAAGCCTTGAATTGTTTTCATAATGTATGACGGTAGATTTTTAGGAGAAAGCCTCTAAAGGGTTTGAGGAGGAGCCAGAGGCGGCCACGAGTGAGGGGTTTGCGGCGGCCTTGAGGGTTCTCAATACGGACAACAAGACCAATGATATCTTCGCGAGTACAACTCTCTTCTTCGGAGAGATTTCCATCGCCTTGGAGAATATAAGAAGCCTCTCCCCACCCCTCCCCTGAAAAGGAGGGAGCATTAGTGTTTATGCGGATGAGGCGGTGCAAAACGTAGGATTTTAATCCATTTGGATTAACCACACGCGCAAGAAGGATGTCTCCGAGCCTCGGATCACGCGAAAGCGGAGCAAGTACGACAGAGTCTTTTTCGCCTTCGATGAAGGGACGCATACTGATTCCGGAGGGCGTAAAACGCACCTCTTTTTCCTCCGCCAACAAGCGCGCCAATTCAGGGATTAATATATCGTTCTCTACTTTCACTCGCTCACTACACGCAGACAATGGCAGGGGTCGTAAACCCAACGAAAGGTTTGAAAACTAACCGTTGCACCTGAATCATTTACAATCTTGATAAAATAATTGCCTTTAACGGGCATAGGCGCGTCTATGGTCTTATTCATATGTGTAGCAGCAATCTCCGTCCATGTGAAGTTATCTGTTGATATATAAATCTTTATCCACGTTGGTTTTGAGCCGTAAGAATGCGATAGTGTCAATAACGTCAAGTTCTCCACCGCTGGAGATGTTTGAACAATTCCGCCACTTGGCAAAGTAATCTGAAAGTGAGAAGAGCCATCCAGCGTAAACGATCCAGAATTTGAACATGTATAGGTTACCAAATCAGTATAGCCGATGGCGTAATTCGTTGGGGAACCTGTCCAAGTCAACTCGCCAGCCATAAACATGGTCTGGAAATGGTGCGGAATAGCAACACTCTCAGCCCTGCATAGCGCAGAACTGAGAGTGCATATACCGACAATCAATATAATTGATAAGCGTTTCATTATTCTACACGGTTACCAGTGATGTCATATACTGCATCGCCGCGGAGGATAAAGATGTGTCCGTTTTGGATCACCTTCACCGCTGCGTGCGGATCCTCAAGGATATCTTCGATACCTTGCGTCTCGCAAGAGGTAGTATAGTCTTTGTAGGAAACGCCACCGGTCTTACGATACAACTGCGGAAGGATCATAGAAGCATTCGCAGCAGACGTGTAAGGAGCAAAGCGAGGACTATTCGCGTTGTACAAGAAACGTCCGTAGCTTTCCGTGCCATTTTGAATAGTGGCATCGCCGCTAGCAATAGAGATGCTCCATGTGGTTGTACCGCTACCCCAGGCCAGTTTTTTAACCGCCGTAGCACCGAGCAGACCGCTTGCGGAACTCAGCGTCCATGCACCAGCACTACCGCCAAGAGTCAATTCAACTGTTTCGCTGCCCAAGGAAGTAATCTCACTCTTATTGCTGCTGAAGGTCGACTCTACAGAAGCCATGATCTGAGATGAGATATCTCCAGCAGTGACGCCCTTCGAGCTGCAAGCTATTACGAGCACATCACCTGCGCTGAGCGACGAAGCGTTGGAAACAAGTTGCCAAGAAGTCGCACCACCTTCTTCTGCGGTAGCGAAGACTGCGTAGAACTTAGCGCCTTCTTCTACTGCGTCACCGGCTTTCACGAAGGTCGGAGCGGTAGTTGCGCTACTGTAAGTAGCATTTGCGCACCAACCCACGAAGGTCTTACCGTCACAAGCAGCGGGCTCCGAAGTCGGAAGGACAACTTTACCGGTATTGGTAGATTGCGTCGTTGTAAACTCTGCGCCGCCGACATACCATTTGATATCAAACGGATCAACCGGTGTAACAGGTTCTTCGATATAGGTGAGAGTGATGATTTGGCTAGCCTCCTTGATGTCCTTCAGCGGTTTGCCGCTAACGCCACTCCAAGAAGTCACTTTACCACTACCCGGGAAGGTATTCTTCGGACAGTTGTCATTGTCTCCGTCCCAACCGATTGCTGTTCCGGTAGCCGATACGACAGTATAAAGCGGAGCTCCGCTGGTTTTTGAATTATTCGGAGCGTTATTTGTCCATGCAGTAGCATTAAAGTTCACCTTCCAAATGAGCAGACCGTGTCCTGTTAACGGGGCATCCCAACCAGTTGCCTGACGGTTCTCGATATAGTAACGCAGACCGGAATCCGTCGGACCAACATAGTTACCGGAAGTGTTGATTTGATATGCCTGATAACCTTCGGTACCATTGGCTTTGAGCTCGAGCACTGCGCCTTCCGATCCGAGGTTAATCGGGGTATGCCAACCGAAGAAGTCTTTCTCCCACGGGTCATAGTTAGGCGGGCAGTGACCATTAGCATTGTACGAACCACCATCCATAATGTTCCAATCGTTCGGAGTGAGGCTATTATTGTACACCATTCCGTAAGAGGTGTCATAGAGATCCGGCAGACCAATTACGTGACCGAACTCGTGGCAAAGCGTACCAATACCACCTAATTTGGTGCCAGACAACTCAGCAGACATAGCATAGTTGTCAAGATATTTGCCACCCAATTTCGTTTGCGCTTTGGTATAGTTAGTGGTGCTCGAATATTTAGTTACCAGCTCTTGAATACTCCAGTTATGCGGCCAGATAGTATTTGCAGCACCGCCATCAGCCTCTCCTTGTCCAGCATAAATGACATATACGAAATCTACATAACCATCGTTATCCGAGTCGTAATCAGCCCAGTTGATTGTATATTGCTGGTTCGCCAAAATACAAGCCTCAATAACAGCATCGGTAGCATACTGGTCTTCTGCCTGTTCAGGATCAGAGATGTCGGTAGGATTACCATCTCCATCAATATTATGTCCGTAATGGTCCAAGTTTTGGCTCAGAGTTACCGGACCGAAGACATCAAATACAGGACGATAGGAACCATTCGATTGATCAGCAAAGTACTGCGCAGCAGACGGGTAGCCGCTATTAACAGTACAATTAGTAGAGTTACAAAGTTCATTGAACGTAGCATTCGTGTGGCTAGACTGCATTGACTTGTCACTGAAGTTAGCAAGAATAACGATACCCTTTGGTGCCAAATTCGGCGTAGTACCTACGTCTTTGCGTTGACGACGGGCTACTGCTTTCGCGCGGCGTGCTTTAGCTACTGCAGGAGTTGGAGCCTCGCCTACCTCAACGAACATACCATTTACTTCGCGAACTTGTTTGCCATCGCGATTGATCATGTAGTGATAGAACTCATCACCAAATTGCTGCACCTCAATGGTAGTACCATCTGCCTGGGTGCGCGTTTGCCATCCGCGCTTAGCCGGAACAGCAAATGCTGTAATCGCTACGAGGAGCGAAAGACAGAGTGTTGTGATTTTTTTCATTTTGGTTGATTTAATTTATTGTTTTTGAGCAAAATATGTACTTTTCGTGTTTAAAATGTTCTATATGTATTCATATCGTGGAAAAAGCATGCAAAGTTACGACTTTTTTGCCAAACGCGCAAATTTTTTGAAGATAAAATGCAAAAATTGTGCACTTTTTGACGAAATGTGTGCAAAAACGCGAAATAAGACCTTATATATTTGCGTATATGCGCGAAAAGCAGTACATTTGTGGCGATTTTGTAAAATACGGTTTGCAAAATACAGGTGAATGGTACAAAATAATTGTACAAAAACAATAAACATAAAAAAGTTTTTTTCACAATAGAGACAAATAGTTAACTTTATTATAAACAACTCAATTTTTCGTTTAACTTTTAAAACACAAAATTTATGAGAAAATTATTCACATTAGCCGCAGCCGTTCTGGCAAGCTTCAGCTTGTGGGCTGAGACAGTGACATTCACAGCAGCTGAGATTAAGGCTGGCACAGCGAAGTCTGGAATTACACCCTATTTTGATGCAAACCCTGCAAACAAAAACCTATGCAAGGATGGACAGACGCAGAACAAAGCAGATGTATGTGAGGTAAAAAACTCTTCAGACACAATCTTAGTAAGCAGTTTGAAAGAACAGGCACAGGTTCTTTTTACTGCAAATGAAAAATACATTACTAAAATTGTTGTAAACGGAGCTACGAACTCAACAGGAAGCGGCGCTGTTAAGAACATTCCTGCTTTATATTGGAAAGGTAATGCTATAACAGAATCTTTTGATGGTGCTGAATTAGTCTCCTTTAGCGGCTATGATGTAGCATGTGAGAATGCTTATTACACATTTCAAAACCTGCCCGAAAAGACCCAGATAGCAGGTATTTTCCGTCGCGTAAAAGTAGACAATGCAACAAATCCCACCAAGAAAGTGAATAAAAGTGGAGTTAATTTCGGTGATGGTCAAACATTCTACGTGGCTTCGGTAGAAATTACGTATGAAAACGCTTGCACCGATCCTGAATCCACAATTAAGGGAGATACCACTCTATATGTAAACAATGGTTACAATATTGGTTTCAGCTCTATTAACACTAATGGCTGTACAGTTGACGTAAAGAAAAACGGTGCGGCTGCAGTTGATGATGTTGATTATTCAAAAACAAACATCAACAACTATACTTTCCTAAAAGCAGGTGAATTTGTTATCACAATTAGTCAAGCAATGGATGCTAACAATCATTGTGCCGTTGAAGAAAGCGTTACTGTAACTGTTTTAGATGCTAGCCCTGTAACCGCCGTTACTATCGATGGTCCGGCAGCAGGTGTTATTGGTCAAGAACTGACCTATACCGCTACCGCAGTGGGCGCTACTGCATATGAGTGGTATTTGGATGGAAATAAACAAGGTAGCGACTCTGCTAAGTTTATTTACACTGCCGTTAAAGGCGATCACTCTATCGTTTGCAAGGCTCGCAACGAGTTCAACGCAGAAGACACATGGATTGCATCCGACGCTAAAGAGGTTGTTGTTACCAAAGTCTGCGGTGAGTTGATTAAAGTGACACTGACCAACAATAAAGCTGGTGATTTAAGTGGTGTTTTAACCGGTACAAAAGACATCAATGCATCTACCACCTCTAACACTTTTGATGAGAAAACTGGTTATAAATTAGGCGGCAATGGTCAATACGTAGGCGTTTCCGGTCTTTCCGGAACTCTTATGGCAGGCGATACCGCCATCGTATATGTTACAAACGCATCTGCGAACTTGCAACTATTCTCCGATAAAGGAACAACTAAGATTGGCGAAAAGATTGGTGGTGTTGTTCAAGGAGAAAATAAGATTGCGCTCAATGCTGCTGCAACAGGAAAGAATGCAATTTATCTCTATCGCGCAGATATCACAGGCGGTGGTTCAAGTATGAACCCGAATGTATATTCTCTCGCCGTTACCCGTGAGTGCGCAGAAAGCGACAATAACAATGCAACTGTTACTATCAACGGCGATGTAGCTGAGAAATCAGGTACTGTATTCAACTATACATTGAGCGCAAGTTATGATGCCGCTACCGTGGCTGTTGAAATCACATTGGAGCACCCGCTGGCTACTCTAATGGAAGATCACGCGGCTTCGTTCACAATGCCGACACCGGAAGTTGGTACTCCGTCTGTTGAGACCTTCAAAGTAAAAGCCGAGAATGGCGAACAAGCTTGGTACTCTATCTTTGTTAACAAATCTGCTTCGCTGAGCAGCAATGCAGACTTGAGCGCTTTGTCCGTAGCTGGTCTGACTTTGAGTCCTGATTTTGCCGCAGACGTTACGGAATACACTGTAACCAAGGCTTATGAGGCTGCAATGCCTGCTGTAGGTGATGTAACCGCCACTCCTGCTGATGCAAACGCTAAGGGTGCAGAAGTTACCATTGCCGGCAACGTAATTACCGTTACCGTTACCGCTGAGAATGACGATACTAAGGTTTACACTATTACTGTGAACAACGCTCCAGCATTGAAGAGTCTGTCTCAGGTTAAATTTGCAAACGGATTTGATGCGTTCATTGATAACACCAACCATACCGTTAAGGCATTCTATTTGGCAGGTGATGCCGCTCCTGAAGCTGCAGCTATTGTAGCGGGTAATGGTACTGCAGGTCCGCTTTCCGAGGGCAAGATCGTTGTTACAGGTGCTGATGATAGTACTGTTGACTACATTGTTACCCTCGAGGCAGTAACGCCAAATACCGATGTGGTAGAAGAGGCCGCTGCTGCCGGTACATTTGATGGAACTGAGGCTTGGGTTAAAGCAGGTTTGTATTTGGGCAACGCTGCTGGTTTCAACGCCGGCAAGTACGTACTCCGTCGTCAATTGAAGAGCGGTGACAAAGCAGATGATCAACGCGTCATTGCAGGTTGGGTTCGCGCTTACTTCTTCGTTGGCAACGCTTCCAAACTGGAATTGGCTAACACTGCCAACAAGAAAGTTAAATATGCTATTGACGGTGGTGAATATACCGAATCTGAGGCTGAGGCGCTTGTAATAGAGTTAGAGGCTGGTAACCACATGATTGAGATTGTTACCAACCAAAGCAGTGGTGACTGTAACCTCTCTGCTCCGAAACTCGTTAAGCGTGTTGCTACCGCTCTGGACAATGCTGCTGATGAGGTGAAGGCCGTTAAGCGCATTGAGAATGGTCAGTTGCTGATCGAGAAGAACGGCCGCACATACAACGTGCTGGGATCTGTTATCCGCTAAAGCGGATGACCGGTTACCGGTTATGGAAAAAAGGCACTCTTTCGGGGGTGCCTTTTTGCATAGTTCACAAACGATCAAAACGCATTATCTTCCGATGTTGGACCGATAACGGACCGACATTGACTCGATAACGGACTGATAAAGTGACACTAATCGGTAAAAAACAAATAATTTATGTGAACATAACGTATTTTTTTGTCAAATATTTGCATATTTGATTCCTTTTTAGTAACTTTGCAGCCAAATGGCGTAAAACCTTTTGTTCAACTTAACTTTATAACCATTATGAAAAAAATCTTCTCGTTAATTGCTGCCGTTCTGTTAGCGACAGGACTATGGGCAGACGTAGTGTTGGAAATTAAAACAATCCCCTCCACGAAAGGAATTCCAGCCAGTGGAGCAGATAATGCTATTTTCTACACAAGAGCTGGTGGCGCTGCTAAAAGTGTGACTATCAACTCCGTGGCTTATCTATCACCCAGTGAGTGCGGATTTGTATTCACTCTTGATTCGGAAAGCGAAATTAAACTGAACACGCTTCGCGCTTCGGGGACGTCCACATGGACAACTTGCAGTCTCTACAAAACGCCAGAACTTCTCCAAGAATTGTACGGATGTGCCATG
>DBYL01000025.1:84509-111806 GCA_002309835.1 Bacteroidales bacterium UBA1187
TCCAGTTTAGGTACTGGCACTACCAGCATCGGAACATTCGCAGCCGGTACTTACTTGTTATACATGAAGATGGGAGACAACAATCTGGGAATCGCAAATATAACTCTTGTACCGCAAGAGCCTGTTTGTACCGCACCGGAGAATGAGTTGGAGCTCAAGGCTGACAAGACGACGTCAATCTTCGTAGGCGATTCGATCACTTTCTCCACCACCGGCGGAAATGGTATGGATATCATCATCCAAGGCGCCAACGAGGAGGTGATCACCGCCGCCAACAAATGGGAGGCTACCGAAGGCGAGCATACCTTCCGCGCCACCCAGTTACCAGACGAGAGCGGCGTAGAGATCATCTGCGGCGGTCTATCGGAGATCAAACTCACTGTCCGCACGAAAGATCCTGTTGTTGATTGTATCATCGACGGTCCGGACAGTATGTCCTTTGGACAACAATACATCTACAAAGCCATTGCTCTGAACGCAACCGAGTACGAGTGGTATCTGAACGACGTCAAGCAAGGCAGCGATTCCGCTACATTTGCTTTCATCCCTGCAGCCATCGGCAACTACAACTTAGTTTGCAAGGCACGCAATGAGTTCAATAACGATACATGGATCACTTCTGCCACCAAGGTCATCAAAGTAACGAAACTTTGCGGCCTATTGGTAAGCGCAACTACGAACGATGAAGCTGCAGCCGGATTGTTAGGCGGTACTATCGATACCAATCTCGGCAAAGGAGACTCCAAGAAAATGGATAAGAATAAATATTGGGGCTTGAAGTTTATTGCCGGAACCCTGCAGGCAGGAGACACGTTTGCTATTAATATTACTGCCGCTGCAGACCTTGGAAACTTCAAACTGTTTGGCGACAAAGAAGGTCAGGAACTGATTTTCGACGAAGGCATCACTTATACCAAATCGGACGCAGCCATACCTGTTATTTGTCCGACGGGTGTAAAGAGAATCATCCTTCCTGCTGCGGCAACGGATAAGACCGCCCTCTATCTCTATCGCGGCGGAGCCGATGCAGAATGGAACGTAACATTCGATTCCGTTTCCATCAGCCGTCCTTGCGCAGCCAGCAGTGATGCCACCATCGCGTCTCTTCTGATAAACGACATAGAAATGGAAGCAGAGGGAGACGTATTCAGCTATACCGTACCGATGAGTGAGAATCTGGCTCAAGTAACGGTTCAATACTTACTCTCATCCACGTTGGCAACCGCTACTCCTGCCAGCGGATTCACCATCAACGTGCCTGCCGCCGGCGATCCCGCCAATGAGGCAACCATCACCGTCAAGGCAGAGGACGAGACCCAGAAAGTATATACCGTGAAGATTGCCAAAGCCGCAACCGCCAGCAACGATGCATCACTCAAATCATTGCGCATTGACAACTATGAGTTGACACCGGCATTCGCTTCTAACATCTATGAATACGAGATTACCATCCCGTATACAGCTCCGATGCCAACGGAAGAGAATGTTCACATTGAGCCGAACGCTTTAGCAGTGGACACCGTGAAGAGCAAACTGACTATCGAAGGCAATGTGATCACGAATCTCATCGTTGCAGAGGACGGCGAGACTTCGCTCACCTACACCGTTACCGTTCAACGCGCTCCGGCGAAGAAGGATCTGCTGGAAGCAGCGTTCAGCAATGGTGCAAAGGGTTACATCAAGGACGGTGCGATTGCTGTTCCTTATCTCGCAGGCGAGGCAGAGCCGACCTTCATTGCCGCCAAGTTCTGGAAACCGGACAGCACTGCTACCGAGAAACCGTCTGCAGCCGTAGAAGAGGGCAAACTCGTTGTTACGGGTATTGACGGCAAAAAAGATGAGTACACGCTCCACTTCGTTGCAATGAGTCCGGCTTCGCTGACGATCGAAGAAGAGACTTCGCTCGACTCCGCCAGCATCGTTCTGCCCGGAGGCTTCATCTACAGCGTTTACGGATGGGATGCAGAAAAGGGCGTCAAGTTCAGCAAAGACGAGGAAGAGGCAAACAACCATCGTATTTCCGAAGGAAAAGACCGCATCTACATCGCGCTGCCCGCAGCAAGATATGTTATTCTGACCAGTGGTAAGGGTGCCAGTCGTCCTGTGGAAATCTTCATCAATGGCGAGCTGAGTTCCGTAACCAAGACTGCGGCTCAAGGCAAGACAATCACTCTGCCTATGAATAACGAGAAGGCCAACTTCATCAGCATCGAGAGCAAGGGCAACAACGGTGATGCCGGCTTCATCAGCATCAAACTGTCCAATTCGACACCAGAAGGTATCGAGGAGACAAAAGATGACGTGAAAGCATTCAAGGTAATCCGCAACGGTCAGTTGCTGATCATCAAGGGCGAGAAGACCTATAATATTATCGGAGTACAACTCCGCTAATGACCGCCTACGGCTGTAAGACCGCTTTGCTGTAAGACCATTACATTGTAAGACCGGCTTACGCCTGTAAGAGAGACAGCTCGCAGAAATGCGGGCTGTTTTCGCGTTCGGCAACAAGATTGCGACAAACCAAACCACTCCGCCAGCAATAAACATAAAAAAAACAATACTACTATCCCAGACGCTTATAATGGCATAAAATCAACAAAAACAGTATTATACTACGTATAATACTATATAAGCGTGAAAAATGCAAAAAATGGCATTTTATCATATGGGTAACATATGGCTATGGTATGGGTATCCTATGGAACGCCTCCGTTGCGATACCGATGCAGGTCGGGTGCGCCACCGATGCAAGCCTTAAACTGAAACACGGATGCATAAATAGTGTTTAAATATTGTTAAAGAAAAAAAACATTAAAAACACTGCCGTAGAAAGCGTTAGCCGCTGGCGCGACAATGCACCCTGCCTTGGCTTAAAAAGAAATTTGCATCGTACTTACAAAAAATTGTAGTAATTTCGGCACGCCGCCTTGGAAAGTCTGGTTGGAGTTACGCTCCCCGCTACTCCTGCCGTTCGAAGCCAAAAGTCGATTGGCTTCTCCATCTCCGAAAATACGTTCGCAACGCTTAGCGAACTCCAAATAAACCGATAAAACCAATAATTTATACGAGCATAACTTATTTTTTTACCAATTTATTTGGTAATTCAATTTTTTTGTAGTATCTTTGCGCACTTTTTAATTTGGAGTAATATGCAGATACTACGACATATAGGGGAATATACGTTGCTGATGGGGAAGGTGCTGCGGTTGCCGGACAGGCAACGGATGTTCTGGCGGCAGTACAGTCGTGAGCTGGAGAAACAGGGTTTGCAGAGTTTGCCGATCGTGCTGATCATCTCCGTCTTCATCGGTGCTATCCTTACTATCCAGGCGAAGACGAACACAGAGAACCCGTTGCTACCCACGTACACGGTGGGCTTGCTCACGCGCGAGACGCTGCTGCTGGAGTTCTCGAGTACGATTCTCTGTTTGATACTTGCGGGAAAAGTAGGATCGAACATCGCGTCAGAGATTGGTACGATGCGTATCACCGAGCAGATAGATGCGATGGAGATCATGGGCGTGAATAGCGCCAATTACTTGATTCTGCCGAAAATCCTGGCGTTTGTGACCATGATGCCGATGCTCGTCATCATCTCCACGACAGTGGGTCTGATTGGCGGTTGGGCCGTAGGTGCGTTCACGGATATCATCACGGTGCATGATTATCTGATAGGTGTACAGTATGCATTCAACCCGTATTACGTTTGGTACGGAATTATCAAGAGTCTGGCGTTCGCGTTCGTGATCACGAGCATGAGTAGTTACTACGGGTATTACGTACGCGGGGGCGCGCTGGACGTAGGCCGCGCGAGTACGAACGCCGTGGTGAATAGCAATATAATGATATTGTTCTTGGACCTCGTGTTGAGCAAACTGTTATTATAGAAGCTCGTAAACCCTTATAGCCATTCGGATAGCGTATATACTAAATCTCTGCTAAAGCAGAAGGGCTTACTTCGCTAAGAAAACAACATGGCATATATATTGCGGGAAGATTAAGAAAATGATTGAAGTAAAAGATATAGTAAAGAGTTTTGACGGGAATGTGGTGCTGGACCATGTGAGTGCGACACTGCGGGACGGAGAGGTGAATATGATCATCGGTCAGTCGGGTTCCGGTAAGACCGTATTCATGAAGAGTCTGATCGGTCTGCACAGCGTGGATAGCGGACAGATACTCTATGACGGTCGCGACCTGGCGAAGATGAAGGAGAAAGAGATCCGGGATCTGCATCGCGAGGTAGGCATGCTGTTTCAAGGTAGTGCGCTATTCGACAGCATGAGTGTGATGGAGAATGTGCTATTTCCGATGGAGATGTTCAGTCATCAGAGTCGCGAAGAGATGCAGGCGCGTGCGGAATTCTGCCTGAGACGCGTGGAGATGCCTGAGCGCGTGTGGCACCTGATGCCGAGTGAGATCAGTGGTGGTCAGCAGAAACGTGTGGCGATTGCGCGTGCGATCGTATTAGAGCCGAAATACCTGTTCTGCGACGAGCCGAACTCGGGTCTGGACCCGAAGACGAGTCTGGTGATCGATGCATTGATCCAAGACATCACGCGGGAATATAACATCTGCACGATTGTCAACAGTCACGACATGAACTCGATCATGGAGATCGGTGATAACATCATCTTCCTGAAGGGTGGACAGAAAGAATGGCAAGGCAGCAGGCATGAGATCATGCAAAGCGAGAATAAGGCGCTGAACGACTTCGTCTTCGCCTCGGAATTGTTTAAAAAAGTAAAAGCTGCGCAGTGAATATCATAAGAAAAAAAATACCAAAAATAATTTAAAAATAGTAAAAAAACATAGATAAACCCCTTCGTCAGCAATAACGCCTACAGCGTCCACGAGTGCCCGCCCCGCCGGCCTACGTATAATTAACACAATAAGAATATGAAAAAGATTTTAATGATGATGGCCATGATGGCCACGATGGTCTTGAGCGCACAAAATGCACAGGCTCAGGAGGTAGAGAGTGCTCCGCAAAAACACAGTGTACCTGCTTACCGCGGATTGATCGAACGCGAGCAACCGAACGGGTATAAGTTACGTACGTTCTTGCGTGGCGACGAGCACAAGCATTGGACAATGACCGAGGACGGTTGGCAGATCGTTGAGCATAAAGGATGGCTCAAATATGCCAAGTTGAACCGCAAAGGTAAGGTTGTTAACCACTGGCGTAAGGCCCACAATGCCGAGGATCGCAGCAAATGCGAGAAGCGCTGGTTAGAGAAACATGGTATCAAGAAAGTAATCGCATAAAATAGGTATTATGAAAAAATTAGTCAGTTTATTTATTTGTTTGGCTTTCGCTGCGACAGCGATGGCTAAACCGGCGTACCGTGGTCCGATTACGCGGACGTTAGCCGATGGTACAGAAAAAGTAGTTTATCTGCATGGTGACGAACATTTCCATTACATGACCGATGAGGCCGGCGAATGGTTGGACGAGACGACTATGACTCCGATGAGCGCAGAGGTGAAAGCTAAGCGTTTACAGGCGGGAGAGGAGGCTATCAAGGCTCGTCGTGCGCGAAAAGCGAAAGAAGGCGTTGGTGATGAGCCAAACCCTGCACCGCGTGGATTGGTGATTCTGGCCGAATACCAAGACACGAAATTCTCAAAGTTAGACGAGGCATTAGCGGATACTATGCTGAATGGTGTTAACTTCACGCGCAGTTTCACGTATCGCACAAAAGTAGACGGCGTATTGAAACTGATAACGGTTAAGAGTGAAGGTAGCGTTCGCAAGTATTTCCAAGACCAGAGTTACGGTGCTTACAACCCGCATTTTGATGTGTTTGGTCCCGTGACGCTGAGTCAAAACGCAGAGTACTACGGAGCTCCGGATGGCAACGCGCATGACATTCGTCCTCGAGAAATGATTATTGAGGCATGCGAACAGGCCAAAGCCAAAGGTGCCAACTTTGCGCAGTATGACAACGATAACGACGGACTTATTGATTTCGTATATGTCATCTATGCCGGTTATGGTGAAGCTGATGGAGGTGGTGAGAACACTATCTGGCCGCACCAATGGGATGTAAGCGTAAAAGGGAAATATATTGACGGCAAGAAATTAGGACGCTATGCGTGTGGCTGCGAGTTGGATCATCAGTTCAAAGTATATGACGGTATTGGCACATTCTGCCATGAGTTCAGTCACGTATTGGGGTTGCCGGATTTCTATGAGACGAGTAGCGAGCCGACTCAGCATCACACGCTTGCAGATTGGGACGTCATGGACTACGGCCCCTACAACAACCACGGCAATACTCCACCCGCTTATTCTGCTTACGAGCGTTTCTACATGGGATGGTTGACTCCGCGTTTGCTGAACGAGCCGGAGAGCGTAACATTACACTCCATTAACAAAGGGAACGGTTCTTCGTTAGTCATAGAGGAAAACGACGTACTTCCTACTCCGGGATGGCATCCAAACCCTACTCATTTCTATCTGCTTGAGACGCGTGAGTTGAGCGGATGGGATGAATTCCTTCCCGGCGCAGGTATGCTCATCACGGAAGTTCGATATGATTACGCCAGCTGGAAATATAACACCGTTAACAACGATTCATCCGCAATGCGCGTGAACATTCTGGAGGCTGTTCAGAACAAAGGCAAATTCGGCAAAGCAACCGATGTCTATCCCGCAGGAGCCACCGAATGGACGGCATTGGCGGACCATGAGGTAACAAATATCAGTCTTAACTCAGCGACGGGAGCTGTTCAGTTCCTATATCGTGGCGGATGGCCCGAAGGTATCGAAGATGTAGAGGCTGAAGGCGGTGCACGGAAAGTGCTGCGCGACGGTAAGATTTATATTATCCGGAATGGGGTAACGTATGACCTGAATGGTCAGACGTTGGACCGATAGTTTAGCGTTTAGCGATTAGTGATTAGGGCATGAAAATTATCAGTTATAATCTCAATGGTATCCGCTCGGCGATAAACAAAGGTCTGCTGGATTGGTTGGCAGCCGAGAACCCTGATGTATTTTGCATTCAGGAGAGTAAGGCACAGCCGGAACAGATCGACGTGATGGCCATGCAGGAGTTGGGTTACCACAGTTATATCCACTCGGCCGAGAAGAAAGGTTACTCGGGTGTGTGCATCTTTACCAAACGCGAACCGGACAAAGTGGTGGTCGGCATGGGCAACCCCAAATACGACCGCGAGGGACGTGTATTGCGTGTAGATTTCGGCGACCTGACAATCGTGGACGCATATATCCCGAGTGGCACGACAGGTGATGTGAGACAGGACTTTAAGATGGAGTTTCTGGAGGACTTTCTCGTGTGGGTAACGGAGTTGCGCAAGGAGCGTCCTAACCTCGTCATCTGCGGAGATTATAACATCTGTCATAAGCCGATTGACATCAACCACCCCGAGCGACAGATCGGTGTATCGGGTTTCCTGCCCGAGGAGCGCGAGTGGATGGACCGCTGGGAAGCAAGTGGTCTGGTGGACTCTTTCCGTGTATTCGACCAGAGTGCCGAACGCTACAGCTGGTGGAGTTGGCGCGCAGGTGCTCGCGCACGCAACGTAGGCTGGCGCATCGACTACCTATGGGTAAGCGAGAGTCTGAGACCGCGATTACGAGACGGGAAGATTTTGACGGAGGCGGTGCACTCGGATCATTGTCCGGTATTAGTCGTCATAGACGACTGACCGCTAAGGCTGTAAGACCGTTACACTGTAAGACCGCGACTAAGTCGCTGTAAGATATATGGACATATTACGAACAGAACATTTAATCAAGAAATACGGTAAGCGGACCGTTGTTGATGATGTATCCATTGAGTTGGAGCAGGGAGAGATTGTCGGCTTGCTGGGACCTAACGGTGCCGGAAAAACCACGACTTTCTACATGACGACGGGTCTGGTGCCGGCTAACCACGGAAGGATATTTCTGAACGACTTGGAGTTGACGATGTTCCCGATGTACAAACGCGCGAAAATGGGTATCGGTTACTTGCCGCAAGAGGCGAGTGTTTTCCGCCGCATGACCGTAGAGGATAACATCCGCGCGGTGCTGGAGATGACCGATTTCAGCAAGGAATATCAGGAAGAGAAGTTGGAGAGTCTGATTAAGGAATTCAACTTAGAGCACGTGCGTAAGAACCTCGGTATCAACTTAAGCGGTGGTGAGCGCAGACGTACGGAGATTGCTCGTTGTCTAGCTATTGAGCCGAAGTTCGTGATGCTCGACGAGCCTTTTGCAGGTGTCGATCCGATTGCGGTGCAGGAGATCCAGGACGTCGTTTGGCGACTGAAGGATAAGAATATCGGAATCCTGATTACCGACCATAACGTGGACGAGACACTGATGATCACCGACCGCGCGTATCTGCTATTCGAGGGTAAGATTCTTTTCCACGGCACACCGGAAGAGTTGGCAGCCAATCCTGTAGTTCGCCAGAACTATTTAGGTAGGGATTTTGAGTTGAAGAAGAAGACGAAAGTGGATTAGTGGTTAGAGGAACTCGTTTTATAGTATGCTTGTGTGCGGTGCTCGGATTGGTCGGGTGCAGCAGTCATGTGCCGGAAGTCGAATTAGAGGTGCATACATGCGCTCCCATGCCTGAGGGCGGTCGTGCCAGTGCGGCTTATTTCGTCTTCAACCATCAAGCGTACGTTTTTGCCGGCAGGGACAAAGACGGAGTGCTACAAAACGACTTATGGCGTTATTCACCAAGCACGAACAGTTGGGAGCATTTAGGTGCTACGCCTCTTACGCCGCGCGTGAACCCGACGGCGTGCGTGCATGATGACGCTGTGTACTTGGGTCTGGGGTTCAATGGTATTTATGATGATAAATCCTCGTACAAAAGGGACTGGTGGCAGTATATCCCTGCGACAAACGAATGGACTCGTCTGGCGGATTATCCGAACGGAAACACTGACTGCGCAACGGCTTTTTCCGGCACAGGAGAGTTATATGTGGGCTATGGATTTAGTGACCGTTACGCACGGGATTTCTTCCGTTATTCGATAGCGGAGAACCGCTGGGACTCCATTGATGTAGGGGTTGGTTCTTTTGGCTATCCTTCCCGTTCCTTCGGCGGCACCGGTTGCACGTGCAACGGCCGTCATTTCATGGGAACGGGTTATTACAAACACAGTTTAGATTGGTGGGCGGAGTTGCTACCGGAAGGTAAATGGGCAGCTCGTGCCTCCGTTCCCGGTCAGGCACGTACGATAGCCGCCAGTGCTGCTTCAGAGCAATACGTGTATCTATGCGGAGGCATGCACATGGGAGGCGTGAATACTACCGGGGCGGTGCTGCAAGATATATTGCGTTATGACCCAGAGGCCAATCAATGGCACTACATCGCCGTGATGCCTGAGGGGTTGATCAATCATGTATGCTTTGCAATAGACGGGAAGGTCTATTGGGGATTAGGCGAGAACGATAACTGGAAAGTACGCGATAAATTCTACTATATTGAGGAGTAAGTTTCTCTTCATATGTGTTCTGCTCAGCGTCGGCATGAGTGCCCGCACGATGAGTTGGAAATGGTGGCCGACGGGGATACAAGACAGTGTTGCTGCGGGCCAAGATACCTTGCGGTATTCGCTAGGTATAAGTGCCTTAGCATCCAGTGGTAAGTATGCTCCGTTTTGGCTGCAGAGCAACACGCACGGCGATGTAAGCAGTAGTCCCTACAGCGGAAACCTGAGTGCCGGTGTGTATAAAGAGGCCGTGCACCCGGAGCGCTGGTGGGATTACGATTTCGCCGTACAGATGACAGGACGATTGCAGTCGCGCATTCCTAATGCTCCGTTTAGCACGCAGCAAAAAGTGGGCACGGGGTATTTCAACTTAGCGTACGCGCATGTACGCCTGTACATCTTTGACATCACGGTGGGTATCAAGCCGATGATTTACGAGACGCAAGATACTTTGCTCTCGAGCGGTAGTTTACTCTTCTCCGGGAACAGTCAACCGTTGCCGCGTATTACGCTCGGTTTTGACCAATATATACCCTTCCCCGGTTGCTACGGTTATTTTGAACTCAAGGGAGGCATCACGCATGCATGGGTTCCGGATAATGTGTTTATAAAGGGCAGTTACATGCATCATAAGTTCGCAGCAGTGCGTTTCGGTGGTCGGCTGCCGGTGAATATCAGTTATGAGTTTCATCACGCAGCGCAGTGGGGAGGTATCAGTCCTATATACGGCGATATAGGTAGCGATTGGCATTCATTCATGAATGTATTACTCGTGCGATCCGGAGGCGTGATGCCCAATGATCAACTGAATGCACAGGGCAATCATGTATGCAGTCAGCAACTGATGCTTACCGGCAAAGGAAAAGGTTGGGAGATCAATGCGTACTGGCAGAATATCAGTGAAGACAATATCGAGTTCCTCGGGTTCGGTCAGAACATTGCAGACGGATTATGGGGAGTTAGTATGAAGCAGACCCGTTGGCCGTTTATACAAGGTGTGACATATGAATTCTTGAACACTACCGACCAGAGCGGGCCTTGGCACGACCGTGACGGTTTATGCTATGCCGGCGATGACGACTATTACCAAAACAGCATATTTGAGAATGGTTGGAACTATTTCTATCGGTCGTATGGCACACCATTCATCACCTCGCCGCTATATAACAGCGATGGCACGTTACACACGCTGAACAGTCGCGTACGCGCGCATCATTTCGGTGTACGGGGAGACATATACGGTTTTCAATATCTATTCAAAGCCTCTTATGCACGCAACTATGGAAACGACAACACCAGTCGCGCGTTACTCAGCACGAATACCGCACTGCTGCTGGAGGTTCAAAAACACGTAGAGCAAGCCTGGGGACTGGATTTCGGACTGCGGTTAGGTGCTGATTTCGGTTCACAATGGGGCAATCAGTTTGGTGCTCAAATAACCGTCAGCAAACGAGGTGTCATCACGCAATGGTAGACCAGATGGTACATATTATCATGCCGGTCAAAGATGCCTTTGATGTCGCGCAAGAGGCTATCCGTGCGGTACTGACCAGTGGTGACACGCTGACGGTTTACGATGATTTCTCGACAGAGGAGAATGCTGCGAAGTTGGATGCATTGAGTCAAGAATTAGGGATTCAGGTTATTCATCTGAGTGCACTCACGGATCATCCTTCGCCTAACTACCGCCTGGTGCTGATAGATGCGCAACGCAACTGCCTCAAAGATGGAAAACATCTGGTGATTATTGAGAGCGATGTGATTGTAAAGGAAGGGACCATTACTCAGCTGTGCGCAGGAGTGGATGCAGGCGTAGGCATGGTAGCCGCTGTGACCACGGATGCGCAGGGAAAGATCAATTTTCCGTACGAATACGCGCGACATATACGGCAAGACGGCGCATGTAAAAAGCGGTTCTCCTTCTGCTGTACGTTGCTGACAAATGCACTCTTACGCGCCTATGACTTCGCGCAATTAGACCCTGCGAAAAACTGGTACGACGTGACGATTAGTCATCTATCTCGTCAAATGGGGCTTGCGAACATCCTACAGGTCAGTAATCCCGTCCTGCATAAACCCCACAGCAGCCGTCCGTGGAAGCAACTCAAATATACCAATCCGCTGCTGTATTACTGGCGGAAGATCACCCAAGGGAAAGATAAAATATGAACCCGCTGGTATCCGTCATAGTACCAATGTATAATGCTGCGCCGTTTATCGACGAGGCATTGGAAAGTATTGTGAACTCGACATACAAGCCACTGGAGGTGGTGGTTGTCGATGACGGCAGTACGGATGAGAGCCTTCGCGTAGCGAAAGCTTTTGCGGACACACATCAAGAAGTGCGCGTGCTGAATCAGGCAAACGCAGGAGTCAGTGCAGCACGCAACCATGCGATACGCGAAGCCAAAGGAGAGTTGATCTTACCTGTTGATGCGGATGATAAGATCAGTCCGTTTTTCATTGCGCATGCAGTGGAAGCCATGACGGACGAGGTGCGTGTGGTGGGCTGCAGGGCGGAGTTCTTCGGAGCAAGGCAAGGCGAATGGAAGCAACCGGTTTTCAGTCATGCACTGCTGGCCCGCAAGAATATGATACCTATTACGTCTCTCTTCCGCAAGGCCGACTGGCAACGAGCAGGTGGGTTCTGCGAGGAGGAGATCTTTCGAGAGGATTGGCTGTTCTGGATCAGTCTTATGGAACTCGGAGGCACGTACGTGCGATTGGATGAAATAGGTTTCTATTATCGTGTATTGCCGAATTCTCGTCGCAAGAAAGCCAAGGCGCAAAAACGCATCATCATAGATGCAGCTAACCGTATGCACCCTGCGTATATGGAGAAATATCTGGGTGGTCCGCTGCATTACCATCGTTCATGGAGCCGGTTCTTAAACCGTTTTCGTGGCGTAAAACAAGTAGGTGATTTCGACCGTTGGAACGAAGGGGAGATTATTGATGCACGGCGAAATATATTGCGTTTGACGGATGGCGTAGTCGTGAAGCAATTCCGCACACCTAATCTATTACGAGGTATCTGGTACGGTTGGTTCGGCAAGAGTAAAGCGCGGCGTAGCTATGAATACGCTTTGCGTCTGGAGGGACTAACGCCGGCGCCAATAGCGTATAAGGAAGTGCGTATGTTTGGTGTTTTACGGGAGAGTTGGTACGCATGCCGGCAATCGGAGTGCACGCATACTTTCATTGACTTGATTGAGCATCCGCAATTCCCGCACCGCGAGCAGATTTTACGCGCCATCGGTCGTTTCACGGCAGAGTTACATCGCCGCGGAATAGTGCACCGCGACTATTCGCAAGGGAACATCTTATTCAATGACGACGGCAGTAAGATTGAGGTGGTGGACTTGAATCGCATGCGCTGGCATAGACATCAGTGGGCACATCCATTTACTCGGTTAGCGCGCATTGGTGAGGCAGGTTTACAAATGATGCAGGAGGAGTATGAACGGCTATAAAGAAGCGATCGGTCGCATCAACTACGGCTTATTCCTTGTGGTGGTGTTCTTACTACCCTTCCCTCAGATTTTTCTTCGTTATGCCTGCGTGATTTGGTTCGCCTTCTGGTTGTTGGAAGGCCGATGGTTACAACGTCCTAAGTCATGGAAAGAGAATCCGATGATGATTCCTTTTCTGCTTTTCGGAGGATGGTATCTATGGAATATCCTATCGGGTTTATGGGCTCCGGACTATGCTTCATGGGCCGCACAGATGGAGCGATTTATCTCCTTCGGTGTACTGATTCCGGTGGGTATATGGGGATTGAACGAGCAGTATAACTGGCGACAAGCGGGACGTGTACTAATCATCAGTTGTGTATGCGCTGTATTCTTCTATCTGGCTTTTCTGACGGTGCTTTTGTACCATCGGGAGATTATTGACTATTACCAATGGGTGGCGCCATGGGACTATAGTTCTTTTCAATGGTGGCATTTCTATCAGATGAATCTCTCTCATGTCAAACATCGCTTATTCCTAAGTAGCATTGAGATGTTTGCTTTGATTCTTACCCCGCAAGTATGGCCGGAGAAAACACATCGTTGGGTGCGCATCGTTCTCACGGTAGTGCTGGTTGCAGGAATAGTGATCTCCGGTTCCCGTCAAGCTATCTTGATGCTCTTGGTAGTCGGGACCGCAGGTTATATGATGCACCTACCTAAAGAGACGCGTTTACGTTACGGAAGAGTGATTGTATTGAGTGCGTTTGTAGTGGGAGCAGCGCTCCTGGCGATTCATCCGCGCATGCAATCTTTTGATCTGCAATCCGAGAACCGTATTCTACTATGGAAACAAGCGCTTGCGCAGCCGAGCAACTATCTATGGACAGGTTTGGGAGCAGGGCAAACAGGATCGTATCTGACGGAAGCTACTCACTGCCACAACCAGTATTTGCAAGAACTCATGGAGTTAGGCATTTTCGGACTACTGCTGTTCTTGTGTGCATGGATCTCCGTGCCGCTGTGCGCACGAAAAAGAGGGAAGCAGACTGCCCTCCTCTTTACGATTCTCTATGCATGTAACATGTGCACGGATTGTATGTTCGCCGTGTACTGCGGCGTGGCTTTATGGTCCGTGGGGTTACTCTTTATTCTTATTCAATCCGACGCTGCAGGTGAGTAACAGGCCGCGGGGCGTACAGAGACTCAGCGGATAGCGATGACCGGAGAGGTCCTTGCCGGTAGCACCGTCGTAGTACATGCAATATTCGTTCAACTCAGTAGCAAAATCCCAGACGTTATAACACATCGCCTGTATCTCAAACGGCACACCTTTGATGGCGCCGCGGTATTTGAGACGCAGGTCGAAGTTAAAGAACGAGTCGGTACGTTCGCCGAAGTTCGCGTCCTTCACGTTGATGCCTCGTGTGTTTGCCGCCCAGACGATGGCTTGCGAATGACCGGCCGCATCGGTATCTATGTACGTACGGTAATGAGAGAACGGTATTCCGTCGCGGAACTTACCGCTCAGGCTCAGTTGCCAATTCTCGGTAATATTCACGCCTAACTGCAATCGCGCTACATAAGCACGGTCTTGATTGAGACGTCCCAAGGAACGAATAGCTGCATCCGATTGCTGCATATTCCCGTTGATGAGAGAACTATTCGGGCTGGCAAGCGACTCGCTGAGCACCTGTATATCGCCTGTCTGCATTCCATTACCGAGGGCAGACACACCGGACACACATTCGCTTTGCCAACTGAACGAGACAAAGACTTTCTTGCCGTTATACGTATATTTGACGACGTTGGAAACGAAGACCGGCGTATTGAAGATGCCACCACCGGTAAACGGCGCAGGGCACACTTCATAATAGCGCTCCTGCGGCTTCATCCGATAGATGTTATAACTCAAATTATCACCTTCTTCCTGTTTCACGGCAATAGGTTCATAACTGTCGACACTCTCCTCTGCCAAACGCACCGACCAGGTATTATAGTATTTCTTAAAACTGGACAGGATACTGATCTCATGCCGACCGATGGTAAAGACAATCGGTATATCCACCGCCACGTACTGCGGTTGTTTGAGTCCTTTAGCGATGCGATGATATTTACCTCCGGTGGTGGTCAGCAGGGTGTTCGTTCCGGCATAATAGACTTCGCCGCTGAGGTAGTTGTTACTCAGGAATTGGATCTGCTCGTAGGTATAAGGAATGCGATAATTCGCCGCGATAAGATCCATGCGGAACCATTTGACGGGTTCGATGTGTATCGCTGCTTTCGCTTCCCAGGAAGGAGTGACGATGTGCTTGCTGGACACGAGTATACCGTCGAGTGTCGCAGCGAACTCTCCGCGCAGCCTCAGCCACGGCAACACTTGATGGTCCGCCTCGATGGTCACTGCGTTCTCTAACATACCTGCGTTGAACGCACCGGAAGACCAATGATAGTCGTACAGTGCTACAGGAGACGGTTGGTTATCCCCCTGCAGGTAAACGGCATTGGTCCACTCGGTCTGCGAAGGACGGAAAGCGAGGAAAGAGTTATATCCCTCCACGTGCAGTTGTAACCAAGGGAGTATCTGAAAACGATAGTCCACTGCCCAGTTCAGTTCATGCGTATGTCCGTCCGCATACCAGGGTTCGAAAGCCTCGCCATCCACATCCAAGATATTTCGTGCAAAGTCTGACTGACGATGTTGATCACGTTGTAATCCATAGGTAAGACCAGTTGTCAGCATCCCTCGGAGACCGAAGTCTTTGCGTCCATAGATAGAGAAAGAGTGCTTCAACTGGTGCGCTACCTCATTGTCGTTATAGCCGAACTCACTGTATCCATCTCCGCGATAACCGACTCGCAGAATATAATATATCGCATCGAAGGCCTTGTTAGTATCTACCGGCAACTGTCCGTCTAACTGCAGGTGGTAATAATCCTCATCGTAGGCGCCATAGATGCCGTCTTGGTTATATTTTGGTTGCCGCCGCATACCATAGTCGGCATTGAGATGCATGGTATAGGTCTTTCCGCGAACGGGTATGCCATAAGTAACGTCCACATTCCCTGCGCCTACCAGATGACGGCGGTAGTTAAGCGGCGCATCGTTATAACGACGTTTGATGGCGGAATTGCCTTCCTGCAGTTCTTGCAGCCACTTGGCAGAGATGCTATAACCTCCTACGTTTCCTCCCTGTCCGGATATACGCACACGGTTCGGCAGTACCGAGTCGCGTTGCCAAACTACCGCTCCGCGGTTATAGTCGATGGCCATCGAATGGAAGAACATATCGGGCGTATAGAGTGCATCGCCTGCCGATATACGACTGTCCACACGGAAGCCATCTATATAATAGCGATTCCACCGATATGAGTTTCCGTTAATCGAGAAGAGCAGCGGTTCCGGTGTAGCCCACTCGCCTGTCGTCTCCGAGGAATAGACCGTGAAGTCACAGTTGTTATCCAAGAAATGCTTGAGTTCACCCCATTGATACCACTCGCGGAACCATTCTGCGTTCACTGTATCGCGGCCGAAGTTCGCTGCCGCAAAAAGCGGAAGCATCCAAACGAAGGCAAGTATGGAGGCGAACAAACGTCTCATGAGCGATCTTTGCGTTTCAAGATATCAATGTTATAGACCAGTCCGACACGTATCTGGTGGAACGGATAATCTTTAATGCCGTATTGGTACTGTACGTAGGGTTCAAAACCTTTGACATGTCCGGCTGCGCGGAACTTAAGCGTCATCGGCGCATCCCCGTAGCGTTCCCAACCTACGTATCCACCCCAAGTGGCGAGAAAAGAGAAATACTCATGACGTAACTGCGTCTGCAGACCGTACATGACGGCATCGTTCTGTCGCGATTGACCTGTCTGCCAACAGAGGAAGCCCACCGAACCGGCAAAGCGCAGTTCGACAACATCCTTGATGGAGAAGGACTCGCCTATACTGAGGTCGAAGAAATAGCCCGGACTATCATAATGACGTTTGCGGTCGTATTGTTCTCCGCTGGCTGTTTTCACACCCAAGCGCACCGTCATTTGCGGGATATACTTGGCGTTAGCGGTCTTGAACCATTCATTATGCAGCACCTGCACATCTGTGGACAGATACACATCACCGGCACCCGAACCTTTGCCGTCCGCCTGCTCATACCATCCGTATAGCGGCATCCACACGCTGATATTTGCCCAGCGCGTGAAGACAGGCACACAAACGCGCGCAAAGATATCCGCCGTCTTGCTATTGTCATAGCCGAAATAACCTTCTCCGGCCAACTCCACACGCAGTTGGCTCTGCGTACGTCCGTCGAGCATGTCGATCACAGGCAATGCATTAGGGCCGAAGAATGCCGGTGCAACTCCGGTGGGTTCGAAAGCATAAAGTACCGAACTAAAGGTCATTAACAAACCGACCAGACTATATTTACATGCGGAAGGTGAACACATAATTCATCGAGAAATTCCAGAGGGTGACACATAGGATCGCAAATAACTTACTGAGATAGAAATTGAGATGCGCCTTCTCATGCAGCAAGTATAGAATGAGGTTATTGAGCCCCAAACCAATGATGGCAATAACGACAAAAGTGAAATACTCACGAGCTATCTCACCACTCTCACTTTGGAACGTCCAGAGGCGATTCCATAGGTAGTTATTCGTGGCGGCAAGGATGAAACCGAGCGAGTTACTGAAGTATTTGTTCCATTTCAGTTTCTCTTTGCAAAGCCACGTGACGCCGAAGTCCACTACCATTCCGGACGCTCCGACGATGCCGAAGCGAATGAAACGGATGAGTATGTCGATCCACGCACTATTCATGAAGATCTTCTGGGGTCAGTGAGTCTACAATATATACCTTGCCGAAGCGATGCACGCAGGCGGGTTGGCCAAGCAGGTCTCGCTCCAAATGGAGCAGGTCGTATTGGGTGTAGCGGTCGTAAGCATTGCGCACCAGCACCGCTTGGTCGTCATAATAGAAACGATAGAGCGAAGGCGTCTGGAAAGAGCCATCGAAGACTACCGGCAAGCCTTGTGCCTCTTCGTGAATAGTTTCCATCTGCGCTTGCTTGCCGGTGAGGCCGGTCTGCGGAGGCAGGATATTGAGCATCAGTACAACACGGGCGATAAGCAATAAACTTGCCAAGCTGCCGAACGCAATCGTGATTCCGCGGTTCCATATACGCTCTTCTTCCGCAAGCAGGATGATAGCCGGAATACTCGTTACCATCGTCCAGTGCGGTTCTACATGCCCACGGAACGACATCAGCAAGAAGAATAGTTGGAAGCCCCAAACGGTCCAGGCCAACGTACGACGGAAGAGGTCTTCGCTACGCAGTGCTTTTGCACCAAGCCACAACATCAACGCCCACACCAAAGGATTGAATACCGCCCATTGGTTAGGAATAAACTCCAATGTGAAGAGCGGTTTGTATGCCTCCGAACGGGATACCAGATGATATGTGAAGGACGGGAAATTATTCGCATACTGCCACCATAGATGCGGGAGCATCAGCACAGCTGCGATGCCTACTGCCGTCCAAGCCTTACCATCCTTGAGCAACCGCCAGTTAGCTGCTACAGTCAATGCGATCACCAGCACTGCTATATACTTGCTATACAGCATTCCAGCCATGCTGATGCCGAGGAGGATGGTGTTAGGGGTGAGGGGATTAGAGGTGAGGGGATTAGGGGTATTTAGATGACGACGATACGCATAGTAGAACAGGGCTGCGAAGAACAGCAGCGGTGCATCAGGTGTGGTTAAAAAACCATACGCACAGAACATTGGCAGCGAAGCGGCGACTACTATAAAGGTGAAAGGTGAACGGTGAGAGGTGAGAGGATCCTTTTTCTCTTCAAGGGTTCTCCAGACGACATAGACCGTGGCTACATGCAGCAGGACGGTGACCAGACGGACGCTGAGGTTCTTGAGGATCAAGTGCGTGCCGGGAATAAGCAGGTCGCTGAAAGCGGTCATCAGTCCTACCATCGGCGGATGGTCAAAATAGCCCCAGGCGAGGAACTGACCGTACAGCCGGTAATAGGCTTCGTCCGCATGTATCTCACAAAACATCGCGCATAGGAGGTCGAGCACACCCCAGAGGAGTAGCCAGAGTCCTATGCGCGATGCGTTGCGTGTTTGGGTCATATTACAGGCCGAATAGATGTTGGAAGAAGTTCTTCTTATCTGCAGCCCCCGGAGCAATGTTCGGGCTGCTCTGCAGTTGTTCGATGAGCTTACGCTCGTCTTTGTTCAGTTTCTCAGGGATATAGACGCCTACGTTGATAAGCAAATCACCCTGACCATAGTTGCGGCCGTACTGGTCGATACGCGGCAGACCCTTACCTCTCATCCGCAGCACTTTTCCGGGTTGCGTACCCGGGGTGATGGTGATCTTCACGTCGCCCGTGAGCGTAGGTATCTGTACCTGCCCGCCGAGGACAGCAGTAGGCATGTCCAGCAGCAGGTTGTATATCAGGTCACTCTCCTGGCGAACGAAGTCCTTATGCTCCTCTTCCTCGATGAGCACGAGCAGGTCGCCGTTGACGCCTCCGTGCGGAGCAGCGTTACCCTTACCAGGCACGGTGAGCTGCATTCCACCCGCTACGCCCGCAGGGATAGTGATGGTGATGATCTCTTCATCGCGAATCACACCCTGACCGCCGCATTTCGGACATTTATTCTTGATGATCTTGCCTTCGCCGCCGCAGGTGTTGCACTCAGCTTGAACCTGCATCATGCCAAAGATTCCGCGCTGCTGACGGATGACGCGGCCCGAGCCCTTACAGGTCGGACAAGTCTCGGTGTTACCGTCCGCACTACCCGAGCCATGACAGTCTTTGCATTGCACGAGCTTGCGCACTTTGATCTTCTTCTCGCAGCCGGCAGCTATCTCTTCGAGCGTCAGACGCACTTTGACACGCATGTCGGAGCCACGACGCACACGCGGACCGCGACTACGACTGCCACCCATGAACATACTTCCGATGTCACCGATGTCAAAGCCTGCACCCTCGAAGATATCACCGAAATGGCTGAAGATATCCTCCATCGACATGCCACCGCCGCTGAAGCCACCTGCGCCACCCATGCCGGCGAAGCCGTACTGGTCATAGCGCTGCCGTTTCTGCGGGTCGGACAGCACCTCATACGCCTCTGCCGCCTCTTTGAATTTCTCCTCGGCCTCCTTATCGCCCGGGTTTTTGTCCGGGTGATACTGGATAGCTTTCTTGCGGTAGGCTTTCTTTATCTCTTCCGCACTGGCCGTCTTCTCGACGCCAAGCACTTCATAGTAATCACGTTTCTCTGCCATAAATTCGTTTAGTGTTTAGGGTTTATTCGCCGACGACCACCTTAGCGAAGCGGATGACCTTATCGCCGAGTTTGTATCCGCGTTGCGTGCAGTCAATCACTTTGCCTTTCTTGTCCTCACCGGCCGCGAAGGTCGTCACGGCCTCGTGCTCGTCGGTATTGAAGTCCACACCTTCGGTCTCGATAGGGTGCACGTCATGTTTGTCGAGGAAGGACAGGAACTTCTGCTGAATCAATTTGATACCTTCGCGCAGCGCCTCGATATCATCGGTTTTCTGCATGGCCTCCGTGGCCCGCTCGAAGTCATCCACGAGGGGAAGCATCTCCGTGAAGATCCGCTCACCGGCGGTCTCCATCAGTTCCAGCTTCTCCTTGTTCGTACGACGACGGAAATTATCGAACTCCGCCATCATACGTAGGTTCTTATCCTCCAGCTCCTCAATACGAGCTTGCAGTTCTTCAATCGTCGGTCCTTGCGCCTCCTGGGTTTGTTCCGCATCATTAAGCTGCTCCGCAGCATCATTGAGCACCTCTGGTGCGCTCATTTCATCATTTATTATCTTATCTTTTTTGCTCATATGCTAAGTATAATTATTCGAATTGTCATGTTCAAATTCTATGCCATCGGCATATAGACTGCCATTTTGTCATATTACACAGAAAACCGTGCGCCATAATGTACTGTACCATTTACGTCCGAAGAGCTGCTGGTAGTCGATGAACATGATGACATAAGTCACATACCTCGGGAATGCGAAGGGGTGAAGTGATAAGGTCGGTTGTATCCAGCCAACTACTAACACCCAGATCGTATTCACAAACTGCAGTTGCGCAGCCACAAATATCACAATCGTCAGTATTTCCGGGAAGTTATAGTTCGCCTGCTTCTCCTTCGGTTCGACATAAGGGTTCTCGCGACGAGGGGACTTGCGGAAGAGCAACCATGCGAAGAATATTGAGAAGAACGAAGAGGCCAGCAGGCCGAACGCCATATTCTCTTCTTTCCATAGACGATATTTATCCATGTAATGGAAGCATGTTATTAACGGCTTGACTATTTCTCTATCTTGCTCTGTCTGCCCTTCTTTCGATAGTTCGCGCTCAAAACGCACCGCCAGCGACTCGCCTTTATCCACTTTGGCGGGCACGATAGCCAATGCGACAGCGAGCATTAAAGTCGTACCAACCAGGAATTCAAAGGGCCTTAGGAATCTGCGTCGCTTGCCGTTGATGAAATCCGATATCACGTATCCGGGGCGCCAGAATAATTGCCATAATGTCCGCCAGAACTCCACCTCTCCCAAGTCAGAAAGGAGGATACGGACGACCGTGAAGAACGTGATTCGTCCTTGTATGCCCTCCTGCGCAGAGGCCGTCTCACTCTCTTCCTCTCCGTAGGACTCTTGCTTGTGGTGCCAGTCCTCTATATGCGTCTGCGTCCATTCTTTGGATGAACGCGCTCTCTGCCGCATCGTCTGCCACCACACTCTTACCTTATTGGGTTTTTTATCTTTCTTCATGTCTTTCAACTTTTGCAACTGCAAAAGTACTGCTTGATTTTAGAAGATGGACTGTTGGCCATCGGGGCTGAGGGGTGTCTTACCGAGGTGCTTGTAGGCCAGTTCGGTAGCTTCGCGGCCACGCGGGGTTCGTTTGATGAAACCTTCTTTGATGAGGAAGGGTTCGTACACGTCTTCGATAGTGCCTGCATCTTCGCCCATGGCGGTGGCAATGGTGTTAAGACCAACAGGTCCGCCGCGGAACTTATCAATGATGGTCAGCAGCAGTTTATTATCTATCTGGTCGAGACCGAAGGTATCGATATTCAGCGCCTCGAGGGCGTACTGAGCTATCTCGAGGTCAATCGTGCCATCACCCTTGACTTGCGCGAAGTCACGCACGCGGCGCAGCAGAGCGTTGGCGATACGAGGCGTACCACGTGAACGGCGGGCAATCTCGCCTGCTGCTTTCTCATTGATCTCCACGCCGAGGAGACGTGCGCTACGCTTGACGATACCGGCGAGGATATCCGCATCGTAATACTCGAGATGGCAGTTGATGCCGAAACGCGCACGGAGCGGCGAGGTCAAGAGGCCTTGACGCGTGGTAGCACCGATGAGCGTGAAATGGTTAAGGTCAATCTGGATAGTACGTGCGGACGGACCTTTGTCTATCATGATGTCGATACGATAGTCCTCCATCGCGGAGTAGAGGTACTCCTCGACAATTGGCGAGAGACGATGTATCTCATCGATGAAAAGGACGTCATTGGGTTCGAGCGAGGTGAGCAGACCAGCCAGGTCACCGGGCTTATCGAGTACCGGACCGGAAGTGACCTTAAAGCCTACACCCAGTTCGTTTGCGATGATGTTCGCCAGCGTCGTCTTACCGAGTCCCGGAGGGCCGAAGAGCAACACGTGATCGAGACTCTCTTCACGCAGCTTCGCTGCCTCGACGAAGATCTTGAGGTTAGACGTCACCTTACTCTGGCCGGCAAAGTCGGCAAAGCATAAAGGGCGGAGCGCGTTGTCCTGCTCCTTCTCGGACATCTGTTGTCGGATATCAAATTCAGCCATTGGTAGCCTTTCTAAATAATTCTTCTAAGTTTTTTATCTTATCTATCGGTTCATCTGCCTTGATGATTCCATGGTCGAGAATGACGACGCGGTCACACATCTCGCGGACCTCTTGCATGATGTGCGTGGAGAGGATGACGGTGCGCTCTTTGCCTAAGTCGCGGATGAGGGCACGGATCTCGACGAGTTGGTTGGGGTCGAGACCTGTGGTGGGTTCATCAAGGATAAGCAGTTGCGGGTCACCGAGCAACGCTTGCGCCAGTCCTACACGCTGACGATAACCTTTGCTCAGTTCGCGGATATGCTTATGCCTCTCGGGCGTGAGGCCCACCTTCTCTATCAAATCTTCTATCTTCAATTTACAATCTTCAATCTGAGTCATCTTCGCCATGAAACGAAGATACTCAGCCACGTACATCTCTTCATAAAGCGGGTTATTCTCAGGCAGATAACCGATGCGCGGGGGCACGGAGGCCGTACCACTGTCGGCACGCCAAAGACCGATGAGTATCTTCATCAGTGTGGACTTACCGGCACCGTTAGGACCTAAGAGTCCCAACACTTGTCCTTCGGCAATATCCAAGTTTACGTCACGCAGCACTTGCTGCGCACCGAACGATTTGTTAATATGCTCAATTTTTACTGCCATAATAACCTTGCGCACAACTTTGCGGTGCAAAGTTACTGCTTTTTTTTGACATACGCAAGTAAATACAAAAAAAAGACATCCGAAGATGTCTTGGTGTCCCCCGAGAGGCTCGAACTCTCGACCCACTGATTAAGAGTCAGTTGCTCTACCAACTGAGCTAGGGAGACTCACTTTTGTGTGCTCTTTTTTCAAAAGCGGGTGCAAAGGTACTGCTTTTTTTTGAATTGACCAAATATTTTGGTATTTTTTTTTGAAAAAAGCGCAAATTAGGCTTTATAGGCTTTCCGCAAACCGTTCTGCCTCGGCTATCTGGTCTATTTTTCCGACATCCATCATCCGGTAGTCGGAAGGAATGTATGCTTGCAGTTGCACCTTATTCATGATGCGCAGATAGAATGGTATCAGAGAGAATTTCTCTTGCTCCATCTCGTCCAGACGAGCTAATACTTCAGGGCGAAGGATCTGCATCCCGCTAAAGGCTAAATGCCGACCGTCTTTACCTTTGATTTCACCGGTAGCGATATTCGTCCAACCGCATAGTTGGTTCTGTTCATCGAAACAGAGGTAACGCTGAGTAGCCCGTTCGCTAACCACTAATTGGCTCACACCGGTTTGTTCATAACGCGCCACCAACAAACGAATATCTATATTGCTCAATATATCTACATTGCACGCCAGTATTGGCTCACTTTCCACTTTCCACATTCCACTTTTCACTGCCTTGCGTAAGCCACCGCCGGTGTCGAGCAGAGCCTCGCGTTCGTCAGAGATCGTGATATTACATCCCCACCCTGCGTTCGCACGGACGGCTTCGATGATCTGGTCCGGGAAATGATGGACGTTAACGATGATATCCGTGATACCGGCATCGCGCAGTTTCTCCACCTGCCATTGAAGCAGCGGTTTGCCTGCGAGTGGCACTAAGGCTTTCGGCATCGTATCGGTGAGCGGCTTGAGACGTGTTCCCAGACCCGCTGCAAAAATCATCGCTTTCATAACTCTTTGTCTATCCCGCGCTCGCGGTGGATCAGATGAACGCGCACGTCGTATTTATCCTTAAGATGATGCGCCAGATGTTCGGCACAATAGACCGAACGATGTTGACCTCCTGTACAACCGAAAGACACCTGCAGATGCTCGAATCCGCGTTCGATAAATCGCTCAACGTGATGGTCCACAAGCGCATCCACATGCGTGAGGAAAGTCAGTATCTCGCCGTCTTTCTCCAAGAACTCAATCACCGGTTGGTCGAGGCCCGTCTGGGTCTTGAATTGCTCGTACTTGCCCGGGTTGTGGGTACTGCGGCAATCAAACACATAGCCACCGCCGTTGCCGGAAGCATCTTCGGGGATACCGCGCTTAAAGGAGAAGGAGTAAATCGTGACTAATAGCATATAGGTAGGGATATTCGTCTTTGAGTTGTTCAAGCACCTCATTGAGGTTCTTGAGGGCGTTAGGAATGGACTCCAAGAAATGCTGCTTGCGCTCGAAATAACCGCGGTAACCGTACGCGCCTAAGACTTGTAGTGTCCGAAGCAGGACGAAATGCGGGAGAGCGGCGAGCCAGTCGGCTCGATTGAAGATTGAAGATTGAAGATTGAAGATTTTCTCTAATTCATCCAGATAAGCCTCAATGAGTTCGTTGCGGAGGGCAGCAGGGATGTTTGCTTTCGCTTGCCAGAGGAAGGAAGCGACATCGTACTGCGTAGGACCGCGACGACCACCTTGGAAGTCAATGAAATACGGTTGCCCGTCTTTAATCATCACATTGCGGCTCTGGCAATCGCGATAGAGGAAGGTGGAGAGTGGAGAGCGGAAAGTGGAGAGAAGATTCTCTACCAGCTTATCGAACTCATCCTCCAGTTTCGGTTCAGAGAACTCGAGTTTGGTGCCTTTGAGGAAGCAGTACTTGAAGTAGTTGAGGTCCCAACGGATAGCACGTTCGTCCATCGCGGGAACCGGGAAACAGACAGACCAGTCGAAGTCCTTGGCACCTTCTACTTGTATGTGCGCGAGTGCGCGTAATGTGCGTTCTAATAAGGTGCGCTCTTCCGGTAGGAAACAACCGGTCTCACGACCATGACGGATGGCATCAAAGAGGAGTGTATCGCCCAGATCCTCCTGGGTATAACTCATCTCATCTTCGCTCACCCATAGTACCCGCGGAACGGGGAGACCAAGGTCCGAAAAATGACGCGACATATAGATAAACGCGCGGTTCTCGTCGCGGTTAGTGCCATCTACGCGGATGACTGTCTTGCCGTCCTGCTCGATACGCGTATAGACTCTATTACTACCTTGCTGCTGGATCATACTCTAAACTGCAGTGCATGATGCATACACGTCACTTTACACGGGCCGATGATGTTCTCTAATATACCGTCGGCCTCGAAGAGGATGTGCTTGCGATAACTGATTTCTATCTCGCGCCCTACGATCGGATAGACGAAAGGCAGTTCGGTCAACTTGCCGTTAAAGAGGTTCGGCAGGGCTTTGATAATCTGCGAGAAAGTCGGTTTCTTAATGAACATCGAGTTGAACACGCCATCCGTAGGATCCGCCTCGGGATTCTGGCGTATACCGCCGCCCGAGAAAGGTCCGTTACCGATATTCATCGTAAATAGCAGGTCGTTCACCGCTTCCTTGCCATCCACTGTCAGAACCATATGCTGCGCCTTATGCTGCGCGATGGCTCCTATGAGTCCGAAGACGTAGTTCACATGATGCGAACCGATATAGTATTTCAGTGCCTCGGCTTTCTTGCAGCACAACGGATCGACACCAAAACCCACCGAGTTGATGAAATAGCGATGATGCTCTATATTATTGCGCCAATAGGTGACGCAACCGATGTCTATCGGATGTCCTTCGCCTTCGAAGAAACGCTTGAGACTCTCCTTATGCTTCTTATTCAGATTCCAGTAACGTCCCCAGTCGTTACCCGTTCCGCGCGGCATGAGTCCCACTTGGATTTTCGCACGCGCTTCCGGCGTTAGCGTCGAACGCATGATGCCGTTAATCGCTTCCGAGAGCGTACCGTCGCCACCGAGGATCAGTATCTCGTCGTACCCTTTCTCCACCAACTCGCGCGCCAACTCGATAGCATGACCCGCATACTTCGTTACGCGGTACGCAAAAGGCTGGTGACGCTTACGCAACAACTTCCACAGATATATACGCTGCGCACGAAAGGCTTTCTTTCCCGACTTAGGATTGATGATGATTCCTAACATGGTATTCGCAATTTGGCTGCAAAGATACTAAAAAAAAAGCACACTACCAAATTATAGTGTGCTTTTTATTAATTTTTCGCAGGAGTTTCTTATTTGAAGAACTCGTTTACTTTCTCATTGAGAACGATTTCCTCCTGGAAGATGTAAGCCCCGGTCTTAGGCGACTTAACCATCTTGATGCACTTAGAGTGCGCACGTCCGGAGTTACCGGTTTGCAGCGTTGCGACCGCTTTCTTTGCCATAGTTCTAAGCCTTTCTAATTAGGGGTTAATTACTTGATCTCCTTATGAATCGTGTACTTCTTCAAATAAGGATTGTACTTTTTCAACTCCAAACGATCCGGAGTATTCTTGCGGTTCTTAGTGGTGATGTAACGAGACATTCCCGGAACACCGCTGGCTTTTTGCTCTGTGCACTCGAGGATAACCTGAACGCGTGCTTCTTTCGTTTTCTTTGCCATTGTTCAACTCCTTTNNNGTTTAATAGAGATAGCCCTTCTCAGCGGCTTGTTTCAGCGCGTTGTCGAGGCCAATCTTGTTAATAGTTCTCAGACCGGCTGCACTCACGTTCAGCTCGATCCATGCATCCTGTTCTACCCAGTAGAACTTG
>DBYL01000025.1:111917-130223 GCA_002309835.1 Bacteroidales bacterium UBA1187
TTTATATTTTCGTTCAAATTCGGGGATTCCTCGCACAATTACACGAAAAATCGCGCAAAGGTACTGCTTTTTTTTGATATGACCAAATTTTTTTGTAAAAAAATGCGAAATTTCTTGCGTATGTGCTTTTTTTGTGGTATCTTTGCACCGAAATACAAAAGAACATATGCACTATTCAATAAAAGAAGTTTTTGCGCCTAAACTGCTGCAGACGCTGCGAAACTACAGCCGTGCGCAGTTTGGTCAAGATGCGTTAGCCGGTATCATCGTAGGTATCGTAGCTATCCCGCTGGCGATTGCCTTCGGTATATCGTCCGGTGTGGGTCCGACGGAGGGTCTTGTGACGGCTATCATTGCGGGTCTGCTGATCTCCGTTTTCGGCGGTAGCAAGGTGCAGATAGGCGGACCGACGGGTGCGTTCATTGTCATCATCTACGGTATTATCCAGCAGTACGGTTTGACGGGATTGATGATTGCTACCGTGATGGCAGGTATCTTGCTGATTGTCATGGGTTTAACGCGTCTCGGTAATGTTATAAAATTCGTTCCTTACCCCGTTATTGTGGGCTTCACGGCCGGTATCGCAGTAACGATTTTCAGTACCCAGATGAATGATTTCTTCGGTTTGGGTCTGACCAACCTACCGGCGAATTTCATTGAGAAATGGGCGTTCTACATGCAGCATTTCTGCGTCAACTGGTGGGCTCTTGGTGTGGGCCTTTTCTCCTTATTAATATGCATATGCGCGCCTATGGTCACAAAGCGTATACCGGGTAGTCTGGCTGCTATCATCTTCGCTACGATAGCGGTGTGGTTGCTCAAGAGTTATGCACCTGCGACGTGGAATGTGACGGGTATCCAGACCATCGGCGACCTCTATGAGTTGCCGCACGGCATCCCTGCGCCGCGTGTACCTTCGATTGAGTTAGCGGATGGACAGTCGTTCTTCGGCTTGGTGCGCGAGCTCTTCCCCTCGGCCTTCACGATTGCCATGCTCGGCGCTATTGAGAGTCTGCTCTCGGCGATGGTGGCGGATGGTGTGATAGGCGATAGACATAACTCGAACACCGAACTCATTGCACAAGGCATAGCGAATGTCGTTGTACCGTTCTTCGGCGGCATTCCGGCTACAGGCGCTATCGCACGTACGATGACGAATATCAATAATGGCGGACGCACACCGATTGCCGGTATCATTCATGCCGTGGTATTGCTGCTCGTGCTGCTCTTCCTCGGCAAGTTAGTGGGTATGATACCCATGGCTTGTCTGGCGGCGGTTCTGATCATGGTGGCATACTCGATGAGCGGATGGAAGACTATCGCGGGCCTTATCAAGCATCCGAACCGCGACTTATGGGTGCTGCTGATTACGTTCTTCCTGACCGTCATCTTCGACCTGACGGTAGCTATCGAGGTAGGTATCTTATTGGCGATGGTGCTCTTCCTGATGCGAACGAACGAGCAGACACATATCCGCACGCTGCATAAGGAGATTGACCCGAACGAGGATACCGATGTGCAATCCAACCTCGAGCACCTGACCATCCCGGAGGGCGTAGAGGTATATGAGATTGACGGTCCGTATTTCTTCGGTATCGCCAACCGTTTCGATGAGATCATGCTGCATGTCTCGGGAGAGAAATACCCCATCCGCATCATCCGTATGCGTAAGGTTCCTTTCGTGGACTCTACGGCTATGCATAACCTCTCCATGCTTATCCAACGCTCTCATAATGAGGGTATTACTATCATTCTATCGGGGGTCAACGACCATGTGCATAAGCAGCTGTTGACCGGTGGTATTGAGCAACAGATGGATCCGCATAATATATGCGCAAACATCCATTTCGCCCTGCGTCGAGCAGAAGACCTATTGGCTATGAGAGTGAAGAGTGAAGAGTGAAGAGTAAAAGATACATAGTATTCATGCTGGTATGTCTGCTGAGTGCAGGGATGCGAGCTGTAAACCCGACAGGAACACTGCCGGTAGTCTATCTGAATACAACCAATGGTCAGGCTATCACTGACAAAGAGAATTATATCGCCGGTAGTCTGTACATCGATCCGCTCAGTACAGGTTATAGCGCATTAGGTTCAGCCGAAGCACCCATCACCGGACAATTTAAAGGACGCGGCAACTGGACTTGGACAGGGTTTGACAAGAAGCCTTACCGCATCAAGCTGGACGCTAAACAGAAAGTGCTGGGCATGCCGAGTAACAAACACTGGTGTCTCATGGCGCATGCGGATGATAATATCGGATTCCTCAAGAACTACGCCGGCTACAAACTCAGCGAAGCCCTTGGGCTTAAATGGACTCCGAAGACCGTTCCTGTAGAATTAGTACTCAACGGTGAATACTACGGTATGTATTTCCTTACCGAGCAAGTGCGCGTCGGCAGTAAACGCGTGAACGTCACCGAGCAGGAAGATAATGCCACAGACTCGGTAAGCGGAGGATGGCTCGTGGAGATAGACAACTACTACGAAGACGGCAACGTAACCGTATGGGAAGGAAACGGGCAGAAAGTATGGATTACTATGAAGAGTCCGGAGATTCTTTCTTCCCAGCAACGGACGTATATAGAAGCGCAACTCAACGGATTGAATGATGCTATCTGGGGGACATCGGAGGCAGATGTATGGAGTCGATTAGATCTGGAGGAGGCTGTCAAATACTATCTGGTACAAGAACTGATGGAGGACTGCGAGAGTTATCACGGCAGTTGCTACTTATACAAAGAACGTGATCGAAACGACCAAACCGAGAAATGGTTCTTCGGTCCGGTATGGGATTTCGGCAACGCCTACAACCGCGGTTGGGAAACATGGATTTACGATAGTCCCTCTTTCGCACAATACTGGATTGGAAGACTCTCCACTTGGCCGGCATTTCAAGCTAAACTGCAAGAAGTATGGTATACCTTCTACCACGATCAGCAGAGCGCAGTGCGCACGCAGATAGAGGCGTTTGCAACGACCATCAAGCAAGGTGCGAAGAACGATGCCGATAGATGGAACGGAACGCAAAACTACTGCAACAATAGCGACATGACCGCTAAATACGATTATTTCATGAATCGATTCAACTGGCGCATCAACTGGCTGCACCAACAATGGGGAGAAGGGACGCCGCCCACGCATGAGGGGTTAGAGAATGAGCGTGTAGAGTTAAGAGGTCAGAAGGTCCTTCGCGACGGTCAACTATTGATTATCCGAAATGATAAAACCTATACGATACAAGGACAACAAATACACTAAATAAACTTTTTTACTAACCCATTAAATTTTACATCTATGGTAAAGAAATTCATCTGCCCGATCTGTGGTTATGTTCACGAGGGCACTGAGGCACCTGAGCGTTGCCCGCAATGTAAACAAATCGTTGAGTGGAAGGTTGCAGAGGAAGGCAAACTGAGCTTTGCTTGCGAGCACATCGTAGGTATTGCTAAGGACGAGAAAGACCCGATTATCGCAGAAGGTCTGCGTGCTCATTTCATGGGTGAGTGCACCGAGGTAGGCCAATATCTGGCTATGGCCCGTCAGGCTGACCGCGAAGGTTATCCGGAGATCTCCGAGGCATTCCGCCGCTATGCATACGAAGAGGCTGATCATGCTTCGCGTTTTGCTGAACTGCTCGGCGAACTCGTTTGGGACACCAAGACGAACCTTGAAAAACGCGCTATGGCAGAAGCCGGTGCTTGCGAAGACAAACTGAAGATTGCTACCCGTGCTAAACAACTGAACCTCGACGCAATCCATGACACGGTTCATGAGATGGCGAAAGATGAGGCTCGCCACGGTAAGGGTTTTGCAGCACTGCTCAAACGTTACTTCGGCAAATAAGTCGAGCGGCTCGACACCCGTATAGCCATTCGGTTATAGAATTATTCCACCGCCGACTACGAGGTTGTCTTGATACAGGACTACCGATTGGCCGGGAGTGATACCCCAGATAGGCTCGCTGAATGTCAGCGAGCTTATTTCGTTATTGAAGATTGAAGATTGGAAATTGGAGATCTCGACTGCCTTGGAGCGATAACGGACTTTCGCGAGGATAGGAGAAGAGGACGCGTCGCTACAGGAGAGAGGACGACCGAACGGTCTATAAGTTAACTCAGTGGCCAACAGGTCGTCATTAGAGCCAAGCGTCACTTGGTTTTTCTCGGCATCAATATGCGTGATATACGCCGGGTGACCAAGGGCAATACCTAAGCCCTTGCGCTGACCAATCGTATAATTGACATATCCCTCGTGATGCCCCAGCACCTTACCTTCTTTGTCTATGTACTCACCCGCGTGCACGCGTTCGTTATAATCGGGCACGTTCGCGCGCAGGAAAGAGCGGTAGTCATCATTCGGGATAAAACATATCTCCTGACTCTCGCGCTTGACGGCGAGTTTCTCATAGCCATGCTGACGGGCTATCTCACGCACTTGGTCCTTCGTATAATCGCCTAATGGGAAGATTGTGCGGCGGAGTTGCTCTTCGGTCAGCATCCACAGGAAATAGGTCTGGTCTTTCTTCGTATCCGCGGCTGTGCGCAGATAGACATGTCCATCGCGTTCGGCGATGCGGGCATAATGACCGGTAGCGATGAAGTCGCAACCGAACTCATCAGCCGTACGCATCAACTCCCCCCACTTGATATGACTGTTGCACAGCACACAAGGGTTCGGCGTATGCCCCGCCATATACTCGTCCATGAAGTTCTGGATTACGCAGCGGCGGAAAGTATCGCGGAAATCGACAATGTGATGATCAAACCCCATCCGCTCGGCATTATGCTTCGCCTCCATGATAGAGTCGATGGTACAGCAGCCTTTCTCCTTAGCGATGCACGACTCCTTGATACTATCGTATGTACGGAAGGTGACACCCACTACTTCGTAGCCCTGCTCCAAGAGAAGCATGGCGCTAACGGTAGAGTCTATTCCGCCTGACATTCCGAGAAGCACGCGTTTTTTCATTGCTGCATATCCACGAGTTTGGTATAATATCCGCCGAGGGCGTATAGTTCATCATGCGTGCCGCGTTCGACGATATGTCCTTCGTGCAACACGCATATCAAATTCGCATGGCGGATGGTAGACAGACGATGTGCTACGACGAGCGTCGTGCGGTCTTTCATCAGATGTTCGAGCGCCTCTTGTACTAATCGTTCGGACTCGCTATCGAGTGCCGAAGTAGCCTCATCGAGGATGAGGATCGGTGGATTCTTCAATATCGCACGAGCGATACTCAAGCGCTGCCGTTGACCTCCGGAGAGACGACTTCCCCGATCTCCTACTATCGTATCATATCCTTCGGGCATCGAGGTGATGAACTCATGTGCATTCGCGATACGCGCAGCCTGCTCTACCGCTTCCGACCAAGTCATACCGTCCGGTGCTGGAAGCGAGGTATCCACGCCGAAAGTGATGTTATTATATACTGTATCGTTGAACAGGATCGGTTCCTGGCACACGATGCCCATGAGGGCACGCAGATCATGCGTAGCATTCTGACGGATATCTACGCCGTCAATCGTGATACCGCCCTGCTGCGGGTCATAGAAACGCGGCAGGAGGTCGGTAAGCGTTGTCTTTCCGCTGCCGGACTGACCTACCAGCGCCACCGTCTTGCCTTTCGGAATAGTCAGGGTAATATCGCTGAGCACATCATGCTCCGGTTGGTACGCAAAACTCACATGATCGAAGATTATCTGCTTCTCAAACCTCATAGGCTGCGGTTGAGCCGGTTCGATGATATTTGTCTCTGTAGCCAATACTGCATCAATACGCTCCAGCGAAGCCATGCCTCGGCGAATGCCGTAAGCGGCTTTGCTAAGATCCTTTGCGGGGTTGATAATCGAATAGAAGATAACGAGGTAATAGATGAATGTCGCCGCATCTATCGTAGCATGGTCACCCAATATCAGCAGCCCGCCGAACCACAAGATGATGGCGATCAACGCCGTACCGAGGAACTCCGATAGCGGATGCGCCAAGTAATAACGGCGGTTGATGCGGTTGAAGGTAGCTCGCGTAGCATTGATAAGTGTGGCAAAGCGTGTGCGCAGTTTGCTTTGGGCATTGAATCCCTTCACTACGCGCAGGCCTAACAAGGTCTCATCGATGGACGAGAGAATCTCCGCATTCTGCTCCTGCCCCTGTTTAGACGCCCGCTTGAGGCTGCGTCCCATACGACCGATAAGGAAGACCGCTACCGGCATGAGCAGTAACACAAACAGCGTCAGTTGCCATGAGATAACGAGCATCGTGATGAGGTACACGAGGATCATGATCGGATCCTTGAACAGGATGTCCAGCGCCGACATGATAGATGCCTCCACTTCACTTACGTCATTCGTCATGCGCGAGATGATATCTCCTCGGCGCGACTGCGTGAAATACCCCATCGGCAGCGATAGCACCTTATCGTATAACTGCTGCCTGAGGTCGCGTAGCACACCCGTGCGGATAGGCACCATGAAGTAGTTCGCCAACCATGCGCACAGACATTTCAGACCGGTCATGACAACCAAGAACAATCCCAAGAGCAACAACACATACCCCGCCCCATGCAGCGCTATCTGCTCGTTGAGCAGACAGTACATATTCGTTCGCAGCGCCGCTATCGTCTCTTGCAATCCCTGCACGTCCGCCACCGCAACCCGCTCCACCTCCACGGTATTCAGACCAAACAGGATGCGCAGGATAGGAATGATAGCAGCGAATGAGAACAGCGATAACAGCGTAGAGAGGAGATTGAACAAGATATTCAATCCCATCTGCGCCCGATACGGCGGTACGAAACGACGGAGGATATGTATGATTTTAGGATTGCTCATTGGTCATTGGTTTTTCTTACGATGCTCGCGTACGTATTGGAGTACCTGTCGGTCAAAAGCAGCCTGCGGCGTACAGAAGCGCATACGAATCGGTAATGCTATCAAACGCTTGTTCTGCGCATGTAGCCGATCCACCAGCGAGGTAGTACGTAAGCGCTGGATATCCTTCTCTGTGGTCAACACGAAATCGAAATCCTTTGCGCACTCCATGATCGCATCTATATCCTTCTGCTCATACCGATGATGATCCGGATAAGCCATCAGTTCCGCTTGCGGATAATGCGCCTTGACATAATCCATCATATACTGCGGTTGGGCGATACCGCAGAGCACCAGCGGCGTGCCATCCTGCTCCATCGGCGCATAATCCACTCCCGCAAAATGCAGCAGTTGATAGGTAGGCAGATGAAGTCTGTTATCCACCACGCGCATGTCGATAGGACGGATGTTATCCGGACACTTGGTCACCACAATCGCATCGGCCGCCAGCGCACGGCTGGGCAGATCGCGTAATGTGCCCCATGGCAACATATGATCGTCGATATACAATTTGTCATACGGCGTGAGAAGAATCGTCAAGCCGCAGCGTAATGCGCGATGTTGCATCGCATCATCCAGCACAACTACATCCAGGTCTTTCACTTGTTTCTGCAGTTGCTTCACGCCACGCACTCGGTTCTCACACACCGCCATCGGCACCTCCGGGAACTTACGATGCAGTTGCATCGCTTCATCGCCAATGGTATCTACCGTAGAGAACTCGTCCGCCAGCAGAAATCCGTGCGTCTTACGCTTGTATCCACGTGAGAGCACCGCGGGTTTAAACCCGTTCTCCTGCAGCAGGCACAACAGATACTCCACCATCGGCGTCTTACCTGTGCCGCCCACCGCCAGATTGCCCACGCACACCGTCGGTATATCCACGGAGAACGAGAGCAACAGGCGCTGGTCAAAGAGCATATGACGGATGGATACGCCCAACGCGTATAACCAACTGATCGGCATGTAAAGGGCGCTGCCCATGTGTGAGTGGTGATTTATGATTTATTGAATCGTTACCTCCGGCATGAGTGCCATCACGCGCGGCTTCGAGCAGAAGGTACGCATCTTCATGATCAGGCGCTCCTCCTCCGTGGTGTCATCCAGCATCTTGAGAATCTCAGCAAACGGATCTTGCTTCTCCGGATAGTACGCCAACTTATACGACTCGAGTCCGGCGAGTTCTACGGCTTTCGCGATAGCATCGTCGATATTTCCTAACTTATCTACGATACCGATCTCTACGCCCTTGGTGCCCAGCCATACACGACCTTCACCGATGGACTTGATATAACTCTGCTCTACGTGGCGGCCTTGTGCGCAACGGTTAGTGAACAGTTCGTATCCGTTCTCCACCATCTTCTGCATCAATTGATGCTCCTCCGGATTCATGCCTTTGTAGAGCATATTTTCCTGCAGGTCTGCATGTTTGTTGGTCTTAACACCATCGATATCCAGACCTACTTTATCGCGCAGTTTAGCTACATTAGGCACAGTACCAAAGATACCGATAGAACCCGTCAAGGTCGTCGGTTCTGCGAAGATATAATCTGCGCCGCAGGAGATATAATAACCTCCGGAAGCAGCGTAATCACCCATCGAAACGACTACCGGAATACTATCCGCTTTAATCTTCTGGATAGCACGCCAGATATCTTCACTGGCATTTGCCGAACCACCGGGACTGTTCACGCGAAGCACCAGAGCCTTCACCTGATCGTCTTTCTGAATCTTCTTGATGGTCTTGATCACATTCTTTCCTACGATACCCTCGTTGCCATCATCATAGATCTGACCTTCGAGATACAGCACCGCTACTTTGTCTTTCGCTTTCGACTCCACACGTTTCACATTCGCCAACTTAGCAGTCTTGAGCAGATGATAGTCTTTCGTTCCGGCATAGACGCGCAGCAGCGAATCCATATCTTGGCAATATACGATGGTATCTACCAGTCCGGCCGCAAGGTTATCCTCAGCGGTCTGAAGACCCATATAGCGGTCAGCCAACGCATCCAGTTCCTCTACGGAAAGCTTACGAGAAGCGGCAACAGCACTCTTATACTCATCCCAGATTCCACCGATATACTGCATCGTCTGCATACGGTCCGCATCCGACATCGATGTACGGAAGAACGGCTCTACAGCCGATTTGAACGTACCTACTTTGAGGATCTGCATCTCTACGCCGATCTTCTCCATCACGCGGGTATAATACATCTTCGTAGCCGAGAGACCATTCCAGTCAACGGCACCGGTCGGATCCAGACAGATACGATCCGCAACAGAGATTACATAGTAGTTGGTTTGCCCATAACTCTTGGCAGAAGCAATAATCCATTTGCCGCTCTGCTTGAAGTCAATCAGGGCATCGCGAATCGCTTTGGCATTGGCAGGAGCCATGGATAACTCGGCGCCATCCAACCAAATACCGAGAATCTTATCGTCATTTTTCGCCAGACGGATATTACTCAAGATATCATCCAAACCGACGGTCTCCACATTCTGGTTACCCACATACGGCACGGAAGGCATGGATTTCATCAATCCCGCAAACGGACTTTCTTCCTGCGCCTGCTCTACCAGCGTTCCTTTCAGTTCCAGACGATAAATCGTCTTGTCCTCGAGTTTCACTTCCGGAGTCGAGAACATGTCGCCCATAATCCATCCGAGGATAGCGCTGCAGATGAAATACACAGCGAAGAAAATAAGGCAACCGCCCAGACAACCTACTTTACGACGCGGACGAGCTTGCTCTGCTCCTTCCTCTGTCGTCTCTTCATTTTTACGAAATAACCACCACATAATTGTTTGATTTTAAAGGTGAATAATTGAGTTTGTTTATGGATTTGATAGTTTCAAATTAAATGTCATCCTGTGATACGGCGTAGGACCGAATTGCTTAAGCGCAGCATAATGTTCGGCGGTAGGATAGCCTTTGTTGTTCGCCCATCCGTACTGAGGGTACTCCTCGTGCAACCGCAGCATATAATCATCGCGATAGGTCTTCGCCAGCACGCTGGCCGCTGCGATAGACATATACGTTGCATCACCATGCACCACCGTATGCGCGGGGATCTCCAGCAGTTCGCCTTCCGGCACGTAGGGTTTCCATTTGTTGCCATCCACGAGGATGTGCTGCGGACGGACGGATAACTTATCCAGCGCGCGTTGCATGCCTATGATGGAGCACTGCAATATATTGCGTTCATCTATCTCCTTCGCCGTCACTTCCACTACCGCCCAAGCTACTGCTTCTCGCTCGATGATCGGACGTAAGGCATAGCGCTGCTTGTCCGTCAGTTGCTTGGAGTCATTGAGCCACTCAAACTCGGGTATCTGCTCCACACGCTGCGGGTCCAGAATGACGGCTGCGCAAAATACACTTCCCGCCAGCGGCCCACGTCCCGCTTCGTCACATCCGGCTTCTATCAGCCCCGATATCATCTGCGTCTTCAACATCTTAGAACGGATATCCTATTGCGAAATGGAACGTCATATCATCATTCCAACTCAAACCATGCGGCGCGGTACGCCATTGCTTATCCTCCGATATACGACTCGGGTCATATAATTTCACACCGAAATCGATACGGAATATCAATATCGACAAGTCGAAACGGATACCCACGCCGTAGCTCCACGCTATCTGCTTATAGAACTGATCCCAGAGGAACACACCTCCCGGTTGCTCTTCGTAATCCCGTATTGTCCATATATTGCCCGCATCGGTGAAGGCCGCCAACTCCAGAAAGCTCAGCACTTTAAATCGATACTCGAGGTTCATCTCCAGATGGATATCTCCCGCCTGCTTGTCATATACCAGCGAACTGCCGTTGCCTCGGAATGTACCGGGACCTAAAGTACGGGCCTGCCATCCGCGAACGCCATTCGCGCCGCCGGCGAAATAACGCTTCTGGAACGGCACTACGCTCGCGTTCAGATACGGCACCGCCACGCCAAGACCGATGTGCGCCACCATATGGTGCTTTGGCGCCATGACGCCATGATAGGTGAAGTTGAAATCACCCTTTACGTACTGCGCAAACGGGATTTTCCATAGCACATACGAGCCCTCGTCATTCTTCGCAAACCGCGCCGCGGCACTCAATCCGTATAAGGCATTACCCGCCGTCTCCAATCGGATAGCGAACTGCAGATACGAGCGGTCCGGATAATGCTGGTTATAGGTGGAATAGGAGCCCGTATAACTCCAATCGAGAATGAAATGGTCCTCATAACTGGCCTTCAGCACCGAGGAGCGGTCCATGAAATCGCGCTTGAACTGATCGGACATCCACGGCAGGTAGATATAGTTGAAGTCAATGAGGTTGAACTGATGTGTCCAATGGCTACCGGGCTTACGCGGCACGATATACGATAGACCGGCATTGGCTATCGTGCGGATATATTCATCCGGTCGTCGCTGCTGGTAGTTATACGCGATATTGATTTTCACATTCGATGGGAAGAGCAATCCTACATCCGCCTTCGCCTCTATCGCTCTACCTCCGTTGGTACGCCATTCATACGAAGCACGAGCGCCGAGCGTCAGCACTTCCGCGCCATGGAAGATATTCTTATTGCTATAGTTCAGTCCCGCGGCTATACCCCAGTCTCCGGCACTATACGTACCTTCCACCTCCGCGGCTATGGAATTGAGACGGCCGCGCGAGACAGTGATATTACAATCCAGCAGCGAGTCCTCCACCGGGGTGAAAGAGATATCCACATATTTCACAGGCGGCAGCGCATTCATGCGCGCGTAAGTACGCTCCACGCGCCACTCTGCATACCGCTCTCCTTCGCGCAGACGACTCGCACGCCGCAGCGCACTCTTACGCAGGAACGGATAATCCAGTGTATAGTTTACTTCGCGTATTGAATAGCGGGTATAGAGCCGCTTCAGCGCCGCTGAGTCGAACTGGGATACATATGGCGCCAGATGGATACGCACATCCACCTCATGCGAGTTGAGCGAACTATCGGCCGTAAACTCCAGTATCGATTTCTCGAAATAGAAATAGCCTTGATTACGCAGCACAGTAGTGATACGCTCGCGCTCCTCATCCAGCGTAGCCGTAGAGAACTGCTCGCCTTTATGCACCTTGCATCGCTCATCGCGGGCAATAGCCGCCAACTCCGGCACTGGGATATCCACCTCATAGTTGCGTACCTTATACGGCTGATGCGCCGTCACCAGATAGGTCAACTCGATCTTACGACCCTTCTTATACACTTTCTGCGTATCTACCTCAGCCTGGAAATAACCCATGTTATTCATCTGCTGGCGCAACTGCTGCATGCTGATTTGAGTCAACTCCTCATCATAGATGACCGGCGCCTCACCCATCTTCTTCGCATTCGCCGCCAGGCGTTTTTTCGCTTTAGTCGTCGTATCCAGCGGAGCGGTATTATATACATGGAGCTGGAGTTTCCAGAAACCGAAAATCTCCGTATTCTGCTTCTGACGCAGATAACTGCTAAGCGAACCCGTAGAAACGGACTTATCATCCTCGCATTTTACGCGCACTTTATTCAACAGATATTTATCCTGCGGCACAAATTTCGTAGTGTTGCAGGAGGCGAAAAAGAGGATACTGAGCAATAGCCAACCGGCCATTCTCATACCTCCACACCCGTATGTACGTAGTACGCGTAACATAATTAGCGTGCAAAATTAGCAAAAAATTTTGACATGTCAAAATATTTTAGTACTTTTGTGCCAAATTTTGGTAATTATGGAGAAAATCAGCAAGGCGCAAATCAAACTTATTAGAAGTTTGCAGCAGAAAAAATTCCGTGACGAGACGGGTCTTTTCGTCGCGGAAGGAGAGAAATGTGTAGAGGAATTGCGCAAGGCTTTTGAGCTCGTTCATCTCTATCGCGAAGGCGAGAATGCTTCGCGCACGGAGATAGAGCAAATGAGCGGTCTTAAAACGCCGCAGGGCGTGATAGCGGTTTTTAAGAAGCCCTCCTGCAGCGAAGCGGTCTTACAGCAACAGCAGTCCTACAGCGACAGCGGTAAGCAGCTAACGCTTGCGTTAGATGGTATTCAGGACCCGGGAAATCTCGGTACGATCATTCGCACTTGCGATTGGTTCGGCGTGCATACTATCGTCTGTTCGCAGGACACTGCGGACTGCTATAATCCGAAGGTGGTACAAGCCACGATGGGCGCCTTAGCCCGCGTGCAGTTGCGTTACACCAACCTGCCGGAATGGCTATCAGACATCAAACATCATACATCAGACATCGCCATCTATGGCACCTTGCTGGAGGGCGGGAATTTATATACGAAGCCGCTCGCGCAAGAAGGGGTAATCGTGATGGGCAACGAGGGGAATGGAATCTCTCCTGCCGTTCGCAAACTCATTACGCAAGCTATTCTTATTCCACCTTATAAAAAAGAGGCTTCCGAAGTAATCGAAAGCCTCAACGTCTCTATCGCTACCGCCATTGTCTTGGCGGAATTCAGAAGGCGCGGTTAATTTACAAAGCAATCTGAGGTGGTATTTCCACATTCAGTACGCTGAACAGCTGATCGATATCGGCTGGCGTTACGCCGGCTGCGACAGCCTGTTGCAGCAACTCTCTGTAATCCGGCGAGCAACGCAGGAATTTGCGTGCATGGAAGTCGTAGCGGATATACGCTAACATGTAGTAGTAGATACCCTTCGGCTCTATCATGATCGCGGCATTCAGGTACTCCTCAGCCTGGTTGATATCCGGACGCGGTGTGACGAATGCTTTCTTTCCGCGTAGCAAAGCTACAGCTGCCCATAGATATACTTCTGAATTCTCAAAATTATCTACGATAGCCTTATCGAAAGCGGCAAGCGCCTTATCATACAATTTGAGTTTGAGGAAGCACATTGCCAATGCGCCGTTGACCTGCTTGTTGTTCGGATCGGCAACAAGGGCTTTCTGGTATGCATTCGCGTACTTGTTGATCTCCAGCATAGCCATACCGCCCATACCGGAGAGAGAAGAGATAACTACCGGACGATGGCATGCCGGACACTCTCTCATATCAGTGGATAAGGGTCGGCCGCATCCCGGGCATTCTAATTCTAAAACTTCTGCCATAGTATTAAATTTTAATTATTCAGTAGCAATATTTGGTTACGTTGCACAGCCATGCGGGTGATATCTGCGCACAGTTGCTTGATCGCTGCCGGATCCTCCTCCATGGCCAATGCGCTTACCTGACTCAATATCTGAGATTCTAAGGGTTGCGCAGCGGCATTGGACTTCAGCGGCGAGGTACGAATGAGATCATATACCTGCTCTATCTGACGGAAGATAGCCTTGTCGGTCGTAGCGTTCAGACGCGTGCGCAGCAGCGCATCAGCGGTCTTGACGTACGCCAACTCCTGCGTATGACGCTCTTGTTTCTCCGTCGTATCACGGTTGACGTAATAGAGGATGATCAGCGCGATGAGCACGATACCCCAGAGCACGGTCTGCAGACCGATGATATAACCCAGAGGCACATCGGCGTAGCCGCGGAAATACTCGGATGCATCCATCAGGAAGTCCAGCAGGTCGTATTTAATCTGATACAGACGAATAAGCAGCAGCACTACCGGATACAGGCCGATGAGGAACTCCACCCACCAGAAGGTGATGGTGATGGTCCAGACGGGCATAGCTATCTCCGGCGTCGCATTTTTCGGATACAACCACGGCGTAGCCAGCAGCAGCGCGAAGGCCAAGTGGCAGCATGCGTAGTTCACCCATCCGGCCGCATTACGACCATCCGGGCAGAGGTCCGGGTCACTCGTCAGCAAGAAGAAGCAGACATTGAATACAATAAGTAGGATGGCTCCTATGATCGCGTAAAGCGAAAGAGATGGTATACGTTTCATATTACATCTGACTTAAGATTTTCTGTTTCTGTTGGTCGAAATCTTCCTGCGAGATCAGACCCATATCGAGCATATCTTTGAGTTGTTTCAGTTTCTCCATGATCGGATTACCGGCCGGAGCTGCAGCTTGTTGCTGCGGTTGAGCCTGCTGACCCAGCGGGTTGCCGCCGGCCATACCCATACCGCCGCCCATACCTTGCTGCATCATACCGCCCATCATGCCGGCTACGCCGAAGCCCATACCCAGACCGGCTCCTGCTGCAGCCATACCGCCTGCGGCACCTTCGTTGAGGGAGATATTCTTCATGATATCTACTTGCTGCTGTGCTTGCCAGCCCTGACCGAGGTACTGCATACGCTTCTTGTCGGTAATCATCTTCTCTACCTCCGGATCCTCGTACGTATCCTTGCAACGAGAGATAGAGAATGCTTTGATGCGGATTCCGTAATCATCGAAGATCTCAGCTAACTGCGGCTCTACGTTTTGCGCGAACTCAAGCAGGTTGCTTACAAAGTGGTACACCTCTTTGTATTCGCCCTGCGTCTGCAGTTTATTCAAGGTCTTGTTGATCGCATCCGCGATGTGCATCGAGAACTGGTTGGCGAAATACTGCGTCAAACCGTCTTGCGTCTCGAAGTCCACATTATTGCCCAGAAGCTTTGTCAAGAACTTCTGAGGATTGGAAATCTGTACTTTATATGCACCGCCGGCCTTGATGTTAACAGGACCCAACATCGGATCACCGTAACGAATAGGCTGCATCGTTCCCCACTCGATTTCCTTGCTGTCCGCCTCGCGAACGAAATAAACTACGCTATTAAACGTGCTGACTCCGCCAGAGAGTACATTACGCAGACGCGAAATGAACGGATAGTTCTCCGTAGACAGTTTATACGTACCGGAGGTAAATACCTGCTCGATGTTACCTTGATTGATAAAGATGGCTTGCTCGCCCGGCATTACGATCAAGGTCGAATTGGTATTGAAGTCCTCTTCGGGCTGACGCCAGATTAGTAAATTACCGTCACCGGAGTTTTTGATGACGTCTATCCAGTGTTTCTGGCCGCCTACATAAGCCGCCTCATTCTCATTTTTCCAATTAAAGAGTCCCATATTAATAGCGATTTATAGGTTAATGCTTGTTTTTGCTTTCGTAAAATACAATAAGAGCCGACCGTTTGCGCGATCGGCCCTCATTGTAGCATCGTTTAGGCATTCTTCTTCTCGCGGAGGAGAGATTTCATACCCTTAACAGACGTCTCTACGTACTCGTTCGGCTCTGCTGCGCAGTACAACTTGTCGCCCGGAACGGTGATTGCGAAACGGAAGGTATCTACGTTTACGAGAATAGCCTTGTCTTGCTTGTCGTCCCAAGTCTCCGTCTCAACGGTATCCGAAGAAGTAGAAACGTTGGTTACATCTTTGTAGAAGTACTCCTCAGTAGCCTCACGCTTGCCATCCTCATCGAAGTTAGCAGTGTACTGATACAGATAAATCTGAGTAGAACTGAAGAACAACCAGGAAATCTGATATTTCGAGCTGCGCCACAGGTCATCTTTACCCTTCTTGGAGAAGCTGTTCTTGTCGAATACAAAACCTTCCAAATGTACCGGCTCTACTTCCTGAATCTCGCTCTCGTCCAGACCGATTTTGTCAATCGCTTTCTGACGGAAATCATTCTTTGCGATGAAATCCTGAATCATCTTGTCATACTCTGCATCAGAGATCGGTTTCTTCCAAAGGAAACCCGGTTCGTTGCAGAAATAGCGGATAACTGCCTTCTGGTCATCCGAACGGCCGATGATACGCTCTTTCACCCATTTCGAGTCATTGTAATGGGTCATACGCCATGCAACCCAGCAACCTACGATCAAAATAATGATAAGTAATGCTACCATAATGATAATAAATTTAATTGTTAATAAAAAGAGTTTGTTTGTATGGTTTGTTGTGTTTTTATGCTACAAATCGGTGGCAAAGATACGCAATAATTTTCAATTACGCAAATATTTGAGGAACTTTTTTACATTTTTTTTGTATTTTTGACTAATTTCTTGCGTATATGCTATTTTTTGTGTACCTTTGCGCTCACTTTTGAAATTTAAGGTACAAGTATTATCATTTTTTTACACGTATGAGCAAACAAAAGCGTTTTCTATTGGACGAGAGCGAACTGCCTCGCCAATGGTACAACATCGTAGCGGATATGAAGAACAAACCGCTTCCTCCCCTTAATCCTGCTACGAAGGAACCGTTAACGGCTGAAGACTTGGCACATATCTTCGCAGCCGAGTGTGCAAAACAGGAATTAGACCAGACGCATGCCTGGATAGATATACCCGAAGAAGTACTGGAGCGCTATAAATCCTATCGTTCTACTCCACTCGTACGTGCATACGCACTCGAGGAGGCGTTAGGCACGCCCGCGCATATTTATTTTAAAAATGAGAGTGTCAATCCGCTCGGCTCGCATAAGATCAACTCCGCCCTGCCTCAATGCTACTATTGCAAGCAGGAGGGAACGACCAATGTGACCACCGAGACCGGAGCCGGTCAATGGGGCGCTGCGCTCAGTTATGCCGCCAAGGCTTTCGGACTCGAGTGCGCTGTCTATCAGGTGAAGATCTCCATGCAGCAGAAGCCTTACCGCAGCTCGATCATGCGCACCTTTGGTGCGACTGTAGAAGGTTCGCCCTCTATGTCCACACGCGCAGGAAAAGATATCATCACTCGCGACCCGATGCATCCGGGTTCTCTGGGAACGGCTATCTCGGAGGCCGTCGAACTGGCGACTACCACGCCGAACTGCAAATATACCCTTGGCTCCGTACTCAACCACGTAGCGCTGCATCAGACCGTCATCGGTCTGGAGGCAGAGAAGCAGATGGAGAAGGCCGGCGAATACCCCGATACCGTCATCGCATGCTTCGGCGGTGGAAGTAACTTCGGAGGCATCGCTTTCCCCTTCATGCGGCATACGCTGCTGGAAGGCAAAAAGACAGAGTTCATCGCGGCAGAACCGAGCAGTTGTCCGAAGCTTACCAAAGGTAAGTTTGAGTACGATTTCGGTGATGCAGCCGGTTATACCCCGCTGCTGCCGATGTATACGCTGGGTCACGACTTCAAGCCGGCGAATATCCACGCCGGAGGTCTCCGTTACCATGGAGCCGGCATGATTGTCAGCCAGCTGCTCAAGGATGGCTATATGCGCGGAGAAGACATCCCGCAGACGGAGTCTTTCCAAGCCGGTCTGCTCTTTGCGCGCACCGAAGGCATCATCCCCGCTCCGGAGAGCTGCCATGCTATCGCAGCCACTATTCGCGAAGCGAACAAATGCAAGGAATCCGGCGAAGCGAAAGTCATCCTCTTTAACCTCAGCGGTCACGGCCTGATAGATATGACGGCCTATGACAGTTTCCTCAACGGAGACCTCACCGACCCGGAGTTTAAAGGATAAAACAACGCCACATAAAAAGCAAAAGAGTCGCAGTTTTGCGACTCTTTTTGTGATTAGATTCACGGATTTCTTCGTAATCCTGCGTGATCCATGCAGGATTCAAACCTG
>DBYL01000025.1:130237-152578 GCA_002309835.1 Bacteroidales bacterium UBA1187
CTCTATTCAGTTGAGCTAATGGACCCGGAGGTGTCCCCGTTAATCGGGGAAACCGGCCTCCGCCGGAAGGGGCATTCCCCCTTTACTTTCGAAAAAGCGTGCAAAAGTACTGCTTTTTTTTGATATGTGCAAATTTTTCTGCAAAAAAAAAGCATTTTTATGCATTTTCCGCTTAAAACCCGCTCCTTTTTGTAGGATTACTTCGTTATCGGCTCATGAAACTTCCATGAACGGTCCGTTGTCGGTCCGTTGTCGGTCCGTTTACGGTTCAATATCAGAAGATAAAGTATAAAAATAGCAAAATGTGAGAAAAAATATAATTTTTTCTTGCACATGTCATTTTTTTGTTGTAATTTTGTAGCCGTTTTTTTGTGGAGGAACCCTAAATGGACGAAAAAAGGTATAGAAATCTTCGCGTATTCTACTACGAGTATCGCTCGGAATTTTTATTCGGTTGGCTGTTGTTGGCGGCGGTAGTGCTGAGTTATGCGCTCGCGCCTCTTATTCCCGCCGGCATTTTCCGTTCGATTGTTTCTCCTATACAAAATACCGCTATCATTACGGTAACGCTGATTAACACATGGGCGATGTTTCGTCATAATAACGGCATCCGCGTTCGGCGTATCTATGCGATGATCATGGCCTCTCTGGCGGTGCTGATGATTGTTGGAGTATGTTATCGTATGTCTGTGAACAACGAACTTCGCCCCGCAGAAGGGATATTCAGTTTTGAGGGATGGGAGATGCTGGGAGGAGATCTTATCGCGTGGTTTTTGTTAGCCTATCCTTCCGAGCTCTTGCGCCCGGGCTGGCTGACGTGGAAAAATGCTTTGACGCGTCTCTTGCCCGTGATTGTTATCGGGGTGATTGACTGGTTCGTGCCGTGGGACCTACGATGGCTGTTGGCGCTTGTTCTGGTGGTCTGGATCGTGTTGTTGTTCCATCATGTGCGGGTCTATCGTAAGTATTGTGAGGATAACTTCAGCTCGATGGAGGAGACGGACGAACGATGGGTTATCCGCTATCTGGTGATGATTGCGGTATTGGGTCTTTCCTATGGCTATCTCTCTTTCATAGAGACGCCTACGCGGCTCTTTACGCAGCAATGGCTTCTTTTCTTCGTCCTCGTCTATACCAATGATCAGGTCATCTTCCGTTCCAAGCCTTGGATAGAGCAGGCGGATGACGAGCAGGCGAATGACGATAGTCTGAAGTCGGAGGACCTGACCGGTGCGAATGCCGATTACCGACGTGCGTTGGAGCAGTGGATGGATACGGAAAAACCGTATCTTAATCCGTATTTCCGCCTGACCGATATGCGTCAGGTGCTGCCGATGAATAGAACCTATCTGTCTCAGTTTATCAATGCCGAATACGACTGTACGTTCTATCAGTTTGTGACGAATTATCGCATCGAGGAAGCGAAGCGTCTGATGCGTGAGAACCCAGAATTGAAGGTGCAGCAAATCGCTGAGCAGTGCGGATTCTCATCGGCTACGGTCTTCGGACGAATCTTTGCGCGAGAGACAGGACTAACGCCGACAGAATGGATCGCGGAAGTCGACAATAAATAAAAAATCAAGTTTTTTCTCGACTTTTAAACAATAATTAGTACGGGCGCTTGCGTAAGTGCCCGTTTTTTTGTAATTTTGCGCCGTTTTTTTAGTATATATTGAAAAACTATGAATAGTGTCTGTTTAAGAAGATTTGAATTTAAGGTACGATTTCTGTTATCGATTTCTGCGGTATTGTACTCCGTCGGAATGTGGGGCGTTGGTTTCACCCCGACCGATGGTGGTCTTGTGGTCAACCTCAAGCCGAACGATCAGATCTTGCTGTCTGTGATGGTGGATCATGATAACGATCCTGATACGCCTGATCGCGAGTACTTCGTGGGTAATTATACGCGCTATACCGGCGATGATTACTTCACGTATGAGAGTGGATATTATCTTAAACTTCTCCAGCAGCCTGCAGATGCAACTGCTCCGGCGGATATGATTGTTTGGACGGTGGACACCGCCCTGACGCGTGTGGATGCAAATAATTATGCCAGTGGTGGCAAAAACATGGATTATGCTTTGGGCGGCATCTCCTATACCATTTGGAATGATGATAGAACTCTGAGGACATATAATAATGACAGGTACAAGTTCTTTGGCGGTTTGGAGGCTAGAAATAGTAATACCGATAAGTATTGCGATGTAGTGTTTGTGGTCCCTACGGATCATGAGGGCATCGTTTCTTTTGATCCAAAGGAACCAAACGGGACTATGGGGCGTGGAAAAACTTTCAATGGTAGAACCGGTACGGGCTTCATGGGTATGACTTATCGTGAGGTCTATTGGCTTGAGATTCCGAGATTCAATGTGCCGGTAAGCTATACCAATGCGGCTGTAGTGACTTTTAATACGACCCAAAGCACGCTAACCGGTTTGCGTTGTGGAGATATCAAGTCCGGCCGTGCTGCTTATGCCTATGATGACGATGCGAAAAATCCAAAACACTACAATACGCCCCGTACCATCTTCCGTCTCTATATTCTCAACGAACCCCTTGTCTCTTGCCCCGATTCGTATTTCTTTGCGTACGATGAGCAGGATTTTAAGAAATATCGCGAGGGACCGAGTACTTCTCCGAAAAAAACATGGGAGGATAGTACCGCAGCAAAGAAGATCTATACGATGGACCGTCTGTCCCGTATGGATCAGATAGGTTCGACGCATGAGTACCAAACGGCTCCGATGAATGTGCCGGTGCCGGATAGCTCGTATTACTATGTAGGATATGATGATGCTTATCGTCACGGAAGCGGTTCCTCTGATCCGCTGGGTACTTCTACCGCCAAATCGCAGTTTACGAAGATCCGTCAATTGCCGATGTATAACCTGCCGGGGTTCTATGCACCTCCCGGAGCATGCGGACGGATGATTGCGGATGAGACGTCGAGTGCTGACAACCTCAATGTAAAATTCAAGCCTGCGGGTTATTTCTTCCGCACCAGTAGTGGTGTGAATGTGCCGTTGCGCGAGGTGGAAGAAAACGTATGGATGGCGGAAGATATGTGGTATATCGAAGGCGCCTACATGAGCCTTAAGGGTATCGTGGTGCTTTATACCGAGTCGGAGTTCAGTATGGCGGACCCCGGTGCGAAAGTGATCGGTTGGAGCGACTCCGTGGCGGCCGTGGATATCCCTGTTTACGGAAAGCCCGGACAAACCGCAGCATATAAATACGGTTGGCCGCGTATCTATGTCAATAATACCGCACCCAACGGCGCCATAGAGTTCGTGGAGGCGGATCATACCAAGCATGTTCATTACAGCAACAACGGCCATTTCGGACAAGACGTGCCTGACCAGTATCCTCCGTCTGCCGGTGCGAAAAAAGTAGTCATACAGGACGCGCGTCTGCTGGAAGGATATGAATTCAAGGGATGGGCTGCTTCGGCAGACGGTCCGGTGGTTATTTTCCCGAAAGACTCGACAACCAAGCCGCTCAAGGTGGGCGATGAGCTGGATTTTGATGCTCTGCCTGCCGGGTTAACGTTGACAGACAGCGTGCTTAATCTCTATGCCATCGCGATCTATAAGGGCACGATCAATGTTGCCATCTCATTCCTGAAAGAGGATGGCAAACGGTACTTCTTGACGCACCCGGGAGGTGCTCCCCGTTATGCCCGTGCCCGTCACTACGACGACTGGACCAATGTGCGGCAGGGTATAGGAAACGCGGACAATAGCAATCCGAATTACCTCAGTTCGTACAAGATAATAGGCAAAGAAGGTGAATGTGCAGAGTGCGCAGTTGGTGAGTATGTGTTGGATCCGAGACATGAGACCATGTATGGTGCGGAAGACTCGCTTGTCTTCTATGAAGATTACCAGCCGGACGGCGAAGAGTATTTGGGTTTGTATTATACCAATCCGAATGTCATTCTTGCCAACACCACATGGGCAGGTCTGTTTACCTCCAACCTCGGCTGGCCAACGCCCGCTAATCCATGTGTGGCGAACACCCGCATCACTTCCACACACTATCTGCATAGGGTGGCGGACGTGATTACAAGAACTGAGCGTAGTAACAGTGCCCAACCTAATGTCAAATATATGCCGGTCACCAATCAGTTTGACGGTGTGGCAGAAGCCGGTACCGACTTTATGATTTCCGGTGTGGGCGTAGTGGATGCCCATTATATCATCATGCCGGATACGACGGCGGCATGGCGCGATGAGATTGTCTTTGATTATATCTCCGAGCCGCACCCGCGTGAGCAGGTGTGGTCAAAACTCATCGGTAAGCAACTATTGGCGCAGATGAAGGTGGGCGATGATACAGTCTATTTCCATCCGAATCCTGATAAGATCTTTACGAAATCCGCCGAACTGCATACGTCCACGGATTTCCGCCTGACGCAGAGTTTTACCTTAATCCCTGATTCTCGCGTAACATCCGTAGACGAGGATGATAGAGCAACCATGGAGACGGCGGGAGATGAGTTCTGCCGCTATATTGTCGGTGGTCACGAAAGCCCGATGAATGTGATGCACGAGGGAAATTATATCGACGTTGTCGATACCCTTCGCATTCGTCTTACGCAGGCCAGCCTCAGTAAAATCAAAGATTACTACGGCCGTTGGAAAAACGGAGCATCCGGGCTTCACGGTAGCGGCGCTACCCGGTACCGCGATGTGCTCATCCGTACTAAGACCTTCCATTACGGCGCTATCCGAACGCATCTGGTGCTTACGCCGGAGTATGATTCCTATACCTTTAACCCGCTCGAGGGAAACACCAAGCAGGTCAATTTCACCCTTACCAAAATAACCTCCCGTCCAATCCTGGACGTAGAAAATAATGAGGTGAGCGAAGAGGTATTCGATTCCGAAGACGTGACGACTAGTCTGGCGCTCACGCCGGGTTCTTGTAGTTTCTTTTCAGGAGGTGGATTCTTTGGAATCAATGAAGCCGTTAGTCAGCATGTAACCCTCGCGACGCTTTCTGAGAATAAGACGGACGACAATATCGATACCCTCATCATCAACGCTACAGTCACCATCGATGCCGTCTCCTATCCCGTGACGGCTCGCGTTCCGCTGACGCAGATATCGCTGGAGGGAGACGAATTGATATGGTCGGTATATGAGGGCGGCCAGCGCTATTATATCATGGCGGGTACAGGTGGACTGATCTTCCGCAAGTATAAGCAAAGCGGTTCCACGCTCTATAAAGAGAATTCCTCTACGCCATTGGTGAAAGGATCGGCGAACGCGGCGAACAATGATACGAAATATATCACCCCGTGGCACTTCCGCTATGATCCGGAGAACGCCAACCAGGTATCGTTAAAAACGGAATCTCCAGTAGATCGCTATCTGAATATCGTAGAAGATGCGCCGGTTGTTCATGAGACCGATTCAGCGTTCTTTACCTACCATTATGTCAATGTATTTGTCAATGAGAATGCCAACGAAGAGGAACAAGTGAAGTTGCAATACGATGCCGACAAATGGTTGCAGTTTAGCCTGACGGGCGGAAGCGGAGCAGAGTTGCGATTAGTGGATACCGAAGAGGAAGCATCCGTCTTCTCGTGGAGCTACTTGCTGCAGGAGTACAGCCTGCTTAACAACGGCGAATATCCTACCCGCGACACGGTGACCTTTGGGTACAATACCAACACGTCGGTGAATGTCCAGACGCGCTATAAAGCGTATAAGGAATATTCGATGCTGGTGGGTAACAAAGTACTCTATCTTTGCCGCGAGGAAGAAAAAGACATCGCCGACCTGATTAGCGACGGTCAAGAATGGTTGACGGAATATAGCATCACCCGTATCCCGGATGCACGTGACTTCGACGGCAGTCCGGATCCTGTGAGCGGACTGAGTTCCTCGCTCAATACCTCGACATTGACCACGACTGTCTCTACCTCCGGCGCGACGACCAGTCCGACGGATGTGAAGATAGGCGGCGAATATGTCAATATTGTAGATACACTGCATGTCACGATCTCGTTGCAGGAGGGTGCACCTGCATACCGCTTCAAAGATAAATGGAGCAACTTTAAGTCCGTGGACGATGCCGAACTCAAGATACCGTTGATCCGCAAGACTTATCACGATGCGAACTACGACTCGCTCGCTTGTTACGTGGAGGGAGATGAGTATAACTATACCTTCCCCAATACCATTACTACGCCGGTATCTCATACCTTCACTCTTGGTACGGTGAGACGTGTCGGTCAGCATGTGCTGGATGTAGAGAATACTGCCGTAGCGGTGAAGTCTGCGACAGAAACAGACATAACGGACCTGATGGACCTGAGTGATAAAGACCTCGCCGAGATACGACTGCTGGATGAGTTCGGTAAGAGACCTACTTGGTGCCGTCTTGGCGATAAAGATGAGAACACCATTGAGGTAATCTGTACCGAGAGCGGTATTCGTACCCCGCGTACGGCTTATCTCTATATTGCATATATTGTGGTGATAGACGAGCAGATCCGATTTGTCAACTACCGACTTACTGTCTCACAACCCAGCTTGTATGCGTATGGTAATAACCAGCACCTCGTGCATAATTCCGGTGCTTCCGGTGATCCGCTGGACGCAAAAGGTATGCAACAGGTGCATGAGAACAAGCGCATCCTCTATTACTATCCGGACCAAGATGTCGAGTTACCGGTTCGCGAGAGCCACTTCTTCGGATGGTGGAGATGGTTCCGTGAAGGAACCGGAGAGATCGGTGATTCCGATATACCAAATGAGGACTGGCGTACCATGCCGCGTAACGTAGGTAATTATAACTACCCGTTCCGTATCATCGGTGATTCCGTCTACATTGACGAGGAAAACCCTGCGCTTGGCAAGAAGTTGGTAACAATGGGTCGCTACACCGTTTTCCATTATAAGTCGAAAGACTATAATAACGTCCGGAATGATCCGCCTTGTAAGACGGCTCTTGTCGCTCCGCCTGTCACGGAATACGGAGTGGCGGAGGCGGAAAAACCAACCGTCACTTATGCCGTGGATATCAGTAACTACTACGATAAACTGCCGATGTCCGTATCACAAAAGAACCAGGTTGATACTGCACGACTCGATACGATGCAGCGAATTCCCGAACCGACACTCTCGCTGCGCGAGGTCTTCGAGTTGCACCCGTGGACGGAAATGGCGGAGAGATTGGAAGGATTCAAGAGTACGAGAACCACAAACGATGCCGGAGAATATCCTTTAGCAGACGAGCATTACATGGAGGATCATGTCGTCATGGCGCCGACAGGAAACCAGTTGTTGCTCTCTACCGAACAACGCTATAACTACGCGAACTTGGTTAAGCATAACCACTCCGAGTCCCTCTTGGGCTACTATATGCGTGATGACCATTGGACGGATGGCGGATGGGATGCTGCCCGTAAGGACTCCATGATCTGGTGCGGCGGATGGGATGCCGATTGCCTTTGGTACACCTATAATCCGAAGACGCAGAAGTACACGAGAAGTTCGAATAAAATTACCGAAGGCGATGACTTCCTCATCGTACCGGCGATAAGTAATATTCCAGCAGGTAAGGAATTCGACACCGTCTATTATTGTTTGCGCTCGCGTAGCTGGTCCACTACCGGAATCCCGAACCCGAATCCGGAATTAAATACTGAGAAAAACGACTCCGGTTTGTATATGTTCAACATATGCCGCTATATGGTTGTTTACCATCAGACGTCGAAATACGGTCCTAAGGTAGAAACAGACGGCAAGGCGCTTATTACGAACGACGAGATTGAGCAGCGCTACGAAGTGCTTGAACGCCTCAACTTCGACTATAACAAACCCGGAACGGACTATACCGTCTATCCGCACCCGCTGCCTTGGGCAGATGCGTCCTACGGTTATACCTATCCCGAGACACCTGACCTGCCACATAACCGACTGCATGACCAATCGGACCTCCCGAACATGGGTGAGTATGGTCTGGTCAACCGCATTCATTATACCGATTACTGGCGTGACATGGAGCAGCATGGTGGAGCAGCCAATGGCTATATGATCTATTGCGACGGTATGTCCTCGTCCGGTCAAGTAGCCGCGTTGACCTTGAATACCACGCTGTGCGCCGGACAGAAGATGTTCTTCTCCGGGTATGTCGGTAACCCTTCGAAGCAAAGCGGTAAATCCAACCCGAACTTTACCTTTGCCGTTCAAGGCTCGGTAGACGGTGATACATGGGAAGATATTACTACCTATACGACGGGCGATATTAAGCCCTCCGATAAATGGTATCAGATCTATTTCCCCATCGTCTTTAACGAAGCGAAGGATTATGCGCACTTCCGCGTGCGAATCTATAATGTGTCGTCCAGCTGGGATGGAAACGACTTCGTCATCGATGATATGTGTATCTTCGCTACCAAACCGCCGTTGATCGCTTACCAGGCGAATACCACATGTAAGGAGAAAAGCGAAGAAGATACACCGACTCATGTGCTCCTCCGTGTGGATTACCAGGGTATCACCGGTGAGGGATACAATGACGCGAAGGTATATTATACCGTTAAGTCCGTAAGCAAAGAAGGCGTAACAAGTTTCGTTCCGATGATAGACGGCTATCTCGAGCCGGAAACTCATCCGAAGTCGGAGGAATCCCAACCGGACACTATCTGCGGTAAACTGTATATCCCGGGTAAGACCTACGAACCTTCAGATCCAGACTCGATCTTCGTCAACATGAACGAACTGATCGATACCTTCGATGTGACGAACGGTGTATTCAAGGAGGGTTATATCTATGAGAATCTCGAAGGTATTGTTCGTCCGGTGAAATATGTGGTACACAGTGCCCAGATGAATCCGGTTGATACCTTTACGGTGCACATGTCCGCTGCTTACAAAGATTTGCTCAGTAGCCTCTGCGGTCTGACCAGTTATCTCAAGATTAGTAACCAGATGGTGCTCGAGCTTAACGGCGATGAGGTATCCGATGCAGAACAGACAGGCCTTTGCGCCAATGCGACTTACGATATCGGTCTCCGCGTGAAAGGTTCGCTCTACCTCGACAATACCGCACCAATCAATCTAAACGGTACCTGTATCAACGACTGGCTGCTCTATGGAGATACGGCAGAGGACAAGAGTGTCGATCGCTATACATATAAGTATGATGATATCGTGAAGGTTGTTAAGGATATCCTTCGCTGCGAGCCTCCGGGAACGACCAATGCCAACCAGTTTGCGCCGAACCTCGCTGCGGTGAGCCGCAATGAGATGAAGCGTATGCAAGATGAGCAGAGAGTGACACTCTCTGTCGATAAGCATCCATATGATATCTTGGTTGACTTGGTCAACAACGGCTTCCTGCTGCTTTATCAGTCGAATATAACCGCTACGGTCTATTCCGGCGATTCGGTACAGTATGTCATCTTCCCGATCTTGGGCACCGGTTCGGATGCAATGCAAAGTTCCAATGTAGAGGTATGCCCGCAGCCGATATTGATTAAACTCAAACCCGACCCGGAATCTGCGAAAGCGCCACTCATCGTAGGTGGGCTCAATCGCCCCGAAGGTGAGATGAATCAACCGATAATGGTGCTGGCAAGTGCGATAGACGTGAAACAGGAAATATCGCTCAAAGTGGACTCGATCATGCCACTCGTAGGTATCCGTTCGGTAGAACTGCTATCCACCGATGATCCGAATTTCAACGCGGCTCTCCATTCGCTGGCGTACGTCCCCGATATAGACTATCCGACGGATGGTGCATATTACACCAAGGGCGATTATATCACTCTCCGTCCGGCGAGCACCAATAACTATTACATGCGTCAAGGCTACACCTATACGTATGGCATCACCATGCAGACTATGCTCGGTAAAGATACTTTGGATGGCGGTTGTCCTGTAGGTATGGTGCCGTTCACTCTTGCTATTGTGCCGGATTACCTCCGCTGGGATCCGCAGGATGCGACGAGTACACAATGGAATAAGCCTGCTAACTGGATCGGTATCAACCAGTTGAATCAACCTATCCATGCTAACGCGCGCTTTGCGCCGCTGCCTTCAACCGCAGTCATCATCCCTGCTATGACAGATGGCAGGCCCTATCCTGAAATGCCGGATCTCGACGATAAAGAAACCTATGACTCGATTCAACAGGTAGGATTCGCCTATAATGTCTGCGATCATATCCGCTTCTTACCGGGAGCTGCGATAAGTCAGCAGCAGTATATGGATTATACCCAAGCCATCATCGATATGCCGTTGCCGTATAACCAGTGGGCATTCCGTTCTGCACCTATCAAAGGAATGATCAGCGGTGACCTGTTCATGGCCGATGCGGACAATAACTACAGTACCTCGCCTTGGGAGGTAGGTGAGTTCGACGCGAACGGACGTAACTATACGACCGGTAATGCGCGCTACTGGCTATCGCTCTATAGCACAAGTACCGTCCACAAAGGCAACGGAACGACTACCAAGGATACCGTCTATGCAGCGGATGCCGAATGGTCAAAGATGGCCAACGACATGACGATCTCGCTGGCGCCTGCGCAAGGATGGGCGATCTATGCCCGTACTAAGTCCGGCAACGCGGCTGCAGTACGTCTGCCGAAGAACGACGATGTTTATTACTATTACGACACCAACGGCGAAAAGATGGAGGAATTGTATGAGCATAACCTGCAGGCGCTGCGCAATAGTCTCTCCGAGAACCATGCCGGCGAACTGGCCTTCCAACCAGACGGCACATCTGCAAGCTACACGCTAGTCAAAGATGTATCGTCCAAGACCTTCGTCTTCGGTAACCCCACCATGGGTTACATCGATATCTGGGGCTTCATCGCTGATAACACTGCGCTCAAGGCGGAGATCGGGTATATGGCTTCGGGTAATAAATATACGACGGTCAGTCAATCTTCCGCAGAGGCAACAGAAGATGTGATCTCGAATCAGCAGCGTTACCTGCCGCCTATGCATGCGATGCTCGTGACACTCAAAAACGATGTAGATCCGGCTACGAACCTGGTTGTCTCCGTGAAGACGAACCGTGTCCTCACTTCGCCGGCGAAGAAAGCGCCGCGTCCGGGTGCTCCGGCACGTAGGGCTCCGCGTAAGTACCCGCGGGGAATCATGACCGTTACGGCTACCAATCCTGTCTCGTCGCGTTGCTTCAGCCGACTGCTTCTCGGTCAGGGTTATCATGACGCGGTGTACGAAGGCGAGGATGCCTTGCTCACGACTCTCAATATCGGTCACTACACCAATAACACCACACCCGCCACTCCGTTCAACCTCTATGCAGCGGATGGTGAATATGGCCTGTGTATTGATCTGCGTGATTCGATAGTCAATATACCGCTGGCGTTCTATATGAGCGACCTGCCTTTCGATCCTGTCACCCGTCTGTGGTTCTCCGGCGTCAATAATATCAGCGATGCTCTCGTGCTCTATGACGCTGTCTCGGATACCGAACGACCCATTGCCGATGGTGTTTACATTGACATCCAAACACCGGAAAAGAATCATGAGGTTCGCTATTACATCCGCCGTCTCGGCTATAAAGCCCCGACAGGTACGGATATCGCTACGGGCTACGAACCCACGGAAACAGAAACCGATGAGGTGGTAAAGTTTATTAAGAATGATCATGTATATATCATGCGACGCGGGCAAATATATACTATTCTAGGACAACGAGTACAATGATGCAGCATAAATTCCATATGATAGCATGGCTTCTCGCCATCTGGATGCTATGTAGCATCGCTTCCGTTAACGCCGCGCCGCAGGTGTCTCAACCTGCGGCATGGCGCACGACACCTACGCTAAGCAACGATATCCGTCCTGCATATCAGTTCCAATCGACATCTACTTTAGCACCTATCGTCGGTACGACTTCCTATACATCCACGGCGATCTATACGCCAGGCTCTTCCAAACCAGCCCGCGCGCGCAAGGACGAATGGGATTGGGACGACCCGGATCCGGAAGAACCGGGTGTAGGAGAAGTACCTGCTGTACCGGTAGGCGAGCCGCTTGTCTTACTTGCCCTCGCCCTACTATACCTCTGCCTCCGGCAGTTACTCTCCTTACACAAAAATAAGGATTTCAAACTGCGCCAATCCACCAAGATGGTCGGCTAAATTCGAACAAGCCTCCAAAGATTAATCTTAATTGCGAACGAGACTCAAAAAGCGCGAACATAGAACGTCGAGTCACGCAGCACAAAAAAGTCCACATTGCTGTGGACTTTTTGCGGTGCGGACGAGACTCGAACTCGCGACCTACGGCGTGACAGGCCGGTATTCTAACCAACTGAACTACCGCACCGGATAGTTGCTTCCTTTCAAAAGCGGGTGCAAAAGTACTGCTTTTTTTTGAATTGTGCAAATTTTTCTGCACTTTTTTTCAAAAAAACGTCACTTTCTGCTTTCGCGTACGGCTTTATGTGCCGATTTCTGCGTCAGACGGCGTTGCTGAGGACTCATCTGCGAGTTGCGATACCTATTTCTGCGCACGTCTTTTCCCGTAAGCATCTCATACCAAACAGCCGCCGCCGTATACCGTCCATAGACATAATTGAGATGATATCCATCGCGACAGAGTGTGTCCCCGAGTTTCGTTTGCCGTGCATTCTGTATCGCCTGCCCGCAAGGCACAATCTTCAATCGTTCTTGTACATACTGGGTGCATGAACGTATGCTATCCCACATCTCTTGCTGGTTATTATGATACCGCGGATAGGCGGGATGCGTAGCATCCTTGCTGTAGGCCCAGGTCTGCATCCAACATAGTTGCGCCTGAGGTTGATACGCACGGACGGTGTCGATGAGCATCGTCAGCCAGGGCTCATACGAAGAGCGGATACCGCTGTCGTGACTGGCCTGCTGGAGCGAGATATAATCGTACTTCCCATCGCGCAGGGCTTGTCTCAAAGAGACCGTGTCTTTCAAGATACGAACCTGGGGCTCCCTTCCTTTCAGGGAAGGGTTGGGGTTAGGCTTGCAGACGCGATGCGAATAGGCTGCAGTGTCACGCATCAAGAAGTCCGCGTGTTGCTGCAACGAACAACCGCCATAATAGAGATTATGAATCTCCACCTCTACGCCTTGCTTATCGCATAGAGGAACGAGTTCTTGTTCGACCGCATCCCAGGAGAAGGAGTTGCCGATGCATAGAACGCGGATGACTAATATGATACTAATGAGCTTCAAGCCAGTTCTTCCCTACTCCGCAGTCGGCGATGAGGGGTACAGACAGATGCACCGCATTCTGCATCTCACCCACTACGATCGCTTTTACTTTCTCCACTTCCGCCTCGGGTACGTTGAAGTTCAATTCGTCATGCACCTGCATGATCATCTGCGCTTTCAATCCTTCTTCTTTCAGTCGCCGATGGATAGCCACCATAGCTATCTTGATGATATCGGCTGCCGTGCCTTGTATCGGTGCGTTGACGGCATTGCGTTCCGCAAACGAACGGACGGTAGCGTTATTCGACAGGATATCCGGCAGGTAGCGCTTGCGGCCGAAGAGCGTCTCTGCAAAACCGCGTTGCCGCGCGATCTCTTTCTGTTTCTCAATATAACGGATCACACCCGGGAAGGCTGCGAAATAGTCGTCTATCAGTTGACGCGCCTCCGCCCGCGGACAGTCGAGTTGCTGCGCCAGGCCGAAAGCAGAGATGCCATAGATGATACCGAAGTTAGCCGTCTTGGCCTTACGACGTTCGTCTTTCGTGATCTCGTCCAGCGGTTTGCGGAAGATACGCGCTGCCGTCGCCGCGTGGATGTCTTGTCCGGAACGGAAGGCCTGCAGCAGATGTTCGTCCTGACTCATATGCGCTAAGAGACGCAGTTCTATCTGACTGTAGTCGGCGCTGAGGAACAGACATCCTTCGTCGGGGATGACAGCCTCGCGGATCAACTTACCGCGCTCGGAACGGATAGGCAGGTTCTGCAGGTTCGGGTTGCTGCTGGACAGACGTCCCGTAGCCGTCACCGTCTGGTTATACGTCGTATGGATCTTCCCGTCCGCGGCGATATACTCCGGCAGAGCGGAGATATAGGTCGTAATCAGTTTTTTGAGTTCCCGATAGTCGAGTATCAACCCTACTATCGGATGGCGTTCTTTGAGTGCCACCAGCACCTCTTCGGACGTCGAGTACTGCCCTGTGCGGGACTTCTTCGCCTTATCGTCCAGCCGCATCTTATCGAACAGCAGTTCGCCTACTTGCCGCGGGCTGTTGATGTTAAACGTCTCGCCCGCCATCTCGTATATCTGCTGCTCAAGGCTGTTCAGTTCCTGCGTCAGTTGGCTCTCCGCCTCACGCAGTTTATCGACATCAAACCGCACACCTGCCGCTTCCATCTCGCGCAATACCGGCACTAAGGGCAACTCTACATCGTTATAGAGGTTCCACAGGTCTGCATCTCTCTTCAGCGCCGCCCAGTTCGGTTCTATCTCAGGATTGAACGCCACCTCGGGGTTGAGGAGGTACTGGCACAGGCGGTTCTCAATGGTGTCGAAATCGGCTTTCGGCGCTTCGCTCTCAGCATTCGGCACTACTCCAAAATCACCGAAGAGATCCAGTTGGTTCGGATCTGCCGGCTTGGCTTTTTTCGGGGCACTAGGAGCACTCATCTCTTGGCTCTTGGCTCTTGGCTCTTGGCTCTGCCCCGCCGGCAGTTTCTTCAAGAGCGTGTTGAACTCCAGCTCGCGATAGAGGTTCGCGAGGGCGTTGATGTCGGGTTCTTTCTTGGTCAGCAGCGCCTCGTCCAGCGTGATGGGCACATCCGTGCGGATGGTAGCGAGGAAGCGAGAGAACTTGATATCCTCCACCTGGCTCTCCACTTTCGTGCGCAATGCCCCTTTGATCTCGTCGGTATGGGCGAGCATGTTATCGATAGAGCCGAACTGCTGCAGCAGCGCCACGGCCGTCTTCTCTCCTACTCCCTTGCAACCTGGGATATTATCGCTTGCGTCACCCATCAGTCCCAGCAGGTCGATGACTTGCGCCTTATCCTGCAGTCCGTATTTCTCGCACACCTCTTTGGGTCCCATCACCTCAAAACCACCCGTGTGGCGCGGACGGTACATGAACACATGATCCGTGACGAGCTGGCCGTAGTCCTTATCAGGCGTAGCCATATAGACCTCAAATCCTGCTTCCTCACCCTGCTTGGACAGCGTGCCGATGACGTCATCCGCCTCAAAGCCGGGCACTTCAAAAGCCGGTATGTTCATCGCTTCCAAGAGCCGTTTGATGACCGGCACGGCCTTACGGATATCCTCCGGTGTCTCCTCGCGCTGCGCCTTGTATTGTTCATACGCCTCATGACGGAAGGTGCCGCCTTTCGGGTCAAACGCCACACCGACATGCGTCGGATTGACTTTCTTGAGCAGGTCATCCAGCGTAATGGCGAAACCGAAGATAGCGGAGGTGTTCTCGCCTTTGCTGTTCATGCGCGGCGAGCGGATAAAAGCGTAGTATGCGCGGAAGATCATCGCATACGCATCTATGAGAAGCAGTTTTTTCATATCACCAGTTGATTGGCGCAAGGCCGTGATTAATCAGGTATTTATTCGCTGCGCTGAAATGTCCGCAGCCGTCAAAGCCGCGATAGACAGACAGTGGCGAAGGGTGCGATGTTTGCAGCACAAGATGTTTGGTTCGGTCGATGAACTGACCCTTGCGCTGGGCATATGAGCCCCAGAGCATGAAGACGAGGTGCTCGCGTTCCTTATTCAGCGCTGCGATAGCGGCGTCGGTCAGTTCCTCCCACCCTTTGCCCTGATGACTACCGGCCTTATGCGCCTCAACAGTCAGTGTAGCGTTTAAGAGCAGCACACCTTGCTCCGCCCAACGACGCAAGTCACCTGTAGCAGGGATAGGTGTACCAAGGTCACGATGGATCTCTTTGTAGATATTCATCAGCGAGGGAGGTATCTGTACGCCCTCGGGCACAGAGAAGCTCAAGCCCATCGCCTGCCCGTCCTCATGATAGGGATCCTGCCCGATGATGACGACTCGTACCTTATCAAACGGGCAGGAGTCGAAGGCGTTAAAAATAAGACCTGCCGGAGGGAAGCACCGACGGGTCTTATACTGTTGGCGCACATAATCCGTGAGGAGTTCGAAATACGGTTTGTCAAACTCCGTCTGCAATACGCGCTGCCAAGATGAATCTATACGAACTTGCATCAATCGACAATTAACATTGCATCTCCGTAATCGCCAAAACGATAGCCTTCTTTCACTGCCTCTTCATATGCATGCATCGTCTCTTCAAAGCCTCCGAAAGCAGCCACCATAAGCAACTGGCTCGACATCGGCATATATAAATTCACGAAGAAACTATTCGCAACCGAGAATCGGTAAGGCGGATAGATGAACTTATTCGTCCATCCGTCGTAGGGTTTGAGCAGTCCGCTCGCGCCGGCTACATGCTCCAATGCGCGCATGACCTCCGTGCCGACTGCACAGATACGACGCGCCTCTTCATGGGCTTTATTCACCTTATCCGTCATCGTCTGCGGCAGGATGATCTGCTCGGACTCCATCTTATTTTTCGTCAGGTCCTCTACTTCGATATCCTTGAATACACCCAGCGACACATGGCTGGTCATGAAGGTAGACTCGATACCGCGGATCTCCATACGCTTAAGCAGCTGCTTGGAGAAATGCAGACCTGCTGCCGGCGCAGCTACCGCACCGATCTTATTCGCATAGATAGTCTGATAGCGTTCCGTATCCATCTCGTCTATCGGCTGATCATGGAAGACCTCTTCGTAGGCCGCCTGGGTCTGCGCATCCATCGGACGACGGATATATTTCGGCAGCGGAGAACTTCCTAAGGCATACAGACGCGGTACAAACTCCTCGTTATCATAATCCGTGAGGAAACGGAACGTACGTCCGCGGCTCGTCGTATTATCAATCACCTCAGCTACGATAGACGGATCGCCATCGAAGGTCAACTTATTACCGATACGGATCTTACGCGCCGGATCTACGAGCACATCCCAATAACGCGACTTATGATTCAACTCACGCAGCAGGAACACCTCGATAAGCGCATTCGTCTTCTCCTTATGCGCATACAGCCGCGCAGGGAACACCTTCGTATCATTGAAGACGAAGAGGTCGTTCTCATCGAAATACTCCACCAGATCGGTCACTTTCTTATGCTCTATCTCGCCCGTCTTACGATGGAGCACCAGCATGCGCGCTTCATCGCGATAAGACGCAGGGAATTGAGCAATCAGTTCTTCAGGCAGTTTGAATTTAAACTGGCTGAGTTTCATATCATTGGATTTGTACATAGTCGCTATTGAGTTTCTCTAAAAAATTCTCTATCGTATAGCAGTCTTCTACGCGGGTATTGCCGACGCGGGTGCGGCGTAGCGCAATCAGGTGTGCGCCGGAGTTCAGCCTCTGACCTATATCGCGCGCCAGGGCCCGGATATACGTGCCTTTGGAGCATACGACGCGGATAGTGAGTTGCATCTGCTCTTGGTCGAAATTCAGCACCTCTATCTCATCTATCTTCAGCAGCTTCGGCTTGAGTTCCACTTCCTCTCCCTTGCGCGCAAACTCATACGCACGCTTGCCATTGATCTGGACGGCGGAGAACACCGGCGGCACTTGCCATTGCTCTCCGAGGAAAAGCGGGATCGTTTGGTCTATCAGCTCGCGCGTGATATGCGCTGTCGGATAGGTGGCGTCAACCTCTTTCTCCAGGTCATAACTCGGCGTGGTAGCGCCTAACTGGAGGGTAGCGATATATTCCTTCACGTCATACTGCAGCTTGTCAATGAGCTTCGTCTTCTTACCCGTACAGATAATCACTACTCCTGTAGCCAGAGGATCTAAGGTGCCGGTATGGCCGACTTTCAGTTTCTTGCGTCCTAAGACCCGGCAAAGATTCCACCGGACCTTCGCCACGAGGTCAAAAGACGTCCAGCGAAGCGGCTTATCAAACGCCAGCACTTCTCCCTCTTCGAAATCCCACATATCAGCAGACCGTAGCGATGATAGCTACCGTACCCACGATAGCGCAATACAGAGCGAACCAAACCAGGCGCTGACGACGTACGATCTCTATCATAAATCGGCAGGCAAAGCAGCCCGTAGCAAAAGCAGCCACGAAGCCGACAATAGCCGGCACAAGGCCCAGATCACTGACTACCTCGCCTTGCAGCACATTTAGCAAGTCCAGGAAGGCTTCGCCTAAGATAGGGATGAGCACCATGAGGAAAGAGAACTGAGCTACACTCTCTTTCTTCACACCGCAAAGCAGACCCGTAGCGATCGTCGTACCGGAGCGACTCAAGCCCGGCAGCACGGCGCAAGCCTGCGAAAGACCGATGATGATAGCGTCCTTATACCCTACCTCATGTCCCTCGCTCTGACGACGTTTCTGCAACCACTCGCTTAACGCCAGCAGCGCCGCCGTGATAAGCAAGCATATACCTACAAGCAGCAAGCCGTTACCGAAGAAAGACTCCACCTGGTCCTTAAAGAACATACCAACGATGAACACCGGTATCATCGACACCAATATCTTCGCTACATAATCTTTCTCTGCATTCCATTGGAGCGTAGTGAACGTACCGCGGAAGAGCTGCGCTACCTCGCGCCATAAGACGACTAAGGTAGAGAGCACCGTAGCGGCATGCACGATAACGGCAAAGGTGAGGTTCTCCTCACCCGACGTACCTAAGAGCACATGGCCTATCTCCAGATGACCGGAAGACGATACAGGGAGAAATTCCGTCAGGCCCTGTATGATACCGAGAATCAACGCTTGCAACCAACTCATTTCTTAGCACGGAATAAAATGGCAAAAATCATGCTCACAAACCCGAATAAAGCAATCATCGGGCCTACCGTAATACGGCGAACGGAGAAGATATCCGGATTATATTCCTCTCCCGAAGGCGCACCAACCATCAGGCAAAAGCCCAAGACGATGATGGCAAACGAGACAGCTATCAGAATGATGTTCAGTTTGGGTAAGGTCTGTTTCATAATCAAATCTCGTATAAAGAGTTATTATCCATGCGGATATAGCGTCCCGTAGCGATGAGCGACGCGAACAAAGTAATCAGCAGTCCGCTAATCAGCACTACTACGGATACGAATGCGATATTGGTTACCGTCAACGGGAAGAGCAATACACCCAGCTTCATATCCACATAATAGACAATGCCGCTCAGTACCGCCAAAGCCGCTAATCCAGACAGGAAGCCCATCAGCATATTGCGCAATACGAACGGACGACGCGTCACCCAAGAGGTAGCGCCCACCAGCGTCATCGTATTGATCAAGAAACGCTTGGAGTAGATCTGCAGACGGATCGTATTGACGATCAGCACCATCGATACCAGCAGCAACGCTAAGGCTACGCCCAGCAATATGAGCGAGAAATCATGGATATTGCTGCTCATCAAATCCGCCAGATCATGCGGATAGATCACCTCGCTCACATACGGCAAGGCCTCTAACTGAGAAGCAAAGATAGTCAGACTATCCGGGGAACTATATGCCTCCGAGGGATGAATCTCATAACTGGCAGAAAGCGGGTTATAACCCAAGAATGTACTGGGGTCCTCGCCCAGCGACTCGATATGCTCCTGCAATGCCTCCTGCTTGGACACATAGCGGAAACCGCAGCAACTTGGACTGGCCTCCAATACCTTCTCCAGACGAGCGCATTGCGTACTATCCGCATCCTGGGTTAATACCGCAGTGAGCGTGATATTCTCGCGCATGCGCGTAACAAGCGCTCCTGCCGAAAGCAGGAGCACACATTCCAAGCCTATAAGGCATAACACCAGCGCAACGCTGACGGCGGAAGTCAGATACGAATTCCGAAAACGACGTTTACGCATTAATATTCCCAGAGGTCTTGTTCGAAGTTAAGCAACTCGGTTGCAATACGCTGCTGCTCTTTCTTCACTTCCTCTTCGGTCTTGGCGTAATCCGGGATCCAACGATTATACATGTTACCCTCACCTACGATATAAGACGTGAAGAGACGTTTCTGGAAGAAGTCATCAAACGTCACACGCTTTACCTCGTTGCGATTCGGGATAGCATACTGCATTGCCAGATACGGGCGAAGGGCATCAAACGGAATCCAGAACATGATCGACTCACGCAGCGACTGCATTACATTCGAGCTATCACGCGTAGAGATCTTATCCGACTGAAGCGGAGCGATACCCATGATCTTCGTATGCAGACGAGAGGTGTGCTTATCGAAGAATACGACTTCCTGAATCAGATATTTCAACTGATTCTTCACCAATTGCTCGAACGGATAGAAGTGGAATGACAACTCATCAGCCACACTATCGTAGTGAATCAACATAGCGTCCGAAGCGGTGATATCGAAGTGCGTCGGGTCATCCGAATAGTCCGCCAGAGGATCATCCGCCATGAACATCGTAGGGATGATGTTCGGAGCAATAGGATCTTGCTTGAAATCCGGCTTGATCGTCTCCATATTCTTCTCATAGATAGGCAGACCATCTACCACGGCATCCGTAATCACTTTGAATAAGTTACGATAGTCCGCATCATCCGACTTCGTCGGGAAATAGAGCTGATAGTTCTGCTTATAACGCATATCAATGATACGATATACGTAACGCGACCAGATGACATCATCAATACGATGGTCAACCATCACGATGGTATCATGCGCCTGCGAAAACTCTGCAGTCTGGATACGAGCACTACCTACCTCGTCGAAGAACGAGACAACCTTATGCTGCGCTTGAGCGGTAATAACGCCCAGCAACATGCATGCGATAATACTAATTTTCTTTATCATATTCGTTTGGTATTAATTCAGTGATAGAGGAATAGGTGACAGACGGGTCTCCTTACCATCCGGGCCTTGCGCACGGATATCGGTGATAACCACGATAGCACCCATCTTCAGTTTCTCCAGACGACTGCGTTGATCGGCGGTAAACTTATTACCACGCGCCTCCGTCAGCACACCGTTGATATTCACCTTGAAACTCGTAATGCGATAAGGCAAATCCAACAGACCGTCAGGACCGTAAGAAGCGATCACCGTAGCTGCGCCATTGAGCAGCGCACCACGGGAGATATTACCATCGGAGTACTCCTTCTCACCCGAGCGGAAGTAAGCACCCGGCTTCGGCAATGCCTTCACACGATATTCCTTGCTACCCATCGGCTGCATACGACCATCCAACTCAGCGCTTACGGAGATGGATACGCTCTTCGCGCCATCACCCGGCTTGATGATCCATAGACCACCCTGCTGATGAACCGCTGCACCGGCAACGGATACTTTCACCTTATCATTCGATACACCCGGTACGGAGATCGAGAACTTGTTATCGTATCCACGATACATGATATTCAAGTCCGTATTCGAAATCGTCACAGCCGGCTCTCCTACGCTATACTCGCTCGAGAACGGCAGATTCTCCATCTCGCCCGTAGCAGGGTTCTGATAAGCGATCCAACCGGAGTATTTCTTCAAACCGATACCCGACGCAGCTACTTCGTAGATACCTTGGTCATTGATACGATGGCCATCGACATAATACTCAGGAGTCTGCGTTGAGTCAATAGCAGCCAAGATAATCTGCGCCGAATATTTACCACCGCGGATCACGTAGTTCGAATTCGGTATCACGTACGCGTTCAATTTATTCACGCGCAGGTCACCCGCGTCCGTCTGATCCATCAAGTACTGAATCACCTGTCCCTCCGTAGAACGAACATCGTTCTGCATCTTCGTCAAGATAGTGATCGACGCGCCAACCGGCATTCCTTCAAAGATCGCTACTTCCCAGTCGCACGAATCTTTCTCATGCGAGTTATAACCGCGCTCGGTAGCAAGATTCTGCTGGATAGAGGTACGTAACTCGAAGTTGTTCTCCACGAGCGCTCCTGCGTAGTCACGATAATAAGCCACCACCTCTTTGAGACGAAGACCATTACCCTGAACGATAGCGTATTGAGCCGTTACATCCAAGTTAGAGTTACCCTCGATATGCAGAGTCGGATCTTCTCCGGCAGCACGACGCTCCTCTACAGCACTCTTTCCATCCGCCAAGATAGCGATATTCTCCTTGAAATTCTGAATGAAGTTATAGAGCGAATCAGCACGTAACTGCACCTCTTTTGCTTTAGCAAACCACTCCTGCGTCTTCTCTGGATTCTCTTTATTTGCTTTCTCGAAATCGCGATAGAGTTTCTCGTTACGCAAATCGGAGGCTTCGATAGAAGAATGCAGACTCTTGTCTACCAGCGTAAAACCATTTAAGATATCCGTACTTACGTTCAACGCCA
>DBYL01000025.1:152619-163312 GCA_002309835.1 Bacteroidales bacterium UBA1187
TGCTCCACCCATTGCTGAAGTGTTTAAATGTTAGACTTATGCGAGAGCATTGAGCATGTTACCATAAATAGCATTCAGATCAGCCACCTGCTTCTGCAACTGCTTCGTACCGGTAGCGAATGCCAACTGAGCCTCTGCAGCCTCTTTTGCCGAAGCAGCAGCTTCCTTCTGGGCAGCCACCTGAGCGTTAACAGCCTGGAGTTGCAACTCATATACAGAGTTCAAAGAAGCGATATTCTTACCTACCTGCTCTACACCTTGCTTGTAAGCGCGGGTCTCCTCTGCTACGCTCTTGATATCCTCACCGATCTGAGCATATGCGCCGGACAGACCATCGGTAGCCTTCGTCAACGAATCGGTAGACAGACCTACAGCAGACAACTTAGAAGTATACTCCATCGTAGCAGCCTCAGCAGCAACCAGACGCTCGTTGAGTTTTACACCACTCTGAGCCACCTTATTCAACTCGCCTAACTGCGAAGCAGTTTTTGCCAAATCAGCGATACCATCCTTCAAGGACTGCAGATCTTCCTCTTTGAGCGACGGAACTTTCGCAGATGTAGGAGCGGGTTCTGCAGCAGCTACCGGAGCTGCAACCGTAGCACCGGTAAATCCGGCAACAGCAGCCGTTGTTTCACCTGCTACACCGGCACCCAACAGCGTCGGACGAGCTTGATGCGATTTCTCCTCAAGCAGCTCCGGTTTGGTACCGAACTCTAACAATTGCGGGAAGACGTTCTCCCAGTGGAACTCCGGATGCGGGTGCTCCAATGTTCCGATAAGGAACAAGAATGCCTCGGTAAACATACCGACCATCAGCACTTGACTTGCGCCCGGCCAGTGCAAGATCTTAAACAACGCACCGATAATAACGACCGATGCACCTGCTGAATAAACGATGTTAACAACGTTCTTACCTTGGTAAGACTCATACCAATGAAAGAATCTTGCACCAAAACCTTGGTTTGTAGCTTTTTCTGTAGCCATAGTTTGTTATAACTTATATGTTAATGTATTTTTTATACTGAATTATTCACCTATATACGAGCGAACGCAACGGAAACCGATGTACGGACGGCTCTCATACTGATACTCATACGTACGTACGCCACACTGCATGAAGTAACTGATATCCTTCCAGCTACCACCCTTTACAATCTTACGTTTCAGGATGTCCGGATCGGCCTTACGAGCCATGTAGCTGTAGTCTGGATTCAAGTCATGGATATGCGTATTTGCTGCGGTCAGGTAAGCCGAGTTGGTCCACTCCGCTACGTTTCCGGCCATATCAAACAGACCGAAATCATTCGGACGGAACTGAGCTACCTTCATCGTCGTTGTTCCGGTATCATCATTGTAAGCACCGCGATACGGCTTGAAGTTAGCAAAGAAACAACCCTTGCCATCACGCGCATAATTGCTACCCCACGGGTACATCGCTAACTTACGACCACCACGAGCGGCATACTCCCATTGCGCCTCGGTCGGCAGACGGTATGCATTAGCCTCCGTAGCAGAATACTGGTTGAACAGCTTCGTACGCCAGTTGCAGAAAGCATGAGCCTGCTCCCAAGTAACACCTACTACAGGATACTCCGAGTAGCCCGGGTGCTTGAAATACATGTGCAGCAACGGATCATTATACGAGAATTGGAAGTCACGCGCCCATACCAAGGTATCCGGATAGATACTGATAATCTTCTCCGTCAGCAGGTCTTTCGGCTCACGCAACGGACGGATGATCGTAGAATCCTTGATCTCATTGTTGGCATTTACCCAGAAGGTATCTACACGAGCCGTTGCTCCGGGAGGATAAGTACTCGTTGCCACATCGAATTTATTACGTTGCGGCAGCGCCTCGTCCATATTCACCCAGTTGTAACGATAGTGCAGGTTATTCGTATTGAACTGACCATCAGAGTAATACATCGTCGATAAAGCGTCAACGACATCCTCCTCCTTGCTGTTCCAAGGCACTTTCTTACGCCAGTTGATACGGAAATTAGTCTCATCGAAGTCCTCATCCTTCGGCTGGATAGCGTAATCCGTCATACCTGCCGCGATCAGGTTCGTCAATGCGATAGAATCGCGCACCCAATCAACGAATTGGTGATACTCATTGTTGGTAATCTCTGTCTCGTCCATCCAGAACGCGTCTACCGTTACCATAACAACATTATCCGGCTGCTCAAAAACAGCGGACTGCGTGTTAGCGCCCATCATGAAGGAACCCTTCTTAATGAACAACATACCATAAGGATTAGCCTCCTTAAAGTTGGTACTCTTGCGTACACCTACTAATTCGCCAGCAGGCTTGTTGCAACTCGCCAATGCAATCGCAAATACGATGAGTGGCAAAATTTTTGTTACTTTCATACTTACAAGTATCGAATTGATTTATATTTGTTCGTTCGTTTCGGCTTTAAGATATCAAATCCGTATGCCAGATAAATCTCGTGGCTTCCGTAACTTTCCAATAGCAGTTTGTTGGTCGGCAGTTCGCAACTGTATCCCAATTGCAGGCCGTTAATAATATCTATTCCCAACAATATATTTACGCTTCCGGCTATGCGATAACCCAATCCCCAGCGGTATCGGTCTTTATAATCGCACATCAGCGTCAAGTTCACATCCCAACTCACAAAGTCCGTCATCACCATCGCGCTCGGCGTCAGCACCCATTCCTTGTGGTCCTTCAGCCGGAAATGATAACCACCCGTGATATACATCGTGCCGGCCAACTTCACCTCCGTATATTCATCCCACTCTATCTTCGGCTGCGTCAGATGGCTGTAACTCGCGCCTACCCACCATGTCGGAGTGCTGTAATACAGGCCGATGCCCATATCAAACTTCATCCCCGACTTACTGCCCTTCGGCACTGACTGGTCATTCGCATCGTGGTACTCATCGCCCATCTTACTCAGGTTGATCGAGTCTCCTTTGAAACCCACGTTCACGAATCCCAGATCTACGCCGATGCTTAGATAGCCTTTCCCTAATTTCTGACGGTAGGCATATTGGGCATACAGCGATTGCGTAGTGAATAAACCGTAGCGGTCATTCAGAAATTGCACGCCGGCGCCGTGACGCGTCTTCCCTATTACGAACGGCGAGCAGAAAGTGAACCAAGTGCTCATCGGCGCATTCGAGATATCCACGTATTGCATGCGGTGCAATCCCGAGACCCTCATCATATCGCCTTCTCCTACCGCCGCAGGATTATAGGCCGTCGGCATATACATATATTGTCCTATCTGCGGATCGAACTGCGCACTCGCAGTAACGACGGTCATCAGACCAAACAGCAGAACAAGATAGCGTTTCACACAAGTATCCAAGTTAGGCTCAATACTCCTCCTCATCAAAGAAGAAATCCTCATCCTGAGTAGGATAGTCGGGCCATATATCCAAGATACTCTCATATTGTTCATCATCCTCATCCTCCAGCTCGTGCAAATTCTCAATCACCTCAGCGGGAGCGCCAATACGATTGGCATAATCGAGCAATTCATCTTTCGTTGCAGGCCACGGAGCATCCTCTAATTTCGAAGCTAATTCAAGCGTCCAATACATAGTTTATTCCATTCACAAATAGACCCAATTCGGGCATAGTTTTTCAAAATAGCGTGCAAAAGTAGTCAAAAAAATCGATGTATGCAAATATTTTATATAATATTTTACAATTTTTGGCATTTTTTACACAAACGCCCCATTTTTCCGCCAATTTTTCCACATTTGGCTATTTTTGCCATACTTCTTCGGGTTCTTTGAGGCAAAATCCGATGTATCGTGCCAGCACAAATAAATAGTCACTGATTCGGTTCATCAGTTGCATAGATTCCTCTGCACAGCCGACCGCTATCATTCTACGTTCTGCGCGACGGCAGATAGTACGGCATACATGGCATCGGCATACCGCTTCGCCTCCGGCAGGCAGCAGAAAAGCGTGCTGTTTCGGGACTTCCGCCTGCATGGCGTCAATCCATTGCTCCACTTGCTTCGCATCCTCCGCCGAGACCCACTCTCCGGGCGCTAAACTCAATGCGGCGCCGAGGTTAAACAACTTATTTTGCAGCCATCTCAATTGCGCATCTACATCGATCCATCGCGTTTCGTCACGCAGCGCCGCACGGAGCAGACCTATCCAACTATTCAACTCATCCACCGTACCGTATGCCTCAATGCGCGCATCGGCCTTTGAGATTCGATCTCCGTTCGCCAGCGACGTGCTGCCTTTGTCTCCTGTTTTGGTATAAATAGCCATATTACAACCGTATTTTATAATGTCTTTTCAGATAGTGGGGATCTACGAATAATAATCCCACGTGATACAGGTCCATGCTGGTTGTCACGCGATCGTCTGCTTTCAACGCCTCCCAGGCCTGCTCCATCTCCGCCGAATAGTGGATATCATCCACTGCTATCACCCCCTTCTCAGTCATCCGAGGCAGCAAAAATTGCACATAACGAAGCGTTGCTTCGTAGGTATGATTCGCATCCACATAGACGATGTCTAATTGCCCGCGCGCGCAACTATATAAGGTGTCATCTATATTGCCTTGATGGCTCTCTATATTTTCTATGTTCAACGCCTTCCATACATCAGCTGCCACGCGCAGCACAGCCTCGCTACCCTCCAAGGTCACTACCCTGTTTCTACTATCCACTGCCGCCAAATATGCGGTTGTCACGCCTAATGAAGTGCCTAACTCCAATATCTCCAACGGACGTCCCTCGTGATCGCCGATAAAATTCACCAATCGAAATAACATCTGCGCTACCTCGGCGCGCTCCAGATGACCTCTAGCAATATCGCAGACGCGGCGCTCTATATGCTTCCCCTCAGGCGTGCCGGCCGATCCATAGTCCACGTAGTCCAATACATCGCGGCAGGACAGCAACATCTCACGTCTGCGCTCTATATCGGAAAAACAATAGTAGGCATTTCGATCACGGAGCACGAATCGAACTAATTCAAACAGATACGGAGAATGGATACCTTCTCCTGTCGTGTTCCAAGCACTCAAAAAATGCCACAAATAGCTCAAAACTCTACGTAACATGCCGCAAAATTACAAAAATTCTTGCACATATGCAAAAAAAAGTGTAATTTTGTCGCATGATTTTAAATTATATCTGGATTTCGCTTATTCTGCTGGCCCTTATCATGGGCTTGGTTCAAGCGCTTGCCTTTGGAAATGTAGGTATTTTCTCTGAGATTCTCAACTCTACGTTTGATAGCGCAAAGACGGGTTTTGAGCTCTCGCTCGGTCTTACCGGTGTGCTCTCGCTATGGATGGGTATCATGAAAATCGGCGAGAAAGCCGGAGCAGTCAACTCACTCGGACGTGTCATCAATCCGTTCTTCAGCCGTATCTTCCCGGAGATTCCGAAGGGGCATCCTGTCTTCGGCTCTATGCTGATGAATATCGCGGCGAACATGCTGGGTCTGGATAATGCGGCTACGCCGATGGGACTTAAAGCCATGGGTGAGTTGCAAGAACTGAACAAAGATAAGACGAAGGCTTCCAACGCGATGATCATGTTTGTGGTGCTCGGCGCCAGCGGTTTGACCTTGATTCCCACAACGATCATGGCTTATCGCGCGCAGCTTGGTGCGGCCAATCCTGCGGATGTCTTCCTGCCTATTCTTATCGCCACCTATGTAGCTACGCTGGTAGGTCTCATCTGCGTTTGTATTGCGCAAAAGATCCGCATGAAAGATCCGGTGGTATTAGGTACGCTGATTGGCCTCACCGCATTAGTCGGATTGATGGTTTGGGGCGCTACGCGCTTAGATCCGCATACGCTTTCTATCGTCTCTGCTGCGATAGCTGCTATCCTCCTTTTGGGTATCATCTGCTGGTTTGTGCTACAGGCCGCAGCAAAGAAAATCAACGTATATGACGCCTTCATTGATGGCGCGAAAGGTGGTTTCCAAACCGCTATCGGCATCATTCCTTATTTGATAGCCATCCTTGTAGCCGTAGGTATGTTCCGTGCAAGTGGCGCGATGGATCTTCTCGAACAAGGTATCGCATGGTGCTTCGCTGCTTGCGGCATTAACCCTGATCTGGCTGGAGCTGTACCTACCGCACTCATGAAACCGCTCAGCGGTAGCGGTGCACGCGGACTCATGCTCGAGGCGATGACTACGCATGGTGCAGATAGTCTGGTAGGCCGTCTATGCTGCATTCTCCAAGGCACAACGGATACGACATTCTACGTATTGGCTGTATATTTCGGAAGCGTGAACATCAAGGACACACGTCATGCCGTGGCTTGTTGCCTGCTTGCAGACCTCGCCGGTGCTATCGCAGCTTTTGCTATCGCGCCGATATTCTTTGGATAAATGATTACTTTCTCGACAGATAATATTAGTATGCCTGCGCTCGACGAGCGCCAAGTAGGTCGTTGGATACGCGCCGTAGCAGCGGAGTATGGTTTTGCCATAGGTAATATCCATTATATCTTCTGCTCCGACGAACGCGAACTGGAGGTGAATCGTCAGTTCCTCGGGCACGACTATTACACCGATATTATCACGTTTGACTACTCCACAGTCTCTACGCTCAACGGCGATATTTTCATCTCTCTTGACACCGTGCACTCCAATGCAGAGCAATTGGGTGTCGCGTTTGACGAGGAGTTACGTCGTATTCTCATCCACGGCATTCTGCATCTTACCGGTCAAGGAGACAAGACGCCGGAGACAAAAGCCCAGATGACGGCAAAGGAAGACAAAGCACTGGCGCTTTGGCGCTGAAATGGAGATTAATTGACGATTATTGTGTATTCTGCATCAAAAATTTGGTGCAGTTGTTTTTTTTACATATCTTTGTGTGCAAAATTTGTTCGTCTATGAAACGTCTATCCGCTTTCTTCTGTGCCGTAGGGTTGTTCCTTGCAATGAGTGCTAATGCAGTCAATTACTGTGCTTCCTCTTCGTGGGGAAACGCCGGCACAAGCGTCACCGGTGGCGGCAATGCTACGCCTACGCTGGTCTCTTCTGTGAGCGAACTCAAGTCCGCATTAGGTAGCAAAGCAAAGAACAAAGTGGTGATTATCACGAAGAATCTCACGTTCACCTCAATGCTCACTATTCAGGATGCTCAGAATATCACGCTGATGGCGCTGCCCGGTGTCAAATTAGTAAGCGAGAAACAAGATGCCACTAATTCAGGCATCCTGTATGTCAAGCGTTCTTCCAATGTCCTCTTTCGTAACCTGACTTTTGAGGGACCGGGCGCGTACGACTGCGACGGTAATGATCTGCTCTGTTTCGAGAAAGTAACAAACGCTTGGGTGGATCACTGTGATTTTCAAGACGGCTGTGACGGCAATTTCGATAACAAGAGTACTACGGACAACGTGACGGTCAGTTGGTGCCGTTTCAGATACCTTAAAGAACCTAGAGCAGGCGGTTCGGGTGGTGCGGCTGACCACCGTTTCACCAACCTGCTCGGTTCGTCTTCTTCTGACAAACCTTCGGACGGTACGTATAACTTCACCTGGGCTTACTGCTGGTGGGATGAAGGATGTGTAGAGCGCATGGTGCGTTGCCGTAATGCAGAGTTACACTTCCTCAACTGCTATTGGAATAGTTCTGTAGCCAACTACTATGTTGGTCCGGAGAACGCCAAGGCTTATTTTGAGGGCTGTACGTTTGAAGGCAAGGCTAATTCGTCCTCCAAGATCTTCAAATCCTACGGAGGTACCAACGCCTGCAAGTTCGTTAACTGCTCCGGCAAGTTTCCCTCTAATAGCGGAACCGTCTCTGCGCCAAGTTATAGTTATGACCAACTAAGTGCAGCAGACGCAAAGAGTTACGTTACCAACAGCACCTGCGGCGCAGGAGCAACCCTGACAGTAACCACAGCCGGAGCCGTCAGCAGTTCTTGCGACGGCGGCAGCACACCTGATCCGGGCACTGATCCCGATCCCGAAGATCCTCCGACGCCGGTGACGAGTGATTTGACATGGAATTTCTCGACAAGCGATTTCACCTCATTGGTAGGTGATATCACAGCAAGCACAACTGTTAAAGGCCTCACTATTGCAGCCACAAGTGACAAAAAGGTAACTATTAGTACTAGTTCCAAAACGATTGAGGGCGTTAGTTTTACACATGTACTGAAGACCGGCGGATCAGGTGCTTCTAACGCACGAACCTTACGTTTTGCGGTCACAGGCAATTGTACAATTGAAATATATTGTATCAGTTCCAATAGTACAGATACTCGTACATTAAATATCTATACCGGCAGTTACGGAGGAGATGTTGCTGCTACACGCTCGGTAGGCACTACTGCGTCTAAGCAAACCTATGATTATACGGGGGGCGCAACTACTATCTACTTGTGTAGTGCAAGCGGAGGTATGAATTTCTATGCCATCAACGTGATCTATTCTGGCACACCGACTCCCACCTACACGCTGACATACGACGAAAACGGAGGCGACGGTACAATGGAAGAGCAGACCGTTGACGAAGGTCAATCCGTAACCGTCAAAGCCAATGCTTTCACCGCTCCTACCGGCTATAGTTTCAAAGAATGGAACACCAATGCAAAGGGTTCCGGTACGAAATATACTGTAGGCCAAAGCGTAACGATGACCGAAGATATCACGCTGTATGCCGTTTGGCAGGCCAATACGTACACCGTAACATTAAATGCCGGCGAAGGCACAGGTGGTACGGCGAGTGTGCAGGCTACTTTTGATGCCGCTATGCCGAACATCTCCATCCCCAGCCGCAACGGATATACCTTCAAAGGCTATTTCTCAGAGGCTAACGGTGCAGGCACGCAGTACTACGACGCTAACGGCAGTAGTACGAACAGCTGGGTAACGCCTTCCGATGCCACGTTATACGCTGCTTGGGAAGAGCAATCTGGCGAGACGCCGATGACGACAGGTGACCTCCATTTCTGGTTCTTCTATGCTCCGGATGCGGAGACCAACAACGTAGAAAATGACAACACCGTATTTTCTAACATGGTGGTTTCCGGCAGCCAAATGGCAGGTAGTATCACTATTGATGGCAAGAGCTATTCAGTTACTCGTCGTACCGGTGATACGCAGGTATTTGGAAACTTCACTATTCCCGAGAATAAGAAAGCTATTTTCTATGCACTTGCTGTGTCGTCAGGTGGTGCAGATCGACAGATTAACCTCATCAACGGCACCACTAAATATGAATTCTCTGTACCGGGCGGAAGTAGCGCTTACCAACGTATAGAGAGCGATTCCCTGCCGGCAGGTACGTACTCTATCGAGCGCGAAGGAAGTAGCAACGTTCGCATGGCAATTGTAGTGCTTAAGATATGCGACAGTCAAGGAGGAACGGAGCCTCCTACTCCCGTGATTTACACCGTTACATGGAATGCGAATGGAGGAGAATGTGCTACGGAAACCACTACCATAGAGGAAAATACAGCACTTGGCGAATTACCCGTAGCCTCCAAAGAGAATCATACCTTTGACGGTTGGTTCACCCAAGCCGTAGGCGGAGAGCAGATCTCAGCCGAGACGATTATCACACAGGACACTACATTCTATGCACATTATACGGAGAGTGGTGGTGTAGATCCAACGCCTACTACGCATACATTGACGTGGAATTTCTCTGATAGCAAGTTCGATGCGTTGGTTGGTAATATTGAAACCAATCAAACTATTGATGGTCTCACATTAGTAGCAGGCGCTGTAGATAAGCAACACATGACTATTGATGCAAGCAGCAAAGAATATGTAGTTCGCGAGGGAGATACTATTAAGTTTACCAGACGCCTTAAATCAAATGGTTCTATAAAGGCTGACTATCGCCATTGGACATTTGAAGTTGCAGGTAATTGCACAATTGAGATCTATGGTATGAGCGGAAGTTCGTCTGAACGGATATTAAATATCTATACTGGTTCTCTAAATATCTCCGCTCCAGTGGCACAAAGACCCATGGGTACAAGTTTTAGCAAACAAACCTTTGAATATACAGGTCCGTCCACCACAATTACTATGGGCTCGGGCAATAGCGGTATCAATATCTACGCCATCAATGTAATCTATCCGTCACCTACTCCTACGGACATTGAGAATGTCGCAGAGAGGAACGCGGCACGCAAAGTAATTCACAACGGACAAGTGTTTATTATCCGCGATGACAAGACATATACTATAATAGGTACGCGCGTAGAATAACGCATCCTCCTAAACAATAAATCAGGGCGACCATGTGGCCGCCCTGATTTATTTTGCCCACTTGCGTTTAGTCTTGGAACTTAGCGCAGAGGAACTCGCGGTTGAGGCGAGCGATGTTTGCGAGGCTGACGGATTTCGGGCACTCAGCGGCACATGCGCCGGTGTTGGTACAGTTACCGAATCCGAGTTCGTCCATCTTGGCCACCATCGCTTTCGCACGCGCTGCAGCCTCAATCTTGCCTTGCGGCAGAAGAGCGAGTTGCGAAACCTTCGCAGCTACGAACAACATTGCCGAGCCGTTCTTACAAGCCGCAGCACAAGCGCCGCAACCGATACAACTGGCAGCATCCATGGCTTCGTCTGCTACCGGCTTCGGAATAGGAATGGCGTTCGCGTCAGGTACACCACCGGTATTGACGGAAACGAAACCACCGGCTTGCATGATCTTGTCATATGCGCCACGATCCACCATGAGGTCCTTGATTACAGG
>DBYL01000004.1:0-429 GCA_002309835.1 Bacteroidales bacterium UBA1187
TTCCATCCTCCAGATATAGGCTATTCTCATCCCATCCGAGGCGGGTCTTGACGGTCACGGGTGTATGAACGGCATTGACGACAGCACGCGTGATCTCCAGCATTTTCGGTACATCGCGCAGCAGACCTGCTCCTGCACCTTTCCCCGCCACTTTCTTTACCGGGCAGCCGAAATTGATATCGATGAAGTCAGGCTTTGCCTGCTCTACGATGCGCGCGGCATCCGCCATCGACTCGGGAGTACGTCCGTATATCTGGATGGCTACGGGTCGTTCAGCCTCATGGATAGTCAGTTTGCGCGTAGTAGAAGCCACATCGCGCACCAAGGCATCCGCGTTCACAAACTCCGTGTACACGCGGTCGGCTCCATAGCGTTTGCAAAGCATGCGAAACGCCGGATCCGTTACATCTTCCATTGGAGCGAGATATA
>DBYL01000004.1:457-2922 GCA_002309835.1 Bacteroidales bacterium UBA1187
ATAAAACAATCGTCGCTATTACTTATTAAGCGTCGGGTACGAGATGCGGTGATGGTTCATGGCGGTGAGGCGGGAGGTGAAGACGCCACGGATATCTTCGACATCCTTGAAGCTCAGCGGGGTCTCCGCGAACTGGCCATCCGCGATCTGGGCATCAATCATCTGGTTCACTGCCTTTGCTATCGCTTCTTCCGAGAAGTCCTCGAGGCTGCGCGAACGCGCTTCGATAGCATCCGCCATCATGAGGATGGCGCCTTCCTTAGTGGTCGGTTTAGAACCCGGATAACGGAAGAGCGACTGGTCCACGTGCTCGTTCGGGTGCGCATTACAATAGGTATTATAGAAATAGCGCACGAGCGAGGTGCCATGATGCGTAGTGATGAAATTAATGACCACTTCCGGCAAGTGGTTTCTGCGGGCGATCTTCTCGCCTTCGGATACATGAGCGATGATGACTTGCGCCGCATCACGCGGGTCCATTTTCAGCAGCGGGTTCTCTGCTCCGTTCTGGTTCTCTACATAGTAGAGCGGATCGGTCATCTTACCTATATCGTGATAGAGGGCACCCGTTCGCACGAGGAGCGCATTCGCGCCAATCGCCTTCGCTGCTTCCGCGGCGAGGTTAGACACCTGCATCGAGTGCTGGAACGTACCGGGAGCACGCTCCGCGAGGGTGTGCAGCAGTTCGGAATTGATATCCGTCAGTTCGACGAGGGTGATGGACGAGATGAAGCGGAAGAGCTTCTCGAACATATAAATCAAACCGTAACAACCCACGGTGAGCAACGCGCAGATGAGGAAATAGAGATACATCCACGGGTTGACAGATGTGAAGGCGCCTGTCTGCGCGAAGGTGATAGCCGTATAGGCGATGGTCTGCGCGAGGAAGATCCATGCAGCCGTCTGCACCAGTTGTGCGCGGCGCGTCATATCACTCAGCGAGGAGACAGCTACCATGCCGACAACGATCTGGATGAAGAAGAACTCTACCGGCGCAGGGACAATGATCGAGGTGATGAGGATCGTCGTGAAATGCAGGAAGAGCGCTGTTCGTGAATCGAAGAAGACACGCGTCAGGATGGGTACCCAAGCAAAAGGAATGAGATATACCGTGAGGTTAAACCGCAAGGCGAGGCACGCTAACGCGATGACGATAAACATCTGCAGGCAGAAGAAGAGCACCGTCGAAGTGCTGCGCAGATAAGCGATGCGGAAGACATACAGATAAACGACGAAAAGGCAGAGGAAAAGCAGCACTAACATCGCCTCTCCCACGATAGAGAGTGTGCGCTGCTTGTTGCCCAAAGACTCATCGTCGTAAGCGCGACGTAAAGACTGCAAAATCAGATAGTTACGCTCGGTAACCACTTCACCTTTATCAATGATCTTCTCGCCTTTCTGCACGATGCCTTGGGTAGGTACGATCTCCGAGAGCAGTTGCGCTTTTCGCTTCTCCGTAAGCAGGGTATCCAGCACTAAATTCATCGCGCAGTCATAGCCGAATTGCTTATGCGCCGTCATCGGCGTATAGAGGTCGGAAACCGGGAATTTGCGCTGCTGGATATCGACGGTTGTAAACCCTTCGGATTGCAGCCACTCCATGGTCTGCAAAGAGACCACTTTCACCTCTTTCTGCACCCGCGGGATATATTTGAAATACGGAGTGAAGGAAGAGAGGCGTTGCTGCTGCTCAGTCGCCAATTGGTCATCCGACTTATAAATCGGGAAGTCAAAATCCGCCGTGAGGGTCGAATAGCCCCAGGGTTTGCCTATCTCGAAATGATAGCGGAAGGCATTGTTGTAGCGCGGGAAGATGAGCACTAAGATTGCCGCCAAAAGCACAAAAATACTAAGACGAAATGCGACTGGTGCGTATTTCGTATTGATGATTTTTGATTTGAGATTGGTGATGAGTGATTTGAGATCGATCATTGTTATCGTTTCTTTTTGAAAAATTCTTGTATTAGTTCGCGACATTCGTCTTCAAGTACACCGGCAGTGACGGTAGCTTTCGGATGGAAGGCGCGTGGCGAATACGTGGCATAGCCACGTTTAGGATCAGGTGCCCCATAGACAACACGACTTATCTGCGCCCAACCGATGGCTCCTGCGCACATGACGCAAGGCTCAACCGTAACATAAAGCGTCGCCTCCGGCAGGTATTTCCCGCCCAGCGTCTCTGCCGCTGCCGTGATGGCTTGTATCTCGGCGTGCGCCGTGACATCACCGAGCGTCTCGGTGAGGTTATGTCCGCGACCGATGATCTGATTATTAGAGACAATGACGCAGCCGATGGGGATTTCATCATTGATGAGCGCCTTGTGCGCTTCGTCTAAAGCGATTCTCATAAATCGTTCATCAGAGGCGCTCTCGTTATGACGGGATGACGTAATGACGTCATGACGACAAAAATCTTTGAGCGCCTCAGGATGGTCCTCGAAATGATTGCCGATGACGACGATGGA
>DBYL01000004.1:2973-3469 GCA_002309835.1 Bacteroidales bacterium UBA1187
ACCGCTGCTTTCACCGCGCGGATGATGACCGGCGAGACAGGCGTTTGCGCACCGCTGCCTGCCTCCAGATAGATGAGTTTTTTGCCCATCAGTTCGGCCGCGATACAGGTGTCTACAATCGTATCTATATCGTTAGGATCGAGCGGTTTGGTGCCCGTGACGCGCATGGTGGATGTCTCCACTCCACCATCGATCAAGATATACGCCGTAGGGATAACTTCGACTGAAGAGTCATGTATGCGTCGCGCCGACTTAACATGCTGATCCACAAGGTATTCCGGATTACGCCCGGATAGCAAAGAGAGGTATAAAATGGCATCCGCTTCGGGACTAAATTGGGCTGCATTTCCCGGGAAGAGAACAATAGGAATTGAAGATTGAAGATTGGAGATTGAAGATTTTAGATTTTTTATAAACCTCGTCGTGTCACCGCCGGTGGAACCGCCCACGAAAAGGTAGTCGGGATGGCAGTCCTCCGTAAAACGAAGGGCATCCA
>DBYL01000004.1:3538-4746 GCA_002309835.1 Bacteroidales bacterium UBA1187
ACCATGCGACGCACATCTTCGCGCAGATAGTTATATACCGGGGCTAAGGAATCGGCATTCGGCGAGCAGTTGCAATAGACCGAAGCACGGAAGAAATGGTGCGTCGAATCGGTTACAAAAAACTGGCAGGAAGAAGCTGTATTTCCCTCTAAATCAAAGAGTACACCATATACATTCACCTCCGGATGGGCATAGCCCTGTTCGGGAATCGCATTCGCAAAAGAGGCATTCCGATAGACGAACTCGAGTGCATCATTCGTCAACTCCCGCAGGTTATTACGGACGGGTTTATAGGAGCAGTGGATCGTAGCATCCAAAGCCGGATAATAGAGATTAATCCAATACGGTTCGTCCACGTCTGTACGCGGTTGCACCCGCGCATTAGTTGACAGATCAAACGTATAAGGGTATCTTGATAGTTGATGGGCGATAGGTGATAGGTGATAGGTCTCGAATGGTATATACGATGTATCCGGCACGGTGATGCGATAATAGCCGTACGGCTTAGGCGTACTGCCTTTTGAGCAAGCCACCAAAACCAAAGACACCAACAATATAAATACAAATTTGCGCATTTTACCCAATTTGGGTACAAAGGTAGTAATAAAAGTTTAAAGTTTAAAGTTTAAAGTTTAAAGTTTTGCATTTTTTGGCAAAAATGATACTTTTTTACAAAAAAAGTTCGCGCGCGCTTGCACAAAAGAAAATATTGTTGTATATTTGCACCCAAATTGACTAATTATGGCTCATCAAAATAACTATTGCGTGATCATGGCGGGCGGCGTAGGTAGCCGTTTCTGGCCGTTCAGTCGTGAGAATAAGCCGAAGCAGTTCTTGGATTTCTTCGGTACGGGACGCAGTCTGCTGCAGATGACGGTAGATCGTTTTCGTCCGTTGGTGCCGATTGAGAATGTTTTCATCGTCACGAATATAGCGTATAAGGAGTTGATCTTGGCGCAGGTGCCGGACCTATCGGAGAAGCAGATCCTTTGCGAGCCTGCGCGCAGGAACACTGCGCCCTGCATCGCGTACGCGACGGCTCATATACGCGCGCTCTGCTTGCGTCGCGCGGGCCTCACTGCCGCGAATCAAGACTGGAGCAGACCGGAGATGCAAGCGAATATCGTAGTAGCAGCGAGTGACCACTTGATCCTCGAGGAAGAGAAATTCCGTCAGACGATACAGAAAGCCTTTGACTTCGTAGCGAA
>DBYL01000004.1:4849-5172 GCA_002309835.1 Bacteroidales bacterium UBA1187
GATGGGATTTATCCGGTGAAGACCTTTACGGAGAAGCCGAACTTAGAGATGGCAAAGGTATTTCTGGAGAGCGGTGATTTCCTTTGGAACAGCGGTATTTTCATCTGGAATCTGCAGACCATCAGTGAGGCTTTCCGATATCTGCTGCCGGAGGTGGCAGACCGTTTCCGAGAAGGCGAATTGCTCATGGGCACGGACAAAGAGGAAGATTTCATCGAGCAGATATTCCCCAAATGCCCGAACATCTCCATCGACTACGGAATCATGGAGAAAGCCGATAATGTCTTTGTGCTGCCGTCCAGTTTCGGATGGAGCGACCTCGG
>DBYL01000004.1:5329-6838 GCA_002309835.1 Bacteroidales bacterium UBA1187
TGCAAGAAAGCAGAGGAGCAACGCATCAAGCAGTTCGTAGCCGATGCACATGAGAAATTTAACGGAAAATTCAACTAATTAACATACTTTTAAATCTTACATCATGAGTTATCTTAATTTTGACAAGAAGGTACTTGTTAATCTGGAGCGCTCACTTCAGAAAGAGATGATTCGAACGAACCGTGCAGGTGTGTACAATTCGACCACGCTGGTCGATTGCAACACGCGTAAGTACCACGGCCAGTTGGTGATGCCTCTCCCGAACTTAGGGGACGATAATTTCGTGCTCCTCAGTTCGCTGGACGAGACCGTCATCCAACACGGCGCGGAGTTCAACCTTGGTCTGCACGAGTACGGCGAGAACCATTTCAGTCCTAACGGACACAAGTACATCCGCGAGTTTGACTGCGAAGTTATTTCGCGCACTACGTATCGAGTAGGCGCGATGGTGTTGCAGAAAGAGCGTCTGTTGGTTAGTTTCGAGCCGCGCGTGCTGATTCGTTACACGCTGCTGGAGAGTGGTAGTCCGACGACGCTTCGTTTCCGTCCGTTCCTGGCGTTCCGCAGCGTAAATGAGTTGACGCACGAGAACCCCTTGGCAAACCCGAACATGGACGAGTGCGAGAACGGACGTGTTAACCGCATGTATCCGGGTTTCCCGAGTCTGTACATGCAGTTCAGCAAAGCCGTAGAGTATCATCACGATCCGCAGTGGTACAAGGACATCGAGTACCGCAAGGAGCGTGAACGCGGCTATGCCTTCAAAGAGGACCTGCTCGTTCCGGGTTATTTCGAACTGCCGATGAAGAAAGGCGAGAGTATCATCTTCGCTGCCGGTGTGACGGAGTGCAAGACGGGTACGCTGAAGACGATCTGGAAGAAAGAACTGGAGCGCCGTATTCACCGTACGGATATGTTCAGTACGCTTAAGAACAGCGCGAGTCAGTTCTACAAACGCGAGGGCGACAAGTGCTATCTGTTAGCCGGTTTTCCGTGGTTTAAAGCCGATGCCCGTTCCACCTTCTTCTCCGTAGCCAGTTGTACGCTGGATATCGATCGTCCGGAATACTGGGATGCGATCATCAACAAGACGGCTATCGAGGAGATCTTGAACTTCATGAACGGTCGTATCCACGACATCAAGATGAGCGGCATGGACGAACCCGATGTGCTGCTGTGGTTCATTCGCGCTTGTCAGAAATACGCGCATAAATATACCGTTCGCGAGGCAGCCGACCTGTACGGTCAACTCTGTCTGGATATCATCAACTGGTACCGCAAGCAGAACCACCCGCGCGCTAAACTGCATCAGAACGGTCTAATCTGGGTGGACGGTACACAGCGTCCGGCAACCTGGATGAACGCCCTGGAGAACGGATGGCCTATTACTCCGCGTACGGGCTATATCGTAGAGGTGAACGCATTGTGGTACAACGCGATGCGCTTCACGGCAGAGATGCTTCGCGAGTTAGGCAAGGAGACGAGTGCAGACCTGATGGAATATCAGGC
>DBYL01000004.1:7016-7387 GCA_002309835.1 Bacteroidales bacterium UBA1187
AGCTTGAGTCCGAAGAGCGGCAGTTACCGTCCGATGTACACCGGTGTATCGCCGGTAGAGCGCGACCGCTGTCTGCATAACGGCGTTGTATGGCCGAGTACCATCACCGCTTATTCTCGCGCCTATATGAATATCTACAAATACAGCGGCACAAGCTTCATGGAGCGTCTGCTGGTAGGATTCGAGGCAGAGATGGACGAGCTGACGATCGGTACGCTGAATGAGTTCTACGACGGCAACCCGCCTTATAAAGGCCACGGCGGCATGAGTAGTGCTCCGAGTGTAGCAGCCGTCATCAGTCTGCTGGATACCTTAAAGAAATACGAACGCGAGCAACAAGAGGCTCAAGAAAAGGAGGCACAACAATGAAA
>DBYL01000004.1:7399-9260 GCA_002309835.1 Bacteroidales bacterium UBA1187
CCCCCTCATATCTTAGGAGGTTTAGGAACAGCGAGTTACGGATTGACTCGCGGCATGAGCGAGCAGAAAGATCTGGAGATCACGTTCGTCATCCCGAAGCCATGGGGCGATGAAGATCAGTCCTTCCTGCGCATCATCGGTGCTAACAGTGTGCCTATCGTCTGGAAAGATGTCAATTACGACTACGTCAAGTCGCGTATGGAAGGCAAGATGAGTCCTGAGGAGTTCTATCACTTGCGCGACGGCATTCGCTACGACTACCGTCGTATCGGTACGGATGACCTCGGTTGCGTAGGTTTCTCAGGTCGCTATCCGGATAACCTGATCGAGGAGATCGGTAACTACGAAGCCGTTGCTTCGGTACTGGCGCACAGTCTGGACTTCGACATCATCCACAGCCACGACTGGTTGACCTATCCGGCAGGCGTGTTCGCAAAACATATCAGCGGTAAGCCATTAGTCATCCACGTACATGCTACGGACTTCGACCGCAGCCGCGGAAACGTGAACCCGACGGTTTACGCTATTGAGAAACGCGGTATGGATGAGGCCGATCATATCATATGCGTAAGTAACCTGACGCGTAACACCGTGATCGAGAAATACGGTCAGGACCCGCGTAAGGTGAGCACGGTTCACAATGCCGTAGAACCGCTGGCGCATCCGGAGGAGTTCAAGAAACCGGAACGCAAAGACAAACTCGTCACCTTCCTCGGTCGTATCACGATGCAGAAAGGTCCGGAGTACTTCGTAGAAGCCGCAGCGCGCGTGCTGAGCAAAACCGACGGCGTTCGATTTGTGATGGCCGGTAGCGGTGATAAGATGGCGGAGATGATTGACCTCGTAGCGAAACGCGGCATTGCTGATAAGTTCCACTTCCCGGGCTTCATGCGCGGCAAGCAGGTTCAGGAGATGCTGGCGATGAGCGACGTATATATCATGCCGTCCGTGAGTGAACCGTTCGGTATATCTCCGCTGGAGGCGATGCAAGTAGGTTGTCCATCTATCATCAGTCATCAGTCCGGTTGCGCAGAGATCCTGCAGCACGCCATCAAGACCGACTACTGGGATATCGACGCCATGGCGGATGCCATCTACGCGATCGTCAAATATCCGGCGATGTACAAGAGTCTGCATGAGTTAGGCATGGCGGAGGTCAACAATATCAAGTGGTCCGACGCCGGCTTGAAAGTTCGCAGAATCTACGATGGAGTTATTAATCATACATTGTAAAAATTTTTAGTATTATGAAAAATATATGTTTTTGCTTCCAGATGCATTCGCCTTATCGTCTGAAGCGCTATCGTTTCTTTGAGATTGGTCATGATCATTACTACTATGACGACATGGCTACCGAAGAGCACATCAACTGGTTGGTGCAGACCTCGTATATGCCGCTCTGCCAGACCATCAAAGACATGATCAACCTGAGTAAGGGTAAGTTCCACTGCGCGCTGAGCGTTAGCGGAACGATGATCGAGATGTTTGAGCAGTTCAACCCTGAGATGATTGATATCCTCAAGGAGTTGGCAGCCTCCAAATGCGTAGAGTTCCTCGCTACCCCGTACAGCTATTCGTTAGCATCGGAGTATAACGAGAGCGAGATGAAAGAGCAATTCAAGAAACAGGGTGAGCTGCTGGAGTCCATCTTCGGCGTGAAGGCTCAGACCGTTTGGAACACCGAATTGCTGTACACCGACGAGACAGCATACAACCTAAATAAGATGGGTTATAAGACGATCCTCACCGAAGGTGCTAAGCATGTGATCAGTTGGAAGAGTCCGAACCATCTCTATCAGTCGGCAGGTGCGCCGAAGATGAAAGTGCTGCTGCGTAACTCGGCTTTGAGTGACGAGTTGAG
>DBYL01000004.1:9366-58250 GCA_002309835.1 Bacteroidales bacterium UBA1187
TTCGGTGTTCGTCAGAACGCCGGTACCGGTATCTTCGACTTCCTCAAAGCGCTGCCGTATTTCGCAATGGAGCGCGAGATAGGTTTCTTGACGCCGGCTGAGGCAGCGAAGAAACTGGCAGCTAACGACGTGCTCTCCAGTCCGTATCCGTTGACCTGGAGCGGCGAGGCCAAAGACCTGAGTATCTACACGGGTAACGACCTGCAGCAAGAGGCTATCAACAAACTCTTCGCCGTAGCAGAACGCGTTCATCTGTGCCAAGACAAGAGTCTGAAGACCAACTGGCTGCGTCTGCAGGATGTGAACTACCTGCATTATATGAATCATATCGATCAGGGCGAGACTCAGTATGAGTCGGCTTACGACGCGTTCATCAATTATATGAACATCCTGTCCGACTTCCTGCAGAGCGTAGAGGAGCAATACCCGACGACGATCGAGAACGAAGAGTTGAATGAGTTGCTGAAGACCATCCGCAACCAAGAGGAGGAGATACAGCAGCTGCAGGCGAAACTGAAGAAAAAGGGATGAGCGGATTAGAGGGTTAGAGGATTAGAGGATTAGAGGTTTTACTTGTATAAACGTATCGGCATAGTATTAGTACTGTTGGCAGCGACCCTTGTGGCCGCTGCCAAGCAGCCGCGTATAAAGACGGTAGTGAAGACATGGAATATGCCTTCCTACAGCGCTGTGGCCGATACTATTCCTTTCGCCGACACCCTCATGCTCAACTATCACGACGTGGATATCCAGGAGCGATACTCGTTGAGCAACGCCATCAACGGCAATGTATTGGTGTCGCCTATCGAGTCGCGCGTAGTACAACATCGGTTGCAGACGATAGATGATCCGTTCGCCTGGAGTCTACAGCCGTATGTAGTCACGCCGCAGCAACAGCGGTTCTTCAATACGACAACTCCCTACTCGTCTATCGCGTATAAGAAAGGTTTTGTCACCGGGCATGAGGAGAACGACCTTAGTTTTCTTTTCACCGGCAACCTGGGGCGTAAGACCAATCTGGGTTTGGATCTGGAGTATCTGAATTCGGTGGGCCACTATGCTAACACCTCCGGTAAACTCTTCCGCGGAAGTGTTTGGGGCAGTTATACGGGCGAGCACTATAGCATGCACGGCGCGTTCAGTTGGAGCGACCTCAGTTCATTCGATAACGGAGGATTGCAAAATGTAGAGGACTTGCGCAGCTCGTTGCGCGCAGAGGACCTGCCGGTACGGCTGAATGCCATGGTGGGTTACCGATATCTGAGCGGATATCTGCATAACCAGTATGCCATCACCAAAGAGCGGGAGTATCACGACTCGATAGAGGTGATTGAAGACGGGCGACGCGTGAAACGCGATACCATCAAAGTGGAGTATATCCCGCTTATCACATTCAGTCATATCTTCGAGACCAACAACTCGCATCGGCGCTATGTAGAGCAGACGGCAGACCAAGGGTTCTACGACCATATTTACTACGACTCCCTTGCCTCCAATGACTACACCGATGTGCTGACGATTCGCAACACCGTTGCCGTGACTTTCTGCGAGGCATATAACAGGAAGTTGAAGTTCGGCGCCACGGTCTTCGCCATGAATGAATGTCAGCGCCATCTATACGACAGCGTGCCCTACGACAGCATCTATGACTACCGATGGACGAACAACACCTATATAGGCGGTTCGATTCACAAGCACAGCGGCGCGAACGTACACTATACCGTAGAGGGTCAAGTGTGTCTGGTGGGCTATAAGATCGGTGAGTTTGACGTACACGGCAAATTAGAGACGCAGTTTACAGTAGGCGGTTATCCCTTGCGCGTAGGAGCAAGAGCATATGCGAAAAGCGTCAAGCCCAGCCCGTATCTGCAGCGCTTCCGTTCAAATCACGTAGAATGGGACAACACGTTCGGCTTCACCTATCGCTTCTTAGGCGGCGCGACGGTGAGTTACGGCTATCAATGGCTCAAGCCAAGCGTGAACTTCAGTTTTGAGAACCAGACCAATCCGATATACGTCAGTGCGACCGATTGGAAGCCGCGTCAGTACGAAGGAAGCGTACAGATCATCACGGCGGATATAGGACTGGATCTGACAACGCCGTGGGTAAATCTCGAGAACCGAGTAGTGATACAGCACTCGACGAACGACGCGGTACTACCTGTTCCGCTGGCGATACTACAGCATAGGCTGTATTACCACGGCACATGGTTTAGAGCGCTGGATGCGCAGATGGGTGTAGATGTGCGCTTTTTCACGCGTTACCACGCACCCGTATTATGCCCGGCAACCAGTATGTTTGCTACCCAGCAAGACACGTACGTAGGCAATTATCCTTGGATGAACGTCTATGCAAATTTCTTCGTACGGTCGATTCGGTTGCGGTTCTTCTTCCAGTATCAGCACCTGAACCATTTATTTATGAAAAGCAACATCGATTACCTATCTATGCCCGGTTATCCGACCAATCCGGATATCTTCCGCGCCGGCTTAGCATGGCATTTTTATAATTGACAACAATAGACAAAACGATATATATGCAAATCACACAGCATCTCAACCAAATTCTCCTATATGCGCAAGAAGAGGCGGAGCGCCTCATGAGCGCTCGCGTAGAGCCGGAGCATATGCTTCTGGCTATCATGCGTTTGGGTGAGGGAACAGCTTATGACCTGCTGCTTCGTGCGCATTTCCGTCCGGAAGAGGCGAAAGCACCCTTAGAGGACAGCATCCGCGGTAAGGAAGGCGCGCCGGAGGTTATCTCGCGAAGCGTACTCACCGAACGCGTGCTGCGCATCGCGGAAGCTATCAGCAGGGAGTATCAGGCGAATGCCGTTGGCTCGGTACATCTGCTGCTGGCTATCTCGCGCGAGCAGATCAACCGTGCGGCTTCGTATCTGGAGGAAGTATGGGGTATCAATTATCAGCGATTAGCCGACCTGTACGGTCAGCCGCATTATAGCGCAGATATTCCCACGAGCGGAGCGAACCAGATGGGTGACCTGAACGAAGGTCCATGGGAGGCGCAGAAGCCGCAGCAGCCGAAAGGCAAGAAGAGCGGGACGGCTGCGCTGGATAAGTACGGACGTGACCTGACGCGTCAGGCCGAAGACGGTAAGTTAGATCCGGTAGTAGGCCGCGAGGTAGAGATCGAGCGCGTGGTACAAATCTTAAGCCGCCGCAAGAAGAACAACCCTATCCTCATCGGCGAACCCGGTGTAGGTAAGTCGGCTATTGTAGAAGGCCTGGCGCTGCGCATTATCTCCGACAAGGAAGGAGCGTTAGTGGGCCGTCGTATCGTGACGCTCGATATCGCATCGATGGTAGCCGGTACTACGTACCGCGGCCAATTTGAAGAACGCATGAAGCAGATCATCAATGAGTTGCTGATGCACCCCGAGATCATCCTTTTCATCGATGAGATCCATACGATCATCGGCGCAGGCAACGCTTCGGGCTCGTTGGACGCTGCGAATATCCTCAAGCCGGCGCTGGCGCGCGGCGAGATACAGTGTATCGGTGCGACGACGACGGCGGAGTACGCCAAGTCGATAGAGAAAGACGGAGCGTTAGAGCGCCGATTCCAGAAAGTACAGGTGCGTCCTACGACAGGCGAAGAGACGCTGGATATCTTACGTCGCCTCAGCGAGCATTATGCGCATTACCATAACGTCATCTATACGACGGAGGTATTGAAAGCCTGCGTAGGACTGAGCGAACGATATATCACCGACCGCGCATTCCCGGACAAAGCGATAGACGTCATGGACGAGGTAGGCGCACGCAGTCATGCGCGCCAGCAGATAACAGGTGAGAACGCTCAACCGGCCTATACCGTCACGACGGAAGATGTAGCGGGAGTAGTGAGCATGATCTCCGGCGTACCCGTACAACGCGTGGCGAGCGCCGAGAACGAGCGCTTGCGCACGATGGGCGAGGTATTACGCCGCCGCATCATCGGTCAGGACAAAGCCGTAGAGACCGTCGTCAAAGCGATCCAGCGCAGCCGCTTGGGTCTGCGTGATCCGAAACGACCGATAGGTACATTCTTCTTCCTTGGTCAGACAGGTGTCGGTAAGACCTATCTGGCGCAATGCTTGGCGGAGGAGATGTTTGGCAGCAAGGATGCGATGATCCGCTTCGATATGTCGGAATATATGGAGAAGCACACCGTGAGTCTGCTCGTAGGAGCGCCTCCGGGATACGTAGCGCATGAGGACGGCGGTAAGCTGACCGAAGCCGTGCGCCGCAAACCCTACTCGATCGTGCTCTTCGACGAGATAGAGAAAGCGCATCCCGATATCTTCAATATATTGCTGCAGGTGATGGACGAAGGCCGTCTGACCGACCGCCAGGGGCACATCGTCGATTTCCGCAACACGATCATCGTGCTGACGAGTAATATCGGTACGCGTCAGCTGCAGGAGTTCGGCGGAGGCGTCGGTTTCAACAGCGGCGAGATGAACCAGAAAGAGACGAATAAGATGCTTCTCAAGGCGCTGCAGAAACAATTCCCGCCGGAGTTCGTCAACCGTATCGATAATGTAGTGACGTTTGAGCCGCTGAGCCGCGAGACCATCGGTCAGATTGTTCAAATTGAGATCAGTCTGCTGCAGCAGCGCCTCAAGAACCAAGGTCATCAGTTAAGCGTGAAGCCGGAAGTGATCGGTCAGTTAGTAGATAAGAGTTACGACACCAAGAATGGTGCGCGTCCAGTAAAGCGCGCGGTACAGACGTATCTGGAAGACCCGCTGACGGAGATCTTGCTTCGCAAACCCAATCAGAAACGAATAACAATCAAACAAATACAACAAACATTATGACAGTAGAGATTACAGACGCTAACATCAAGGATGTGATTGCGTCGGGCAAACCCGTGGTAGTTGATTTCTGGGCCAGCTGGTGCGGTCCATGTAAGATGATGCTTCCGATTTTAGAGGAGCTCTCGAATGAGTACGAGGGTCGCGTGGTAGTAGGTAAGTTGAACGTAGATGACAACCCTGACACCTGCGAGGAGTACGGCATCATGAATATCCCGACGATGTTGTTCTTCCAGAACGGCGAGTTGGTAAACCGCCACGTAGGCGCATGCCGTAAACAAGACTTGGCGCAACTTTTCGACGCAATTTTATAAAAAATTGCAGAAAAATTTGGTCAATTCAAAAAAAAGCAGTAATTTTGCGCCCTATTTTGCCTTAATAGGCACCGTTTTTGTGTGCCTATAAGGCACGGTCCGGTAGCTCAGCTGGATAGAGCAACAGCCTTCTAAGCTGTGGGTCTCGGGTTCGAATCCCGACCGGATCACACAAAATATAAATAGCATATGCGTCAATTAAAAATCACAAAATCAATCACCAACCGTGAGTCAGCGAGTCTGGACAAGTATCTGCAAGAGATCGGTCGAGAGGAGTTGATTTCGGTGGAAGAAGAAGTAGAATTGGCCGGTCGTATCCGTAATGGTGACCGCGCTGCATTGGAGAAGTTGACGAAGAGCAACCTGCGTTTCGTAGTATCCGTAGCGAAGCAATACCAAAATCAGGGTTTAAGTCTGCCTGACTTGATTAACGAAGGTAACTTAGGTCTGATCAAGGCTGCGGAGAAATTCGATGAGACGCGTGGTTTCAAGTTCATCTCCTATGCNNGTATGGTGGATCCGCCAGTCTATTCTTCAGGCGCTGGCAGAGCAGAGTCGTATCGTTCGTCTGCCGCTGAACCAGGTGGGATCGATGAATAAGATCAACAAGGCTTATCAGCGTTTCGAGCAAGAGAACGAGCGTAAGCCGAGTGCCGAGGAGTTGGCCGACATGCTGGATATCCCGGTAGATAAGATCGCCGATACGCTGAAGATGAGCGGTCGCCACGTGAGTGTGGATGCGCCGTTTGTAGAAGGCGAAGACAACAGTCTGATCGACGTAATGGTCAACGAGGACTCGCCTAACGCAGACCGCGGCTTGATCAACGAGTCGCTCTCGACCGAGATCAGTCGTGCCTTAGCCACCTTGACTCCGCGTGAGGCAGATATCTTGAAGAAATTCTTCGGTATCGGTACACCCGAGAAGACGCTGGAGGAGATAGGCGATGAACTTCACCTGACGCGTGAGCGCGTTCGCCAGATCAAAGAGAAAGCGATCCGCAAACTCAATTCCGGTCAACGCAGTCACATCCTGCAGACTTATCTTGGTTAAAGGAAATGCCTCCCCGACGGGAGGCATTTATTTTTGTTAGTCGAATAAAGTTGGTTGGTCGGAGTCCAGTTTCTTTAGGATCGCGCGCATGAGTGTCTCGCGGATGAGGCGACTGCGATTCGCCACGCCGTACTTATCGCAGAAGCGATCAAGCGTCCGCTGCTCATTCTCATTGAGCAGGATGGATATACGGTGTTCGCGGGGTGATTTTTTCATACGGCGCGCAGAGGACTTAGAAGAAGACCACGAATTTGAGTTCCGGAGAAACAAGGAACCGACCGGTATAGTTAGTAAATGTATTTCCTTCAATCGTCTCGGTCACCGACATCTTCGCCTGCTGGAACTGAGCAGAAGCAACGAGCGCGATAGCTGTCTTCTCATTGATCTGACAACGATAACCGAAATCGAGACCGGCGTATATACCACCCTTATAATCCTTGCTGAGCGCCACTCCGTAACCGAGGGCGAGGCCGAAGACCGGCGCGTGCTTCTGCTCGATAAGCGGCAAGCGGAGGGCAACCTGGATAGGCAGGAAGTTATACGTCGCACCCTTGATAAACATACCATGATAGCCCAGACCGGCGCCCACGAAGAGATGGCGGTCGCCGATATGATGCGTGCCCACGAGGAAATCAACGCTGAAGCCTCCGCCGAGAGCGCCATTCGGGATACACGCGGCTCCGCCGCCTAACTCAAGCGCGACCGACACTTTCTTCGATGTACCGATATTATCCTCCTCGGCCTGCGCCGTCTCTTCCTCCTCCGTCTCTACGGTAAGTATCTCCTGTACCTCGGCACGCGGATATTGGAAACGCGCCCCCTCGGCATTACGCAGGATGACCACTTCATCGTTCTGGAAGACGATGGATCCTTTCACACGTGCGCCCGTACGCAATACTAAGGTTTCTGCGTGCGCGCATAAGGCGCATAGCAGCACAAAAGCGATAATAGATAGTTTCTTAGTCATGGTGATTTAACCTTTGCGACCGCAAAGGTACAACAATTTTTTGAATTATGCAAATTTATGCGAACTCAAAATCGATTTGGCTGCGATTTATGTCCACTCGCACCACTTTTACGCGCACTTGGTCTCCTAAAACGAAGTCTTCGGGGTGCTCGATGAGCATCATATGAATCAGTCCTTCGCAGCGGGATTCATCGAGTTGGACGAAGAAGCCGAAGTCCACGATAGAGGTGATATGCCCGACAAAGACTTCGTCTATATGATCCGCCATCCAGAGGGCTTGGAAAAACTTCACGGAGTCGCGTTCCGCCTGCGCGGCTTCCTGCTCGCACGCAGAGCAATGCTCGCATTTATTCTCCAGTTCCTCGCGCGTCAGCGAGATCGGTTTGCCGGTAAGAATATATTTATCCACAAGGCGATGAACCATCAAATCAGGATAGCGACGGATGGGGGAAGTGAAATGGGTATAATGGGTAAAAGCGAGACCGTAATGGCCGATATTATAGGTCGAATAGACAGCTTTGGCTTGCGCTCTGATCAGCAGTAAATCAAGCGTTTGCTGCTGCACATGACGGCCGTAACGCTTCTTGAATTTCTTGAGTTCCTCGAGCTTGCCGGCATCGGGCAAATCATGCACGCGATAGACGAAAGGCCGGCCCGAACCAACGGCTTTGGCAACGGTCTTGTTGGCGAGCAGCATGAACTCCTCGATAAGATGATGCGCCTCGTTCGGGTGCTCGAAATAGATGTCTGTAGGATGGTTGTTTTCATCCAAATGGAAGCGAATCTCGTCTTGCTCGATGGTGAGTGCTCCGTTGGCGATTCGCTCGGCACGAAGTTTGGAAGCGAGGGTGTTTAAAACCGAAAGAGCCTGCTCGAGTGGTACCCCAAATAGGGGGTGCACTCCCGATGTTGGACCGACAACGGACCGACAACGGACCGACAACGGACCGATAACGGACCGTTCACTCTTAATGATTGCTTGCGCCTCGTCGTAGTTGAGGCGCGCATCGGAGCGGATGACCGTGCGGCATATTTTATATTTAAGTACCTGCGCGTCCGCGTTCATCTGGAAGATGACGGACATACAGAGTTTATCTTCTCCGGGCCGCAGCGAGCACTTATCGTTGCATAGCTCCTCGGGCAGCATAGGGATGACGCGATCGACGAGATAAGTGGATGTACCGCGTTTGTAGGCCTCGTCATCCACATCCGTATTCGGCCGCACGTAGAAAGAGACATCCGCTATGTGAACTCCGATTTGATACGAACCATCTTCCTGCACGGCGAACGAAAGGGCATCATCGAAGTCCTTGGCATCGGCGGGATCGATGGTAAACGTAAATACGTCTCGCATATCCCTTCGACGGAGTATCTCGCGTTCGTCAATCATAGATTGCTAATTTGAATGTACAAATTGAATTTATCGGCTGCAAAATTACAAAAAATCTTGCACATGTCAAAAAAAAAGAGTAATTTTGCACGCTTTTTTATCAAGAAAGCGTCATCACAGAAGAAAATAACAAACAACATAATTATGAAAGTTCAAGTAAGTAAAGTAAACCAGCCTAATTGGAAAGAGTGCAACATCCATGCTACTCTGCCGGCTGATTTGAGCAAATTGCAAGAGATCGCGTACAACCTCTGGTGGACGTGGAACGGCGATGCGAAAGACCTGTTCCGCTACATCGATACGGAGGCTTGGCACCGCGCTAATTCCAACCCTATCGTGCTGCTGAATATCATCAGTTATGACCGCATGGTAGAGTTGTCGAAAGATGAGAAATTCATGAAGCGTCTGAACACTGTTTATGACGAGTTCCGCGCTTATATGGACGAGCCAAAAGACAAGAAAAAACCGACCATTGCGTACTTCTCGATGGAGTATGGTCTGACGCACGTGCTGAAGATCTATTCGGGTGGTCTGGGTATTCTTGCCGGCGACTATATCAAAGAGGCATCGGATTGCAACGTCGACATGACGGCTATCGGTTTCCTCTATCGTTACGGATATTTCACCCAGACGCTGAGTCCGGAAGGTCAGCAGATCGCTAACTACGAGGCGCANNCAGAACTTCAGCAACCTGCCTATCACGCAGGTGAAAGAGGAGGACGGTTCGAACATGGTGATCGATGTTCCGTATCCGGGCCGCACGGTACATGCATACCTCTGGCGCGTAGCTGTAGGCCGCATGGATCTGTATCTCTTGGATACTGATAATGAGCTGAATAGCGAGTGGGATCGTCAGATCACGCATCAGCTCTACGGAGGCGACTGGGAGAACCGTATCAAGCAGGAGATTCTGCTCGGTATCGGTGGTATGCTGGCGCTGAAGAAACTCGGCATCAAGAAGGATGTTTACCATTGCAACGAGGGTCACGCAGCCCTGATGGGTCTGCAGCGTCTCGTGGACCTGGTACAGGAAGAGGGATTGAGCTTCAACGAGGCTAAGGAAGTGGTTCGCGCAAGCGGTCTCTACACCTGCCACACGCCGGTTCCGGCCGGTCACGACTACTTCGAAGAGGGCTTGTTCTACAAGTATATGAACGAGTACGCTCCGAAGTTAGGTATCGAGTGGCATGACCTGATCGGTATGGGTCGTACGAACCCCGAGGACAACACCGAGAAATTCTCGATGAGTGTCTTCGCCCTCAACACCTGCCAGGAGGCAAACGGTGTATCGTGGTTGCACGGCGAGGTATCGAAGAAGATGTTCAGCCCTGTTTGGCCGGGTTATTTCCCCGAGGAGTTGCATGTTGACTATGTCACCAACGGCGTTCACATGCCTACTTGGGCGGCTTCCGACTGGAAGAAAGTATATCAGAAATACCTGCCCAAAGAGTGGATCCACGATCAGTCGAACCTCGATATGTGGAAGGCTTACGCAGACATCCCTGACGCAGAGATCTGGGCTACGCGTATCGGTCTGAAACGTAAGATGGTGGATTATATCAAGCAGCAGTTCCGTGAGGACTGGATGAAGAGTCAGGGTGATCCTGCTCGTATCGTTCGCGCGTTGAACGAGATGAAGCCGGAGAACCTTATCATCGGTTTCGGTCGTCGCTTTGCGACGTACAAACGTGCGCACCTGCTCTTCACGGACCTCGAGCGTCTGGATAAGCTGGTGAACAACCCGAACTACCCTGTTCAGTTCCTCTTCACCGGTAAGGCACACCCGGCAGATGGCGGTGGTCAGGGTCTTATCAAGCGCATCATCGAGATCAGTCGTATGCCGCAGTTCCTGGGTAAGATCATCTTCCTGGAGAACTACGATATGCGTCTGGCGAAGCGCCTCATCTCGGGTGTGGATATCTGGCTGAATACGCCTACCCGTCCGTTGGAGGCTTCCGGTACATCCGGCGAGAAAGCCCAAATGAACGGCGTGCTGAACTTCTCCGTCAAAGACGGATGGTGGTATGAAGGTTACGTAGAGGGCGCAGGCTGGGCATTGACCGAACATCGCACCTACGAGAATCAGGCGCACCAGGATCAGCTCGACGCAGCTACTATCTACCAGATGCTCGAAAACGAGATCATCCCGCTGTACTACGCTAAGAACAGCAAGGGTTACAGCCCTGAGTGGATCCAATATATCAAGAACTCCGTAACAAAGATCACCCCGCGCTTCACGATGAAGCGTATGATCGATGACTACTTCGCTAAGTTCTACAACAAGCTCGCGAAACGTCACTCCATGCTCCAGGCAGACAACTACAAGGTTGCTAAGGAGATCGCAGCTTGGAAGGAGAATGTCGCAGCTCATTGGGATGAGATCGAGGTAGTTAAGAAAGAAGGTCCGGAGGATCTGAACACCCTCAACGTAGGTGATAAGTTCTCCGTCAAGGTAGAGTTAGACACGAAGGGTCTGAACGACAAGGGTATCGGCGTAGAGCTCGTAGCGGTTCGTACTTCGACCCATAACAACGACAAACTCTACGAAGTAGAGCCGTTGAATCTCGTCAAGACGGTTGGTAGCCTCTTGTTCTTCGAGAACACCTACCAGCTCGACTATGCCGGAGGCATGAAATTCTGCTTGCGTATGTATCCGCAGCACGAACTTCTCCCGCATCGAATGGACTTCTGCTACGTCCGTTGGATTTAAAAAGAAATGGCCCGCATCTCGCGGGCTTTTTCTTTGAAAAAGGCGCAAAATGTAGAATTTTGCGTTTTTTTTGTGCATTTTCTTGCACATTCTATTTTTTTTTAGTAATTTTGCGCGCTTAATCAAATCAAAACCATGAGACGATTTACCACATGCGTACTCCTAATGGTAGCCATCGCGTGCGCTCACGCCGCGCCGACGTACACAACAAGCAGTGCCACTGTGCGCTGCGTGGGGAGTGGTCGTACCGGCTGGGGATATGCGCCTGTCCAAGACATACGCACGTATCCTACGCGAACGCCGCAGACACAATGTATCATGACAGGCGGAGCAACATACTCCTCTACTATTTACCAACCTTTTAATAACGCCGCTCCATCGGAATATGTTGACGGCAAAGCTCCACAGCAGACGAGCAATGGTCCGCGCAGAGTCCTTGGCGGTGGCGGTGGCCCAGAATGGGGAGAAGGTCCGTGTCCGGTAGGTGAACCGTGGATCTTAGCCGCCTTTGCGTTACTCTTTGGAGGCGTCCTCGCATGGAAAAGGAAAAATAAGGGCAAAGTAAAGGGCGCATCGAGAGTTTAACGTATCCTCCTGCACCCTATAATATATATAATATATTATCCAGTGATTTTAAAAATATAAGAAAAACACAAATACAAAACAGACACTTTTATGAAAAAGTTACAACATATATTTCTAACCATCACCCTCCTCACCACACTGGGAGTAGGCGAAATGAGTGCATACACTTTGTACTTCTATATAGGGCGTCAAACCGGATGGCGTAACGATAACGCTGTTTTTAAACTGAACAGTTCGAATGCCGCAGGAGGAACAACTCTTACGCGTGTGGGAACGACCGATTGGTATTCCTGCTCCACTACAGCTAGTGGGACGATGTATATTGTTAGATGTAATTCCGCAGGCGATACAAAATGGAATTCTTTCTCGTGTTCTGTTTCATCCACCAATAATGTAGTTCGACTCACAGACTGGAATGCTGGTGGAACTTTCAGCATGTATGTGACTGGAGATGGATGGAATAGTATTGGTAGTTGGGATAATGCCAACGCAAATGGAAAGATGACCATAAGCACCACAAATACATTTAGCAAAACATTCACGAATGTCGCAGCCAGTGCCCATGAATTTAAGATTGTAGAACAAGGTAGATGGGATTATTCAGTAGGATGGGGAGGTACTATCACCAATACAAACTGTGATAAAGCAAATTCTAATGGAAATATTCAATTTACCCCTTATATAGCTACTGGTAGTACAACTATTACATACAATATTTCGACTGGAGCGATTACCGTTACTTGTCCGAAGATTCCGATTACTTTAAATAAGAATAGTGGTGCAAGTAATGGTTCCGCGACAGTAGATGTCGGTGCTTCTTCGTTATCTTCTATTACTCATGTATCAAGAGATTATTATGATCTTACCGGTTATTGGACAGCATCCAGTGGCGGATACAAAGTAATTACTGCTGCAGGTGCGTTTGTAACCTATAGTTCCAATGTGTCTGAATATCTCAACAATGCAACTCCAGTTACATGGAAAAAGACTTCTGCTACTATTCTTTATGCCCAGTGGACGCCGAAAACGTATAATATAACCTATAAAGATGAAGGTGGTAGTTCGTATTCCGGTTCAAATAGTGCTTCGTTGCCTAGTTCTTATACCTACGGAACGGGTATCGCTTCTCTGACCGATGGTGTTAAGAGTGGGTATCGTTTTGATGGTTGGTTCACTGAATCCACATGTTCTGGTGATCCTGTGACCAGTATTTCGTCTTCAGCGAATGGAGCAAAGACATTCTATGCTAAGTGGACAGAGAATCCAGGAGGCACTGTAACATTAACGGCAGGAACTGGTGGACAAGTAAGTAAGAATGGCTCTTCATGGGGAGCAAGTACTTCTTATACAGGTATAAAAAGTGCAACTCCGCTTAACATCTACGCGCAAGCAAATACAGGTTATACGTTCAATACTTGGACTAAATCATCCGGATCAGGTACTATCACTACGAATGCTGCATCCGGTGTTTTCACACCAGTTGCAAATGCAGACGCAGCATTAACGGCTTCGTTTACGGAAACGATGTCTACGTTGAGCACGTCGTGCCACTACGATGCAGGTAACCCGAGTTATGCGGCGCCGACAGTTTCCGGTTCGGCAACAACTGTTGGCTATGCGACCACACGCACTATTACTGCAACTGCTGCCGGAACGGGTTATACGTTTGCCGGTTGGACTCTGACGAACTGTACACGTACTGATGGAGGTGCAGCAACCGCAACCCAGATCACCATCCGTTCGAATGGTGATGGCGCTGCTGCAACAGTTGTAGCTAATTATAATGAGGTATTGACTTCAACGTATCACGTAGAAGGTGATGCTAACGGTCCATTTACGTATGGCTGGAATGCAAATGCTAATACAATGATGATGAAGCGTTCGGGTTCTTCCACATCCTCGGATGTATATTGGGATCTTGAAGTACCTGCATCAAAGACGAGTCCCGCTGACAATCAGTGGGAATTTAAGATTTACAATGATGCTTCTACTACTGGTGAGAAATGGTATGGTTGGGGAAATGGAAGTGATCATTATTGGTTAACTAAAGCTAATAATAACCTCACACTCTCCACTACTGGTAGTAATACCATTTATCTTAAATGTTATGTAGAAGGTACTTACACCTTCCATGTAAATTACTCTACTCCAGCAAGCCCTACTTTGGAAGTTATATGGCCGACTATTAATCAATTACGCATCTCTACGGCAAGTCCGGCAGACGCAACGAACACCAATAACTTCGACTTAACGGACCAAGGTAGCAACAATTGGTCAGTAACGCGTACACTGAACGCGAATACAACCTATACCTTTAAGATGGTTTATGACGCAGAGTGGTATGGCAAGAATTCTACTGCTTTGACACGCGATGCCAATACTGCATCCTCTCTCAATACAGATGGAGATGACATGACAATCGAAACTGACCTTGCTGGTGATTATACTTTTACATTTAATAGCAGTACAAAAAATCTTACTGTCACTTACCCGACCCGCTATACAATCACATACGCCATCGGTGCGGTAAACGGAACCAGTGGAAGTATCTCTGCTACTCCTTCCGTTGCCAGCGGAGATTATGTTGTCAGCGGTACTGTTGTTACTTTGACCGCTCCCATAGAGAAATCCGGATATGAGTGGTATGGTTGGTATGGCAATGAAGATGGTACCGGAGTACAATTGTGTTCTACAAAAGAATATGCAGTTACTGTTAATGCCGACAAGACAGTATATGCTTGCTATAAGAAACTTGGAGTTACGCTGGAATGTAGTCCGACAATAGTCACCCAGAGCGGAACAGTAACAGCCACGCCTTCCATATATCCAGCTCCTACTCCTGGTTCATACGTAATCTGTTGGAGATTGCTACATAGTAATGGCAACCTCGTAGAAAGTCAACCTACCTTTACTCCTACGGGAGTGGGAGATGCAGTTAGCTTCACGGCGCCTTCAACAAGTGGTATGTACTTGATTGCTGCTATTCAGCACTCAGGAAGCAACTGCAATGCCGGAGAGGTATTAGACTCCGTAACCACAAGTTTACAAGTTGCAGGCGATCACACCGTAACCGTACAATACAAGTGCGGAAACGAAACAATTAAGGAGTCCACAACGGTTACAGGACGTCCGCTAACATGGTCGTCTGTAATTAATCCGCCGGAGATCTTCGGTTATACGTTCAGCCGCTGGGTGGCTGTGGATGGTGTAACACTTAGTACAGATGGTACGAGTGAATTAGGAAGCGATAATACAACTACACCGGCTATATATATCAAAGCCATCTATGACGGAAAACTGAAAGCCGAATATACACAGAACCAGTATATTTATTTCAAGAATACTTTGAATTGGAGTAACGTATACGTCAATTTCTATACCGATAGTTATTGGAACAATCCTAAAGGCTCTGGTAATAGTGGCGTCACAAATAAAAACTTAGCGATGACACGTATCGGAGAAACAGACACTTGGTACTATGATTACGGAGGCGCAAGTATTACTCCTACCTTGTACGTATCCTTCACAAGTGAGTCGCAAAATGGTTCAGAGAACTTCTGGCATAAAAGTCCAGATGTGAATGTCGTATATCCCGCTAACTATCCGGATGCTATTCACACTAACAAGTCAGCTGAAAACGGATTCAAGGCAGCAACCCCGATGTTTGTTCCATTAGAAAGCCAAGCAGCGATTCCTCTAAATAGTTCAGATGGCGGCAAGGCTAACTACTATAATGCCGGTTATTGGACCAAATACACACCGGGTACAGGATATACGCTGGAAATTTACTATGACGACGATGAGTCTCCAACGATTAAATCCATCTCTTTCACTTCGGACAATGAGTTGATGCCGATGAAGGCAATTGCATCTTTGGAAGCAAACACCACTTATCGCTACCAATTGAGACGAGGCGGCACCGGCGATGATGGTATCTACTATGGTAATACCGGAACAATGACGTATTCCAACCATGAGGCATGGGATATGAACAACTCTATGTTTCCTTTCAAAAAAGCAAAAATCACTACCAACGCGGCAGGAGACTATACTTTCAATTTAAATTATGCAGGTCACAAAGATGCGACAACCAACTATCGCCTGCGTATGTCGGTTGACTACCCGATTGCTACCGGAGACTACCGATTGATTTATAAAGATGGTGTACATACCGCTTGGCATCCATCGGCTATTGTGCCACAGGTAAACAACGGCAAGGATACTGTCTCCTTCTTCATCCGCCCGGGGAACAGTCCTCAAATGAAGATACAACAGGCAACTGTTGCTAACAATGGTGCTATCACTTGGAGCACAGGAACATCAGTTACCACTTCTACGCTAACTGCATTAGCGAAAGACAGCGTTTATAACGTATGCCTGACCATGGACGGAAGCGGTGCTATCTCCGTTGCGAAAATAGAGCCATATACCGGTAATTTCTACATCCGCACCGATCCTGCCAATAGTAAATGGGACAACTACCGCTCCGACCCGGATCACCTCATGACTTATTCTGAGTATTCTATCACGCATGGCGGTTATAGCCACTATTTCTGCCACTGGGTACAAACGGATGACCGCAAGAACATCAAATTCTGTATCGCCAACGACTATAGTCCGTGTATCTCGGATACCCTCATTCGCGAAACAGCTTCCGGCACATGGGAACACATTGCTGACTTTATTGACGATAACGGTAATATCTTACGTAATGCCAATGTGCGCTTTATGTGGGATCAGCATACAAATACAATCAGTCGTGCATACATTGACGGTGCATATATCTCTGGAGGAGATGACTTCTTAGTGTTAGTCAGTGGAGATAGTAAGATTCTTAATCCGTCCACCAGTGCTGTACAGGCTACCACCACTTTCTATGATAACCAAAACTGGATTTACGAGGCAAACGTCAAGGCCATTCCTAATGCACAAATCAAGTTACGTTCTATCTGGGGTAAAGATGGCGAGACAACCCATAAGATTACACAATACTTCAAAGGTGGTACTTCTTCTACAGAAACGCTGATCACCGGTTCCGGAAGTGACCCATACGACATTCGCTTGCTGTATGACTTTAAAACCAACCGTCTGGTGGCGGCAATGTTGCCGAGTGGTAATTATGATGACCCCGAAGCCATTCATGCGGACGTGATGTTTATCCGTGATCATCAAGGCGATGTATCGCAGTTGACCTTTACGGATGACGGTAAAATTACAGATATCAATACTGCATATGCAGTTATTCAGTTGAATAAATGGACGCTGAATAACAAAGAGCGTACAGGTAGTCACGCCCCGTTAGGAGCGCCTGCCTCTATCTACGAACGCAGCTTGTACTTCATCTCATTCCCGTTCCAAGTTAACTTGAGCGAAGTATTCGGTTTCGGCACCTATGGTGAGCACTGGGCTATTCAGTACTACGACGGCGAAGAGCGTGCAGCCAAAGGTTACTGGATGGGCGACCCAGGTTTCTGGAAATTCTACTGGGATAGAAGGAATATCGTTTTGGAGCCGAATAAGGGATACTTATTGGCTATCGATCTGGACCTGTTAGGCGAAGAGTCTGACGTATGGGCAAACGGTAATGAACGCGCTGAATTGTTCTTCCCGTCCGCCGGTTCGTTAGGAAGCATTACGAATTCCACCGTCACGAAGAGCCTGCATGAGCATGCTTGTACGATTGACCGTTCGAAAGATGAGTTCGGTAATCCTACCGGTCTGCCGGATACTCCGGACAACCCGCATACGTCTTACAACCGTACTATCTTTGATAGTCACTGGAATGTAATGGGTGTGCCAACGTATGTAAACACCGCGGCGCAGTCTTGGGCAAATACCTCATGGATAACCGCTACCGTAGATCATAAGACACAAGGTCCGAATTTCCTTTACACATGGAATATGGACGATAATACCTTAACGCCAACTTCGGGTGCTTCGTTCAAATATCATGCAATGCACTCGTACATGGTACAGTATTACGGAAACGTAACATGGAAGACTGCTCAAGGGCCAGCGGCTATCGTAGCACGTAGGGCTTATGCGGCTGCGCCGAAGAATGTAGAGTTCTGTATCGAGATCAGTGATAGCGAAAAGATGCTCGACCGCACCTTCCTTCGCCTCAGCGAAGATGAAGAGGTAAGCGCCAACTTCGCGTTCAACGAGGATATGACAAAAGATATGAACGGCCGAAAAGCCAACATCTATACGCTCACCGCAGATAACGTAGCCGCAGCCGGTAACACCATGCCGCTCAACGACCAGACGCTTATCGTTCCGCTGAACGTCGTTACATGGACTGCAGACAACTTCACTATCTCTATTCCGGAGGGCACAAGCGGTATAGGTGTAACGCTCGTAGATGAGGAGACAGGCGAACGCACCAACCTCGCTTTAGGCGACTATAGCCGCTACCTTGAGAAGGGCACTTATAGCAACCGCTTCCATCTGGAGATTGCGCCGATTAAGCAAGTGCCGACGGGATTAGAGCCCACCTCTGACTCATCCCTGGAGGGAAGAGCCCAAAAGAGGTTGATTGACGGAAAACTCTACATCCTCCGCGATGGGAAGGTTTACGATGCCCGCGGAAACAAAGTGGAATAAACACCCTACGGTGACGTACGCGATGCGAACGAGATGCGTACGACATTACCAAGTAAAACTATAGAAAGAGAGTCCTTCGGGGCTCTTTTTCGTGCAAAAGCACGTGAAAATTTGCGTATGTCAGAAAAAAGCAGTACTTTTGCAGCGCAAAAGTTTGAATAAACAAAACAGCGTTATGCTTATAAATATTCTGAAATCGAAAATCCACCGCGTTCAGGTGACGGAAGCCAACCTCGAGTATATAGGCTCCATCACCATCGATGAGGCACTCATGGAGGCAGCGAACATCGTTGCCGGGGAACGCGTACAAGTAGTGGACAACAACAATGGCGCACGGCTCGAGACATACGTCATCGCCGGTAAACGCGGCAGCGGATGTATATGCATCAACGGAGCCGCAGCGCACTTAGTGAACGTAGGTGACACCGTCATCATCATGGCGTATGCCCTCATGACGCCCGAAGAAGCGAAAACGTTTAAGCCCGCAATTGTATTTCCTGAGAACAACCGCTTATGAGTTTTTTCGAGTTACATAGCGAGGCAAAGGGTGTAGGGCCGAGAGCGGGCGTCATCCATACGGACCACGGCGATATTCTCACGCCTATCTTCATGCCCGTAGGGACCGCAGGTACCGTCAAAGGCGTGCAACGCAAGGAGTTGGAGGACGATATCAAGGCCCAGATTATCCTGGGTAACACCTACCATCTCTTCCTTCGCCCGGGTACGGAGATCCTGCATCAAGCCGGCGGACTTCATCGTTTTGAGGGATGGAACAGACCGATACTCACCGACTCCGGTGGTTTTCAGGTATTCAGCCTTACCGATATCCGTAAGATGAATGAAGAGGGTGTGCGTTTCTCTTCGCATATTGACGGCCGAAAGTTGCTCTTCACGCCCGAGAGCGTCATGGATATCGAGCGCGAGATAGGCGCTGACATCATGATGGCTTTCGATGAGTGCTGTCCCGGCACGGCGGATAAGAAATATGCCAAGGACTCGATGGACCGCACCCACCGTTGGTTAGACCGCTGTATCGCGCGTTTTGACAGTACAGAAGACCTATACGGCTATAAGCAACATCTCTTCCCTATTGTACAGGGTTGCACCTATACCGACCTGCGTCAGGACGCCTGCAAGCGGCTGCGGGACCTCGATCGCGACGGCTATGCTATCGGCGGACTCGCCGTAGGCGAACCCACGGAAGTGATGTACGAGATGATTGAGGTGTGCAACGACATCCTGCCGGAAGATAAACCGCGTTACCTCATGGGCGTCGGCACGCCGTGGAATATCCTCGAGGCTATCGAACGCGGCGTAGATATGTTCGACTGCGTGATGCCTACCCGTAACGGACGTAACGGTATGATCTTCACCTGGAACGGCGTGATGAACCTGCGTAATAAGAAATGGGAAGATGATTTCACGGAGCTCGATCCGGCCGGCACGAGTTATGTAGATCATGCGTACACTCGCGCCTATGCCCGCCATCTCATCCATGCGCAAGAGATGTTAGGATTAGAAATCCTATCGATTCATAACCTCGCTTTCTATCTCGACCTCGTCACCCAGGCCCGCGAGCACATCCTTGCCGGAGATTACTCCGCTTGGAAGGCATCGGTAATGCCAAGCATTATGACGAGATTGTAAATTGGAGATTGAAGATTGAAGATTTTAGACTGGTATATCATTAAGAAGTTTTTGGGCACGTTCTTCTTTTCCATCGTGCTCATTCTTTCTATCGCCATCGTCTTTGACCTTACGGAGAAGATGGACGATTTCTTTGAGCACCAAGTGCCGCTCAAAGAGATTATCTTCGATTATTACCTGCCCTTCATCCCGTACTATATGAATATGTTCAGCTCGCTGTTCATCTTCATCTCCGTCATTTTCTTCACCAGCAAGATGGCCTCTAACTCAGAGATCATCGCTATTCAGGCTTCCGGCGTTAGTTTTCACCGCATGATGGTACCCTATGCTTTCTCCGCGACGCTCCTGTTTGTGCTGGCGTTCTGGTTGGGCGGATGGGTCATCCCGCGTAGCTCGGAGCGCATGCTGAACTTCACGGACAAGTACGTAGAGCATTTTACCAGTGATAATGCCCGAAATATTCAATTGGAGGTTGAACCCGGTACTATTCTCTATATCGAGTCTTTCCAGCGGCGTTCGAATATCGGTTATCGCTGTGCGATAGAGCATTTTGAGGGCAAAAGCCTTATCTCGCGCATCACGGCCGACCGCATCTATTACGATTCCCTCGAGTATTGGCATCTGGATCAATATACCCAACGGACCTTTACGGGACTTCGCGAGAGCCTGGAACGCGGTTTGCGGAAGAGTATCACCATGCCGATTGTTCCCGATGAGTTATTCATCACCGCGCAGCAGGCGCAACAGATGACTACTCCCGAGCTCCGTCATTATATGAAACGCCAGATAGAGCGCGGAAGCGGGAATGTGAAAGCCTTTGAAGTAGAGTATCACAAGCGCTGGGCTTCGCCATTGGGCGCGTTTATCATGACGCTCCTCGGCGTTACGATGTCCTGCCGCCGCGTACGCGGAGGTATGGGTAAAAACCTCGGTATAGGCATTGTCCTTACGGCCGGATATATTCTCTTTTCTACCGTAAGTACCACATTCTCAGTCAATAACGTCATGTCACCTATTATGGCTGCGTGGTTGCCAAACCTCGTTTTTCTCGCCCTTTCTATCCCATTATACGTCCGTGCTAGTCGATAAGTCGGACATAATTTATCATTTTTCTACTCTTTTTTAATATCTTCTGACAATTTGTCAAATCGATTGGACATTTTGCAGAAATTTATCATTTTTCCTTCAATTTATTTGGCGCACCCCGAAAAAGGCAGTACCTTTGCACCGTTTTTCGATGGCACCTGCTCTCAAGGTACGTTCTAAAGACGGGATGCCCACGCATTGGTGCGAACGAAAAACAGGTATTAGTCTTAAAATGAAAGGAACTAACTATGAAGAAGTATTTGTATACAGTTAGTTATCTGTTGACATTTTGCTGCCTGATGGCAGGTTTTACTTTCGCGGACGCCGCAAAAAACAATGATAATTTCACTGTACGCTTCCGCGAGAACACGCTGGTAGTGACATCTACGAAGATGGAAGAAGCGCGCATTTATTCGATGCAAGGCAAATTGCTACAGAAAGAGCGTGGTAACTTCGCTGAATTTGAGTTAGAACGCGGTACTTACCGCCTCTACGCAAAAGTCAATGGCGAAACACTTTCCCGCCGAATAGAGTTGCGGTAAAGTCCAAGAGAGCCCTTCGGGACTCTTTTTTTTATTTTATATTTGCATATATGCAAAAATTGTTGTATCTTTGTAGCCGATTTATAAATTAGGGGTAAAATGAAGCGAAATATAGCGATTATTGCCGGCGGTGACAGTAGCGAACATGAGGTATCGCTGCGTTCGGCAGCCGGTTTGTACGGATGGATCAGCGAGGCGGGTTATAACGCCACTATCGTTGTGCTGAAGGGGATGGATTGGCATACCGAAGACGGATGCCCTATTGATAAGAATGATTTTTCTTTTACGCGTGCGGGCGTGAAGCATACTTTTGACTTCGCGTATATCACGATTCACGGTACGCCGGGCGAGAATGGTATTCTGCAAGGTTACCTCGATATGATCGGGATGCCGTACTCGTGCTGCGGGGTACTCGCTGCTGCGCTGACATTCAATAAATACGCTTGCAACCACTATCTGTCGTACTTTGGTTTTCACATCGCCAACAGCATGATGCTTCGTGCCGGGCAGAAACTGCCTAACGCGCCGAAGATTGCAGAGACTCTGGGCTTGCCGTGCTTCATCAAATCGAATGTAGGCGGTAGCTCGTTCGGTTGCACAAAGGTGAAGACCGTAGAAGAGGTCTATCCCGCCATCGAGCGCGCTTTCCAAGAGGGCGATGAGGTGATCTGCGAGTCGTTTATGCAAGGAACGGAGGTCACCTGCGGCGTATATAAGACCAAGGACAAAGCCGTGGCTTTCCCGATCACCGAGGTAGTGACGCATAATGAGTTCTTCGACTATAATGCGAAGTACAAAGGCGAGGTAGATGAGATCACGCCGGCCCGCATTCCGGATAGCATACGCGATAGAATCCAAGCCGAGACGCTGCGTCTATACGACATCATCGGCGCAAACGGCATCATCCGCGTGGATTGGATTATTACAGAGGATCAGATTAATTTATTAGAGGTTAATACCACTCCGGGAATGACGCCCACCTCTTTTATCCCACAGCAGGTTCGCGCCGCAGGACTCGACATCAAAGATGTCCTGACGGACATTATTGAGAACAAGTTCTCGAATTGAGAATTGAAGATTGAAAATTGAAGAATTATGGTTGATATAAACAAAGCCATAGAAGGTCTGGATTGGAGCAAGGAGCCGCGGGGCTTGTATGAGCCGATTGAATATACGCTGGCTACCGGTGGTAAACGTCTGCGCCCAACCCTCACCCTCATTGCCGCAGAGGCAATCGTGAATGGAGGTCTGCTGAACGGCGATGCGATAGAGAATGCGCTGCCTGCCGCTTTAGCGCTGGAGATATTTCATAACTTCACGCTGCTGCATGACGACGTGATGGACCGCGCCGAGGTGCGTCGCGGACAGCCTACCGTTCATATCAAATGGAATGACAACACCGCCATCCTCTCTGGCGACCAGATGCTCATCGAGGCCTACAAGCAATTAGCCCTCGTGCCGGCAGATAAGTTGCCGCAAGTGCTCAAATGGTTTAACGAGATGGCTACCGGTATATGCGAAGGTCAGCAGTACGACGTCGATTTCGAGCATATGAGTCAGGTCAGCATTGACGACTATATGATGATGATTGAGAAGAAGACCGCCGTACTCATCGCAAACGCGCTGCGCACAGGAGGTTATATCGCCGGAGCTACGCCGGCTCAGCAAGAAGCACTCTATCAATTTGGCCTTCATATCGGTCTGGCCTTCCAGATACAGGACGATATCCTCGATGTCTATGGCGATCCGAAGACTTTCGGAAAAGCTATCGGCGGAGACATCTGCTGCAATAAAAAGACTTTGCTGCTGCTTACTGCTTTTGAGCAAGCGGATGCGGAGTCGAAAGCGGAACTGCTGGAGTGGCTCATGGCTACTGACCGCAATGAGGAGAAGATAGCTGCTGTCACCGCCATCTACGACCGCTTAGGCGTTCGCGAGACCGCAGAGACTATCATGGAGCAGCATACCTCCCTCGCCTTGGCCCAACTGGATAAGTTGCCGCAAAATAAAGCTACCGAACAGCTCCGTGAGCTGGCCGAACAACTCGTAACACGTAAACACTAATCATATATGCCTTATCGTCGCTTACCAAACACTGATTTAGCACGCTTGCATGCCCTGCAGAACGCTATCCAACGCGCGCAAAGCGCAGATTTCACCGAGCAGGTCATCCCGTATAAGCTGCTAAGCGAAGCACAGCGGTTCCTCGTGCAATTCGAGAACACCGTGATGCAATCGAAGGACAACTACACCTCTACCGTCAATGCCAACAAGCAGTACCGTCATATCGTGCAGAATGCGCGTATGTACATCTCGCATTTCATCCAGGTACTAAACCTTGCTGTCATCCGCGGAGAAATCAAAAAGGAGCAGAAATTGCTGTATGGACTCGATCCGCACCAACATGTAGTGCCTGATTTATCCACCGAAGAGTATCTGCTGGAATGGGGAAAGAAAATTATCGAAGGCGAACAGAAACGTATGGCAAACGGTGGTTTCCCTATTTATAACCCTGCCATCAATAAGGTGAAAGTACATTATGACATCTTCTGCGAGCACCAACGCCAGCATACATTCCATGTGCAGAATACCGAGCGCGTTCACGGCGATTTGGAACCATTGCGCACGCAGGCAGATGCGCTAATATTGAATATATGGAACCTCGTAGAGGATTTCTATAAAGAGCAATTGCCTTATGCGAAGTTGATAAAATGCCAGTTATACGGCGTTATCTACTATTACCGCAAGGGTGAAAGAAAACTCACGGCCGAAGGAGACCGTGAGCTACAACGCATACGAGATAGCCAACCGACTATCCAATGGTCTGTTGAGGAGTGACGACGCGATGCATCTTATGGTCGCGGAAGAGATGAGGGATCTCATGCTTCTTTAACTGGAACGCATAGCATACACCTATCTTCTTCACACCCGGGTGCTTACGAAGGAACTTATCGTAATAGCCGCCGCCACGACCGATACGATGGCAATGTTGGTCAAAGACCACGCCGGGCACAAGCATCAAGTCGATCGATCCCTTATAGGTCGGAGTCTGAGGCTCGGGAACGCCCAAACGCCCCTTACGCATCATATCCTCACCGTCATACGGACGAACCTCCATATAATGGCGATGAGTAACGGGGAAGAGGAAAGTCTTTTGATCGCCATACTTAGCGAGCAGCGGACGCAAGTCCACCTCGTTATGAATAGGATAATAGATGAGCACCGTTTGGGCCTCGCGGAAAGCAGACATCTGCTCTATCTGCTCACAGATAAGTGCGGAATCCGCAGCTACCTCCTCGGGCGTTAACATACGACGACGCTGCTCCACGATCGCGCGAAGCGCAGACTGCTCACGACGGATACGAACCCACGGCAGCCAACATTTGATATCATGTATTTGAGAATCAAATAACATAGCTTAAAATAGATACAATTTAGTGTTTTTACCTTTGCGGCCGCAAAGGTACTAAAAAAAAACGACATGCGCAAATATTTCTACATATTATTGAGTATTATCGTAGTGGGCCTCACCGCTTGCGACGGCAGTAGCACGACTACCGTACCTTCGTCCGTAGCGCGTCTCTCTGCGTTCTATTTCGCCAGCAATGACAGTATGCCGGGCCTCGCAAAAGCGGTTTTCACCATTGACGAGCGTATCGATACGGGCTTGGTTTGGAACAAGGATTCGATGCTTTATGGTACGAGTTTGGAAAAAGTAGTGCCGCGTTTCTCCTTCGCCGCTACGCCCAGCGCCGCATCCCTGCGGACACCGGATACGATCTGCGGAATTACGGGTTACGACACTCTCAATTTCTCCAAAGGACCTATCTACCTCACTATCCGCTCGGCAGATAAATCAACCACGAAAGTATATGAGATACGTCCTACGGTACATAAAGTAGATCCGGACCTCTATACATGGACCCAACTGACGTCGCAGATATATCCGGAGGATGACAGCGATCAAAAGGCGCTGGAGTTAGGCAATGCCTTCGTGCTCATCAAAAGCAACGGATTTAAGATGCGCGCATATCGTTCTTTGGACGGAAGCGCATGGACTGATCTGGGCGAACCGACAGGTCTGCCGACAGGTACACAAGTGCGCCAGATGATCAGCGACGGAGCGAAACTCTATTATGGTCAGGGAAATACTATCTATGCCAGTTCGGACGCCATCACATGGACCGCGCAAACAGTAAGTTATCCGGTCATCACGATGCTTCTCTATTGGAACAACCGCGTATGGGCGCTCGTAGAGAACGGAGGATATGAACTGGCGTACATAGAGAATAACGACCTTACGCTTGGCGGCGCCAGCTTGCGTCCCTCCGGTCAGTTCCCCGTCAGCGACTTCGCTGCCGTAACATTCCAGAGTGCTTCGCTGCGCGAACGCGCGATGATCATCGGCGGCTTTGCTGATAACGGCCAATCGCTCAACACGCGATGGAACTTAGAGTACATCGACTACCCCGCTCCTAACGGAACGTACCGACTGGAGGAGTTCTCGATCGACAGACCGAGTTTCACTACGCTCACCGGCATCTCCGTCATATGGTATGGCAAGCAGTTGCTGCTCTTCGGAGGCGTAGATAAAGATATGAAGTATTTCGGTCGCGATATTCTCTTCTCTACAGACGAAGGTCTGAATTGGGAAGCGGCAGACAGCGCGAAGAACCAGTTGCCCGAAGTATATCAGGCGCGTCAGAGACAAACAGCCATCGTACGCGACGGATATATTTACCTTTTCGGAGGACAAGACGCCAACACTACGTATAGCGATGTATATCGCGGTCGTCTGAACTCGATTGACTGGTAAAAAAACGACAATTATAAACAACTAAAATATATTGCATTATGACTATCAAAGATTTCAAATTCGCCGGCCAGAAGGCGATTGTACGCGTGGACTTCAATGTACCACTCGATGAGAACGGTAAGATTACTGACGACACCCGTATCCGCGGTGCTCTCCCTACCCTCAAGCACATCCTCGACGAAGGCGGTGCACTCATCATCATGAGTCACATGGGCAAACCGAAAGGTAAAGTACAGGCTAAGTTCAGTCTCGGCCAGATCAAAGACGCTGTAGCTGCTGCGCTTGGTCGTCCTGTTCAATTCGCAGAGGACTGCGCAAAAGCGCAGGCACAGGCTGCTGCCCTCAAGCCGGGTGAGGTACTGCTGCTCGAGAACCTCCGTTTCTATCCTGAAGAGGAAGGCAAACCTGTAGGTATCGAGAAAGAAGATCCTGCTTACGAGGAGGCTAAGAAGGAGATGAAGGCTCGTCAGAAAGAGTTCGCAAAGACCCTGGCTTCGTACGCAGACTGCTATGTAATGGATGCCTTCGGTACCGCTCACCGTAAACATGCTTCGACGGCTGTCATCGCGGATTATTTCGATGCAGACCATAAGATGCTCGGTTTCCTGATGGAGAAAGAGGTAGCTGCTGTTGACGCAGTACTCGGCGACATCAAGCGTCCGTTCGTAGCTATCATGGGAGGCTCGAAGGTAAGTTCGAAGATCGGTATCATCGAGAACCTGCTTGGTAAGGTAGACAAACTCATCCTCTGCGGCGGTATGACCTATACCTTTGCTAAGGCGCACGGTGGTGAGATTGGCGGTTCTATCGTAGAGCTCGACAAACTCGATGTAGCACTCGGCGTAGAAGAGTTGGCAAAGAAGAACGGTGTAGAGCTCGTACTCGCTCCGGATGCTATCTGCGCAGACAGTTTCAGCAACGATGCTAATCAGAAGATTTTCCCGTCGAATGCTATTCCTGAGGGTTGGGAAGGTCTGGATGCAGGTCCTAAGGCACAGGAGAACTTCCGCAATGCCATCAAGGGCGCTAAGACCATCCTCTGGAACGGCCCTGCAGGCGTGTTCGAGTTCGACAATTTCTGCGGCGGTAGCCGTGCTATCGGTGAGGCAATCGCAGAGGCTACGAAGAACGGTGCTTTCTCGCTCATTGGCGGTGGCGACTCCGTAGCATGCGTAAATAAATTCGGCCTCGCAGACCAAGTATCGTATATCTCCACCGGCGGTGGTGCACTCCTCGAGGCTATCGAAGGAAAGGTGCTCCCGGGTGTAGCAGCTATCAAAGGATAAGATAGTGAAGAAAGAAAAGTGAATAGTGAAAAGTTAAAAGATTAGAGAATTATGGAAGTAGTAGGAAAAATCATACAAGTATTGCCGGTTCAGGAAGGCGTAGGCCGTAACGGCAATCCGTGGAAAGTACAGCCGTACGTATTAGAGACCCTCGATCAATATCCTCGCAAAGTGCATTTCGAAGTATTCGGCGAAGATCGTATCAAGCAGAACCCCTGCGACGTAGATCAGTTGGTAACGGTTAGTTTCGATATCGAGAGCCGTGAGTTCAACGGCCGTTGGTATACCTCTATCCGCGCATGGCGCATCCAGCAAGGCGATGTAACGCAGGCTGAGGCAGGCGCAGCGCCTGCAGTGGCTCCTGTAGCTGCTCCGCAGCCGGCAGCAGCGCCGGTAGCAGCGCCGGTAGAACCCGCTGCGCCGATGGATCCCTTTGACGCAACAGCAGGTGATAGCACCAGCGATCTGCCCTTCTAATGCGTAAGTGGGTACTGATCATAGTATTCTCCATTCTGCTAGTGGGTGGCGCAATCCTATGCGCCATCCGCTGGCGGGCATGGTTCGTCACTCCGGCTGAACCGCTCTGGACCGGAGACACCATCGAATATACCTTTACACCCCGTACCGACAGCGTAGAGACGCTACTGGTGCTCGGTGATATTCACAACCGTCTGACGCGAGCGGACTATGATACGCTGGCTGCGCGTGTACCGGAAGCTAACCTTGTGCTACAGACAGGCGATTGGATGGAGCGTGGGCAAGACTATTATCGTCAACTGCTGCTCCGCGAATGGACAGCCAGTGCATTAGCCGGTATGCCGGTGATTACCTGCCCCGGCAACCATGAGTATCTGAAGACCGTGCCGCGCCGTATCTCGCCCGTATGGGAGGAGACGTTCTCGCATCCGAACAACGGACCTGTAGGAGTGCCCGGCGCCAGCTATTGGCTGGATATCCCGCAGGCGCGTATCATCGTGATAGATACCAATCCGCTGGTGCATATCATCTATCTCACCCGCACGCTCACATGGCTTCGCCAAGCGATGAATACCGCCGGAGACCGTTTTGTCATTGTGATGATGCATCATCCTGTTCTCTCGCCCGCCAAGGGACGTTGGAATCCTGGCATCTATGCGGCCTTCCGCTATGCTCTCAGCCAAGCCGACCTGGTGATCGCGGGACATGACCATAGCTATATGCGCCATAACGGGTTTGTAGTGCTTAATACCGCCGGCAAGCCTAAGCAGCAGCGGGAACTCGAGCATGCGGCAGCCACCGATACAGTTCCCGTATATGGAGTAATCAAACTCCAATCTCCCATTTCCAATCTCCAATTCACTGTTCATCGCCTCAGCGATGGCGTTGTAATTGATTCCCTCTATGTTAACCACGACTGATGCGATAGTACTGTCGCTTCAGCCGCACTCGGATAAAGCGCACGTACTGCACGCTTACACGCGCGCGGGCGGGCGTATTAATTATATGGTGTATGGATTAGGGAAGAAGAAATCCGGAGGAACATACAGTCCGCTCTCTATCGTGCAACTCACTACGGATAATAAGTCTATTCGCACAGCGCAACTGACGTTCGTCCCCACCACCATTACCACCGATCCCTATAAACGCACCATTGCGCTCTTCTTAAGCGAAGTGCTATACCATGTGCTCCGTCATCCAATGATAGACGAGCCGATGTACGACTTCATCGCGCAAGCGGTACAGGACTTAGACCGCACTGATGAGCCGCAGAACTTTCATCTTCAGTTTCTCGTGGGTCTCGCCGCTAAGTTGGGCTTTGCGATGGATACAGAAATAGAGTTGCCTCGCTCTCGAGAAGCAAGGCAACAACAGTTACGTCAGTTATGTACGTATTTTGAAGAACATGTGGAAACGTGGCAGACGCCACGCTCCTTAGATGTTCTGATGGAGGTCTTTGATTAGCGCAGGCTCTCTTTGAGTCGTGCGGCTTCCTCCAGGGCTTGTTCTTTAGTCATTCCCTTGAGTCTTTCGCTCAAATCAGGAATCACCAGTTCCATACCTACCGGAAGATCACTCGGATTGGATAGTTTATCCCTATTCGCCTCATAGATGAACACCCAATACTGGGTCTCCCCATAATGGCGACGAGCTATCTGCGCCAGACGCGTACCTTGAGCTACCACTTCGGTAGTTCCTTTCACCGGTGTCTTAGTCAGGGCCGGCTCAGCGGCTTTGGGTGCGGCGGGAGGCGCAGCAGTTGCAGATGCATCCTCGCCTCCACTAATCGCATCGAATTCCTCCTCGATATTCAGAGGCAGAATCTCTACGCGGCGGTCCTTACTGAGGGTATGACTGCCATTATAGCGGAACGGCGTCTCAGCGCCCAGACTCGATACACTCATCTGGTGATCCTTAACGCCCAAGCCACGCAGACGAGCGGCTACCGCTTGCGCACGGCGGAGCGCCAAGCGCTTGTTATAAGCAGGTTTACCTAACTTACAAGCATGTCCGTTCACCTGAATCAACTGCTCCGGGTGACGACGCAGCACTTCTGCGATACGGTCGAGTATATCGGCCGGCTCGAGAATTGGCACTGTATCATCGAGATTGAAGAAGATAACAGCACTGCTGAGCATCTCATCCAGCTGTTTAGCAGGCGGTAAGACGGGTTCCGGAGCAGGTTGCGTCTCACGGAGCACCATCGTGTCGCGCAATACGATTGTATCGCGTACAAAGATTGTCTCAGGCACGCAGAACTCTTTGCACAAATCGATATTAAACGAGTCTGCCAACTGACGAATCTGCTCTAAGGCAGCCGCACGGCCCAGCGCCCAGTAATCGACTACCGGAGTCGTATCTTCGACTACCTCGATTGGTTCGGGTTCCGGTTCTTCTTCGATTACCACTTCCGGTTTCTGTTTTTTCAACCTACGCTGCTCGCGGTCGTACTCACGCTGCGCACGAGTGCGGTTGGCATTAATCTGCACGCCTATTTTCAGACCAACAGACCAAGGATGTAACTCCTTCACCTCGTTGGTTTCCAATATACCGTCATAATAACCTGTGAAAGGTGCCGGATACTCACCGGGCACAAAATTATCCGCAAAACTCAGTTCGCGCGTTGCGGTATGCCAATACATGACATCATTGACATAGTAGTTCGCATAAAAAGCTACTGCCAGATCTACGCGTTGCGATAACTGGAAGAGCATGCCGGCTTCGGCAAAAAGACCATAGCTATACGGGCGGAAAGAACCGGTACGGCCGCTTTTAGCAGTCATCGGAGCATCCTCTATCACACCCGGGACATCCTCAATCGTCAGATTCCAGTGAGGATATTCCACTGTATTCTGCAAAGAACCTTGGCCCTGCAGCGAATATTTATAGAGCATCGGGAAGCCCAATTTGAACCCAACGCTACCTGTGAAGCCTACCTTACCGGGCATTGCACGGAAGCGCAATGCGATAGGTACCTCAAGCATCGACAAACGCTGCGTCTCCTTAATATTATTCGGAGTAGAACGAAGAGTATAGGTGTCGTTTTGATAATCTTGGCGCGTTACCTCCCATCCTCGCGTCACAGCCGCCGTATTGGCATAGGTATTAAACTCTACGCCCACGCCGAGACCCATCCAGGGTACGAAATAGTAATTAATACTCAATCCGGCATCCCAGGCAGGGAACCCAAGCTGGTTATCTACATGCGCGGGGGTGTAGCTATCGCCGATCTGCTTGTACTCCGAGCGACCTAAGCCTAAGCCTCCGTAGAACTCAAAATTCCAGCCATATTCAATACGGCGCTCTGCGCGACTTGCCTCCTGAATCGAATCGGGATATTGTTTTGCCCATGCGGGGATAGCCAGGAGAACCACTAAACTAAGTAAAATCCATTGCTTTTTCATCTCTGTGTCCTCCTTAAATTATTTAACAATCAGTTTATCGGTTGCCACACGTCCATCCTTGAACTCGTACCGCACGAAATAGACTCCCACCACAGGTGGCGCCGTAAAGGTTGTCTTGTCTTGCACGTCAGTACGCTGCAGCACGCGTTCTCCACGCGTAGAAATCACATAGATATCCGCATCCTCACATTCTACCGTCACCATCTCTCCCGCATTGACCGGCACAGGATAGATACGCTGCTGCGGAGCTATACTGCTTGCTCCGGTAGGCATCATCACCTCGCAGGAGTAATATACGCGGCCCTCACTATCGGTCAACTTCACGTAGTAAACGCCGGAGAGTTGCTGACCGTTCTCATGATAGTACTGATCCGTCTGATCCGGTTGCAGCACACCATTGCGATACCACTGATACGATACAAAGGACAGTTTCGGATCCGGCACTTCTCCATTTTTCGGATTATTATCTACAAAGAGCACGCGATCGTACTTGCTATGTACATATCCACCCAGGCTCGTGAAGAAACGTACGGTATTCGATTGGCTATAACATAAATCGCCTATATTCGTTCCTCCGCCGGAGTACGCCAACTCAACTACCATGTAATTATCGCCCTCGCCGATACTCGGGATATTGGTCAGCACGATAGCACCCGGCGTTGTAATCTCGCCGGTCGTATCATTGCGGCCGATATATGTTGCCAACGAAGGCGAGTACGTGATACGGAATCTATCTGCATCTCCGCTTACCAGCGTGTAGTAGAGCGTTATATTTCGGCTCTCCTGACAGAAGCGCGCCTCCGTCTCCATCTCCACATGCGGAGCGCTCGACATATGTAAGGTAAAGAGCGTATCTACATCGCATCCGCCGGTTGACTGATCCGTGAACAGCCAGGTCTCGCCATCCGCCGTGAACTTATGCGAATGTCTTGCGCCATCGGACTCAAAGCAAACGAAGGTATAAGGCAACTCGCCTTCGCAGACCGTTATCGTACGCTCGAAATGCTGCTTCCAGCCGAAGGTCACAGTCACCTCCCCATCCGACTTCTCCCAATCGCAACTGCCTTGACGCACATAGCGGCGGAAGGTATATACCTGACCCGCATTCGCTTGATCCAGCGTTAAAGTATAATTCAGCGTAGGGCTGTCCTCATCTATAGTGGTCGTATTGCCATTCACCTCATATACCCATTGGTAATGAAGGGTGGCATCACCGGCAGCGGCGGTCGCCTCGTTAATAGCGATAGCAAACGTCGATGCGTCAGCCTCCAAGCATTGTAATCCGAGGTCCGCACTCTGAATAGCTCCTATAGTTAAGGCAGGAAGAATCTGAATCTCCTGATGGCCGGCAGACTCTTTCCAGTCCGGCATGCGCCACCAGTTACTCTTCACCTCGCGGAAGAAGATATAGGTATTCCCCGCTGTCATATCTACCAGCGAGAGATTTAAGTCTTTCTCCGTGGCGCCTGCGATCTTCACGGTATCCGTACCCAATACACGATACCACTGGTATGAATAGCCTAAAGAGACTACACTTCCTTTGGCCTGCGTAGCAGAAATAACCTGCTCTTTCGCCGCCGAGACAGTACAGAAGACGCGTTTGCCTTCGTCATCTACCTCACCCGGATCAAGCGGGTCTACAACCACTAAGGTATACGTACCATGATCCGGCTCGCGTCCATCGCCCATATGACATTTCTCGTCTGCCGAGTAGCGGAGGAAGACATATGTGTCAGCCTTCGTGATATTATAATCCGTCAGGTTCAAACCTGTAGCTCCGCTAATCTCCTCATCATTACAGGTCCATTGATAGGTAATCGTGCCCTTGCCTCCCGTAGTAGGCGTACCCGCAAGAGTCAACTTATACGGAGCGACAACCGTATCTGTACCCGAAGTAATCGTACCGAGCACTACCTCATCATATACGATATACTCATACATCGACGGACATTCTTTCCAATCAATCACACAGCCGTCGTCATGCACGAAGAGGCGCAAATAGAAATGACCGGCTACATCCGTCTTGAGCACATTCTCGTTTTTCCAATCCTCAAAATCCTTCTCCGCAGCTAAATCATCATCCGCCAACACGAGGAACGGAACGATATTTCCCGACTGCGTATCCAGCGAATCCAATACCACACGGAAATGATAACTCGGCGTACCATCGTATACCTTCGGCATCGCCGGTAGTTTTTCTCCTTCATTTAAACAATAAGCAGGTATCGGACCCTCATCAAACGGGTCTATACGCAAGTCTTCCAAACGGCGAGGACGCATATATACCACATGCGTCTCATTGCGCAATTTCGCATCCACCAGCACGTCCGTCTCCGTACACGGGCGGACAACCTTTATATTACTACCGCTGATTTTGATCCACTCTTCATCATTTACGTCTTCGCACGCCCAAGCAATACCGCCAAGCGTAGTTACCGTGAAATCCTCCGTCAGGTCGTTAGCATGGTTCACCGGCTCCACCACCTCTGTATTGATATACATCGGCGCTACGGAGAGCAGCGATGCATCCGTTCCTACGAACGATTTCAACTGAGGATAATACAAGTCCGTAGTAGCCCACTTCTCGCCGGATAAAGCGGAGAAGAGCAACGCCGTACTATCAATCGGCGTCACCTTATCGCCCCATACGCCCGGCTCCTGATAATACAACTTACGGTCATAGAAACAATCGGCATACGCACCGTCCTTATCTACGCCTACAAAGCCTTTACCATTCTTCGCATAGCCTATGCTATACGCTCGCGTGATATGTCCAGCATTGCGGCCCACCAAGCCACCCAGCGTATCAGCACCCTGCAAAATCAAACCGGCACTATAGACATCCGTCAACTTACCGGTAGCGAGCAGATCGCCCACCAGACCGCCAACCATATTTCCCGCTATAGCTATCTGGGCCATGCTCCAACTATTCTCTATAGAACCGGCGCACACACCGGCGAGCGCACCTACGCGACGCTTGCTACCCGCTAAGATGCGGCCACCGCTGATACCTATGTTCTTCACTACGCCCGTAGCGCCTATATGACCGAACAGACCGACACCATCCGCGCCACGGATGATACCCAAGCCGCGGATCAAATGCCCCTTACCATCAAAAGTACCGGCAAAAGGCTTAGCGGCAGAGCCGATAGCAGTCCATAACTTAGCCCCACTCAGGTCTACATTCACAGTGAGCTCTATCAGCTTACCCGAGAAGCCATTCTCATCATCATTGTGCTGCGCCACCCAAGCCAGTTGGGCCGCAGTGGATACGGTATACGTCGTTCCCGACAAGTCGGGAGCCTCCGTGGTACCGGTCCACAAATCATAAGATTCGCTCGCAGCATACGCACTACGAGGGCTGAGCACTAACAGCATACATAACACCGAAAATACGGAAAGAATCTTGTGTTGCATGGCGGATAGGATTAATCGCATTAAGTCTATAAAATTAAAAAGTGTGCAAATATACGATAAATTTGCGATTCCCGCAAGTGTTTTTGACGAAAAATGCATTCAAAAGTAAAAAAAATGTGAAAATTTTTGGTCAATTCAAAAAAAAGCCGTACCTTTGCACGCTTTTTTGACGTATAACCCCGTCTTTGTGAGAAGACATAACAATAAGTTAACACAATGAAACGTACATTCCAACCTTCCCAACGTAAGCGTCGTAACAAACACGGCTTCTTGGAGAGAATGGCTACCGCTAACGGTCGCCGTGTATTGGCTGCACGCCGTGCTAAAGGNNCGTAAGAAACTGACCGTTGCCGACGAAGGTCGCCACAAATTTTAATGGAGTCAACTAGACAACACAAGATCGCTCGTCTTATCCAAAAAGACATGAGCGACATCCTTTTGCGATACGCGCGCACGCTGCACGGGACGCTTATTTCCGTGAGTGAGGTGCGCGTATCGCCTGATCTCTCTATTGCGCATATCTATCTCTCTATCTTTCCGCAGGATAAGGTAAAAGAGACCATGACGCTGATTGAAGAGAACACTCATCGCTTTCGCGGTGAACTCGGCACGCTTGAGCGCCATCAATTGCGCATTATCCCGGAAATAGTCTTCCACCTCGACGAGACCATCGACCGGATGGAGCGCATTGATGAGTTGCTGCATGCCTAATCTCGAATCCCATATTGCCTGGCGTTACCTTTTCTCAAAGAAAGGGCATAATGCGATAAATATCGTCTCCGGCATTAGTGCCGCTGCTGTGGCTGTGGTCACGGCGGCGATGATTTGCGTATTAAGCGTGATGAACGGGTTCGGAGAATTGGTAGAGCATATGTTCTCTGAGTTCGATCCCGTATTGCTCGTAGTGCCGGTCGAAGGACAGACCCTTCGCACGGACACCGCGCCTACCGCTTCGCTGTACGCGCGCGAGGATATCGAAGCTATCTCCATGCAACTGGAGCAGACGGCGCTCATACGCTATAAGGACCATCAAACGCCGGCACGCGTGCTGGGTGTTGACAGTCTCTTCACCCGGACCGCACATATCGATTCGATCATCACTGACGGCTTCTATTCCGTATGGGATGGTGCCTTCGATAGAGCCGTACTTGGACGCGGACTGGCTGCGCAGATAGGTATGAATGCGCATTTCACAGGTGCATTGCATTTATATGCACCTCAGCGCACAGGACGCATCAATCTCATGCGTCCGGACTTGTCCTTAAGGCATGAGCACGCATTTATCGCCGGCACGTTTGCCGTTAATCAGATTGACTATGATGATCAACTGATACTCGTCTCCCTCCCGCTTGCGCAACGGCTCTTCGACTACGACGAAAACACAGCTACGGCCCTCCGTATCACGCCGAAGGCGCAAACTAAATCACAAATATCAAATATCAAATATCAAATATCGAAAACTCTCGGTCCGGGATATAAAGTATTGGATCGATACGAGCAACAGGCGAATTTCTTCAATATCCTACGTATTGAGAAACTGCTGACCATTCTGCTATTGGTATTCATCCTCCTTATCGCCAGTTTTAACATCATCGGTTCGCTCTCGATGCTTATCATTGACAAGAGCGAAGATATCCGCATCCTCTCTCATCTCGGCGCAGACGAACCGACGATCCGTCGCGTCTTCCTATTAGAGGGTTGGCTTATTTCTGCGCTCGGTACATTGATTGGTTTGGTAATAGGCGTAGCATTATGCCTCGGGCAGCAGCATTTCGGCTGGCTAAAACTAGGTAGCGGAGAGGAATATATCATCTCTGCATATCCCGTACAAGTACAAGTACTCGATATCATCATGGTAGCAACTACCGTAGCATTACTGGGTTTCCTGGCTGCATGGTATCCGACAAAAAAGATGAAAGTGGCATTCCTTACGCTTGTGGCTATGATTGCTATCTCCTGCTCCAATTCCACTCCGTATGTCTATCGTGGGATGCCGAAGGAATACGCTACAGCATGGGAGGAAATCTACGGTCCGTGTTACGACTCTGTGCCGTACTCCGTAGTAGCCCTTGACCTCTATTCGCAAGGGCTCGAGTTGGATGAGAATCATCGCATGCGAGGCACCGGGTACAACCTCTATATATCGGATATCTTTGTTCCTGACCAAGAGGGGAAGATTGACCTGCGCATTGTGCCTGGCACCTATCATTCCGAGCGGTCGGCAATACCTTTCACTTTCCTCCCCGGCAAAGATTGGGATGGAGAACCGACGGGCATGTACGTCCTCTATGTAGAAGAAGGTAAGTTGCAGTCTATTCAAGTCTTAGACTCCGGTTATATAGTCGTCAAAGACACCACAAACGGCGTTCTCGATTTGCAGTTCACGCTGTACTATAAGAACGCTTACGGTTCCCGCGTCACCTATAAGCCGCATTATCAAGGATTCATCATCCCATGGCGAAAGAAATAACATCTGAGGCAGACCTGCTGCGCGAGTATCACACGTGGCTGAGGTTGGAAAGAGGCTATTCGCTGAATACCATCGAGGGATACGAGATGGATCTGGAGAAACTGCGCAAGTATGCTAATGGGCACACAGATAAAAACGGAAAGCCCTTGAACGTTGTTAAGATGGAGTTTGAGGACCTCGAGGCCTTCATCTTCGAGCAATTCAAGACAATCACTTCCGAAGCTACGCAGGCCCGCATACTCGCCGGCATTCACTCATGGTACCGATTTCTGCTATACAAAGATTATATTGAGCAAGACCCATCCGAGCTATTGGAAGGACCGAAGAAATCCAAACATCTGCCTACCGTGCTATCGCTGGAGGAAGTGAATGCAATGATGGGGGCTATCGATTTGAGTAGCAATGAAGGGCATCGTAACCGCGCGATGATGGAGATGCTTTACGGGAGCGGACTGCGCGTGAGCGAACTGGTGAACCTTCAGTTGAGCAAGATATATCTCGATGAGCATTATATGCTGATTGAGGGAAAGGGCTCCAAGCAGCGCCTTGTGCCGCTCTCTCCCGTATCGGAAGAATGGTTCGGCTATTGGATGCAGGAACGTAGCACCTGGCCGCTTAAACCGGAGTCACGTGATGTAGCCTTCGTCAACCGCTACGGAAGACCGATGACGCGTGCGATGGTCTTCACTATCGTACGGCAATTATGCGCAAAAGCGGGCATCACCAAGACCGTCAGTCCGCATACATTACGACATTCGTTCGCCACGCATCTGCTGCAGAACGGAGCAGACTTGCGCGTGATACAACAACTACTCGGTCATGAAGATCTGGCCACGACAGAGATATACACCCATCTCGATGTACAAGATTTGCGTAAAGCTATTCTACAATGTCATCCCGCTAATAAAGTTTAGTGTTTAGAGTTTAGTGTTTAGAGGAAAAAACATATTCGGTCTGTCAGTTCGAAGAACGGTCTGTATTCTGTCAGCGTTAGCGGTCTTCGTTTCGACATTCGCTGTCGAGACCATTATCGTCGGCGAGATTGTTAACGAGACGACGGGAGAAGCGATACCGAATGTCAATATCCATTTCCGTGGTACGAAGATAGGTACCACCTCTGACGAGAACGGAGCTTATGCGCTGCGCGTAGACATGTCAGCTAAAAGTCAACTCGTCTTCTCTGCTGTCGGGTATTACACCCAGCGCTTTGATATAGAACCAGGCTCTATGGCCGGGCTGCAAGTAGCGCTGCGTGAGAAAACCGCTACGCTTACGGAGATCGTAGTAGCGCCAAACGAGAACCCTGCGCTTGCGCTCCTTCGCCAAGTGCGTGCACATAGGCCGGAGAACGACCGCACGATGCATGCGGATAATGCAGCTACACTCCAGCGCGAACAGACGCTATACGTATCGCATATCCAGAAGAAGCATTTGCGTCGCGCATTATGGAGCAGTCTGCAGAGTGGTATGATCGCACAAGAGGACTCCACCTATATTCTCCCGCTCTATCGCGAGACGCAGTCTTTCCGTATCGCAGGCGCTGAGATGATACCCGCTAACGACCAGCGCACGCAAGCGCTCATTCTCACCGAGACGGACTACTCATCGCTTATTGGCAACGAAGGTAATCTCAATTTCTACGCACCGTCTGTCTCTATCATGGGCCATGCTTTCCTGTCTCCCCTTGCCTCCGGCGGCAACCTTTACTATCGCTACTACCTAAATAGTGTCGACGACACGATAAACAGCGAAGCGATAAACCTCGTTCGGATTCATTTCCGCACGAGAAATCCTTTCTATGCGACCTTCAACGGAAGCATGGTGATTGATACCACTACCTTTGCGTTACGCGCGTTGACAGCCTATGTTCCCGCAGAAGTGGCGGTAAACTACGTCAATACGCTCCATATATCCCAAACGCTTGCGCCGGACAACTCCATTGCCGACGAGCATATATCTGCGCTTCTCGATTTCTCTATCAAATCCGAGCGGGCTGGCACCACTTTCCCGACCCTGCTTATCCGCACCGATCTAAAGAATCCGAATATACGTATCCCCGACACTATAGCGACTACCATAGAGGAAGTGCCAGCCACGAGCGAACTCACCCAGACCGACAGCGCATTCATGGCGCTGGACTCGCTGCCGGTCATCCGCGTAGCTAAATGGTTCGCCACCATCGCGACGACGGGATATATCCCTACGGGCACGCCGGTAGATATCGGGCATGTAGAGGAGATATTACAGGTCAATAAGCATGAAGGCGTACACGTCGGATTACCTTTCCGCACGAATGAGAAGATGTCGAAAATCGTCTCGTTGGAGGCATCGGTGGGGTATGGTTTCCGCGACCGTTCGTTTAAGGGACTCGGACGCGTCTCTGTGGACTTGCCTACACCGCGGAAGAATATCCTGCAATTCGAATACAACGATCATTACGTATGGTCTGAAGTCGATGATTTCGATCGCCTGTTGCGCGAGAACTCCATGGGTTGGGGTAACTTCGATTTCACGGCATACGCTTTTGAGGCACTGCACCGCGATGCAAAATGTGTGAATACCGCATTACGGCAGCGGCAGCTGCAAATGCATTGGTTTGCAGATTGGTTTGACATATATCTGCCTCGGCTGGGTCATACGATGAGTCTCGAGACGCATCTCTACGGACGCGCAGGCTGGCAAGCCGGCTATGCCTATCAGTCGCTGTCGGCCATAGCCCGCATCAGCTGGGGCGAGCGCAAATACGATGGTTATTTCATGCGTCGCTATGCGTATTCGTCAAAATATCCGGTATTGTATCTGGGCGCAGAAGCGGGACACTGGTCTGCAGACGAATCGAAAGTCTATTTCCATTTCCGCGCGATGCTCACCCAGCATGCGAACTTAGGAATGGGCGGAACGCTCAACTATGCTTTCCAAGCCGGTATCCTTTTCGGCAAAGTACCTCCCACGCTGCTCTGGCAGGCGAATGCGAACCAAGGTTACGCGTATGATCCGTATCGCTTCACCTTCCTGCACGGCAACCAGCTATTGGCCAACAGGTATGCCGCGCTGCAAGCCGAATGGAATGGTATGGGTGTCCTCTTTAATCTGATTCCGGGTATTCGTTGGTTACATTTGCGCGAGTTAGTAGAAGCGAAAATAGCATACGGATATAATAGCCAGGCGGAAGCAGGAACAAAGCGCTCGATGCTCTATTCGGAAGTAGGTATCGGTATCGGAAATATCCTTCGCGTATGCAATCTCTATTCTATCTGGGCAATCACGCCGGAGATCCAATGGGCTATCCGCTTCCGGATTCACTTAGGATTATAAATGATAGCCGTAAGGCACACAAAAAAAATCGCCACCGTGAGGTAGCGATTTTTTCTATACGCAGACTGAATTACAAACGAATATTCAGTCCTTTTTCATTTTGGTTGCGCGCTGCACGCTTAGCTGCTTTAGCAGGAGCTCCAGATGCTTCTTCCTCTTCTGCATTGTCTGCCACATAAGACTCAACATCAAAATAGAAGCGGAATCCTGCGAGTACTTCAAGTGTAGTTCCTTCACCAGATGCCAAAGTTCCATCATCGTAAGCAAAAGTAATACTTCCTGCTTCCGCATCAAACGTACCAACAGCACCCTGGTAGTCATACAAGAATACCTCACCGTAAGACGGATCCCATATGAATCCCAGATAGGTAAGACGCTTCTCAAGTGTAGCCGTACCCTTAACCGGATCAATAATCAGCGTTACGTTAGCCGGGCTTGTAGCACCCTCCAAGTCTGCTTCGGTATTATACGGGAATGCATCATAGAGTCCATACTCGTCCGGTTCGTCAGACTCCGGCAGTTTTGCATACGGATTGATGATACGGAGTTTCCAGGTGCCACTCGGCAACTTAGCCAACTTATAGTCTACATGCCAAGCCAAACCTTCAGGGATACTATAGTATTTAACAAGGCAATCATAGTCACCTACCCATACACCTTCACCCGGCTCATACTTGATAAGCGTTGCCTCGTAATTGAAGGTGGGAGACAATGGTTTGCCGGAAGCATCTTTCTCAATCTTGTACGGATTCAATGCGTCTAAGTCAACTTGTACTTGGAATCCATAGGTATTACCTACCTGCATCGTCGTATCGAACTTAACAGTAATTGTATCCGTGAATTCGCCTGCTTCGAAATTAATCGTATCCGGCACAATGAATACATTATCCGTATTCTGTTTTACGAAGAGCAGAACAGAGAGTGCCGAATCAGCATTCGTACGAGCAACGACGACATTAACAGAGTCGATACCAGCTTCCGGATCTAATTCCACTCCCGTTACAGCGGAAACAGGGAAATAGATGCACTGGTCCGTCGTAGCCGGCTTGCCCGGCTCATAAGGGACGTTCTTGTCGCATCCAATGAATGCGAGGGCTAAGAAAGCCAGAACAATTGCAATATTCTTCTTCATACTATTCACAATTTTTATAAATCAACATCTGTTACACCATCGATCAAGTCAGCTCCATCGCCCGGTTGCGGCTGTACGCCACCGGTATTTTGCTCAATAGCAGCATTGCCGTCCATCTCAGTTTGCGTGAAACGCATACGCAGCCAAGGATCGGAAGCACTGAGATTGAATCGATACTCTTCCGGCACGTTGGTCTCCTGATTCGGGTGGAAACGAACGATGTTCTTACCCAGACGCAGTTTGTCAGACTGAGCGAAACCTTCGCCCCAGAGCTCAATACGACGTTGGAGCCAAACCTCATTCGAGAAATCATTGACATCAGCAGCGGTGCTTACGAAGTTCGGATCACGATTGGTTTTTACAAAGTTCTCCAAGATGGACTTACCTGTAGCTAAGTCACCTGCTTTGGCAGTAGCCTCAGCTTGGATAAGAATCATCTCCTCAGCACGCATCAAGCACCAGTCTCCGTCATTATATACGGAGCCAACGCCCGAACGCTGACCGAACTTCACGTTTGCGAAAGCATACATAGGCACTTTCACGTTAGCAATCTGTGCATCTACGATGTCCTGACCTATATAATCGATGCCTTGCTTCGAGTCCGTCCATTTCAGCCCCTCCAGATACGGAGATTGTTTGTTTTCATCCAACCACCATGCGCGACGAACGTCGGTAGCAGGAATCTTATTCCACAGCATCTGGTTGATCGAACGGTAGATACCGCCATAAGCAGTATAACTATTACCGGAGAACGAACCTATTTGGGAAGTCCATGCACATTCTGCAGCACCGATAAGCGACTGCGGCATCAGGATTGCCCAAATCCAGTTATGGTCATTAGCTTCGTTGAAACCCGGCTTCGTCAGCTCGCTCATCGTATACGGAGTATAACCGGCAACAGCCTTCTCTGCATCCGCAGCAGCCTCAGCCCACTTCTCCATATTCAAATAAGCGCGCGCACGGATACCATATGCAACCTGCTGGTCGATGACACCCTTATTCTCACGTGTATAACCCTCGAGGTCCGCAATAGCGTCTGTAAGGTCGGTGATGATGTAATTGTACATTACATTCATCGGTGCACGTGGGTTATTCAGCGGGTCGATAGTCGTTTTCTCATCCGCCATCAGAGGCACTGTCGGAGCCACTGTATCCAGCGCATAACGGAACTGGAAGTACGGGACGAGGTTGAGGTATGCGAAAGCACGGATAGCTTTTGCCTGACCGCGTTTTGCTTTCAACTCAGCACTAGTCGTCTCTGCAGGCACAGAAGCGATTACCTCTGCCGTTGCATAGATGATGTTATAGAGCAAACCATTACGAAGCATCGGGTTTGCATAGTTCGGAGTACGGTCTCGGTAATCCTGAGCTACCGAGAACCAGTCGTAACCGCTGGCAGGGTTTGTCATATCGCCCGAGTTCAAATCGCAACTCAGACAGATAGCAGGGAAACCACCATCATCAGCACGTTCCTGACTCGCACCAAAGTAACCATACGGAGCTCCTAATTTAGCGTACATACCGCTTACAGCTGAGTTGATACGCTCAGGAATAGCGTCTACCGTTTGGTTCACTTGGTCACCCGATTGAGTACCGCCTTTATACTCCGCCGTAAGGAAATTATCACAAGCGCAGAATACTATCGCACTCAGAGCGCTTAATAATATATATTTCGTTTTCATATCTTTACAGTATTTGATAATTAGAACGTAATGGAGATACCACCGGAGAGCGTACGCAACTGGCTATATACGAAGTTACCCGAAGAAGTCGAAATACTCAAACCTACATCCGAAGTATTCTGGCTCTGGCGAGGATCATAACCCTTACGCTTGCTCCACAAAGCGAGGTTGTCGCCCTGGAAGTAGATACGAACCTTCTCGATTTGAGCTTTCTTGGTCCATTTCTTCGGCAAAGTATAACCGAGCGTAATGTTATTCAAGCTCAGGTAGTCGTTGCTAATCAACCAACGATCAGAAGTCTGCTGATCCCAGTCGTCCGTAGAGCAGATACGAGGAATCGTAGCGCTCGGATTCTCAGGCGTCCATGCGTTGAGAATATCCACATGCCAGTTACGGCCGAGCTTTGCACCGGAGTGCATTAACTCCTGATAAGTACCATCATAATCCTTACCACCAAACTGATAAGCGCACTGAATGCTCAGGTCAATGCCATAAGCCTTGAAGGTCGTACCGAAACCACCGTAAGCCTTAACAGCCAAGTCGCCCAGGTCTGCTTTCTGAGCATCTGCATAGTTAGCAGTAGTAGCCCATGTAGATTTGTCACGGCTTGCCTCATTATCCGGATCAACATAATACAATGCCTGACCCGTTGTTTGGTCAACACCTGCATACATCGGCATGTAACCCTCAACAAGCGAACCGCCTTCTCTCAAAATAGAAGAGTTCAGCACCCAACCATCCTGTTTGTATACATCCGGCAGAGATACCACTTTCGACTTGAGGTAAGTCAAGTTGAAGTTAACCTCCCACTCAATGTTACGGGTCTTAACGAGCGTACCATAGAGTTCCACCTCAAGACCGTTGTTAGCAACGGTACCAACGTTCTGGTAGATAAAGCGATAACCTGCTGAAGGCGGCATAGCCAAACGGAACAACTGATCCTTGTTTGTACGGTTGAAGTACTCGATGCTACCACCGAGACGATTCTTCAAGAAGTCGAACTCGATACCTACGTTACTCAGCATCTGCTTCTCCCAAGTCAAATCCGGATTACCCTTCAAACCATTGCGAAGCACTTTCGAGAACTCGTTCGTAGCAGCATTGTAAGTGATTGTATAGAAGTCCATATACGGGAGCTGACCAATCTGGTCGTTACCCTGGGTACCCCAAGAAGCTTTCAGCTTCAATTGATCAACACCATCTACGTTGCTTAAGAAGTCCTCGTTAGAAATCATCCAAGCTACACCGACAGAACCGAAGTGGCCCCAGCGATTTTTCGGAGCGAAGTTAGACGAACCCTCGAAACGATAGGTTGCGTTCAAGAAGTAACGATCTTTCAAGTCATATTGAACACGTGCGAAGAGACCTGCGGTACCGAAATCATAGGTAGAAGATCCTACGTTGCTCGAAGTAGGCTGCTCACCATATGCGTTGCTCAACTCAGCAATGAACGGGTTGAACAGGTGGTCGTTAGAACCACTCAGAGTCTGGTCACGATACCAGTACTGCTCCCAACCTACCAATACCTCCAGATTGTGCTCCTGAGCAAAACGATGCTTGTAGCTGATCATGTATTGCTGATCCAACGAGAACAAACGCTCATGCGATACAGAAACAGCACCACCCGAAGAGGGGCTTCCATAGAACGGGTTAGACAGAGAGTGAGCACGCGCATTGATTACACTCGGAGCTACACGCGCGGTAATATTCAAGCCTTCAACCGGAGTAATCGTCAAATTGACATTACCCGAGAAGTTGTCTACCACCGTTTGGTGCTGATCAATCTTCAGGTTCATAGCATGGTTACCACGGGGAGCACCACCTCCACGTTGCTGGTTCATGCTGTTACCGGTATCATAAACGGTATAACCGTTTCCATCAACAACGATGTTACCGGCTGCATCGCGAACGAAGAACGGATAGATAGGAGCAATCGTATTCATCGTATAGAATACGTTACCCGAGCTACCCCAATCGCCCTGATAACCAGGATTCTGTGTAGTAGTGTGCGCATAAGCGAAAGCGCCGCCTACCTTCAACCATTTCTTAGCCTGACAATCAATACGAGCACGAGTCGTGAAACGCTCGAAGGAGCTACCATCAATAATACCCGGGTCGCTCAGATAGCCCGCAGAAAGGAAGAATTGGTTGTCCGCATTACCGCCCTGGATGTTCACGTTGTACTCGTGACGCAGGTTGTTGGTCTTCAGCGTGTTAGCCTCCCAGTTATCCGGCTGGTAGGTATACGTACCATCGTTGTAACCAAGCTTAGCATTCGGGTTTAACTTAAAGTTAGTACCAATCAATTTCTCGCCGGCAGGAACAGTGTAAACCTGATAACCTACACCATTCGAAGCAAAGAGGCTAGCATCAGCAAACGCATATGCCTCCGCCGACGATTTACCATTGTATGCCATAGAGTTATAAAGCGCTTTGTAAGCGGTCTCCATGTACATACCCGGATCGGTCATCACGTCGTAGTTAGGCACGCCACGCTGGCTATTACCCCACTTAGCATCTACGTTCACCTCAAACTTCGTGTTAGTGCCACCATTCTTAGTGGTAATCAACACAACACCGTTTGCACCACGTGCACCGTAGATAGCGGTAGCAGCAGCATCCTTCAGTACGGTAATCGAGGCGATATCATAGCTACTAATAGCATTGATACTTCCCTCATACGGAGCACCATCTACGATGTACAAAGGAGCTGTACCACCGTTGATAGAACCTGTACCACGAATACGGATAGCTGCGCCAGAACCCGGCTGTCCGGATCCGTTAACAATCTGAACACCGGCCATCTTACCCTGCAGAGCGTTAGTTACGTTAGACTGAGCCTGTTTGGTAAACTCCTCACCATCGACGGCTTTAGCCGAACCAACGAACTGTGCACGAGTAGTAGTACCATAACCGACTACCATGACCTCGTCCAACACCTTCGTGTCTTCCGACAAATTAATAACTACACCATTCTTAGCGGCCACTTCCTGAGTCTCCATACCCAAGAATGAAACCACCAGCACCGCTTTCGCGTCTGCTTCAATAGAGAACTTACCATCGATATCGGTGATAGTTCCCTTCGAAGTGCCTTTGATTTGAATCGAAGCACCAATTACGGGCTGGTCATCCGCGGCATTAAGAACGGTACCACTAATCGTTTGGCTTTGTGCCAAAACCTGTCCGATTGCTAATACGCAAAAGGACAATACTAGTAAGAATTTCTTCATACCTTAAATTGTTTGTTATACATAAATAATTCCGCCCAATGGGAATTTTGCGGCAAAAGTACAATTTTTTTTTGAATTACGCAACATTTTTATGGTTTTTGTTCAAAAAAATCGCATTTTTATCATTTTTGTCATGTTTGCTTTACAAAACGCAAGGTTTTGCAGTGTAAAGTCGAGTAAGCAAAACGGGTAAAATTGAACATAATTACACGCTTAGACATATAAAAAAGAGCCCTCAAGACGAATCTTGAAGGCTCCGAAAGTGGCGGCTACCTCCTCTCCCACAATATTCCGCAGTGCAGTACCATCGGCGATGCTGTCTCTCTGCCCTGTGCTCTCGCCCCTCTCCGCTCCGCTGCTCTCCGCTCTCTCCCCCGCGCCACACCGATGAGGTAGCCGGGAGGATTTTGGGGATGGTATTCAAGGGAGGACAAGGGATGGCATATATGGGAGGGTTGGGTTCGTGGGGAAAAAATCTATGGTCTCTCTCTCAAAAAAATTTTTCGAGCGACCATAGGGAGCGCGAGTGTAACAGTTAATGGTGAGGGGTTAGCGATTAGAAGTTAGCACTCTTTGTTATGACAGATAGCATCGGGCGTTTCAGGTTCGAGGGTAGCATGCGAGATGCCGTGTTCGGCCAGTTCATGCTTGATATGTTCGGACACCTGCGGCCAAGAAGTCAGGTCTTTAAGCACGACATGTGCCGTGAGTGCCGTTTCGGTGGTACTGATAGCCCAGATATGGATATGGTGTGCTTCTTGTACCAGTTCGTCTTCGGTCAAAAGGCGTTCTATCTCATCGCGGTCGATACCTTCGGGGATACCATCTACGGCAAGCCGTAGGCTATCTGCTAATAGTTCCCATGTAGAGACAAGGATGACAGCCGCGATCACGAGTGAAACAATCGGGTCCACGATGTTCCAGCCCGTGTAATAGATGACAATACCGCTTATCACTACACCAATCGAGACGAGCGTGTCTGCCAGCATGTGCAGGAAAGCGCCGCGGACGTTGAGGTCGCTTTTCTGACCGTGCATCAGCAGCAGAGCGGTTAAACCGTTGATGAGTATTCCAACTCCCGCTGTCCATGAGACGGCGATTCCGTTCACTTGTGCCGGTTCACTGAATTTATGGATACTCTCAATGACGATTGCGCCGACCGCTACCAATAGGATGACGGCATTGAGGAGCGAGATGAGTACCGTGGACTTGCGATAGCCGTAGGTAAAATGCTCGTTGCTGTGCACTTTTGCCAGACGGAAAGCAACTAATACCAGTAACAGACTGAACACATCGCTCAAATTATGCCCGGCATCGCTGAGTAGCGAGAGGCTGTCCTGCCACAAGCCGACACCCGCTTCGATGAGCACGAAGAGGACGTTCAGTACGATAGAGAAGATAAAAATGCCGTTCAACGATTGCGTTGGGGCGGTATGGTGATGATGATGTTCGTGTGCCATAATTGTTGTTTCAAAATCGAGTGCAAAAGTACTGCTTTTGCGCGATATGTGCAATACCTACTAATGGCTATTTTTGTTTCCGCACCGCAGTTAGTTATCCTACGCGCGCGGGCGGGCGTATCATATTATAATGTGTAGGGTTGTTCCCTTTGGATGGATAATTAGGCAAAAAAGGAACAAGCTTCGCGTTCGGCAACAAGATCGCAAAAGACCAAACCACTCCGCTAATTGGTAAAGGCGACTNNCTCCGCTCTCCCCAAGGATTATAAATCCTCGGGGGCCCCGATGGGAAGGAGAGTAGGTAGCATCGCCACAATAAACAAAGAGCCCCTCATCGGATTGATGAAGGGCTCTCAAAGTGGCGGCTACCTGTTTGTTCTTATCTCGCAAAGCTCGAACGATTATTTCTATGCTCGCGCTAAATCCTCAGACTGGGGAGTCTTCGGGCGCTTCGCTCGGAGTGCCATCCGAGGCACTCCT
>DBYL01000006.1:0-14827 GCA_002309835.1 Bacteroidales bacterium UBA1187
TAACGTGCAATCTATACGCACTATAATTACTATAATTGCCGGCTTTACTTTTAATGGTTCGGTAGGACGTGGAGCGCAGGACGTGCAGCGGCTAACAATTTCTGTGGCGGTATTTTTATTATTTTCTTCTATATCTAAAACGCCACCATGCGAGAGGAACCTGCATCATAGTAGTACTTCTCGCATTGCGCATAAACCGGCGCAAAATTATATAGCACACCGATATTGATACCTGTTAATCGCATGTAGTTCCATAATTGCTGACGATGTTCATCCGCCAGATGCTCTACTGCTTTGCACTCCACCAATATCCCTGTATCGCCATTCTTGACGAGAAAATCCGCAAAATGGGTGTGCGTTATTTGCTGTCCTTTATAGGTTGCGTCGAACTTATACTCCTTATCCCAATTACCGGATACACCAATTGCTTGTATTTACTCTTCTCGTCCTGCATGGTTCGTTTATCAGCTAGTAGTACTCTACAATGTTATAATTACTATAATTGCCTTTAAATAATTGGACTCGTAGAAGTGAGGATTTGATTAAAAGAAGTTACTGCAAATTTATTTGTGAGTAAGCTCTTTTAAGCAAAGACTCATCACACGTAAGTGTGTAATTATTTAAAGGTATTTTTATTATTTTCTTCTTATAAAATCACTGAATGGCTTTGCGCATTAGCGGAACTATGTCACTGTTGTCATGCCAGCCGCTGAAGTTCTCCGCGCCATGACCGATAGCGAAGATAGGCACTGCGTGTGCAGAGTGCGCGCGAGTAGTCCAACCTATATGCGCCTTTCGATTTAACAACGCGATACCTGCGTTACCCAGCGCATTGATGGTCTTATACATCGTCTTGGTATCTTTGCTCTTCCGCGCGCACGCGTCTTTATATAAGGTCTTCAGCTTTGCCTCCTCTTCAGCACTGATCTCTACGCTCTCCCAGAAGCCTAAATTCTCCGTGTAGATAGCCTTCACTTCCTCCCAACTCGGTTTCTTCTTGCTGTCAAATAGATTGACGAAAAGGTCGCTTAATATCCATGCCGAGCATTTCTGGTTCTTGAGCAGGTCTAATTGCAGCGTATAATCGCTGTTTCCGAGCGCCAGACCGCCTGTCTCATGGTCTGCTGTGACTACGATAAGGGTCTCGTCCGGATGCTCAAGATAGAAGGTGTAGGCTACTTCCAGCGCTTCGTTCATGTCCCACGTCTCGCCGAAGGCGGTAGCTGCATCATCGCCATGACAAGCGTAGTCGATCATGCCGCCCTCAACCATCATGAAGAAGCGCTCATGACGTGCCTGCAGGAACGGGATAGCGACGCTCACGATCTGCTTGAGCGTCAGGTCACCTTCCTTGCGGTCAATGGCATAAGAGAGGTTAGATCCGTGTACTTTACCGGTGTCGCCTTTCTGAACCATAATGAGCTTCTCTACGCTTGCCTCTTGGCTCTCCGCTCTTGCCTCTTCATAGCCGTGGGCGAGGGTATAGCCTGCTTTCTGAGCAAGAGCATAGAGGTTCTCCTTCTTGTCGTCGTTCTTACCCTGCGGGTGATGGAAACCGGCTCCGCCGAAGAAATCGAAATTGCTGGAGGTCAGTTGTTTGCCTATCTCGTAGTATTTGTTCCGCTTGATCACATGCGCATAGAACGCCGCAGGCGTGGCATGATCGATAGCCACGGTCGTCATGATGCCGATGCCCCATCCTTGCTCTTTCAGCTCCTCTGCGATGGTCTTCAGTCGCGCGCTGTCCTGGTCCATGCCCAGCATCCCGTTCTTCGTCTTGCTGCCCGTCGCCAGACAGGTACCTGCTGCAGCGCTGTCGGTGATGCCGTTACTCTTTGAGTAAGAACTTGCGCTACCGGAGTAGGGGAACGTGGTCATCAGCGTCTGTACGCGGCCCAACGGATTGCCTTCCAGGGCTGCGCGATACATCTCTGCGCCTAACACTTGATTACTGCCCATTCCATCACCGATGAAATAGAAGACGTACTTGACTTCCGCGGATGCGGAGAGACAAATGATAAGAGATAATAGATAAAAGAATACTCGTTTCATATGAATATAATTTAGATAACTATGCGCAATAAAAATATAATTACTATAATTGTCGACGAAGAAAGTGTTTACATCCGTTGGATGTGCGGTACGATGCCCTGACGGGCACGTAAAGTTTACTTTTAAGAGCCGGTAGGGCACGGCGCGCAGGACGCGTCAGCGGCTAACGCTTTCTCCGGTGGTATTTTTATTATTTTTTTCTAATTTTGTATTTAAGGTTTTTTTCTTCGCGCTCTGGCGCTGACGCTTGCGTTTACGGGCCTCGCGACGTTTCTGCGCCTTATGCGCTTCGCGCTCTTCTGCCGTCAGGTGAGGCGGCGGTTCGATGCCTTGTTCGCGCAGCCGCTGGTCCTGTATCTCCTGCTGATGCTCAATCATGCGCTCTTTGTCTTCGCGCTTGAGGGTTGCTACCTCTTCGGGAGTCAGTGGCTCATGCTTCATCAGATCTTCGTAGATAAGCAGCGTGGCCCATGCGTCCGTACTCGCGTAACGCGCTTGCTCGGGCGTGAGATGACTGTTCTCCCAGTTGGTGAGCTGCTGCGTCTTGGAGATTTTCTTACCGAAACAGATAGCGAACAGTTTCTGTAATCCTAAGTCTAAGATACCATATTGCGCAACAATCGACTGCACGTCAATACAGTTGGCGGGTGTGAAATTCCGCCTGCGGCGCAGACCGTTGATATCGTCCTTAAACGCCAGTCCTACTTTGCATATCTTCGGGTCGGCAAAGATAGCCGCCAGGCTCTCCGGTAACCCTACGTGCGTGAGGCGGAAGAGATAGCATCGCTCATGCGTAGCAATCTGCACAAGGGCGGTGGGGTAATGCGTGCCGCGCTGGAAACTCGGTCGCGCTTCGGTATCGACACCCAGCACCTTCTGCTTACGCAGATATTGGATCGCCGGAGCCACTTGTTGCTCGTGGTCCACAACGATCACCTCCCCTTCGAATGCCGCTATCGGCATGAATTGGATGAGGTCCTTACTGATGTGCGAAATGTAACTCATGTAACGCGCGCATTACTGCGATTAGTTTTCGTCCCCAATGTTCGTTAAAAGCCTCGCGGCAAGTGACGACTGCGTCGTGCATCAGCGTCTCGTTGCCGGTCTGGAAGGCTGCGGCTAAGTCCTTGAGTTCCTGATAGATATCTGCCATCCCTTCGGAGATATAAGCCGTCTGGATCTCGTCCGTATAGACGCCTTGGTCCACGAAGATATCGAGGTAAGCATCATCCGAACCGAGCAGCTCGCGGATACCTACCAAGACGTAGTTATAATCCTCCTCGGTGACGAAGCGCTGCGGCTCTTCCTCTGCGAGTTCTTCCTCTTGATTGATCAGCCGCGCCCGCAGATAAAGCACAGGCAGCAGACGAAGCGTCTGCTCTATCCATTCTTCGCGAGCGTGCTCGCTGGTCTTCTCCATCAGCAGGCAAGCCTGCGCAGCAGCGGTCACGAAGGCAATAGTAGACTCGTCATAAACGAAGTTTTTCATATTATGAATTACTAATTTTGTACCTTATGTTGTAAAAAACAGCGCAAAGGTACTAAAAAATTTGCAAATATCAAAATATTTTTATATCTTTGCGCCGTTTTTAAATTCTTGTGATTATGAGAAAAATCGTTTTATCTGCCATGATGGCATTAAGTATGGTTGCTCTGGCGCAGACTGTTACGCCGCTTTCGATTGAGGTAGCAGAGGTGAAAATTGATTCGCTCCGCTCGCTGTATATTGCCGAGCCGACGATGTATCGCGCTTCGTTAGACGTCGTTGCGCAGCAGTTGGCGAAAAATGAAGAAGAGGTGAAGACCGCTCGTGCTGTCCTGAAGGAAGAGCAGAAGCATGCAGCTGAGAAAGATAAAGCCCTCAAAGAGGCTACGAAAATGACGGCTTCGCTGCGTAAACTGTATGACAAAGAGGAGTCGGAACTGAAGGCTATGCAGAAGACGATAGAAGGTCAGCAACGTACCCTTAGCAAACAGAAAGAACTGAATAAAGAGACGCGCGACTCGTATCAATCGCTCCTGGAGAAGCAACAGAAAGAGTTAGGCTATTCCATCCGTGAGGTAGCGGACCGTAAGCGCAGCATTTCTGAGCTGGAGACGGTGATCCAAAATGGTCAGACGGAGCTGCAGAGTTATGTACAGAAAGTACAACTGAAAGCCGCTGACCTGGAGAAGATTGAGGCGCAACTCAAAGAGCGCACCGCTGTCCTGAAAGCAGAGCAGAAAACCGCTAAAAAACTCCAATAATGAAGGTCATCAATCTATCTGAGCACAATAGCGTGCTTAACCAGTTCCTGAGCGAGATCCGCGATGTAGAGATCCAGAAAGACCCTCTCCGTTTCCGCCGTAATATCGAGCGCATCGGTGAGGTGATGGCGATGGAGGTCAGCAAGGCGTTCGATTATGCGCCTACTCAGGTGCAGACGCCGCTGGCGAAAGCCGAAGTGAATACCATTACGGACCGGTTGGTGCTCGCTACTATCCTGCGTGCCGGCATGCCGCTGCATCAGGGATTTTTGAATATCTTCGATCGCGCAGAGAATGCGTTCCTCAGTGCCTATCGCCGTGTGAACGACAAGGGCGAGCTGGAGATTGTGGCCGAATATATGGCGGCTCCCGCTATCGAGGGCAAGACGCTGATTGTAGCCGACCCGATGTTAGCTACCGGCATGTCGATGGAGGTGGGTTATCTCGCGCTCTTGCGTCATGGCAAACCCAAGCATACGCATCTATGTAGCGTGATCGGTACGCCGCAGGCTATCGATTGTCTGCGTACCTCGCTCAACGACAGCGATGATATCACCCTCTGGTGCGCCGCTATCGATCCGATCCTCAACGAGAAGAAATATATCGTTCCGGGTCTGGGTGACGCCGGCGATCTATGCTACGGCACGAAGATTCACCTCTCGGATCGTAAGTGAGACTGCGTCTATGGCCTCGCTGTACGACATTGCTCTAAGCATCCTTTATCGAACGCGCCTGCGGAGAAATCTGCAGGCGCTCGAGCATTACGGCTCGGCCGAAGAGGCTTGGCGTCAGCTGGATGAACCCGGCATGACGGAGGCCATGGAGAGGGCGCAGCAAGAGATGGAGTGGATAGAGGCGCACGGCATTCGCGTCTGGACGCTCGCCGACGAAGATTATCCGTACCGCTTAAGGCAGTGCCCGGACCGGCCGGTAGTGCTCTATTCCAAGGGCAATGTGCGTCCTTCGGACGGATATATAGTCTCCATCGTCGGTACGAGAAAACCTACCGAACGAGGTAAGGAACTGACAGAGGCGCTCGTGCGCGATCTGCAGGCGCAAGTAGAGAATATAACGATTGTCTCCGGAGGCGCCTATGGCATCGATATAGCTGCTCATCGAGCCGCTATCAAATACGGCATCCCTACGATTATCATCCCTGCTCATGGCCTTGACCGCATCTATCCCTATCAGCATCGCGCCGATGCAGTGGCGGCATTGGCGCATGGAGGACTGCTGACGGAGCATATATCCGGAACCGAACCCTTAGCCCCCTATTTCGTACAACGCAATCGCATCGTTGCCGGTCTGGCGGATGCTGTAGTCGTTGTGGAGTCCAAAGAGCGAGGAGGCAGCCTCATCACCGCGCAAATGGCGGTGGATTATTCGCGTGAGTTATTCGCCTTCCCGGGACGTCCAAGTGACGCTACATCTAAAGGCTGTAATCAGTTGATACGCAGCCAGAAAGCGCAACTCATCAGCGATGCATCTGACCTCATTCAAAGCATGAATTGGAAGACGCGTACAGACACTCCTCAACCGGTTCAGATGAAGATGGTCGGACTGCTCGAAAATCTCTCTGCAGACCAGCAGACGCTCTTGCAAAAATTGCAGGAAGCCGAAGAAGGAATGCATATTAATCTGCTCGTGATGGAAACCGAGCGCCCTTATTCTGAGGTCTCTTCTGACCTCGTTATGCTCGAGATACAAGGTCTCATCCGCTCCCTTCCGGGCGGAATTTATCGCTTTCAGCAATAAAAATCGCTCAAAATTTGCACATTTACAAAATTATTTGTAACTTCGGCACGCCCCTTCCCTTCGGGTGGGTTCCCTCCGAAAATCCGTTCGCATCCTGCGGGATATATGCAAACAGTGCGATTTTTTTTTGTCTCAGCCTACGGCTGCTACAGATAATTTATAGCCTTCGCCCTGCGAGATAGTATATACCCTCTCGAAACCGTTCTTTTGCGAAGGGGTACGCAAAAGCACGTTGGCATGGGAGCCATTGTTTCGAAGGGTATATACGCTATCTGCATAGTACTAAGGCTATAAATTATCGCAAAGCGATACTTTGCCAATAAAAAAATCGCTCAAAATTTGCATATATGCAATTTTTGTAGTATCTTTGCAGCCGCAATTTAAAATAACGCGTTATATATGAATCCTTTTATGAAGTATTTGGGAGTAGTTCTCCTTCTTTTAGGCGTCGTATGCCTGGTAGTGTACAAGTTCACTTTGCCGCACAATGCGTTGCTCATAGCAGCGATGGTGCTGGAAGTTGGCGGTATATTGGCATATATCTTTATCAACAAAAAGATTGACTAACGCATGGCTGCCCAAGGCGGTTTTAACGATGCGATAAAATATCACCTGACGGGCATGTACCAGGACTGGTTCCTGGACTATGCTTCATATGTGATATTGGAGCGTGCAGTACCGGCTATAGAGGATGGACTCAAGCCGGTACAGCGTCGTATATTGCATGCGATGAAGTGTGTGGACGACGGTAAGTTCAACAAGGTGGCAAATATCGTCGGCCAGACCATGCAGTACCACCCGCATGGTGATGCCTCTATCGGTGATGCCCTCGTGCAGTTGGGTCAGAAAGATTTGCTCATTGACTGTCAGGGTAACTGGGGAAACATCCTTACCGGTGATGGTGCGGCGGCGCCTCGTTATATAGAGGCGCGTCTGTCGAAGTTCGCCCTCGATGCGGTCTTTAATAACAAGACCACGGAGTGGATGAAGTCCTACGACGGACGTAAGAACGAGCCTATCCACCTGCCGGTGAAATTCCCGCTGCTGCTCGCGCAGGGCGTAGAAGGTATCGCGGTGGGTTTGAACTCGAAGATCCTGCCGCATAACTTCAACGAACTTTGCGATGCTTCGCTGGCGTACCTGCGCAAGCAGGATTTCCAGCTATACCCGGATTTCCCGACGGGCGGTATTATCGACGTCACTCGCTACAATGACGGCGAGCGGGGTGGTACGGTCAAAATACGCGCGCGCATCACGAAGGCGGACGATAACAAGACGCTGATCATCACCGAGATACCATTCGGTACCACGACCTCGAAAATCATCGAGACCATCCTCAAGGCCAACCAGAAAGGCAAGATCAAGATCCGTAAGATCGATGATTTCACGGCTGATCAGGCGCGCATCGTCGTGCAACTGGCGCCGGGTTCGTCGTCCGACAAGGCGATCGATGCCCTCTATGCCTTTACGGACTGCGAGGTGAATATCAGTCCTAACTGCTGCGTGGTGGAGAACCGCAAACCGATCTTCACCTCTGTAAGCAACCTGCTGCGCCTCTCGACGGATAACACGATGGCGCTCCTCAAGTGGGAACTCGAGATAGAGAAAGCCGAGCTGGAGGAGAAATATTTCTATACCTCGCTGGAGAAGATCTTTATCGAGAACCGCATCTATAAGGAGGAAGGCTATGAGAATGCGCCGAGCAAGGAGAAGTTGATCGAGTTTGTGGACAATGCCCTCACGCCGTTTAAGGTCAAGCTGATCCGCGAGGTGCGTCCCGAAGATATAGAGCGCTTGTTTGAGATCAAGATGCTCCGCATCACCAAGTTCGACTCCAAGAAGGCGGACGAGCTGATGAAGGACCTGGAGAAGAAGATCAAGGCCTGCATCAAGAATCTCAACCATCTCACGGATTATACCATCGAGTGGTTTGAGATGCTCAAGAAGAAATACGGCGAGGCCTATCCGCGTCGTACCGAGGTGCGTAACTTCGGCGCGATCAACGTCAAGGCCGTGGTGGAGAACAACGAGAAACTCTATATCAACCGTGCCGAAGGATTTGTCGGTACGGGTCTCAAGAAAGATGAGTTCCTGTTCAACTGCTCCGATATCGATGACCTCATCGTCTTCCATAAGGACGGTCGCTATAAGATTGTCAAGGTAGCCGAGAAACTGTTCGTCGGCACCGATATCCTCCACATCGCAGTGTTCCAGCGCGGCGATGACCGTACTGTCTATAATGTCGTCTATCGCGATGGCAAGAAAGGCACGTATTTCATGAAGCGCTTTAACGTCACCGGTGTGGCGCGCGATAAGGAATACGACCTCACGCAAGGTACGCCGGGTTCGAAGATTGTCTATTTCACAGCGAACCCCAACGGAGAGGCTGAGGTGATCAAGGTGGCGCTCAAGCCGCAACTGCATCTCAAGAAACTCGAGGTGTGCAAAGACCTGTCGGAGCTTGCCGTCAAGTCGCGTACCGCGCGCGGAAACGTGCTCACGAAATTCGACGTCAAGTCGATTACCCTCAAGCAGAAAGGTCATTCTACGCTGGGCGGACGTAAGGTGTGGTTCGATCCCGATGTGCTGCGCGTCAACTACGACGAGCATGGTATATACCTTGGCGAGTTCTGGGATGAAGATCGTATACTCGTCATCAATAATGACGGTACGTATTATACTACGACCTTTGACCTCACCGCGCATTTCGAGGATAATATCCTGCGTATCGAGAAACTCGATCCGGATAAGGTATGGAGCCTCATCCAATGGAATGAGGAGCTGAAGTACTACTATGGCAAGCGCTTCAAACTCGACGATGCCAATCCGAAGGTGCAGTCGATGTTAGGCGAAGATAAAGACTCACGCATCGCGTTGCTCTCTGACCGCGCTGAGGCTACTTTCCGCGTCCTCTTTGCGGATGAGAACAGAGCGCCGCTGGAGATCTTCATGCCGGATTTCATCGACGAGAAATCCGCGAAGGCGAAAGGTAAACGTATCTCGACCCTCGAGATCGCTTCGTTTGAGGATATCACTCCCGAGCCCGGAGCGTCTCCCCAAAGTAATGGGGAGAGCGGCCTCCGCCTAGAGGGGCAGGACGATGATTTTGAAGAGGGCTTAGAGGACGCTCCGCTACAGGACGGCACGGACGTGCCTGCAGAGGAGGCTGCTCCGCAGGATTCCATTGAGGTCGAGGGTGTGACGATGACATTTGAGAAGCCGTCTGATACGCAACTGGATCTATTCTAATAGGAGGCTTGGCCTATGACTAAGGTGCCGTTACATATCTTGCTCGGCAGTGCCTCTCCTCGCCGCCGCGAATTGATGTCCGGTCTGGATATTCCCTTCACTGCGATATCTATTGATGCCGATGAGTCGTACCCGTCTCATTTGAAGGCCGGAGATATTCCGGCTTTCATCTCTCGCGCGAAGGCGCAGGCGTACCTGCCTCTGTTGCGCGAAGACGAACTGCTCATCACTGCCGATACGATCGTCTGGTTAGACGGGCAGATGCTCGGTAAACCGCATGACGAGGCCGACGCGGTAGCGATGTTGCATCGCCTCTCCGGGAAGACGCATCAGGTCTATACAGCCGTCACGCTCGTGCAAAAAGACGGCGAGATGGAGACCATGGTCGATTGCACCGATGTCACTTTCGCTCATCTCACGGACGAGGAGATAGCGCATTATGTAGCCAAATACCGTCCGCTGGATAAAGCCGGCGCTTACGGCGTGCAGGAGTGGATAGGCTATATAGCCTGCGTAGAGATGAAGGGTTCGTATTTTAATGTAATGGGATTTCCGACGCATCTGGTGTATCCCGCTATCCAAAGACGATTAGCTTAACGCATGAAACGCGCACTGTACATATTGGGCGTATTGATAGTCAGCATCCTACTGGTTGGTAGTATGCTGGTAGCTGTCTTGATGTCCAATAGTGTAGAGACGGCAGCGGTACGACTGGTGACGGAAGAGCTGTCGCGCGCGTTAGGCACGAAGGCGCAGGTGGGCGCAGTGGAATATCATTTCCCGGCGCGACTGACTATCCGCGATGTCTATCTCGAGGACCAGCAGCACGATACACTGGCGTATGTAGGCGAGGCCTATGCGCATTTCCGTCCGCTGGGCTTGCGCAATAATGAGATCACGTTCTCGCATCTCCATCTGACAGATGTCACGGCGAATATCTACCGTCTGCCGGATAGCACGTGGAACTACCAGTTCCTGTTGCCCCCGTCGCAAGAGGAGGATACCACTTCGAGTCCGTTGCAGAGTATCATCTCGGTACGCGATATCCGCCTGGATAATGTGCGGCTGCGGGTGGAGGACTATCACATTGCTCTCACGCACGCGCACATGGACCTCAATCGGTTCTCCGAGGAGGAGCTGGATGCGCAGATATCTGAACTCGCGGGCTCCGTACGCCGTACGCCGGAGGAGGAATATCCGACGCCTCTGGTGGTGAAGGACCTCAAGGCGCATTTGATTTATAACGACACGCTGCTGGCCCTGCCTAAGCTCTCGGCGCAACTGCCGAACTCGAAGTTAGACCTGAGTGGAGTGGAGTTGCATTTCCCGGAGAACGATACGATTTATCTCACCGAAGATGCGCATGATATATCCTTTGATTTGAATTTCCATGAGGCAGACGTGACGCCGAGTGACTTGGCGTTGCTGGTGCCGAAGCTGGAGACGCTCACGCGCCCGATAGGTGTGCGCGGCCATTTCGGCGGTACGCTGGACTCCCTCTCTTTCCGCGACCTGGAGGTGCGTTATAATGGCGCTACGGTGGTAGAAGGTGACATCGCGGCGATAGGTCTGCCGGACCTGTCGAACCCGTATGTACGGGCGAACTTCACGCAGATGCAGACCAATGCCTCGCAGTTACAGGACTTCCTTTCCCAACTCAACGGCCATCCTATCCGTCTGCCGGTACAGATCCATCGCTTAGGCACTATTCACTACCGCGGTCTGGCGGAGGGACGACTGCATGACCTGACGCTGCATGGTGCTTTCCGTACTGCTTTAGGCGTCATATCGACAGACGGTACTGTGCGCTCCGATTCCCTGTTCAGTCATATGCAATATAAAGCCCGCGTGACTACCAAGCAGTTCCGCGTGGGCCGTTTGATCGGTCATGCGCCGCTGAAGTCGGTCACGCTGGATGTGCGTACGGAGGGTACGGTGGATGAAGGGAAAGCGCGGGGAGATATCCGGGCGAAAATCCGCGAACTGACCTATAACGACTATACCTACGATGATATAGAAATCAACGGTAGTTATGAGCCGAAGCGCTATCAGGGACGGATGAGTATCAATGACCGGAATCTGGCGATGGCATTCGACGGTGTATTCAATGTACAGGACCGCAATCCGGAAATCAATTTCAATCTCCGCTGCAGTAATTTCAATCTCGTTCCGCTGATGCCCAACGACAGCCGTTGGCTGGAGAAACAAGTCATGCCGCAGCGTCTCTCGTTCGCTATGGCGGTGGATTTGGATGGAGTGGAGTTGGATCGTATGAACGGATATATGGTTATCGATTCGCTCTTCCTCGCTACGCGTAAGGACTCCTTGCTGACGCGTCAGATCTCGCTATTGGTTTCCGCCTCGGCGGACCATGCGAAGACCATCACGCTTCGTTCGGATTATATGAATGCGGAGACGGATGGTACGTTCCGCTACAAAGACCTCGTGCCGGCGGTGCAGGCGATGATGCATCATTATCTGCCTACTGCGGTAGATGCACCTGCGCAGACGTGGCAACCCGTGTCGCTGCGGCTGAAAGCCGACGGCCAGCGTCTGCGTGAAATCCAGCGTCTGTATGAAGCCCCCGTGACGCTCAGCGACCATCCTACGCTGCGCGCTACGGCGCGTCTGCAACCCGGACAAGAGCCTTCGCTCGACATGCGTTTTACTGCGCCGGGTATCCGCGCGGGTAGTACGCCTGTGCATGACCTGACGATAGACCTCAAGACGCTGCATGAGTCGCTCGGAATGTCTCTTTCCGCCGAAGCGATGCAGATGCAGACGGTGCTCTCTACGCTCGCTTTCCGCGATACGCTCGTGACGCATCTCACGCTCCGCAGTCAGTCGCGTGTAGATGAACTGCTGCCGGAGGGCTGGAAGGATCTCTCGCCGCGTGAATTGCAACGCGCCCTCTCATCGGATCTCACTTTCCATGAGCGTCAGCGCGCGCTCCTGGCGGCGCAGCGAGCAGGAGACTACGGAGGTGATATCCGCGCCATCACGCATTTCTCAAAATATGCCAATAAGCCGCTGATAGATGTCCATTTCATGCCCGGCACGATGGTGCTGCGCGACTCGCTCTATACGATCGGCGAGAGCCGCTTGACGTATGTGGCGGCGGATACGATGCTCCAGGTGGATCATTTCCTCTTTGAGGGTGGTGGCCAGCATATCATGGCGGATGGACTGGCGTCCAAGCGCGTGACGGATACGCTCTCGGTTGACCTGCGCCGTGTGGATGCATCGTATGTGGTGCCGTTTGTACTGCCGGTACAAACGATCATGTTCAATGGCTTGGTATCCGGTAAGGCGAATATAGCATCCGTCTTCCGGCACCCGAAGATAGAGACGAAGGTACATGTGGATTCCATGGGGCTTAATAACACCTATTTCGGCGACGCGGATGTGGACCTGCATATATACGACTCGCTGGCATTCCATGCCGATGTCTATCGGCCTACTCGCAAGGTGGTGAACCTCGATGGTAAGGCCCTCTTCGACGGTTCCGGTGTCTGGGAATTGAATATGGATGCGGATTCCGTACCGCTGGCGTTTATCAACCACTGGACGACGAGCGTGCTACGTGACCTCGATGGTAATGCTACGGGTAAGGTTATCGTAGGCGGACGCAAAGGACTGACGTATGTGCTGCTCCGCGCTGCGGCGCAAAACGCGTCGTTGACACTGCCGTGGACAGGAGCCCGCTATACGATACCCGAAGATACGATAGTCATGGATACGATGTCTATCGAGTTCCCCCACGTGCGGCTGCATGATGCGGAAGGTAACCTCGTAGAGGTGGAGGGCGCAATCGAGCATGACCAGTTTAAGGATTTCGTGCTCAATTTGCATGTCGATGCGCATGATGCCCTTGTCTTCGATTCCGAAGAGCCCGGAGCAATGCTGCAGGGCCATGTGTATGCACGCGGACATGTGGATGTCACCGGACCGGAAAACGATATACTCGTCTCGGCGGATGCCGTGACTTCGCGGAACTCACGCTTCCGGCTCTCTGTGGATAATGTAGCTTCGGCGTATGAATCGAACTTCATCCATTTCGTCTCAGCAAAAAATACATCTGCAGAAGTAGAGGAAGAGACGGAACCCGAAGAGACCGACCTCGATAATATAGACCTGGTGGTCAACGGCAATACCAAGTCCGGTACGAATGCGGACGAACTCTATCAGCGTGCCGGTAGAGCGCTCATCAAACTAAATCTGGAGGTGAACCCGATGCTGCAGTTCCAACTCGTCTTAGGCGAGCGAAACGGCGACCGCATCATGGCGCGCGGTAATGGTGCGCTGCGATTGACGTATGACACGGAGACCGGCGATGTACGTCTGCTCGGTACGTATGATATCGATCAAGGAACGCTCTCATATACCATCGCAAATGTGATACGTAAGGAGTTTACGGTAGGTGAGGGTTCTACGATTGTCTTCTCCGGCGATGCGACAAATCCGCAACTGGATGTGACGGCGAAATATAAAGTGACGGCAAACCTGCGTGACCTCTTCGGCGATGAGGCAGACCAATTGGCTACCTCGCGATCGAATATCCCGGTGCTCACCTGTCTGCATCTGACAGGTATGCTGTCGAGCCCTATCCTCTCGTTTGCACTCGAGTTCCCGCAAAGCGACCAGGCTATCCAGCAGCAGGTGCGCCAGATCATCAATACCGATGAGATGCTGATGCGTCAGGTCATCTATCTGCTTGTCTTCGGGCGGTTCTTCACGCCGGATTATATGTCTATCTCGCAGTACGCTACCCTCAACTCCACCTATTCGCTGCTCTCGTCCACCGTGACGAGTCAGATCAACGCATGGTTATCCAAACTGACGGATATACTGACGCTGGGTGTGGCTATCCGTTCCGATGGAGAAGGAGCCGGTAGCAGTAGCGAATACGAGGCGCAATTCCAGTTGCAACCGGTAGACCGACTGGTCATCAACGGTAACGTAGGATATCGCTATAATGATATCTCTAATCAGCCTTTCTTCGGCGATCTGGATGTAGAGGTGCTGCTGACGGAGGATGGGCAATGGCGTATGAAAGGATATACGCATACCGTCGATAAATACTCGCTTCGCCAGGCTTCGACGATCCAGGGCTTCGGCTTCCTATGGAAGAAAGATTTCAACTGGCCGGAACGCAAGAAGAAAGAGAAGAAAGACAAAAAAGAAAGCGCTGAGTGATCAGCGCTTTTTATTATTTATGCCCTTCTAGGCGGAGGCCGCTCCTCCCGCTTCAACGGGAGGATGCTCCGGGCCGCGGGCCACGACGCTCAGGACGCGGACCTCTCTCGAGGCGTGCACCATCAGAGTGGTTATTGCGGTCGCCACGCTCAGGACGCGGACCACGCTCACGCTTCTCCGGCTCTACATAGCCTTCGGGTTTCTCCTTCAGCGCCTTAGCGCTCAGACGGAACTTACCGGTCTTCGGGTCAACCTCCAGCAACTTGATGCGGATATGGTCACCTTCCTTGATGCCGGTCTCCTCCATCGTCTCATAGCGTTTCCAGTC
>DBYL01000006.1:15008-15520 GCA_002309835.1 Bacteroidales bacterium UBA1187
CCTTGGATGATCTTACCGCCCGGGCCTATCACAGCACCGATCATATCCTTCGGGATGATGAAGGACGTGATACGCGGAGCGTGCGGCTTGAGGTCTGCACGCGGAGCAGGCATGCACTCCAGGATCTTACCGAGGATATACATACGTGCCTCGTGCGCCTGTGCCAGCGCGTTCTCTAATATCTCGTAGCTCAGACCATCTACCTTGATATCCATCTGACAAGCCGTCAGACCATCTTTGGTACCGGTCGTCTTGAAGTCCATATCGCCCAGGTGNNGGTGGTCCTCATCGCCGAGGATATCACTGAGGATAGCGTAGTTCTTACCCTGGTTCTCCGAGATCAGACCCATCGCAATACCGCTGACAGGTTTCTTCATCGGCACACCGGCATCCATCAGCGCGAGCGTACCTGCGCAGACGGTAGCCATAGAACTCGAACCGTTCGACTCCAATATATCACTTACTACGCGTACGGTATAAGGGAAGTCCTCCGGGATCATGTTCTTCAGCGC
>DBYL01000006.1:15582-47067 GCA_002309835.1 Bacteroidales bacterium UBA1187
GGGAAGTTATAATGCAGCAGGAACTTGTCTGTACCCTGGATGAGTGCCTCGTCGATGATTTTATCATCGCGACTGGTACCGAGGGTAACGGTACTCAAACTCTGTGTCTCACCGCGGGTGAAGATAGAGCTTCCGTGAGGTCCGGGCAGCGGACTTACTTCGCACCAGATAGGACGGATCTCCGTCGTCTTACGACCGTCCAGACGCTTGCCCTCATCGAGCACAGCGCGACGCATCGCCTCTTTCTCTACATCGTGATAATAGCGATCTACCAGCGCAGCTACCTCATCTACATCTACGCCGAGAGCCTCTGCGCGAGCAGCCATATAGTCGGCTTTCTCGGTCTTGAAGTCCTCGCATATAGCGCTGAACATCGCCTCGCGGTGGTGCTTGTCGGTGTCGGCACTCGTAGCCTGAGCATAAGCGCGCGCATAACTGAAGTCATGTACAGCCTGCTTCAACTCCTCGTCATTCACCTCATGGCAGTACTCACGCTTCGTCTCCTTACCGTAAGCCTTCATCATCTCGTTGATAGCGAGGCACTGCGGCTTGATAGCCTCGTGCGCAGCCTTGATAGCCTCGAGCATCACGCTCTCCGGCACCTCTTTCATCTCGCCCTCTACCATCATGATGTTGTCATACGTAGCGGCAACCATCAACTCGAGGTCAGCGTGCTCGCATTGCTCGAAGGTCGGGTTGATAACCATCTTACCGTCCACACGCGCTACGCGTACTTCGCTCACCGGACCCTCGAAAGGAATATCCGAGCATGCGAGCGCAGCACCGGCAGCCAGACCGGCAATCGACTCCGGCATGTCAATACCGTCAGCCGAATACATCGTTACGTTAACGAACGTCTCTGCGTGATAATTGGAAGGGAAGAGAGGACGAAGGGCGCGGTCGATAAGACGCGCAATCAGGATCTCGTAATCCGATGCTTTGCCTTCGCGGCGGGTGAAACCACCCGGGAAACGTCCNNNAAATTTCTCTTTGTACTCTACGGTCAACGGCATGAAATCTGTACCGGGAACCGCATCTTTGGCGGAGCAGACAGTGGCGAGGATCATCGTGTTGCCGAGCGTCGCCATCACAGCGCCATCGGCTTGTTTCGCCAACTTACCTGTCTCCAATTTGATTACTCGTCCATCGGGGAGAGCAATCTCTTTGGTTACAATATTCATCTAATTTCGTCAATTGTGGACGCCGTTTGCGTCCGGTTAATTTACTTGGACCCATAAAAAGTCGCGCAAAGATACAACTATTTTTTGATATACGCAAGAGAAATCTTCGTTTTGCACGAAAAAAGCAACATTTTGCATTGTTGCAACAAAAAAAGAGACCCGTGAGGGTCCCTTCCTTCTTTTTTTTGTAGCGAGTAAGCCCCTCGCTCTGCGAGCGGTTCAGTATATACGCTACCCGCATGGCTTTAGGGCTTACGAGCGCTTACGCGCCGTGCTCTTGGTCGTACGCATCGCTGCATACCTTCCACAAGTACGCCTTAAGCGTTTTCTTGCCGCCCGGCTGGTCTTTCTGCGCGAGGAAGTTCGCTTGGTCGGTGCTGATGTTCATCAGGTCTTTCTTACGCAGAGCCACTGCCTTGGCTACAGCCTCGAACTTACCGCGGATCTCGAGCTCACGAGCCGTCGGAGCGGTACTTCGCTTCACTTTCTTACGAATATACACCCGATTACATTCCTCGGTTGTCGTTTCCGCAATGCGGTGAGTGCCTAACAACATCTTGCTACAACGGTGATGCCCTGTCTTAGCTGGTTTTGATAATGCGCCGGATACGCTATCGATACCGGCGCTCCAATCTACGCGTGCCATATCATTAAGGATTTTGAGGGGTTAATGACTGGGCGTAGAACTTACTAAAGACGTAGCCTGTAAGCGTTTTACACCGTTTTTGCTGTTTCCATTCCGCTTTAAGCGCAGCTTTCTGCTCGGCATCAGCCAAAGCGGTCTTGACCTGTGCATGAATCGTTTTGAACTTTTCTTGCACGGTCTGTTGCGCTGCAGAAGGAGGATCGTTAGTAACGGGGCGTTTGAGACGAACACCGATGGTTAGTTCGTCAAACTTACGTACTTTGGTGTACACCTTATCTGATTTGGCGTACTTACCCTTCATCGAATCGATGTGGGTCATTGGCGAAATTGTTGCCAAGGTTGTATACGATTAGCCTACACATCGCGAGGTTTTTAAAATGTTAATATAATATGTTTATGCGCGCATGCCTTACGGATTATCCCTTTTTCCGAAAGGCTGACTGAGGATAAAACGAAAAGCGCCAGCCGCTCAGATTATCTTTTCTATCCGAAAGACGATGCAAAAGTACTGCATTTTTTTGATATTTGCAAATAATATAATCGATTGATTTATAATAAGTTATATGTGTTATAACTCGCACAACAACTCACCATATAACTCATGCTACAACTCGCACTAAGGCATAGGCACGAGCACAAAAAAAGAGTTCCACTAACGCGTAGTGAAACTCTTGTGATAAGTGTCTGTAGAATGGTTATTTCATGAAGATACGTGCAATCTCTTTGAAATGGTTGAGCAGGTTTGCTGATTGTCTTGTGTGCACTTTATCTTTCCATCCATCCTTCCAAGCACCTCCGACATCAGTCATTGCGTGAGAGGTCTTTAGGGCAGATGCCGTAGTGACCGGCTTTCCACATACGGTATTGATGCGATTCGCGACGGCTGTATAATTTACATCCGCATATTCGTCCAATTCGACAAGCAGTCTCATAATCACACCCCAGTCGGCATAGCTGGTACATATCTTCGCTTTGAATACGGCTTTAATCCGCTTATCAATCTCCGCGTCATGATTATGGATATTGAACTCTTTGCTCGATGGGTCTATTTCGTCTTGTGGATTCTCAAATCCGAGGCTTTTTCTCAAGCGTTTTATGAAAAACTCCGCCATGTGTAAGACTTCTGTGTCCATGTGCTGTTCTTCGGCTTCCTCGTAGTTTATCACCTCTTTTCTCAGAAGTTCTACCTCTCCGTCATAGTGAGTTGGTTCTTCGTCACGTGCATTATTTTGCAAAAGCAACCTACGTTCTTCCTCTCCTTTAATATCTATATATTCATCAAAACAATAATTACGCAAGTTCACATTAAAGTCTTTTACCGAGACGAGTTGAGTTTCCTCATCCTTACTAAAGAGATTGTTAATGTAGGTCAGTCCTTCAAGAAGCGAAATACAGAAATTGATTGCCGGGTATGCAATAATCCTATCTTTGAAAGTATAAGTATATAGAGGGAACAAGTCCGGTTCTATTGGCTGTTCGGCTTTTCTTCCGTAGTAATAATGCAGTTGCGAGAACCAAAGGAAATCGTCTTGATGGTCCGGTCTTTTGATTGTGAGATAAAACACAAGCGCATCCAGTCTTCGTATAGGCTTGTCTGCGTTCTCTTTATATAATTTGTTTATTTCCTTACTATCCGAGCACGCCGTATCAAGTACTTGCAAATAATGGATGAGGGCATCGAACTCATTATTCTGTTGGTTGAGGTCTTCTCCTTCTACATATCGGCTCTTAAGATAGTTTAGCAGTCTATCTTTAAGTTGATACGCCACATTTAGCCGTTTATTATAACCTGCAATCTCTGACAGCGCATCATACGCCGCGACGAAGAAAGGTCTCTCATCGTGATTCGTAATAATGGTCTGATATGTCTTTTCAAGCAGGGCAGGAAGCATAGGGTCTGTCATCCATGATATGCTTCTGTTGATAGCACTGAAATCAGGCATTGGTGGATCATAAAATGATGGTGTGCGCATGATTATTAGGACGAAACTTTATTGGGTTATATATGGCTTGCGACTAAAACTAATGTCTCCTCGTTGCTCCAAAGATAAAGCTTGGTAAGGATGATGAATAGGTTGTTGTCTTACAACCAATTCAAAACCATCGCATCGCAATATAAAGTTACCGCCAAGGCATTCTATTTTATACGTATGCTGTTCGGGAGAAAACGCGTTCTCTTCTTCATAAAGATCTTGTATAATAAAAGAAACGTCTGGATAAGTTCCTTCAAAGAACATTCCCATGTCTTCTACATTTCTGAAGAGCAAAGTGCATGGTGAGGTTAGGTGAGTAAAACCAGTCTCTCCCTCTTTCGGCTCATACCATTCAAACATATAGTCAATATCCATCACTAAATCGTTGCCTTCTGGAGCCATGGCAAAGATTCGACAGTCATGGAAACATAAGTTTTCCAGGTCTGCATCCGTGAAAATGAGTTTTCCGGTGTGTAATTAGGATCTATCATTGTTCTATCAGTTTTTTCTTGGATACTTCTTGGTATAATTTATTCAATTCTGCTGCAAAATTACTAAAAATAAATGATACACACAAGTTTTCAAGCGGGAATCTGTAAGATAAGAGAGATTTTGATGGAAAGTTGTAAAATACTCTCAACTAAAGTTACGAGCACGGGAGAAAGAAAAAGCGCGGCACAGAGAGTGTCGCGCTTGGGGGGAATGAAACCGGATAGTATCCGGGCTAATGGACGCTATTATTTATTCCCTTTTGCTCTGTTGTGAGTTTGGCAGAGCATTTGGCAGTTGGAAATATCCGTAGCACCACCTTTGGACCAAGCGGTTACATGGTCAGCATCCATTTCAGTGAGTTTCCAAATGCGGGTGCGGTTATTGTCTTTACCGAGGGCGCAGAGGGGACAGTTGGAGATGCCGGCGGCTTGGGCTTCAGCGGTTTGTTGGGCATATTTAGCTTTCTTGACCGAATCTTCGAAATAGCGAATCTCCAGTAACTGAGGTAACTGACAACCGCCAAGGATGTATTCAAACACACCTTTGCGCGACTTGACAGCAGAATCGGCATATAGTTCCTTCTGAATGCGTGCCACATCATCGCGATCGTAGGGTGTGTTATGATATTTCTCGTAGAGTTCACCCCAAGGCAGACCTTGCATCTCGCTTTCGATATTGATGAAGACCGAATCAATCCAATCGATGACGCTGTTGAAGTAATTGCGTAGTTCGTTGATGTTGGTATCCTGGCGATGGGTGGACATATACTCACGGATATTCTTTTCGCCTTTGGCAACCCAAGAGAGAGCAGCGTGAAGATAGTCTTGGCGGTTTACTTTGCCACGGATGAATGCAGACCATTTCTGCATGTTCGCATTCTGGGAGTTGGAGAATTCACGCTTGGCTTCGGTAACGAATGGACCGCTAAAGACCGCATTCCATATTTCTTGTTCGTTAAGGGGTACGCCGGCGATGTTGATGGTTTCAAACCATTCCCGAATCTCGCTTTCCGTGCCATCGCAGATGTACACGAGCAGTTTGGTATCCATGATTCGTGCTTGCAGGTCTTCTGCTAAGCCATCGAAGTTACGTGGGATGCCATTCCATTTGACAGCAAACTTACCGGTGACATAACGACCGAACGAGGTGATACGTTGTTGACCATCAAGTACTTCATAACGGTCAGTGCCCACTTTGTTGAAGTACAGGACGCCGATAGGATAGCCTTTGAGGAGTGATTCGATAACCGCCACATCTTTCTTGCCGTCGGCATAGATATAGTTACGTTGGTACTCAGGCTGGATGGTCAGTTTGCCATTGAGACCAAAGAGACCTTTGCCTTCGAGCTCGTTATAAACGAAGCCTTCGCAGATGTCGCGAATGGTTAGATCAGTGCGTAGTGATGTATTCATGATTATTGTTTTTTGCGGATTAAAATTCGGGAATAAGGGCAAGAAGAGACACCATCTTTGGTTAGCGCAAGATCGGTTCTGCCTCGATAGTTCTTCTTGATACCAAGAGCGCCGGCAAGTTCGCCCGTTCCTATTCCGACGATCTCATATTGTTCCGGACAGTATTTATCAAAAAATGTAACCGGCACTCCCATGACTCCATCATAATCAGAAGGGATAGCATCGGAATGCGGGATATCTATAGCATCGTAGTTATCGTAATGGAGATAACCAATACCCTTGACCTCTTTATGCTTGGAGTACTTGATGTTCTCTGCCATGGTCATCAGTTTGTAGGGTTCGTGATGGCGTCCGTGCTCCATGTTGGTAAACCAACGCACCCCTTTCACTTTGATATAGTGTATGCCATCGTCATCGATTCTCCATCCTGCTGCCTCTAAGGGATATTCATCGGGCACACGAAATTCACGGTCACCGCTGGAGATAGAAGGTCCAAGCCACATTTTGTTGCATTGCATCAACGGGAAGACTTCTTTATAGCAAGCGTTGTTGATATTGCCAAGAATAAGGAATTGCTTGTTTGCTTCGAATATCCATGCAACGAACTCACGGAATAGCGAAAATGGCGGATTTGTAATAATGATGTCTGCTTCATCGCGCAGGGCTTTGATTTCTTTGCTGCGAAAATCGCCGTCTCCTTGCAGATATTCCCATTGTAGATCATCAATATCGATGCGACCGCTATTGTTTACATCCCGATCAAGTACAAAGATTTTGCCGTGAGTACGTGTTTTGTCTTTGTCATATTTAGGAGAATCCGTTTCGAACAATGTCGGCTCGTACCACTTGCTTTGCTTGCTTTCTACGGCAAAGGATGTACTGATGAGTTTCTTCAGGCCGTACCTCTCGAAATTCTCAGCAAAGAAACGTGTGAAGTTGCTCCACTCCGGATCATCACACGGTAACAGGATTGTCTTCCCACGGAAAACATTAGGATTGTATTCAAGATAGGCATTCACTTCTTTTTGAATGTCTAAATACTGAGTGTAAAACTCATCCTTTTTAGCAGCCCTTGCTTGTCGTAATTCGTGGCTTCTTGGCATGGATTGATAGCTATTTGTGCATTGCTATCAATCACCAAAACGAATAAAAAAGGTGGGACGTACCTACTCGCATTCAGGAAAAGCGTCGGATGCATAAACCCTCACCAAAATAGGTAAATCCACACCTAAAAGGTATGAACATTTACCATTACTTTGGCTCAGGGTGCAAACTTGCTTCCCTTGATGCTGATTATTCGTTAGTATTCAAACTAAGTTTCCGACGCTTTTTTGAATGCGAATAATAGTAATGCTATTTGTTTAATATGTTATCGCGCAACGCTATGCGCGGGTATATGTCGTAATAATCGGTCTTTAGACCTTTGCGACTGCAAAGGTACAAAGAATTTTTTACATATGCAAATTTATTTGCAGAAAACGCTACTCAGCGCGGAGTTGGGCGGAGAGGGAGGCGATGATGAAGCCGCGGAGAGTGACGTAGTATTTATCGGTATTCGTACCAATGAAGGTTGCATTGGCTTTCGTGGGATTACGTCGTGCAGCCTTATCGTATTTGAGATAACGATCTTGCCAGTAAGCAAGACGCTCCGGGTCGGTCATCTCGACCTTACACTGCTTAACTGCTTGCGCGAAGGCATTGATAACCGTCTTTTGGCTATCCGTAAAAGGTCCTCTAAAAGGATGTCGAAGGGCATACGCGTGCGTACGACCATAACGAGTACGCATGACGATGCGTTCATTTTTAGATAATTTGCCACTTAGATGGTCAAAAGGCGAAGATGGTTCTACGTATGCCATAGTCTGGTTATTATTCTAATAGTCCGTGTATCTTCCGTAAATCCTCCGTGTATCCTCCGTGTTTATATGCATGAAAGATGGAGCAAAGTTACTGCTTTTTTTTAGAATTTATTTCGCTCGAGAAGGTAGAGGACTTGGCCTGTCGGGTCGCAGAAGATATCTATATCCTGTCCATAGGGATCATACGTGATATGCAGGATGTCCTCCGAGATAGAGCATACAGAGAAGTGCTCCTCGCAGATGATGACGTATGGATGTCCTTGCGCGTCAAAGAGACATGGATCACTCGCAGGGGAGTCCTGAGCACTGAAGATATTCGTACTGCGCGAAGCATTCTTCTGCTGGTCTAATACCTGATCATAGCAGCCGAACCAGAAGATCTTAGCCGGAATCTCTTCGTTCACAATCTGCAAGGTGCTGTCGATGGCGTACATCCCTTTATCGGTGCTGACAAACGCATAGCCGTTGCAGAAAGGTGTCGCTTGGTCCATCTCTTCCGTCACCACTTGTCCTTCTTTATTGATGAAGACGTATTGGTCATTCGTTAGATGGATTAATGCCAGTCCGCCGGAGAAGTCCGAAGGCTCGTTGGTGAACTTAGCAGGGATAACCATCTTACCGCTTTTGTCGATGAAGCCCCATTTGAGCGGAGCATTGCTATTGAGCGGCATCTGTACGGCTGCCAGTCCTTGAGAGAAATCATGTGATTTATTATACTTCGCACGTACGCCAAGGTTCGCCGCAGTAGTGCGCGGAGCTGGGACCCATTCGCCGCGGGTGTTGAGATAACGCACTTTGTCCGTTACCCGATCCCGTATGCCTATCAGTCCATTTCGAAAAGGGCTTGCTATATCATAGGCATCTACCATGACGTGCTTGGCATTATCGAAACGGATATAGAAAATCGGTTGATGTTCTGCTTGCGCTCTGAGGTATTTGAATATGCCATAGGCGGAGAGAGTCTCCTTTCCCGAAGAATAGACCGTCCCGTCGCCCGTGACGATAGTATATTGCTCCTCGTTCTCGTAATCGATAGAGCGCATCGTGGTTGGCACATAGACCTCATTGCTGTGGGACACCAATCCCCAACGGTCGTTCAGCCGTACGGCATAAAGCTTCTGCCCGGCATACCTTCCGGAGACCTGTATCTCATGATACATGACGGGAATGTAGAATTTAGAATAGGTAGAACTCCATAAGCCCCATTTGTCACCTTGCCGCACCAGATATTCGCCTTTCGACAGCTTCTCAGGTGTAGCTATCTCATCATACTCCGCCGGCAGTTTGATTCGTCCTTGCGCAGCGATGCCCCCATACCACACCGCGACGGCCAATAAGAGTAGCGTAACTATTTTTTTCATGATATTATTAAGCAGTTAGTCTCATAGTAAAACGATCTCGACGCGGCGGTTCATCTGGCGGTTCTCCTCCGTGGTATTCGGTACGATAGGGTCGCTTTCTCCGCGTCCTTCGATCTCGATGCGTTCGGGTTTGATACTCCGGTCGATCATCGCCTGCTTTACCTCTTTGCATCGTCCTTCGGAGAGGATTTGGTTCGCGCGATCGGAACCGATATTATCGGTGTGGCCGACGATGCGGATGCGTTGCTGCGGACGCAGCGTGAGGAATTGGTATAACTCGTTCAGCGCCTGTTCGGAGGTATCTAAGATACGCGTCTTGCCGGTAGCGAAATAGATATTATGCAGCACGAAGGACTTGATCTCTTTCGGGCTCATGATGACGCCCTCGAAGGGCGCGATAGGACGAATCGTATCATGGAAGGGGAAATAGTCCACGGCTGTGGCATCGATGGTATAATACGGAATGCGGTCGTCTAAGAGCACAGCGAGGGTGGAGTGCAGCGAGTCGGAGGTCGTCTGCATGATCTTACGTCCTTGCGGGTTGCGCACGATGATATTGGCTACAACGGGGCGTCCGGTAAGCGAGTCCGTGACGGTAAAGGTCATTCGCGTCTCCGGATAGAGTGCTATCGATACAGAGTCCTCATCATCGCGATGGTCAAAATAGAGGGTGTCGGAGGAGAAATAACCGGTCTTGGCGGCTGTGATCCAGTATCTGCCCGCCGGTAGGGTCTTGGATATGCGTGCTTTCTTGTTGTCGGTAGGTTTATTGATTTTCGGCTTCTTGTTAGTCCGTGCGTTGATGTCTTGCGCAACGATATGGGTAGCCGGTAGGATCTCTCCGCTGCGTTGGTCGAAGGAATAGACATAAAGCAGGAGTTTACCCTCTTTGATACGTTTCTTCTTCGCCTTCTTGCGTTGTGCCTCGCGTTTACGCTCCATCTTCGCTCTCGCCTTCGCGCGCTTTTGCGCAGGCGTGAGTGCGTACGCGCACGCATCCCCTAATAATAAGGAGAAGAGCACAATCCATATGACCATCCATTTTCTCATGTCTTCTTACGACAAGAGGATAGTCGTCGGGACTATCCTCTTGCTGTGGTCCCACTTGGGCTTGAACCAAGGACCCCCTGATTATGAGTCAGGTGCTACTAACCAACTGAGCTATGGGACCCTCGCGTTCGGCACCTTCGGACTGCGATGCGACCTCGTCGCAACGGTAAGTCTCTCAGGGCCTCCGCTCTCCCCACCACAACTTTACAAGTTGCGTCGGGGACCCTATTTGTTTATTTTCCTAAACGAGCGTTGTTGTAAAGAACAAGACCCTCGTCTTTGGTGATATTCATCTCCTTCTGCGTCAACTCCGGGATGGTTAGTTTGATACCCGGTGTCAACTTATTCGGGTTGCCGATCTTATCTTTATTAGCGATATAGATATAAACCCAGCAGTAGGTGTTGTTATAGTACTGGCGTGCCAGACGGGACAGGGTCGTCGAGTTATCGGTGATGACCTGCTCGCTCTCGCGTTGCTTGTACTGGTTTACTTTCTCTTTGCGAGCGCTCTCCGACAGCGGCACGGTGTTCGCAGGAGCGGTAACTACCGGCGTTACTACCTCCGGTTCGCCGGATGCCTCGTTCTCCTTGAGTGCGCGTTGCTCATCGAGGTTCGCCTTCATGCGCTCGAAGGTGTCTTTATCTACGAGCTTGATAGCGGCACGACGGTTAGGACCATAAGCGGCCTGGCTACGACGGCCGACGAGTTTGCCGAGACCTTGCGCATACATGCGCTCGGAAGCGATACCATGCTCTTGACCCAACTCATCGATGACATTCGCAGCACGCTTGTCACCCAACGCGAAGTTGAGTTTGCTCGAACCCGTATTGTCGCAGAAGCCGGTAACGACAGCATAGAGCGTAGTGTCTTCCTCGAGACGATCCGCTACCTGCTGGATAGTAATCAGACCCTTATCATCAATCGTCGATTTGTTATTATCGAAGTATACGTAATAAACGCTCTCCAATTCCTTCTGCGTATTCGTATGCTGGATAACCTCGCGAACGATGATCGAGTCATGCTTGATGATAACGGTATCGTGGCAGGGCTTGGATTCCTCGGATTTCTTCGCCCAAGTATCAAGGCTGGACATATTACGCACGTGCGTCTTTGATACAGCCATCAGCTTGAAACGCATAAACATCGATACATCCACCATACCATCGTTGTTCTTCGATGCTACGGCGTGCTGACCGGATACACCACGACCGTCAATATAGTCATTTACAAAATATACGTACGTCGCGCGGAGACCCAGCGCCATGGTGCGGTTGAGGTTGAAATCAATACCCAGACCGGCCTGCAAATATAGCTGGCCGTTGTATTTATCCATCGCCATCGGCGTCTGCTGCGCCGTATGACCACGTCCATGCGCATCGTCGTCCGGGAAATACGTAGTACTCTTATACCATGCGTAGCCACCGCCAACGATAGCATTAGCAGAGAAAATCTTCTTCTTCGCTCTCGGGAAAAAGAGATTCATAAAGTCCATGGATACATAGAGACCCGCCTTATGCATATAGCCCTCCAGCAACTTATCGGCATTGTCGAAACCGGGCAGTCCCGTTACACCGTATCTGCTGAACATATACGAGAGGCCAAGACCCCAAACGGGGTTGAAATCATATTCCAAATCCAATCCGGCATTGGGGAACCAAATCGCATGCTGCATCTCCGAATTGAAGTCTCCGTCAAAATAGTTAAAACCGAAATGCGGAGTAAGACACCAATGGGAGTACGCCGTAGCGATCTCCTCGTTCTCCTCCACCTTGTACGGGTGTGCTCCTTTTACCTTCTCCGTCTGCGCCTCCTGAGCCATCAGTCCGGCCGAGAAGCAAAGCAGCGAAGCAATGAGTAAACTTTTCTTCATATATTAGAAAGAGATTGTTTGTTCCAAATAATCACAATTCAGGCTGCAAAGGTACGACATTTTTTTGAAATGAGCAAATATTTTTGAAAAAAAATATAAATTTTATATTAGGTATTGCGTATATGGAATAATTTTTGTATCTTTGCAGTCGCAATAAGTTAATTTACACGATTATGGATATTTTAGGACAAATGATTGCGCGTGCGAAAGCCAATCCGCAGCGCATTGTGTTGCCGGAAGGCGATGAACCGCGTACATTAGAGGCTGCTAATATCTTGCTGAGAGACAAGATCGCGCAGCTTATTTTAATTGGAGACCCCGCTAAAATCAAAGCGATGGCGGCGGAGAAGGGCTATGAGCATATCGCGGAGGCGAAGATCGTAGATCCTATTCACGATCCGAAGATGCCGGAGTATGCGAACCTGCTCTTTGAACTTCGCAAAGCGAAGGGTATGACGGAGGAAGAGGCGGCAAAGAAAGCGCAAGATCCGCTTTATCTGGGTTGCTTGATGATTAAGGCCGGAGATGCGGATGGTGAGTTAGCCGGAGCACGTGGTACGACGGCGGATACGATTCGTCCTGCATTCCAGATCCTGAAGACCAAGCCGGGTTGCTCGATCGTGAGTGGTGCTTTCCTGATGTTCACGCCGGCGAAGCATCTGGGTGAGAACGGCTTCCTGCTCTTTGCGGACTGCGCAGTGAACCCGAATCCGGATGCGAAGCAGTTGGCGGAAATCGCGCTCTCGACGGCAGAGACGGCTCGCGCTATCGCCGGTATCGAGCCGCGCGTAGCGATGCTGAGTTTCTCGACCAAGGGTAGTGCGAAACACGAGCTCGTAGATAAAGTCGCTGAGGCTACCAAACTCGCGAAAGAGATGGCGCCGGATTTGGCTCTCGACGGAGAGTTGCAGGCTGATGCCGCTCTCATAGAGAGCGTGGCGGCTACGAAAGCGCCGGGTAGCAAGGTAGCCGGTAAGGCCAATGTACTCGTCTTCCCGGATCTGCAGGCCGGTAATATCGGATACAAACTCGTAGAGCGTTTCTCGGGTGCGGATGCCGTAGGTCCGATTCTCCAGGGTATTGCTGCTCCGGTAAACGACCTGAGCCGCGGATGCAAAGTACAGGATATCGTACAAATGGTAGTCATCACTGCCAACCAGGCAATCAAGTAAATAACCTTATTAAATATAATACACATGAAGGTTCGTGCTAGTCGAGTGTAAGCTCGCTTACGCAACTCGACGAAGCCGAAGCTCCAAAATTTAAATTTATTTAAATTATGAAAATCTTGGTTTTGAACTGCGGTAGCAGTAGTATCAAGTACAAACTCTTCGAGATGGAGAGTAAGCAAGTAATGGCGCAAGGCGGTATCGAGAAAATCGGTCTGCCGGATTCCTTCCTGCTGGTTAAACTGCCTAACGGCGAGAAGGTGAAATTCGAGAAATCGATGCCGGAGCATACCGTAGGTATCGAGTTGATTCTGGAGAAGTTGGTGGACCCGAAGATCGGTTGCATCAAGGACCTCAAGGAGATTAACGCCGTTGGTCACCGTGTCGTTCACGGCGGTGAGAAATTCAACAAGTCTGTGCTGATTACCCCTGAGGTAAAAGCGGAGATCATCCAATGCGTGGAGTTAGCCCCGCTGCATAACCCTGCTAACCTGAAGGGTATCGATGCCATCGAGAAGATCCTGCCGGGTGTGCCGCAGGTAGCAGTCTTCGATACGGCTTTCCATCAGACGATGCCGGACTACGCATATATGTATGCGTTGCCGTATGAGTTATACGAGAAATACGCTATCCGTCGCTACGGTTTCCACGGCACGAGTCACCGCTATGTCAGTGCTCGCGTATGTGAGTTCCTCGGTGTTGACCCGAAGGGTAAGAAGATCGTGACGGCGCATATCGGTGGTGGCGGTAGCTGTACGGCGGTTATGGACGGCAAGAGCGTAGATACGAGTATGGGTCTGACGCCGGTAGAGGGTCTGGTAATGGGTACCCGTGCCGGTGACCTCGACCTCGGAGCTGCTACGTTTATCATGGATAAAGAGCATCTGACGACGGCACAGTTCAATGACCTGGTGAATAAGAAATCCGGTCTGTTAGGCGTGAGTGGTGTGTCGAGTGACTGCCGTGATATCGAGGCCGCTATCAATCAAGGCAACAAACGCGCAGACCTGGCGCGTAAGATGTTTATCTATCGCGTGATCAAATATATCGGTGCATACGCAGCAGCGATGAACGGTCTGGATATCCTCGTCTTCACCGCCGGTATCGGTGAGAACGACCCGTATATCCGTGCGCAGATTATGAAGGGTCTGTCGTTCCTCGGCATCGAGGTGGACGAAGAAGCCAATAATGTACGTGGCGAAGAGCGTATCATCTCCAAGAAGGGATCGAAAGTAACCGTTTGCTTGATCCCGACGGATGAAGAGCTGATGATCGCCAGCGATACGGCTGCATTGATTTAATATCCCGTTACCATAGAAAAACACACATACGATTAATGAACAAACCCATCATCTACCAACTCTTCCCGCGCCTGTTTGCGAACTTCAATGACACCCGCAAATATAACGGCACGAAGGAAGAGAACGGTTGTGGACGATTTGTGGATATTACGGAGCGGGCACTCAAGGCCATTGTGGACCTGGGTGCTACGCACGTATGGTACACCGGTGTCATCCGTCATGCAACCGCGCAATATAACAATCCGGCGATTACCAAAGGTAAAGCCGGTTCCCCGTATGCCATCACGGACTACTACGACGTAGACCCTGACTTAGCGAAAGACGAAGCGAAACGAATGCATGAATTCGAGGCGCTTGTCCAGCGTACGCATGAGGCAGGCTTGCAGGTGCTGATAGATTTCGTACCTAACCACGTAGCGCGTGAGTACAAGAGCCTATGCAAGCCGAAGGGCGTAAAGGACTTAGGCGAAGGCGATCATCCCGAGTGGGCGTTCTCTCCTCTCAATGACTTCTATTACATCCCCGGTGAGCGTTTCTCGATGGATATTGACCTGCAGGGCTACGAGGAATTCCCAGCCAAAGTGACGGGTAACGACTGTTTCACCTCTCACCCCGGTAAGGACGACTGGTATGAGACCGTCAAACTGAACTACGGCGTCTATTACCAAGGCGGCATGGAGAAGCAGTTTGATCCGATACCTTCGGTATGGCCGAAGATGCTGGACATATTGCTTTTCTGGGCAAGCAAAGGAGTGGACGGCGTACGCGTTGATATGGCGGAGATGGTGCCTGTAGAGTTCTTCGCATGGGCCATCGGACAGGTGAAGAAGAAATACAAGAAATTCATCTTCATCGGCGAATGCTACGACCCGTCTAAATACGATGCGTATCTCTCTGCCGGATTCGACTATCTGTATGACAAAGTAGGTATGTACGATTACCTGCGCGGCGTGACGAGCAAGGGTTGGCCGGCGGAAGGCATCACCGGTCAATGGATGCAGCACGGCGACAGACGTCTGCCGCATATGCTCTATTTCCTGGAGAACCACGATGAGCAACGTATCGCCAGCGGTTTCTTCTGCGGTTCCGGTCGTTGTGCCGAACCGGCGATGACTATCGCAGCGACCTTGCATCAAGGTCCGGTACTGATCTATTCCGGTCAGGAGTTAGGTGAACGCGGTATGGATATGGAAGGCTTCAGCGGTATGGACGGACGAACCTCTATCTTTGACTATTGGGGAATGAAAAACGTACAGCAATGGACGAATAGGGGTAAGTTCGACGGCGAGCGTATGAACGATGCCCAGCGGGAGATACGAACCTATTATCAGCAGTTGCTGACCACGGCGCGTAGCAGCAAAGCAATCCAGAAAGGCCAGTTATACGATATCACGTATGCGCAAGGCGAAGGATTCGACAGGCATAAGCAGTTTGCCTTCCTGCGCTATATCAAAGGCGAGACATTGCTGGTAGTGGTCAATTTCCACGACCGTGCGCAGAACATACGTGTCCGCATTCCGAATGACGCGTTTGTATATCTGGGTATGGAGGAGAAAGCAAAAGCTACGGCTACGGACCTCTTACGCGGCGGAAAAAGTAAATTGGAATTCGTACCGGATGGAACGATCGAAGTGCCGTTGGAGGCTTGGAAAAGCGTGATACTGAAGATTAAGTAATTGAAGATTGGAGATTGAAAATTGGAGATTATTAAGGATATATTCCGTTTGGTGAGGTGGAGCAATCTGCTCTTTCTGGCAGCCTTGGTATGGCTGATGGAGAAATGGGTGGCTGTGCCGATACTGAATGCCGCAGCATTCGGTGAACAGTTGCCGTGGTATATATTGCTGCTGCTGATTGTGGCTACCGTACTGATTGCTGCCGGAGGGTATGTGATCAACGATTATTTTGATGTGAAGATTGATCGTATCAATCGTCCGGATGAAGTGATCGTGACGCGTAGCGTCAGCAAACCTGAGGCGATGCGGTTGAGTGTGTCGTTGAGCGTCGTTGGGGCAGTATGCGGACTGGTGATAGCTTGGCTGTTGCGCAGCATCACTATCGCGTCGATTTTCATCCTCATCCCCGGCTTGCTTTGGTTCTACTCCAGCAGTTATAAGCGGCTCTTCATGATCGGTAATCTGACGATCGCTTTGTTAGCGGCGATGACGCCGATGATGGTAGCGCTGACAAACGTAGCTATTCTGCAACTGCGCTATGAGGCGATACTGCCGTATACAACCTTGGTGCATGACCTCTATGTATGGTTAGGCGGGTTTGCGCTGTTTGCTTTTCTGCTGACCTGGATACGCGAGATCGTTAAGGATATGCAGGACCAGATGGGTGACCGCGAACTGGAGTGCCACTCGATGCCGGTAGTATGGGGAGAGACGTGGACAAAAATCTTCGTTACCGTGCTGATTGTCTTGACATTAGCGATCATCGGTCATCTATGGTATCGGGTGCTGCCGTTCCCTATCGGTTGGACCAGTCTCAGTACGCGGTATATCCTCTTCGGTATCGTCATTCCTCTGATCTGTGCGCTTAGTCTGCTATGGACGGCGAAGATTCCGAGCGATTATAAGAACTGCCAGCGGTTGGTGAAATTCACGATGCTGCTGGGTATGCTCTATAGCTTCTGCATCGTACGCTTGTTATAGCAAGGCAGGACTAAAAAAACAGAAAAAAGTGGCATATGCTTGCATATGTCATTTTTTTTTACTACTTTTGCGGCGAATTTGGTAAATATGTGCAAAATGAAAAAGACAATTCTATTCGCATTGGCATTAATGGCCGTAACGGTATTGCGTGCGCAGCAGTTGCCTGACCCGCATTTTGAGAAATGGACGGATAAGTTCAAGAGCGATGCTCAGTTAGCGGATTGGCATGGTAGTAATGTGAGTCAAGTGGGCTCTAAGTTCACGTTTATGTTTCAGAAGCAAGGCCGTACGGGTTATTGCGCCTATGTGGCGGACCGCGCTGTCGGTATACCGAAGCTGAACCTCGGTGCTACGGGCCCGGGATATATGTCGTTAGGTTACCCATGGCAGTACCTGAAGGGTCTGAACCTCAATAGTGCTACGGCCGGTACGGAAGGTGGTATCCCCTGGAAATACCGTCCCGATACAATGGTCGTTTGGGTGAAGAGAACGGGTGCTAATACGGATAAGGAAGATTTTCATCTGCTTTTCTATTCCTGGCAAGGAACGGCGAAGAGCAGTACGTATAAGAATAAAGTGGGCGGCTGTACGTCTACCGAGCGTGTCAACGAGGAGAGTGATATCCGTACGGCTACGGATGGCAACGAGTGTGGAACGGACCAGCCGGTGAAGCAGGTGGCTGAAGGATGGTATCGCGCACGTGCCAAGTATAACGACTGGACCCAGATCAAGGTGCCTATCTTGTATAAGAATAACGGTCGTCCGACGATGTGTAATGTGATCCTCTCGGCTGGTAACTATCCTGCTTTCCGAGCTAACGACGGCTTATATGACGGCAATGGACTATATGTAGACGATATCGAGTTGATCTATTCGTCCCGCATTGATAAGTTGCTGATTAACGGCAAGGCGCAGAAAGATTTTGACCCCAATTCGGAGAAAGAGCAGCGTTTTGCTATCGGCGATGCGGCTAACGTGAAGATCGAAGGTCTACGCGGTATAGGTACGCTGACGAATATCAAAGGCGAGAAGGCGCGTTTCAATGGTCGTAAACTGGATAGCCAGGAGATGACGGTGGAAGCCGGCGAGATAGACGGCAAACCATGGGTCATCACTGTCAAGGCGGAAGACGGCAGCAGTACACATACGTATAAAATCAAGATTGTACGTTAATCCTCGTGGAGTTGATAGACTTACATACGGTTGATTATGTGCTCTTAGGAGCGCTGGGTCTGCTCTTTATCGTGCAGGTATATTGGTATGCCCGCTATATGGCTGCGCCTGCGCGCAGAATGCGGAAGGATAGAAAGGATGAAGGGGTTAACGGATTAGCGGATGAGGGGAAACCCGGAGTGACGGTAGTGTTGGCGGCGCATAACGAGAGTTATAATCTCTCGCAGTATCTGCAGGCCTTGCTCACGCAGGACTATCCGACGTATGAGGTGATCGTGGTGGATGACGGTTCGGAGGATGAGACGCGCATGGTTGTAGAGCGCTACATGACGCAGGACCCGCGTCTGCATATGACGTTTGTGCCGTACGGCGCACGTGTCGGTTCCACAAAGAAACTGGCCTTGACGCTGGCGGCGAAAGCCGCGCAGTACGAATGGTTGCTGCTGACGGATGCAGACTGTTGTCCGGAGTCGCGCCATTGGATCAGTACGATGATGGCGAAGGCGGACAAGGATATCATTCTGGGTTTCGGTCCGTATTTCTATGAGAAGGGTCATGTAAACCGCTTGGTACGATATGACACCTTGTTCAATGGTTTGCATTACTTAGGTGCAGCATTGTGCGGGCATCCGTATATGGGAGTAGGGCGTAACTTAGCTTACCGCAAGAGTCTCTTCTTCGAGTCCGGAGGATTCACACATCTGATGACCAATAGGGCAGGTGATGATGATCTTTTCGTCAATCATGTAGCCACGAAAGCGAATACGGCAGTGGTGCTGGCGCGCGAGAGTTATATGTGGTCGATATCAAAGAAGACGATGAAGGAATGGTGGCAGCAGAAACGACGCCATGTATCTGTCTCTCCGGCCTATCGCAATGAGACAAAATGCCGGTTGGCATTAGAACCGTTGACACGAGGACTATTCTATATCGCTGTGCTGGTAGCACTGGTCGGATATATACCTGTTGCGCTGGAAGAGATGAGTCTCTTGAGCGCGAATGTACTTATTCCGCTTGCGGCTATTCTGCTATTCCTCGTTCGCTGGATACTGCAGACGGCGATCATCAATGTATCGGCACGACGGATGGGCTTGCATCGCTTCAGTATGTGGTCCGTATTGTGGTTCGATATCGCATTACCACTGGTGAACCTATGGATGCTGGTGGTTCCTAAACGAAATACAAAAAAATGGTAAAATACTATGGCTGAACAGAAATTAAACATCAACATCACTCCGGATAAAGCTCAAGGAGCTTTTGCTAACTTAGCGCTTATCGCGCATACGCCGACGGAGTTTGTATTGGATTTTGCGCAGATCATGCCCGGTGTTCCGCAGGCAAATGTGGTTGCGCGTGTAGTTGTGACGCCTGATCAGGCGAAGAAGATCCTCGGTGCGCTGCAGAATAATATCGCGCAATATGAGAAGAAATTCGGCACCATCAATCCTGTAGGTGCTCCTGTACCCGGAGGTACGCTACCTCTGACCTTCACCGGAGGAGAAGCGTGACGCTTCGCGTATTGGAAATTGTAAATTGGACATTTGTAATTTTTTAAACTTATACTATCATGAAAACTTTCCCAGCTTCGCAGTTAATCATCAATGCGGATGGTTCTGCATTTCATCTTCATCTCAAACCTGAGTTCTTGGCCGATAAGATCATTCTTGTAGGTGACCAAGACCGTGTAAACATCGTTGCTTCGTTCTTCGACGAAGGTTCTATTGAGTGCGACGTTCAGAGTCGTGAGTTCCATACCATCACCGGTAAATTCCAGGGCAAACGTATCAGTTGTATCTCTACCGGTATCGGTACCGACAACTGCGATATCGTGATGAACGAGATTGACTCGCTCGCGAATATCGATTATAACACGCGTCAGGAGAAGGCGGAGAAACGTCAACTGGAGATCGTACGTATCGGTACTTGCGGCGGTATGCAGGAGGATATTCCTCTGGGTACCTTCCTCGTAAGCCAGAAGTCGATTGGTTTCGACGGTGTGCTTGCTTTCTATCACGACCGCGATAAGATTGCTGACCTCGGTTTCGAGAAGGCCTTCGTAGATTTCGTCGGATATCCTAAGAAAGCAGCTGTGCCTTATGTAGTAGCTGCTAACCCGGAGTTGGTAGATCGTATTGCGAAAGACGATATGATGCGTGGTTGCACGATTGCTGCGAACGGCTTCTATGGCCCGCAAGGTCGTAACCTGCGTGTAGATATCGCCGTACCGGATATCAATGAGAAGATCTCTGCTTTCCGTTACGAAGGTCAGCGTATCACGAACTACGAGATGGAGGGATCTTGTATCGCCGGTTTGGCTCTCCATATGGGTCACAAGGCTATGACCGTTTGCTGCGTGATTGCGCAACGTAAGGTGGAGGCTGCGAATACTGACTACAAACCGCGTGTAAAAGAGTTAATCAAGACCGTATTAGAGCGTATCTAATGAGAAAATCATTCATTATCTTTTTGGCAGCCGTGGGAATATTCTGCGGCTGTCAAAAGCAAGAACAAGCTTTCCAATATAACGTGGATAAGTTTTATGACTTAGAAATCCTGCGCTTTGATGTGCCGGAGTTCGATCAATTAACATTGCAGCAGAAATCGCTCATCTATTGCTTGAGCGAGGCATCGTTATGGGGACGCGATATCTTATTCGACCAGAATGGAAGATATAACCTGCGTATCCGTCGTGCCTGCGAGGCGCTGTATGGCAATTATCCATATGACAAGAATACGGATGATTTCGCCGCTTTTGAGCGCTATCTGAAGCGTGTATGGTTCAGTAATGGTATTCATCATCACTACAGTGAGGATAAGTTCCTGCCGGAGTTCAGTCAAGAGTGGTTTGTAGCCGCATGCGAGAAAGCCGGCGTGCAGTATGACGAAGCTATTCTCCCGGTGATGTTTGACCCCGCAGTAATGCCCAAGCGTACTACGCAACAGGACGGCGTAGACCTCGTAGCGGGTTCGGCAGGCAACTACTATGGCGAAGGAGTCACGCAGGCGGAGGCTGAAGCATGGTATGATGCGCATAAGGATAACTCTGAGGAGCCGCTGTGGATTGGTCTCAATAGCCAACTGGTGAAGAACGAGAAGGGCGAGATCGAACAGCGCGTGTATAAGGTTGGTGGTCTCTATGGCGAGGCACTGGAGCACGTGGTATTCTGGCTCAAAGAGGCATTGAAATACGCAGAGAACGACCAGCAACGTGAAGTGATTGAGAAGCTGATCTCATATAATGAGACGGGTGACCTGAAGACCTTCAACGAATACTGCATCGCATGGGTGAAAGACCTGGATAGCCGTGTGGACTTCGTGAACGGTTTCACAGAGACCTATTCCGATCCGTTAGGCATCACCGGTACATGGGAAGCTATGGTGAACTTCAAGGACCTGCAGGCTACCAAGCGCGCACAGTTAATCTCCGAGAACGCACAATGGTTTGAAGACCACTCCACAACCGATCCGAAATACAAGAAGGAGGAGGTTAAAGGCGTGAGTGCAAAGGTCATCACGGCGGCTATTCTGGCCGGCGACTGCTATCCGTCAACGCCTATCGGCATCAACCTGCCGAACGCCAACTGGATCCGTAAGGCCTATGGCTCGAAGTCTGTGACGATTGATAACCTGATGCTCGCTTATACCGAGGCTGCTAAAGGTAGCGGCTTCGATGAGGAGTTTATGATTGACGAAGAGACGCGTGCCCGCGAAGAGCAGTACGGCGCGCTGTGCAGCAATCTGCATACCGATCTTCATGAGTGCGTAGGTCACGGAAGCGGTAAGTTAATGCCGGGTGTGACCAAAGATGCGCTCAAGGAGCATGCTTCGACTATTGAAGAGGCTCGTGCGGACTTGTTCGGCCTCTATTATCTGGCTGATCCGAAGTTAGTGGAACTGGGTCTGCTGCCTAACGAAGAGGCGTATAAGGCCGGTTATTACGAGCAGATGATGAATGGCGCAATGACGCAACTCAAGCGTGTCGAATTGGGAAAGGACATCGAGGAGGCGCATATGCGTAACCGTCAGCTGATTGCTAATTGGGTGCTTGCGCATGCCAAAGGTGAGGTAGAGATTGTTGAGCGCGAGGGCAAGCACTATATGCAAGTGAACGATTACGAAGGCTTGCGCCGTTTGTACGGCGAGTTGCTGGCAGAGATCCAACGCATCACCTCTGAAGGCGACTATGCGGCCGCGAAAGAGATCGTTGAGACCTATGCGGTGAAAGTCAATCAGGAACTGCATAAAGAGGTCTTGGAGCGCTTCTCCAAACTCAATATCGCACCATATAAGGGTTTTGTCAATCCGGTATATACCGCAGTCAAAGATAAGGACGGAAATATCACTGATGTAAAGATTGATTTCACAGAAGGATATATCGACCAGCATTTGCGTTACAGCCGCGATTACAGTCCATTACCTTCGGTAAATTGAAGATTGGAGATTGAAGATTGCTCTTCCGATATCGAAATCGATTGCTAACAGAATACTGTTATTGCAAGCTATCCATGGAGATCCGCTTATGCGGGTCTCTTCGGATATGCCCGATGATGTGATCGTGCTGCATGATGCATTAGAGAAACTACGGGCGCATAAGAAAGGTGAGCCGCTGACATTGTATCTGAAGAATTGCGGCACTGCACTGCGATTTCTGGAAGTGCATTTAGCCCAATGCTATCCCGGAGAACCGATTACCTTAGATGGTGATCCGCGCCTCATGGAGCGAAAGGGGAAACCTACCAGCCAAACGAACTCGGCTTTGCTCATGCATGGCATAGAAGTTTCTGATGACTCGCCTTACGTCGCCATGACCCGCAAGGTGATGGAGATGTACAAGAAAAACTCCTTCCCTTCAGGGAGGGATGGGGTAGGCTCCTTGCTGGAGGCCGATTGGAGTGCTGCGGCTTTCTGGTATGAGTATGTGGCTATCCATGGAGGAGAGTTGCTGCTTGAAGGGTTGACGGATAAGAGTATCCAGGGGGATAGAATAGTGGCCGATATCTATGCCAAGTATTTCGGTGTCACCACTACCTTCGTTCCAGAAGGGGCGGTGATTAAGGGTGAAGGGATTAGTGGATTAGAGGATGAGAGGGTTTCTATTGACTTTACCAATTGCCCGGATTTGTTCCCTGCTATCGCACTGACTTGTGAGGAGTTGGGAATTAAGTTAGAGGCGACGGGAACAGAGCGGTTGAGATATAAGGAGTCGGACCGATTAGAGGCGGTGCGACTGCATGAGGTAAAAGACGATCATCGGATGGCGATGGCGCTGATGGCAGGAGGGGCCTACCCCCTGCCCCTCCCTAAAGGGAAGGGAGAAGAAATGCAGCGCATTGTTGCGAAGAGTTATCCTACTTTTATGAGCCAATTTAACTCCCTCCTTTTAGGGAGGGCTGGGGTAGGCTGTTGTCATATAACGCCTATTCGCGGAGTCAATGATGACAACCTCGGTAAGAAGCACGCCCTATCTAAACTTATTCATGTAGCAACGAGTGAATATGTATGGCTGCATGATGATGATGTAGAGCGGCCGAAGGCGGCAAAAGAGCCTAACCTGACCTTCCCTGAAGGGAAGGAAAACTTAGACCTCATCATTTTACCATTACGCATGGAAAGCGCCCTCCCTGAAGGGAGGGATGGGGTAGGCTCCTCCTTGTTGGAGAGACTCCAGATTGCGGAGTACGCGGCGATACAGGAGTTGACGATGCGGGCGGCAAAAAAGGAACAGGCTGTGATGTGTAGTGGTGCGAACCTGATTGTGCGGAGAGAGGCGTGGTTGGAGTGCGAGAGTGAGTTGCATCCGGAGATCCCGAGCGGGGATGATATGTTTCTATTAGAAGCGATGAAGAGGAGAGGGTATAAGGTAGGTGTGATTGATGAAGAGGATTATACGGCGATAGTGCGTCCGCAGACGAGTTGGAAGGCTTTCTGGCGTCAGCGGATGCGTTGGGCAGGTAAGGCACCGCATTATACGGATAAAGACATTCGTCGCTATGGGGCAATCGTTGTGGCTGCCAATATGGCGCAGTTGCTCTTCTTCCCGATCATTCTTGTTAAATTTCCAATAGAGTACCATCTTATTAAAACAAGAGAACCACGCACTCCGTGGTACGTGGCTCTTTTATTGGAAATCTTTTATCCTATTTACATGCTTGTTGCTTTCTTCGGTGGACTCTTACGCACCAAGCAATGGTGAGCAGGAGCATTACCGGCCAAGCCACATCTCCAACGGGATTGAGGAAAGGATCAAAAGGATCAACAGGCGTTTTGCGCTTTCCTATGATTGCGCGGGGTTCGGAAACTTCAGTTGTTGATGCGATCTCATTCGCACGACTTGCTCCCGGGGCTGCCAATGCCAACGAAGAGGAGATGGCTAACATATTTCCCCCTGCGCTAATGCCGGAATACGATATTCCTTTATTAGAACTCGAGGTAGTAGCGATTACTCCTTGTCCGGCGCTGCCCGTTCCGCTACCTACTACATGAGCGGTAGCGCTACTCGTCTGATGGAGACGGTAAGACGTGCTACCCATCGTAGCTTGCGGATGAGCCGTTGCTTCCGGCGTTACTGCTGCGCTTTGGTTCATGAGCGACCAAGGCGCGGAACTCAGCGTCTTAAAGGAAGCGGTAGGCATGCTCGTTCCGTGCGATTGATGTGCGGAACTAACAGCTGCCACTCCCGGATTGACAGGAACCTTTGTCTTTCCGAGAGACAAGGTGTACATGACCAGTGCTATCCATAATCCACCGACCACGATGCTGATTGCGATTGCGAGATATTTATGTTTCTGCATAATACGTAATGGCTTTGTTTTCATGGTATGTTAAACAATTCCGTGGATTATTGAAGCACTGCCTGTTTGCCGGTGATATCATATATCCTATTGCCTCGTTGGATATATATATTGCCGTCGATGAGGAGTTTACGCGGACCGTCGGACGAACCGATGTTATCGATGTCCGTAGCAATCTGCGGAGTTTTCTTGCGCTCTACGCGAACGGAGAGGATGAAGCGGTCAGTGTTATCTGTTCTGTTAGAATAGAAGGTATAACTATCCGCCATAAGATCGTACCATTCGTTGGTAACCTTATCAAAGAGTTGGACCTCCTTGACCTCATCTAATCCATACTTTTCGCTCAGAGCGATGGTATAGTTTCCATTCGATGACGCGAAGTAATTCAGTGGGATACCTGCTTCTGCACTGGCATCAGGCAGCGCGTTGAAGGCCATCTCACCTTCATTATTGCGACTTGCGAGAACAGGCTTTGTGGTAATTTGCGGATATTGATAGTAGGTACCACGCATCTTTACGAGGTCATCCATCATATCGTAATTATCCGTAAATTGGTCACTTACAAGGAATGTCGTCTCATCCTGTTCGTCCAATACATTTGTCAGCGTGATAGGGATCCAAACAGGGTGATTATCCGGTTCATCCATGTACTCAGCCGGAGCACGGTGTATCGGCATGGAAGCGCCATGGCGAGAATTAGCGTACTTGAAGTCAACGGCATACTCTGTATCAGCCGTTCCTCCTATTTGAATGAAATAACTCATGAACGTTTCAATAGGTTTATCGCCGATAGCCACTTGAGAATATTCTGCATAACCTCCGTTTTGAGGAATTACTACATAACGGACACCATTATTAGTGCGTTTATACGCCTCTCCGTCTGGTTCGAGGATACCAAGCGGGATAAGGTTGTTAGTGTTGTTCGCATGATCCATGCCGATATAACTGGGCTTGTAGTGCGTAATATACGGATTACCTACCAAGTTCCAACCCACATGGTTCGGCGTAATACCCTCTGACTTGGTTGCCATAACTGGTACGGCGATAGAAGCACGACTCGGATCTTTATCCCATGCAGTAGCAGTCATCGGGAATCGTAATTCCAAGAAATCATGTCCTGTTTTCGGCGTGACACCTAGAATATATCCTTTGCCTTTTTGAATAGTAGATCCTTCTGGCAATACAGTCCAACATCCTCCGGACTGAGTGTTGGCGCGCTTTTGTCCATCGTAGTACTTGAGCACCCAATCTTTGCCTTCGCCATATGTTGGCTTTGTTTGATCCTTCAAAATTACATCTCCCATGTCGCAATCATAAGGAAGTGTCATCCAATACCAACGAGTTTCATCCACACGCTTATCGAAGAACAATTTAGTGTCGAAGCGATTAAGTGTTCCTTGAATATCAGCTTGAGGAACGATATCTCCCTTCGATCGCATGATAAGACTGTCAATCGTCAGTGTTCGATCAGAAGGAATGGTTAATTTAGCCCCACGATATATTTCAATATTATGGAGAATATTCTTGCCACTGGCATGCGGGGTGAGCGTGGCATTTTGAAGAATAGCCACATCACACAAGCGACATGCATCATCGCCAGTACCGAGGGAAGTAAAGATGGCATCGTTGGTTGTCTTATCACCAGTAACAATGATAGGAACGCGGTAATCAATTTCCTCTAACACTTGTGTCTGGGCAGCATTTGTAACTTTAATTTTCAAGAAGTTACAAGCTAGAGATGCGAGTCCGCCAGGAAGGTTAATATGAATGGTCATTGTACCGTCTCCATTATCGGTAGCGGTGAAGGCATCGGTATTTAACGATTCAAATTTAGTATATTTCTCGTAATAGTTGAAATTACCTACTTCAGAGAATGCGTTACATGAGTTGAGGTATTCTCCGCTAGCTTTACCAACTTGCTTTCCATACCACTCAGAAGCAAGGGTCTTAAAGTCTCCAGTTCCCCAGTTACCAGTCGTTTTGTTACGAGCATTTGCACCGGAAAGTACATCGAATTTACGAACGAGCAAGCATCGAGTGGTACCGATTCCGTAGTCATTGGTTTCCGGAGTTACGCCTAATTGGTTACCATTCAATGTGTACCATCCTGGGTTATCTGCCCATGTAGCCGTTCCTGTAGCAGAGGCGTCTGCTTTCGAACCATCTGCGTTCAGCGCTCCGATAATATCCATGATTTCCCATGAAACACCTTCATCTTCTGTCTTTTCCAAAACAACAGCTTCGTCACCACCGAAGATAATGCCGGGCAATGTGCTGGTGTATGTAGACCACGGTATGGCTATCCAAGAAGACATATCTGCTTTATCGTCAGCACAATTCATGATTTTTATATCTGTAGCATTAGTAGTATTCCAACTATAGAGAATGATTTCTTTTCCATTGGGCATATCAGAAGCAGTGAAATAGTCTTTCAAATTGACGATATGCTTACTACTACCGGTTCCATTCACGATGCGGACACGCAGTTTAGTCGGGTCTTGGTTAATACCGGTACCATTGTAAATAGCAACGAGTTTTACGTTGGAACTTGCCTCATAGTACTTAGAGAAGAATACTTCGTCTGCTACATTTCCGTCCTCGTGGGTTACCAGTTGGTCAAGCAAGGCATTTGTGGAGCCACCGAAGTCATGCTCAATAATAATGTCATCGGTAGATGTTACCTCGACAACTTGTATAGTCGGCTCTTTGACAGTAATCTCATAACTGTCATCTACAGCACACTTACCAGCAGTCTTGCCAATATGCACGCTGATGGTTGTTGTACCTAATCCGACAATGGTCACTTCTCCGGTAGCGGAGTTAACAGTAGCTACACCTTTATCGCTGGAACTAAACTTTTTAGAACCGGTATTATCCGTCGTGAAAGTATTCGTATAGGTACCAACGTATGGATAGGTGAGTACGACAGAAGAAGAAGTAAACTTATGTGTCGCTTCGGTACAAGCTTCGCACGTAGGTGATGTGCAATAGTTATAAGTCGCAGAAGTACCGGTTGCCCATGTGAGGTTGATTTGATCGAGATACAACGCGTCACCAGTTGAGCGGATACCAACATAAGCATAATCTCCTTCAATGTCAAGAGAAGTACTTCCCCCATAATCGATAGTTCCCAAACCGGTTCCTCTTGTAGCTGTGGCATAGAGATCTGACGGAGCGGTATATGCTTCGTTCGACCCCCAAATGGATACTTTACGTCCTGCTGAAGTATTGTTATTCCATGTAACAGTCACATTTCGTATTTTACCACCAGATGTAGTGGAGATAATGCCGGAAGTACTGTTCTTTGTACGCATTTGGATAGCGCTATTACCACCGGCATTGTTTCCCGCGTATACTGCGCTGGAAGCGCTACCATCGACATTCTCCCAATCTGTGTAAGAGGTTCCACTCACACCTGTTGTGGACAACGTGAATACATCTGTTACTGTAGTCTCTACACCACTGGAAACAGTTTGACGATAGATGGCATAGAGAGTGATATCATCCGAAGCAGGGATATATTTGTCATTTCCGTTAACGGTGTGTGTCGGCGCATCGCTTGTTTCGGAAGTCTGATTGAATGTGCTCCAATATGCGAATTCCCAATCTCCGGAGCAAGCGGAGAAAGGAGTAGCTATGGGAGCAATTACACCGTTACCGCGGTAGGTCTCTTTGATATCTTTGACAGCATCTCCATTGATAGATCCGTTTCCGGCATTGAAATGAACCGTATAAACGGGCTGTTTTGTAAATGTGATAGAGAGCTCAACGTCTGAGCCGATGCCGCTAATAGTATAGGAATTGCTGCTACCGGTTATAGTGGCTGTTCCACTTGTTGCAGTAACTGAAGTCGGGTCTCCGTAGCCCGCATGAGGCGTAAGGGTGAGCGTAACAGAACCGCCCGTATCCGCATAAGGAGTATTCAGGCTGACAGAGCCATGACCATCCGTAGTATAAGTTACTTCCCATAATTTGCGGTAAGAAATAGTAACTGTTGCATTAGCAGTAACACCTGTCAATTGGTATTCGTTTTCCACGCCAGTCGGGGTAATTGTACCATTGGAGGTGGTAACAGTATTTACAACGTATCCGGCATCCGGCAAACAGGTAATAGTTACTTTTCCGATTGACTCTTTAATCTTGGAATTCGATTGCGTTGCTGTACCGTGTCCAGCGGGAATGCTTACTGTTACGTTGTACTTTGTTCCTGCATCTTCTTTGCGATAAAGTTTGAGGTCGTCATATGAAGCAGCTGTATAACATGCAAACAAACCACTATTGTATTGCATCACGTTGTGAGTATTTGAACCTTGTGCAATCAAGGATGCGATACCCGTAGTAATAGAAATCTCCCACAAGCCATTTGCATCATTGGAAGTTTGGGTGCGGAGATAGTTGCTGCTACTACTTGCAGCATACAGGTAACCATTCTTAGTTTCGTCATACAAAGCCCAGGTGGAAGCATTCTTGATAAGTTTCAATACCTGTACCTCGGTGCTATACACCGTCACCGTTGTTCCCGATATTTCCCAAACTCCAGCAGAGGCTGCGACATAACCACGGTTATTGGTGTTTTGCGTGGTACTCATTGCTCTGTCATCGCCATCATTCAAAATAATGATTTCATCGCCATCTTCAAGTGTGCCGGCATCCGTAACCAACGTGAAGATTTCAGCATCCACAATGGTATAAGTCGCACTTGCAATCGCAGAGTTGTCTAGACCGGCCTTAATAGCAATAGCCTTGATGGTAGTAGTACTACTTACGCTAATAGGAGAAGAGTAAGTGGGACTACTACCTGTTGGATCCGAACCATTGGTAGTATAATGAATTGCAGCCCCCGGGGTAGAGCAACTAATCGTCACACTCTGTGTGCTCGTATAAGTACCTGGATCCGGAGAGAAAGTAGGCAGTGCGCATTTATTACATTCCGGAGTAGTAGAATAATAAGTAGTTCCCGCACTTACAGTAATTTCATCAAAACGTACTTGCGCACTTGCGGAGAATGAGACAGATGATGCATTACCCGTCCATTCGTTACCTGTTAAAGTTCCGGTACCGGTACTTAAGTTACTTGTGTAATATCCCGATGAGGGAGTAAAGCTGATAGATGTAATATTTCCAGAAGAACAGGATATAGTGAATGTCGACCCGGAGTAGGTGCGGAACTCTGTGCTACATAGACCATCGCTTGTTGCAACGGTGTAATTCCCAATTGTTCCGGAGTGAGAACCACGAGAGGAACCCCAACCTCCAGAATTAGCAGGTGTAAATGTTTCGCTGCCACCTCCTTCTGTGTTTTTATACACAGCATATGCATTGCCGGTGGAGGATAATTGCGTAATATATGGAGAAGGTTTGGTCGTACTCTTTGCGTATGTGCTACCCAACCAACCATCGAATTTCCATTCAGAACATGCATCATCACCATAGGGTGAGGATGTCGGCAATGTATAAGGGCTATCTTGATCGCTGATAGTTGCAGATGTCCCCTTGTAATATAAAGTGGCATCTATTTTTGTAGCACTTCCTTCTGTGTAAATAGTAATAGACTTTATGTATTGAGCCTTGTCTTTACTATTATTAACCAACTTAATCTGTACTATGCCGGTTAATCCAGTAGCATTCTCAAAATTGTAATCAGTGGCAGAAGTAGAAAGTGTCTGTTCACTACCGATAGCGGTACTACCAACTTTAACACTCAATTTACAATAACCACTACTTGCTGTTGATGCGTTAATAGTGATTTTCTTGATGTTACTGATAGAAGAACCTGCGGTCAACGTTAGCGTGTTAAGACCGTTAGAGCCAGATCCCCATTGTTGCCCCTTAGTGGCATCATATCCCCAATAACCACTTCCCGTGCGCCACGAAGTTGCAGGAGTCCAGGTAAGCGTACCCAGAGTTTTAGCAGTCGTGTTGTCCTCAAACTGTTTCGCTCCGAAGGTATAGGTGTAATTGGTGACGAGTGCTCCCCACACATGCACGGAGAATGCCGTGAAGAGGGCGAAAAGAAATAAGGTTAAATAACGTTTAAAGTTTGTCATAATATTATATGTAGTTTATATTTGTGGAGTATAGCGGACTCGAGAATTGCGCTCGTCGCAATAATCGTACCCTTTAGGGTTAAGAACCGCAGTCTCCTATGTGGAGCATGGGAGACTCGAACTCCCCACCTCAACACTGCCAGTGTTGCGCTCTAGCCAGATGAGCTAATACCCCTCGGGTACGCGCATGTACGCGTACCTTATTTTATTTTTATACTACGCCGCTGAAGCCCATGAACGCCATAGCCAAAAGGCCGGCGGTCAGAAGCGCAATAGGCGTACCTTTCATCGCCTCCGGCACTTTTGCCAGCGCGAGTTGCTCGCGAATACCTGCGAAGAGGATGAGTGCGAGGCCGAAGCCCAGCGCGGTTGCGAAGGCAAACAGCGTACCGGTCAGCATACCGTGCTCTGCGCCCATCGGCAATTTCTCCGTACCGTTAGCCACGAGAATAGCCACACCGAGAATACAGCAGTTGGTGGTGATAAGCGGCAGGAAGACGCC
>DBYL01000006.1:47115-50522 GCA_002309835.1 Bacteroidales bacterium UBA1187
GCAGCGATGATGAGGATGAAGAGGATGGTCTGCAGGAACTCCAAACCCCATTTCACCAGCAGCATTTGTAACAAGTATGTTACAACCGTAGCGAGCGTGAGCACGAAGATAACCGCTGCGCTCATACCCATCGCGGTGTCGATTTTCTTACTTACACCCAAGAACGGGCAGATGCCCAAGAACTGGCTCAATACGATATTATTAACAAATATCGCAGAGATGAAAATTAAAAAGTATACCATAGCTTATTTCTTCTGGAGTTTGTTAATAATGACCATTAAATATGCCAGGGCGATGAACGCACCCGGAGCGAGCACGAATACCAATGCGCCGTAGTTATCCGGGAAGAGTTGGAAGCCGAAGCAAGCCCCCGTTCCGAGTAACTCACGGATCGCACCAAGAATCGTCAGTGCGCAAGTAAAACCAAGTCCCATACCGATGCCGTCCAATGCGCTGAGGCCTACGCTGTTCTTCGCAGCGAAAGCTTCGGCACGGCCGAGGACGATACAGTTAACTACGATCAGCGGGATGAACAAGCCCAGCACATCATAGATAGCCGGCAGATATGCCTGCATCGCGAGCTGAACGAGCGTCACGAAGGTAGCGATGACGACGATGAACGCCGGGATACGTACCTTATCCGGGATGAGATTTTTGAGCAACGAGATCACGATATTCGAGCAAACGAGCACGAAGAGCGTAGCAAGGCCCATGGACATACCATTGATAGCACTGGTGGTAGTAGCCAGGGTAGGACACATACCGAGTACCAGTACAAAAGTCGGGTTCTCCTTGAGAAGACCGTTGGTGAAGGTTTTTAATGCGTTACTCATAATACTTCCTCCTTTTCATTATTGTCAGACGTGTCAGACGGTTCGGCCGGTTGCAGTTGGCTGGCACCGGTGTGGGCTTCTACTTCGCCACCCTTAAATGCCGCGTACGCGTTATTAATAGCTTTAAGGAACGCGCGCGAGGAGATAGTAGCCGCCGTGATAGCATCTACATCACCTCCATCTTTGCTAACCACGAACATACCGGTAGCCTGACGGCCGATGATATTCTGGCTGGGTTTGTCGGCATTCTTAAACCACTGGTCGATCTTATCACCCAGACCCGGAGTCTCTTGGTGCTCCAGGATCTCATAGTTGATGATCTTACCTTCGTTATCGAAGCCTACCATGATTTTCTGCGGGCCACCGAAACCATTCTCAATGGTCTCTACTGCTGCGCCTGCGGGTTCGCCATTAAGCGTAGCACGATAAACGGTAAGGCCGTTCACCGTCTCCGCTTCGCCGATCTCTGCGCCTTCGGGAAGCACAGCGAGGATAGCTGCCTGCTGTTTAGCCGTCTTCTGGGCGTTGATAACCTCCAGCGTAAGGATATATACGCCTGCGAGTGCGCCGGCTGCTACCATACAGATGACAACGAGGCTCAGCACCATGTTTTTAAATGAACTTTGAAGTTTTTCCATAGCTGTACCTCCTTATTTTTTGGGTTCGCCGAAACGCAGCGGACGGAACTTATTCAACAATGGAACGCAAGCGTTCATGATGAGGATGGCAAACGACATACCTTCCGGATAAGCACCCCAGGTACGGATGACCATCACGATAATACCGATACCGATACCGAAGAGTATCTTGCCTAAGGCCGTCATCGGGCTGGTGACGTAGTCGGTTGCCATGAAGAAAGCACCGAGCATGATACCACCGGTGAGCAGTTCGTAAGCCACGTAACTACCGGTAGAGAAGCCCTCCGGCAGGAAACCTGCCCAACCCGTTACGGCCGCGAAGAGCGCTATAGTAGCGATGATAGATACAGGGATATGCCATGTGATGACGCGCAGGCAGATAAGCAATAGACCGCCGCAGATGAGTGCCAACGCGCTAATCTCACCCAGCGAACCGCTCATCGTACCGAGCAACGCATCCTTGAGCGGAACGAGTTGGTCGATCACCGAAGCGTCACCGGTCTTCACTATGTGCTTGAGGTAATAGAGCGGGGTAGCGCCTGTCTCGGCATCGAGATAACTCGTAGCAAAACCTTTGGCTACAGGCCACGTGGTCATCTGAGCCGGGAAAGAGATGAGCAGGAAGACACGACCTACGAGAGCAGGGTTGAACGGGTTCTGACCCAGACCGCCGAAAGTCATCTTACCTACGCCGATAGCTACTACTGCGCCGATGAGTACGATCCACCAGTCGAGACTCGACGGGAGGTTGAAAGCCAGCAGCAGACCCGTGAGCACAGCCGAGAGGTCGCCGATGGTTGTCTTTTGCTCTTTGAGCAAGAAACGGCTGATAAGCCACTCTGTCAGCACACAAGCACAGACACTGATGGCAGCCGTGATGAGTGCTCCCCAGCCGAACTGAAAGACGGATACTACGTAAGCAGGCAGTAACGCAAGGATGACCCAAAGCATATTCCTGCGAACCGAGTCACCGCCGTGGACGTGAGGAGCCGGAGAAGTTATGAATGAATTCATATTTGTGATTTATGATTTGTGATTTGACATTTTATTTTTTCTCTGCAGCAGCGGCAGCGGCGCGCTCGCGGAGGATAGCGCCAACTTTCGCTTTACCCGGACGGATACCATCGAGCAGACGACGATGAGCAGGACAGGTATAGACGCAGCAACCGCAGTCGATACAATCCATGATGTCGTGCTTCTCGAGGTCTTCCCACATCTCCAGTTCGCTCATGCGGCTGAGCAAATACGGCTCGAGACCCATCGGACAAGCCTGAACGCACTTGCCGCAACGGATACAGTTCTCTTCTTCCGGACGAACACTCTCTTTCTCATCAAGGAAGAGCAGACCGCTGAGACGTTTGTTAGCCGGCATACCTCCGGTATGATCCATCGCGCGACCCATCATCGGACCGCCACCGATAACCTTGCCGGTATGGGCAGGAACGCCACCGGCGAGAGCGATAACTTCGTCAATCGGCGTGCCGAAACGAACGAGGTAGTTACCCGGTTTGGCTACATGCTTGCCGGTAACGGTCATCACGCGGCTGATGAGCGGTTGATTCTTCTGAACGGCCTGATAAACGGCGTAGATGGTAGCGACGTTATCTACCACAGCACCTACCTCGATAGGCAGTGCGCCGGAGGGCACTTGACGACCGATACAAGCATCGATGAGCTGCTTCTCACCGCCCTGCGGATAACGCAACTTGAGCGGCTGCACCTCGATGCCGAGTTTGGATTGCGCTAACGAACGCATATGCTCGATCGCATCTTTCTTATTATTCTCGATACCGATGATGGCGCGGTCAACACCCAGCGCTTTTTTCAGGATCTCGATACCGATGATGATCTCTTCGCCGTGCTCGAGCATGAGTTGGTGGTCACAGGTGAGGTACGGCTCGCACTCTACACCGTTGACGATGAGCACTTCGGCTTT
>DBYL01000009.1:0-12150 GCA_002309835.1 Bacteroidales bacterium UBA1187
AAGATATGATAATAGTTGTTGGTATAGCAGAACCAACCATAGCGTTGCTCTACCACGCTCCATACCACCGGTACGGTAAAGGCCACTGCCAGCAGGAGCGTAAGCCATTTATGACCCGTATGCAGTTTGGGCAGTTCACGCCGACGCAGATACATGATGAGGCCAAGGCTGAAGATGAGCAGCAACTTGATAGCCACCCAGAACGAGCGATAGACCATGAAGCGCACCGAGTGGTGCATAAAATAGGCGTTCATCGCATCATACGCGGAGGTCATATAGACCACCTGTTGAATCAGGAGCAGACCGACGAGCACGACGGCTGCCATAGAAATCTTTTTCATATTATTCGTGATTTACTTCGTTACTGATTTGACGTAAGAACCATTCCGGGAAGGCGGGACGGTTCGGACCTGTAGGTTCACCGTAGTCGTTGCGACGGAACTGCCCGTTCTCCTCCTTGCGCTCCTGGCCGTCGATAAACTTGGTGCGGAGATATATCTCCAGTTGCCGCCAATCGTCCATCACGTCTTGGCACATCGAGGCGGCATATTTGTTAGCCATGCGCTGCATATCCTCCGGCGTAGCCTGGCCGGCCAGTTCCTTATCCACACGAGCGATCATGTCGTTGAATGTCTCGTCCCATTTCTTCTGATGTTCCGCGATGATGGGGTACATCCGGTCGTACTTGGTGTAGGCCCAGTTGGCCACCATGTTAAACTGCCACCAAGCGCTGGTCTGGCTATAGTTGTACAGGTCGCCGTTGCCCTGGCGGAAGCACTCCGGCACCTCGGTCAGGCAGGTGTAGATAGGCACGTAGCAACTGCAGGCTGCATCATCTACGCCAAACCAGAATATACCACCGGCAGCGTTACCCTTACGCATCTGGCTAACATAGCTCCAACCTGTCTGCTGGGTAGCCGTAGGACGCGGATAGCAGTAGCTGACGGAGTCGAGCTTGAAAGTCAGTCCGCCGTAGCGCAACTTCGACTGCCACGGACCGGCACCCTGCCCCTGGGTGATATCCAGCGGCGTACCCTGGTACTCATCACGCATACACTCCTTGATATCCTGTACGCTCACCTTGCGATTCGGACGGATATAGAGCGGCATACGCTCGCCGGGATTCTTGCCTCCCGACTCCACAAAGGTCTTGCCCGAAGCGAAATCCAGGTAGCGATCCATATCGTTGGAGAAATGGCGGAAGAAACTCCACACACGTGCTTCGCAGGCCAGCAGGCCGGTGAAATCGTAGGGATTATAGGCTTCCTGGAACGAGAAGTCGGCATCCTTGCCACTGAAATAACCGCGCTCGCGAGCAAAGGAGATGACATTCTTGGAGTAGAGCCAGTTCTTGCGGTCGCGGAAATTGATCTGCTGGATGCGTGCCTGATTGGCATGCGCACAGATCATGTCGTCCGGTACGCGCGTAGCTACCCATACGACGGTGTTCTTACCCTTACCGGTACCGATCAAGTCCATGATCCATACCTCGTCCGGATCAGCTATCGTGAAGGTCTCACCACTGCTGGCATAACCGTAACGGGTAGCCAGGTCGGTCATACAGCGGATGGCTTCACGGGCGGTGCGACAACGCTCCAGGGCGATATATATCAGGCTACCGTAGTCCACACCCTGGTCGCCCTCCAGTTCTTCACGTCCGCCCCAGGTGGTCTCACCGATCGTGAGCTGGTGCTCGTTCTGGTTGCCCACCACGGAATAGGTATGACTCACCTGCGGAATCTGGCCCAGCGGTTTGCCGGTGTCCCAGTCTACGACATCGCGCATCGCACCCTCGGCGTAATCTGCCGCGGGCGAGAAACGCAAGAATCCGTAGAGACTATAACTGTCGGCCGCATACGACACGATAGTAGAACCATCGGTCGAGGCCTTCTTACCTACAATAAAATTGGTACATGCCTCCATAGACCCCCAGCCTACGAGAAGCATCATTAGCAATGTGTAAAGGATTTTTTTCATGGGTATTTTAATTTTCAGTTTCTTTCTTCCTTTCAGTTTTCAGTTTTCAGTTCGCTTTGCCGCCTTGCGCAATGCGATTTCGTATGCCTTGCGATAGTACCGGAAGAACTTGCTCCACTCGGCTTTTTTGGCAATAGATGCGGCTGCCTTGCGTGCGCGAGCCACCTGAGCGGGCGTATAGTCCATGAATTGCATCAGGCTCTCAGCTATCTGGTCGACCACGTAGAGGTAGTTGCTATCGGTGCGCGGGATGACTACGACTCCCTTCTCCAATCCGACGACACCCGTATCGGCCCATGCGCCAAAGCCTGCCAGGCCGGTAGTGATGGTTGGTACGCGGAAGGCCACCGACTCGAGTGGTGTGTAGCCCCACGGCTCGTAGTAGGACGGGAAGACCGTGGCATCCATACCTATCAAGAGGTCGTAGTAGGTCTTTTGGAACAGCGGATCTTGACCGTTCAGGTAGTAGGGCACAAAGACGACGCTCACCCGTCCGAAACGCATCACAGGTTTGTCGAGATACGGTATCATCACAAAGGCAATTACTTCGCGATGCACATCGCGGTGGTACATCTTATCGCCCAGTCGCTCCATGGCGCGCAGGAAGGCATCGATGCCCTTGTTCTTCATCTCCAGTCGGCCGGCGATACAGATGAGCATGGCATCCGGGGGTACCACGCCTCCTAATTGTTTACCCGCCACACTCAATAGCGCCTCACGGGCCTCGGCACGCTTGGCATCGAAGGCATCATCGGCCGGCACGAAGTCGGGTTCGAAACCGTTAGGCGTGATGATGTCTACGGGCTTGTCCAGCAGTTGGGCGCACTCGCGCGCCGTGATCTCGCTCACCGTAGTGAAGCAGTCGGCCCAGTAGGCAGCTTGTTTCTCGACGGAGTGCTTGCTGACCATATTCAGTTCCTCGGCCATCTGGTCGCCATGGTATCCCTCGAAGTAGTCGTAGAGCGGTTTTCCGTTGCCTGCTATCGAGCGCCCGATACCCGTGGCGTGGGTGGTGAAGAGTGTTCCTACCTCGGGGCAGTGCTCACGCATATAGAATATCGTGAAAGCCGTCTGCCACTCGTTGGCGTGCATGCAGAAGTTCGGAGCACTCTTCGCTTTCTTATCCTTCTTGTTCAACCATCCGTACAAACTCTCCATCACCATGCCTGCCGCGTAGCCGAAGAGGCAACTCTCGTCATAATCGCCGTAGGCGGCGTGGCTCTGCACCTTAAACAGACTCCATGCCCAAGCGTAGATCGCATCTTTATGCGGCCACATAGCATCGAACTTCAGCAGGACAGCAATCGGTTTACCAGGTACTTCCCAACGACCGATGCGCACAGGAATCTCTGCCGGGGCTTTCCAACCTTTCAACAGACTCTTGTCTTCTCGAAAATAAATATCGCTGTGTGCACCGAAATCCGGACCGAAGAAGAATACCTTATCCGGGTGCTCCGCTTGCATGCTTGCGGCGCGCGTACTCAAAACAGCATAGATGCCTCCTACGCGGTTACACACTTCCCAACTTGTCTCAAAAATATAATCCGGTTGCATTATTTCCAATCCGCGTCTGCGGCAATTTTTGTTACGTTTTTCAAATCATTCAGGAGTACAGGCACAGTCACGAACTTATTGTTGTCCGACCCCACAAACGGCATATACCAAACGCCGTTCTCATTTGCCCAATAGATACGACTGTCCTTCGTATCCAGTGTCATCGCCGCGCACTCCGTGGCATCGATCTGCACTTTGTATGCGCCATCGATATTTGCTACCCAAAGACCGTTGGCACGATAGTAAATCTTGCGGTTCGCGATCTTGAATCCTTCGATGCCCGGAAAAGTAGCATCGAGTGCGGCCAAGGCAAACAGACTATCGTTATACCATTGCTCAACGTCCTGTTCGTTATCCAATAGTTCGTCCGGTTCAATGGACTTCAACTCCTCTGCCCGCGCTCCGAAAATACGCTGACGATAGTCGCCTTCGGCGGTGCGGAAGAGCATCGAATTGGTCTCAACATCATATACAAAGAACTCCTTGCGCACTACCGTAGTATCGCCCTTTAAGATGACGCGTAAAGTTACTTCTTCTATCTCGTCCGGACGACTGAAGAAGCAGGTCACAGAAGACCCTGTCTTACTGGTCGTTGCGTTCGGCACATCCCATTCGTACGACAGGCTGTAGTTATAGGGGTTGTACACATTGGCGGTGAAGGTATAGTCCTCAAACACCAAAAAGATACTATCCGAAGCCGAGAAAGACGGAATCGTATCATAAACGACGATGTCCGCAGCGGCTCGCCATGACTTATTGTTATCCACAGTGAGCACTACGTGGTACGTTCCCGGCTGCTTGTACACATGTGTCGGGGATTTGAGAGTCGAGGTAACTCCGTCTCCGAACGCCCAACTCCAGTCTTCACCGGAAGCGGACTGATTCGTGAAAGTAACCGTCTCGCCGGCTTTAGGAGCGGTAGGCGAATAGGTAAAATCTACGCTATTCTTCTTGCACGCTATCAGCGCGCAGCAAACCATCAATAATATCGCTGTTTTTTTCATATTCATCTTTGGCATTCAGCCAGTGTATCGCTTCGTCGCGTCGGAACCAAGTCATCTGCCGCTTGGCGTAATGACGCGAGTTCTGTTGTATCAATTCAATCGCACGGTCCAAGTCATATTCTCCATCCAAATACGCGAACAACTCTTTATATCCCACCGTCTGCAGGCTGTTCAAGTGGCGCTGCGGATAGACGGCTTTCGCTTCTTCCAAGAGTCCGTCCGCCATCATCTGTTTCACGCGTTCATCTATGCGCGCGTACAGTTCTGCGCGAGGTCTCTCAAGTCCCACTTTCACAATCCTGAACGGACGTTCTTTACGGCTATGCGTGCGTAATTCGCTATAAGGCTTGCCTGTTGTCAGACACATCTCCACGCAGTGCGCCAGACGGGCAGGATTCTGCTGATCCACCTCTTCCCAGTATTCCGGGTCCAACCGTCTTACCTCGCTCTGCAACCATTTCAACCATTCTTCACGGCTTTCTTCCTTCCCTTCAAGGAGGGACCGAAGGTAGGCTACCTTCTTGCGTATATCCGCCGGCACGTTAGGCAAATCGTCCAGACCTTTGCACACAGCATCGGCGTATAGCATCGAACCTCCGGTCATCACCACCACCTCATGTTCTGCGAAGAGCTTATCCAACAACTCCATCGCATCGCGTTCGTACTGCCCTGCGTTATAATCTTCCTCTATCGAACGCGTACCCACGAAATAGTGCTTCACCCTTTTCTGCTCCTCCGCCGTAGGCGCGGCCGTGCCGATAGGGATCTCACGGAACACCTGACGACTGTCGCAACTCACAATCGGACTACCGAAATGCTCCGCTACACGCAACGCCAGTTCCGTCTTCCCGACTCCCGTCGGACCCAATATTAATAGCAGAATTTGCAATACAAAAGTAATTCGGTCTTAAAACATCGTTCCGTCATCGAAACTTAGGTCCTGAAAACCTTCCATGTCGATGTCGCCCATGTCTAACTCGTCCTTAAACTCGTCGTCGAACATGAAGTCATCATCACCCTTGCCACCGACACCTGCCAACGGGTCCTCGCTCTTCAACTGCTTCGGAGCTTTACCCTTGCTCTCCACGCACTCTACGCCGTTCATTGCACCCGGCTTGATCTCCTTAAGAGAACCAAAGAAATAACGCTCGAACATCGGATCAAAGATGTAGATTAATCGCTGACCCACTTCCTCAATCAGGTCACTCAGTCTCGTCTCGTTCATCACCATGTTGTCGTACTCGAAGTTCGAGTCCATCTCAACAAGCGTCACCTCCTGACCTTTCTCCCACTCGTCGTTGCACAAGAAGAAAGACGTCATCTGGTCGTCAGGATACCCCACACTCTTCAAAATAGCATTGTGCAAATCCAGAAATGTAGCATCGGCATCAGCCTCAAACACGCGGCGGAAGTTCGGATCTCCTTCCTCACACGAAAAAGTAAATCTGTATATCATAATTTTTGAATTTATTCAAAAGCGGGTGCAAAGATACAACAAAAATTGCATATATGCAAGAGTTGGAGCGATTTTTATTTGTTTTAAGGAATTTGCTCCTTGATTACTCCTCTATACCGAAAGCGAGTAAAACGGGACGCGCATAAGAGTCGCATCAGAGGCGTTCCATAGGATACCCATATAATAGCCATATGATACCCATATGATATTTTGCTTTTTCTGCAAAATTATCGCTTATATAGTATATATACATAGTATATATACTGTTTTTGACGTTTTTATGTTTTTATTTTTTTATACCATTAAATTTGCATATATGCAATTTTTGTAGTAATTTTGCGGCGTATTTTGCGGGTATATGCCCGCACGCGTCCTTGTGCGCATAAAATTGATAATGAATTAAAAAACGATTTTTTTATGATTTTCTGGGAGTACAGAAGTCCGATCTAAGTCCCCGAGGGACTGTAATTTGTTGAAGAAATGGCAAAAAATCCAGAGTTTATTATTGAGGTGAACCACGTCTCGAAACAATTCGAGGATGGTAAGTTCGCGTTAAATGACGTAAGCCTGCAGGTGAAGAAAGGCGAGTTCGTCACGATCTTAGGCCCTTCGGGCTGCGGTAAGACCACACTGCTGCGGTGCATCGCAGGTTTTCAGGTAGCCAGTTCAGGTGAGATTCTTCTAAAAGGCGAAGACGTCACCAAGACGCCGCCGTACAAGCGTCCCGTGAACACGGTATTCCAGAAATACGCCTTGTTCCCGCACTTAAATGTATTTAACAATGTAGCCTTTGGCCTAAAACTGAAGAAAGAGGACCCGGAGACCATCAAGAAGAAAGTGCGTCAAGCGCTGAAGATGGCGAACCTCACAGGCTACGAGGAACGTAAAGTGGACACCTTGAGTGGTGGTCAGCAACAACGTGTAGCGATTGCGCGAGCGATTGTGAACAAACCTGAAGTGCTGCTGCTGGACGAGCCGCTCTCTGCGCTGGATTTGAAGATGCGCCACGACATGCAGATCGAGTTGAAGGAACTGCATGAGAAGTTAGGCATCACCTTTATCTACGTCACCCACGACCAGGAAGAAGCTTTGACACTGAGCGACCGCGTGGTGGTGATGAGTGAAGGAAAGATTCAACAAATCGGTACTCCGACAGATATCTATAATGAACCGCAAAACTGCTTCGTAGCCGACTTCATCGGCGAGAGTAATATCCTTTCCGGTACTATGATCCGTGACCGCAGAGTAGAATTCTGCGGCCAGGAGTTCGATTGTATCGACACGGGATTCGGTGAGAACAAACCGGTGGATGTAGTCATCCGTCCGGAAGACATCTATGTATGGCGCAAGGAAGATGAGAAGCGCGGCAAAGTGGCGCAGAACGAAGAAGACGATATAGAAGATCGCGTGCCGAAGGGGAAATTCACCAAGTGGTACGGCGAGGTTCAGAGTTGTATATTCAAGGGCGTGCACTACGAGATGCGCGTGCTGACGCCTGACAAGTATGAGTTCCTTATTCAGGACTATCACGAGTACCTGCCGGGCACAGAGATCGGCATGCTCGTCAAACCCGAAGATATCCAGATCATGAAGAAAGAGCACTATATCTACAATTATTTCGAAGGTGAAGTGCTCAAAAACGGAAAGGTTTGGTTCCTCGATGCCGAATGGGAGGTTGAGGAGAAACAATTAGAGGGCTTCGCAGCCGGCGACAAGGTGCAAGTGCGTGTGAAGTTCCGCGATATTGACCTGCAGGACTATGAGGAAGAAGGAACGCTCTCGGGCGAGGTACATTTCATCCTGTATAAAGGGAACCACTACCAGTTAACCATCCGTACGGACGAAGGCCACGACCTCTATGTCAATACGGATGATGTATGGGATGACGGCGACCGCGTGGGAATAGTTATCAAGCCGAAGGATATTCGCCTTGATAAATTGGAAATTGGAAATTGAAGATTGGAGAATGAGTAAACTCATACAGATATTTTCTTCGCGACGGACGTGGGCATGGCCGTATATCTTATTTATGGCGATGTTCGTCGTGCTGCCTCTGATCCTCGTGGGCGTATATGCATTCACGGACATCAATGGTCAGTTCACAATCCGCAATTTCGCGAAGTTCTTCACGCATAGCGAAGCTATCCAGACCTTCCTATACTCGGTGATGATTGCGGTGTTCAATACCGCCATCTGCCTGCTGATCGGTTATCCTGCCGCGTATATCATGGCGCAAGAGGACTTTAAGACGCCGAAAGTGATGGCGATGTTGTTCATCCTGCCGATGTGGATTAACTTCCTGCTGCGTACGGTAGCCACGGTGGAGCTGTTTAACATGTGCGGACTGCCGTTAGGCGAAGGTGCATTGCTTTTCGGCTTGTGCTACGACTACTTGCCGTTTATGATCTACCCGATCTATAACACCTTGCAGAAGATGGACAACTCGCTGGTTGAGGCTGCGCAAGACTTAGGCGCCAACCGCTGGCAGAGTTTCTGGAAAGTGATTGTTCCGCTGTCGATGCCGGGTGTGTATAGCGGTATTGTGATGGTATTCATGCCGACCGTCTCGACCTTCGCTATCGCGGAGTTGCTGACGCATAACAACATTAAGTTGTTCGGTAGCCTCATACAGGATTATATCACTACGACCGACCTGCTGAACTACGGTGCGGTATTGTCGTTAGTGCTGTTGATAATTATCGGTCTGACGTCGTTCTTCGGCGACCATGACAGCGACAGTGGCGAAGAGAAAGGAGGAGGGTTGGTATGAGATTGAAGATTTTCTTCTTGGCTCTTGGCTCTTGGCTCTTGGCTTCTTCTATTTCGGCGCAATCGAATGTGACCTTCCCGCTGCATATAGGTGCGACGGGAGATGTGGCGCTGCTGGAGGACTTCCCGGAGAGTTTTGCGGGGGAGAAGATCAATATCACGTTAGCCGATGACTCGTATCTGACGTTCGGCACGCTGGAGACCATCGACGCGCTGAAGAAATTGGATTATTTCTTTGCGGACAAGCCCGAGCCGAAGTTGGCTACGTGGGGCGACAGCATATACAGTTATACGGACTCGCTGGGCGTGACGTGGACCATTTGGCGCACTAACCGAAAGGTGAAGAACACGCTGCAGAACGCAAAGACGCAGAATGCGTATAAGACTTTCGAAGGCTATGTACTGGCGGAGACGAGTGGTCCTTCGCGGTCCACAGCATGGCTCGGATGGCTCTGCGCGGGATTGCTGTTGCTGGCGGGCATCATCTATGTCTGCGTGATCTTCATTCAGCGGCGCAGAGAGAAGAGCCTCAGCTCGGTAGAGCAGGAGATACTCCGCCGCAAGCGGATGGGCATGAGGCGTCATTACGGTTCGCAACTCTACCTGTGGTTACTGCTGCTGGTGCTCTACGCACCAATTGCGCTGATTGCGGTGTTCTCGTTTACGAAAAGCAAGGTATTGGGCAACTGGACAGGTTTCTCCTTTGACCTATATGTGAACCTATTCACCGGCAAAGCCGATGCGGGTCTGAACAGCGCTATCTGGTACACGGTAGTCATCGCGCTCGTTGCGGCTGTGGTGTCCACGATCTTAGGTACGCTCGCAGCAATCGGTATTTATAACATGCGGGCACGGCAACGGAAGGCCGTTAGTTTCCTCAACTCCGTGCCGATGATCAACCCCGACATCATCACCGGTATCTCACTGTTCCTGCTGTTCGTGGCATTAGGCATGAGTCAGGGCTTAGCGACCGTCTGCATCGCCCACGTCGTGTTCTGTACGCCGTACGTGGTACTGAGCGTGTTGCCGCGACTGAGCAGGATGAATCCGAACACCTACGAGGCGGCGCTCGATCTCGGCGCCACGCCTGCGCAGGCGCTGCGCATGGTGATGTTACCGGAACTCTGGCCGGGTATGTTAAGCGGATTTATCTTGGCGCTGACGCTGAGTGTGGATGACTTCGGCGTAACCTTCTTTACCAAAGGATCCGGAGGCCTCGAGACCCTGAGTACATTTATCTATTCGGACGCACGCAAGGGAGGTCTCACGCCTGAGTTACGTCCGCTGTTTACTATCATTTTGATAGTGATGTTAGCTGTGTTAATTTATATCAATATACGAAAATCTAAACAAGAAGAGAAATGAAAAAAGTTATTCTGTCTATCGTGGCTCTCGCAGCTATCGTATTGACTTCTTGCGGCGGCGCTGACCGTGCGCACCAACTGAAAGTGCTCAACTGGGCGGACTACATCAATGAGGACGTCAAGGAGAATTTCGAGCAGTGGTATTTCGAGCAGACAGGCGAGAAAGTGGAACTGGTGTACGAGACCTTCGACATCAATGAGACTGCGCTGACGAAGATCGAAGTAGGCCATGAGGACTACGATGTATTCTGTCCGTCGGAGTATATCATCGAGCGCATGCTGAAGAAAGACCTGCTGATTCCTATTCAGAAAGACCTGATTGCGGATAGCATCAAGTATTTCGACAACATCTCTCCCTTTGTGCTGGATAAGTTCCAACAGATGGCGCCGACGGCAGATGTGCAGGTGAGCGACTACACCGTTGGTTACATGTGGGGTACGACGGGTTTCATCTTCAACCCGCAATTTGTGGACCGTGAGGAGTTGAACAGTTGGGCTGCTATCCTGAATCCGAAATTCGAGAACCGCATTCTGATGAAAGATGCGTTCCGCGATGTCTATTCGGTACTGGTGCTCTATGCTTTTGCAGACCAGATTGAGAAGGGTGAAGTGAACCGCGATGAGTTGGTTCGTATCATCACTCCGGAGCGCGTAGCTGCCGTGAAAGAAATACTGCTGAAGGCCAAGAAACAGATCTGCGGATGGGAGGTTGACTTCGGTAAGGAGGAGATGACCAAAGGCAAAGCATGGTTGAACTTGAGCTGGTCCGGAGACGCACAATTTGCTATCGAAGAGGCCGCCGAGATGGACGTGATGCTGGATTATATCGTTCCGCAAGAGGGCTCAAATGTATGGTTTGACGGTTGGGTAATCCCGAAGTACGCAAAGAACGTGAAGGCCGCTACGTATTTCATCGATTATATGTGCCGTGCGGATAATGCGCTGGCGAACATGGATGAGATCGGCTATGTATCTTGTGCCGGTGGTCCGAACGCTGCTGCTGAGATCTTAGCGGAGCAGAACGACGAAGAAGAGTGGCCTGAGACGGTGGATGCTTCTTATTTCTTCGGCGGTGAGAAGATAAAGGTAGATGGTGAGTTGCTGGATCCGCACGCGCTGCACCTCAACCCTGTTTACTATGCCGACAAGAGTATCATCGACCGTTGCGCACTGATGCATGATGCCGGTGACGCACAGGAGATGCTGCTCGAGATGTGGAACGAGATCAAATTGGCTAGATAATGGACCGCTTCGCTGAAAGAATAAGGACCGCTTCGCTGAAAGAGCAAAGACTTGTTTCTATCAGCCGATACATTTTTGTCTTTATTCTTTATTCCTTATTCCTTACTCCTCTCGCTGCGCAGACGACGGAGATGGAGCAGCGTTATAACGCGTTAGTCGAGCGATTTGACGGACGCGACAAGATGCTGCAAAAAGACCTGAAGGCTTACTTGCAGGCCTATCCCTACACGACTTTTGCCGATGAGGTGAATTTCATGCAGGGTGTGCTGCAAGTGGAGAAAGGACACTACAAACAAGGTCTCAAATTGCTGGAACCGGTAGAGATCCACGCGCTCACGAAAGCGCATCAGGCGGACTATTCGTTCTATCGCGGATACGCCTATCTGATGCAGCAGGAGTACCAGCGCGCAGCGATCTATTTCCAGTATCTGAGCAAGAACGACAACCGCTATACCTCGCGCGGCGCGTATTATTACGCGTATTGTATGTACAAGCTCGGCAATTACGACAAGGCGCTGCCTACGCTGCTGAGTCTGGAGGACAACCCCACGTACAGCAAGACAGTTCCGTACTTTATCGTACAGATATACTATGCGCAGGGTAGCTACGAAGAGGTGATTGCGCGTGCCGAGACGCTTCTTCGCGAGCACCCCGAGAGCCTCAATAACGGTGAGTTGCACCGCATCCTTGGTGAGATGACGTATACCAAAGGGGACTATCAGAAGGCGAAAGAGCACTTGATGCTTTATGCCGAGGCCGCGAAAGAGCAGCAACAGGAATTGCT
>DBYL01000009.1:12197-12970 GCA_002309835.1 Bacteroidales bacterium UBA1187
GTGAACTCGCTCAAGCAGGTGAAGCAAGCGCAAGACACCATCTCCGAGGCGGCGTGCCTGACCATGGGAAATGCGTACGTGAAGCTCAACCAGCTGGAGCAAGCGAAGCTGTCGTACCAAGCCGCAGCGGGATATAAGTTGACGCCGCGTATCACGGAGGAGGCGAGTTATAACTACACGCTCTGCACGTATCAGAGTTCGAGTGCGTTGGGCGAGAGCGTGCGCGCTTTCAATGACTTCTTGCGTCAGTTCCCTGACTCCAAATACGAGGAGAGCGTCTATCAGTTGTTGAGCGATGCGCTGATGAAGAGTAAGAACTACGCAGCCGCTATCGCGACACTGGATTCGATTCCTTATCCGTCACCTAAGATGCGTCAGACCAAGCAGTATCTGCGTTATCAGTTAGGCGCCGATAACTTCCTGCAAGGTAAGATGCTGCAGTCGGCAGAATGGACGACGGAGGTGGTCAACCACGCGAGCGAGTCGGATACCTACACCACGGAGGCGTATTACTTGCGCGCAGAGGCGAACTACCGCCTGCATAACTACAGCGCGTGTGAGAAAGACCTCAATGCCTTCTTCGGTCGCGCAGACGCCAAGAAATCCGATAACTACGTTATCGCGCGGTACTTGCAGGGTTATTGCTATTTCTCGCAAGGCCAATACGACAAAGCGCGTAATGCCTTCATGACCTATATCGACGGGTCGCTGGCTACCGAGCCTACTTATGCGGACGCACTGAACCGCATCGGTGACTGCTATTTCAATGCCCG
>DBYL01000009.1:13014-14006 GCA_002309835.1 Bacteroidales bacterium UBA1187
CTCTTCCAACGCGGCTATGCCTTAGGTCTGCAGCATAAGTACAGCGAAAAGATCAATGTGCTCAACGACCTCGTGAAGCGTTACCCGAAATCCGATTATGCGGATGACGGTCTCTATGAGACCGCTCGTGCGCAGTTGCAACAGGATGACGAGCGCGGAGCGATTAAGACCTATGAGCAGTTATTAGCCTCTTATCCCCACTCCACGCTGGCGCGTAAGGCCTCGCTGGAGCGCGCGATGCTCTATCGCAACTTGCATGACAACGATCAGGCTATCGCCGCTTACCGTCAGACGATTGAGAAATACCCGGCTACCGAAGAGGCTTATACGGCGCTGGACGCACTGCAGGCGCTGTACGTAGAGGTAGGAAAGGTTGATGAATATCTGGCGTACACGAAAAACCTTGCGAAGATGAATATGACGGTCACCACGCAGGAGGATTCGCTGGTCTATGCCGCAGCCGAGATGCAGTATATGCAGGCCGCTTATCAGAAGGCGACCGTCTCGCTGAACAACTATATCACGCAGTACTGCGCAGGCGGACGCTATTGTACGACCGCGCGCTATTATCTGGCAGACTCGTATTACCGTTTGGGTAAGACCTCGGAGGCGCTGGCGCACTATATGACGCTGGCGGAGATGAGTGCCAACCCCTATCAGGAAGAGGCGGCTACCCGCGTAGCGGAGATATGTTACGACAAGGGTGATTACGCCGCAGCGATGGAGGCCTTCTATCGCATGCATGCGTTGGCTTCGAGTCGCGAGAACACGAATATCGCGCGTCTGGGTATCTTACGCTGCTCGCAGCGACTGAACCGCCATCAGGCAACTATCGACATCGCGAACCAGATCCTCGGCGATACACCGGTAAGCGATGAGATGCGTGAGGAAGCGCTCTACTGCCGCGCGAAAGCGTATATCGGTTTAGGTCAGTGGACGAAAGCCCAACCGGACCTGAAGACGCTGGCTGCGGAAGTACGCACGGCGCAAGG
>DBYL01000009.1:14164-14638 GCA_002309835.1 Bacteroidales bacterium UBA1187
GCCCAAGGCGATGATATCCCTGCGCGCATCAAAGAGCGTCTGGCGGCGCTGGATAAGGCCGAACAATCTGTAGAAAAGGAGGAAAACGATGAAGACGAAGAATAATATCCTAGAGTCTCTAGTGTTTCTATTGTTTCTCGTCCCCACGGTAGCTTTTGCTCAGGACGATGAGTTGAACCGCAGCGTGACGGTGGAGCGCGATTTCCAACCGGTGATACAGGCGGCGGGAAAGGTGGCTACGAAGCCGGCAGTGGTAGAGACGACTATCGAACCCGAACCGGTGAAATACTCCACGTATACGGCGGATGTCACTCCGAACGCCAGCATCGATCCGATGCTCTCGCAGCCTACTCGTTTTGAACCGGGCAAGGAGTACGACGGATATATCCGCGGCGCGATAGGTCACCCGAACACCTTGTTCGATTTCGGTTACCATCTCGATGACGGCAAGAAATCCATCCTCGATGTCTATGC
>DBYL01000022.1 GCA_002309835.1 Bacteroidales bacterium UBA1187
TCACCGATATTGAAGCGGCGCTCGAGTACGCGGCCGTCAACTACATCTTTGAATTTAACACGCATGATGGTGTTACCTTTTCCCGGCTTAACATGCAGGAACTCAATCACAAAATACAGACGGCCGTCCATGCGAATGCATACGCCGTTCTTAATGTCTTGACTATTTATCATAAAATAAAAATTAAAAATTACGAATTAAAAATTCTTTATTTCTTCTAAAAAATCGCTGCAAAATTACAACTTTTCTTGCACATATGCAAATTTTTTTGTACTTTTGCGCTCAAATCAGTTATACTATGGAGGCAATCCGTTCATTTTTCGGTACATTTGATATATGGCAAGTCTTATCGTCGTTCGTATTCCTCATTGCCATCATTGACCCGTTTGGTAACATCCCGATCACTATCGCGATGCAGAAAAAGGGCGTGAAGATCTACCCGCTCAACGTGTGTGTGGCGAGTCTGGTGATCCTCATGGCCTTCCTGTTTCTGGGCGAGTGGATCCTGAAGCTCTTCGGCGTGCAGATCGAGTATTTCGCTATCGCCGGAGGATTTGTGATCTTCCTGATGGCGCTGGAGATGATCCTCGATATCACGATCTTCCAGAACGATAAGCTGGAGGGTGAGGTGAGCGGCGGCGGTTCGATCGTGCCCTTGGCTTTCCCGATGTATGCGGGTCCGGGTGCGTTCACGGCGCTGTTAGCCATCACGGCGGAGTACACGATTTGCAACCTCTGCATCTCGTTGCTGCTGTGTATGATCGTGTTGTACGTGGTGCTGATCGGCACACACTGGTTGACGAAATACCTCGGCGCGACGGCGCTGTATATCATCCGTAAGTTCTTTGGCATCATTGTCCTTGCCATCTCGTGTAAGCTGATGTTTGGCAACCTGGCGGCAGTCTTTTAAATGACGATTTAAAAACAATATATACTATGAAACCATTTAGTGAATTGCACATCGCGCTGGCAAGTGACCACGCAGGATTTAATGTAAAACAGGCTGTTCAACTCTTTCTGGAGGATAACGGCGCAAGAGTGAAAGATTTCGGTTGCTTCTCCACCGAGAGTTGTGACTATCCTGATTTTGCACACCCGATGGCTGAGGCTGTGGAGAAAGGTGAGTTCGATTTCGGTGTAGCTGTGTGCTCGACCGGTAACGGTATTCAGATGACCTGCAACAAGCATCAGGGTGTCCGCGCGGCGCTGTGCTGGGATAAGAAGATCGCGGAGTTGGCGCGTCAGCATAATAATGCGAATGTGCTCTGTCTGCCCGCAAGTTTCATCCCTGCCGACAAAGTGCTGGATATCGTTCGCGTGTTCTTCCAAACCGATTTCGAAGGCGGACGTCATGAGCGCCGTGTTAGCAAAATACCGCTCGCTTAAGCTAAAGCTCCGCGTGACTGCGGGTAAACCCTTGTAAAACGCCTACGCTTTGCTCTACGCTCTCCCCACTGCAACCTTACAGGTTACATCGGGGACCCCGAAAGTTTTATGAAAAAACTTTATAATCTCCTACGCTGTTATTGGAATTACGCGCTAAGTCGTCTCGGCTTGGTGCGTATTTCGCATATGCCCCTGTTCGTGAGCGTCGAACCGGCGGCGGTTTGTCAACTGCGTTGTCCCGCTTGTCCGGTGGGGATGAAGGGTGAGAGGATGAGAGGATTAGGGGATGAGAGGATGATGTCGCGGGAAGTGTGGGAGCGGACCTTGAGTGAGGTGAGGGACTACGCGCACACGATACAGTTTTATTTTCAAGGAGAACCGCTGCTGAATAAAGACCTGCCGCAGATGATTCGGGAGGCGCATGAGGCGGGACTGTACACCATCGTCAGCACCAATGCCCAAGCGATGACGGAGGAGCTGGCGCATGAGTTAGTAACCGCAGGACTGAGCCGCATCATCATCTCGATGGACGGTCTGACGCAAGAGAGCTATAGCGCTTACCGTATAGGCGGAGACATAGAGAAATGCAAAGCGGCCCTACGTTATCTGAGAGAAGCGAAACAGCGCCTTCATGCACGCATCATTATTGAACTGCAGTGTCTGCGCTTGCGTACCAACGAGCAGGAGTGGCAGGAGTTGAAGCGTGTGTATAAGTCCTTGGGTGCCGATCGGTTGACGCTGAAGACCGCGCAACTGTATGACTACGCGGACGGTCATCCCTTGATGCCTTCGGATACGCGGTACAGTAGGTATATCCAGGGACCGGACGGGAAGTATCACCGTCGTCGTTTAGGCCGCGGTTGCCTGCGGGTGTGGAGCGGAGTAGTGGTGACGACTGCAGGGGAAGTGCTGCCGTGCTGTTATGACAAGGCGCATCAGTTCAGTTACGGCAATATCATGGACACGCCGATGAGGGAGTTGTTCCGTAATGAGAAAGCGATGGCGTTCCGCAAGGCTGCGTTAACCGAACAACCGGATATTTGTAAAGAATGTTGGAGATAAAACGATTTATATTTGGACCGTTTCAGACGAACACCTACGTCGTAAGTGATGAGCAGAGGGTGCTGATCATCGACCCGGCGTGCGTTGGGCAGCGCGAACAGGAGATACTCAAAGAGTATATCTCCAATGTCCAATGTCCAATGTCCAATGTCCAAATAGTGGCGACGCACGGTCACTTGGATCATCTGTGGGGAGCGAAATGGGCGACGGAGCAGTGGAATACACCGGTGTTAGTGCCCGAAGCTGACATCCCGATGGTGGAAGCGATGCAGCAGCAGTATGGTATGTTTGGCATTCCTGCGAAAGCAAAAGCGTTTCGGATGAGTGGATTAGAGGATGAGGGGATTAGTGGTGTAGAGATCATCTCGACACCTGGACATACACCCGGATCGGTGTGCTTGTATTGGCCTCAAGAGAAAGTGCTGCTATCCGGTGATACCTTGTTTTGTATGGGTTACGGTCGAACGGACCTGCCCGGAGGAAACATGATGGCGCTCATCGATTCGTTGCAACGGCTGTTTGAACTGCCTGCTGACGTTCGCGTCTATCCCGGACACGGGGATGCAACCACAATCGGGGACGAAAAGCGATAAAAAAAGGAGGCAGATGCCTCCAGCTTGCGGAAAGAGAGGGATTCGAACCCCCGGTACCTTTCAGTACTTCGGTTTTCAAGACCGACGCAATAGACCACTCTGCCATCTTTCCTCGAAAGCGATTCAGTGATCGTTTTTCTCAAACACAGGTGTTTTCGAGTAAAAAGCGTGCAAAAGTACTGCTTTTTTTTGATATATGCAAATTTTTTTGTACTTTTGCACCCGAAATGAGAAATAACGACCACTTTTTGATGCTCGCGAAGACCTTCAAGGGTCTCGAAGAAGTGTTGGCGCAGGAACTGATCGAGTTAGGCGCTAACGACGTTCAGATAGAGCGGCGAGCAGTCTCTTTTCGAGGTGATAAGGCTTTGTTATACCGCGCAAACTTCAGTCTGCGCACCGCTTCGCGTGTGCTCGTTCCGATTAAGACAGCCTCTCTCCGGCTCTCCCCTAAAGGGAAGAGAGAAAAACCAGAAGACTTGTTGTACGAAGTGGTGAAGGGGATTGAGTGGAGCCGGTATATGACGGTGGATACAACCTTCGCTATTGATGCCACGGTGTACAGTGAGACCTTCCGCAACAGCCGTTTCGTCACCTATCGCGTGAAGGATGCCATCGCCGACTACTGGATGGAGAAGGCGAACAAAAGACCGAACGTGAAGGTGACTGACCCGGACTTGTTCATCAACGTCCATATAGGTGGCGAACAGGTGACGGTGAGTCTGGACTCGTCCGGCGAGAGTCTGCATAAACGTGGTTACCGCGTAGCGAACACGGAAGCCCCGATCAACGAAGCCTTGGCTGCCGGCATGTTGCTTATCGCCGGTTGGAAAGGACAAAGCGATTTCTACGACCCTATGTGCGGTTCAGGTACGCTGCCTATCGAAGCGGCACTCATCGCACGGAATATCGCTCCGGGTGTGTTCAGACAGTCGTACGCCTTCGAGAAATGGCCGGATTTCGATGCGGAGTTATGGAACGATATCTATAATGACGACAGCCGCGAACGGGAGTTTAAGCATAAGATTTACGGTTCAGACGCTTCTTTCTATGCCATCCAGCAAGCCACGAAGAATGTGAAAGCAGCAGGTGTAGCACGAGACGTGGTCTTGAGACAAATTCGTCTCGAAGAGGTGAAAGGATTAGAGGATGAAGGGATGAAAGGGGCGCTAATCCTTATCAACCCTCCTTACGGAGAACGATTGGCGAGCAACAAAGATATGGAATTGTTGTACAGCAAGATCGGAACTGCCCTCAAGCACCAGTTTACGGGTGCGACGGCATGGATCATCTCGTCCAATGAGGCAGCAATGAAATGTATCGGTCTGAAACCGAGTAAGAAGTTGAGATTGCTGAACGGTGAGTTGGACTGCCAATTTAATAAGTACGAACTTTTCCAAGGGAAAAGGGATGAAAGGATGAAGGGATGAAAGGAGAACCCATATATATTGCAGATTATAATTACCCCTTGCCGGATGAGCGGATTGCCAAGTATCCGTTGGCGGAGAGAGACCAGAGTAAACTGTTGGTTTACAAAAGGGTGAGAGGATTAGAGGGTGAGAGGATGAAAGGAGAAGTGTCCGAGGACCACTTCTTTAATGTGGGCAATTATATCGTGCCGGAGTCGCTGATGGTGTACAACAACACGCGTGTCATCCAAGCGCGTCTGGAGTTCCACAAGCGGAGAGTCTCCGCAGACGGAAATGCTATGCAGGGTGTCGGTGCACGTATCGAGGTGTTCTGTCTGGAACCGTTGGCGCCGCATGACTACCAACTGTCTTTGGGTTCGACTACCGGTTGTACCTGGAAATGTATGGTGGGCAATGCCAAGAAGTGGCATGACGAAGGATTAGAGTTTAGGGTTGAGCGTTTAGGGGTCACACTGCGTGTGTATAAAGAGTCGCAGATTGGCAACACGTACGCGGTGCGGTTTGAGTGGGATGGCGAGAACGTGTCGTTCGCAGAGATACTCGATGCAGTAGGTGAGTTGCCTATCCCGCCGTACTTGAACCGTAAGACCGAAGAGAGTGACCTGCGCACCTATCAGACGGTGTACTCCCGTATCAAGGGTTCCGTAGCTGCTCCGACGGCCGGTCTGCATTTCACGGAACGGGTGTTGGCGGATATCCGCAGCAGAGGCATAGAGACCGAAGAGGTGACCTTGCACGTAGGTGCAGGTACATTCCTGCCGGTGAAGACCGCCGATGCGAACGAGCACACCATGCACGCCGAGATCATCGCGGTGCCGCGGGAAGCGATTAAGCATATCCAACGTAAGTTGGGTAAGATAGTAGCGGTAGGTACAACCTCGATGCGCACGCTCGAGAGCCTCTATTTTATCGGGTGTCAGTTGGCGCAACGCCAAGACTTGACGGAGATCCATGTGGACCAGTTCGAACCGTATGAGAAAGAGTATACATTGACGACCGCTGAGGCCCTGCAGGCGATCCTGGATTACTTGGATAAGACGGGTCAGCAGACCTTACATGCGGCGACGCAGATCATGATTAAACCCGGATATACCTTCCGTGTGGTGGACCAGTTGATTACGAATTTCCACCAACCCCAATCGACCCTTCTGCTGCTCGTGAGTGCATTCGTGGGAGGCGATTGGCAGACGATTTACGACTACGCCCTTAGTCATGATTTCCGGTTCCTCTCCTATGGAGACAGTAGTATTTTAACGCGATGATTGACACCCATATACATATTGATGAAGAGGCATATGCGGAGGACCGCGAGCAGGTCATTGCGCGCCAGCGGGAAGCAGGTGTGGAAGCGATGATCGTACCGGGCGTCAATGCCAAGTCGATAGAAGGAATCCTCGATGTATGTCATAGGCATAAAGGCTATTGTTTTCCGTGTCTGGGCTTTCATCCGCAGGATGTGTTCCCTGAGGATTGGGAGCAGCAGTGGGCCATCATCGAACAGGCTATCCGTGCCCATCGCGATGAGATAGTCGCCATCGGTGAGATAGGTCTGGACTACCATTACGACACCACCTTCAAAGAAGGTCAACACGAGGTGTTCAAACGCCAGTTGGCGTTGGCGAAAGAACTGAACCTGCCGGTGATGATCCACAGTAGGGATGCGACGGAAGACTGCTTGCGCATTCTAAAGGATGAGAGGCCGCTCCGCGGGGTAGTGCACTGTTTTAACGGCAGTCGGGAGACGGCGCAGCAGATACTGGACATGGGTATGTATTTAGGTATCGGTGGTGTGCTGACCTTTAAGAACTGCAAGTTAGCGGAGACCTTAGCGGGTGATGACCGTTTTACGCCGGTACCTTTGGAGCGTATTGTACTGGAGACCGACGGACCGTACTTGGCTCCTACACCGCATCGTGGTGAACGTAACGAGAGCAGATGGATAGCTCTTGTGGCAGAGAAATTGGCAGAGATATACCACATCCCCACCGAACAGGTCATTGCACAGACCACTCTCAACGCAAAAAAACTCTTTTTTGCGTAAAAATTTGCATAAATCAAATAAATTTCGTAACTTTGCGCCGCAAAGTTTATTTTCGTGTATGAAAGAAATTAGTACAAAAAAGTTATTAGAAACAATCATTGAAGGAATCCGTAACCGTAAAGGACAACGTATTGTGACCATCGACCTGCGTAAGATCAAAGAAGCACCGGTGGAGATGATGCTTATCTGCGAAGGACAGAGTAACACGCAGGTATCGGCTATCGCCGATGAGATAGACGATTTCGTGCGTACGCAGACGCATGTGCACCCGCTGAGTGTATCGGGTCAGGAGAACGCCGAGTGGATAGCGATGGACTACGGCACGATCTTTGTTCATGTGATGCAACGCGAGCCCCGTGCTTTCTATGACATCGAGCATCTCTGGGCAGATGGCAAGGTGACAGAGTTGCCGGAAATCCTTTAGTGTTTAGTGTTTAGTGTTTAGTGTTTAGAGAAATGGCAGAGAAGAAAAATAAAGCTCCGCAGCCGAATCAGCAACCGAGTGGTCCGCGCAGATGGATCAGCATGATTTTTTACATGCTGGCGTTTCTGCTGTTGGGCTATTGGTTCTACGGTGATCGTGGAGACAAAGGTGCGAGCAAGGACCTGAGTTATACGAAACTGACGGCATATATCGAGGCAGATGCAATCGATAAGTTGCAGGTATATGATGACCTCCATCTGAAAGCCAACGTCAAGCCGCAGAAATATGCATTGGTGTTCGGTGCGCAAGCGGATGGCGAGCGTGCGAAAGGACAGTTGGAGGCACAAGTGCCTTCGGTGGAAGAGTTCTCGAAGTATATCGATAATGTCAACGCTACCCGTAAGGCCGACGGACTGACGGTCATCGACGTGAAATACGAGAAGTCGCACGACTACTGGTATCTCATTCTCGTGAATATATTACCTTTGGCGGCGATCATCTTCTTCCTTATATGGATGAGTAGAGGCGTGGGTGGCGCAGCCGGAGGTGGTGGTATCTTCGGCGTCGGCAAGGCACGTGCACAACTGTTCGACAAGGATAAGAAAGACAAGGTGACGTTCCAAGACGTAGCAGGTCTGTATGGCGCGAAGCAAGAGGTGCAAGAGATCGTAGAGTTCCTCAAGAACCCGAAGAAATACACGGAGATAGGTGCGAAAATACCGAAAGGTGCGTTACTCGTAGGCCCTCCGGGAACAGGTAAGACCTTGCTTGCCAAAGCTGTAGCCGGTGAAGCCGATGTGCCGTTCTTCTCGATGAGCGGTTCGGACTTCGTGGAGATGTTCGTGGGTGTCGGTGCGAGTCGTGTACGTGACCTGTTCCGTCAGGCGAAAGAGAAAGCCCCGGCGATTATCTTCATCGATGAGATAGACGCCATCGGTAGGGCGCGTGGTAAGAGCGTGATGACCGGTGGTAATGACGAACGCGAGAGCACGCTGAACCAGTTGCTGACCGAGATGGATGGCTTCGGCACCAACAGCGGTGTGATCATCCTGGCGGCTACTAACCGTGCGGATGTACTCGACGCCGCCTTGCTGCGTGCCGGTCGCTTCGACAGACAGATACATGTGGAGTTGCCGGACCTGCAAGAGCGTAAGGAGATCTTCCAAGTGCATCTGCGTCCGATCAAGTTGGACGATAGTGTAGATGTCGATTTCCTGAGCAAACAGACCCCGGGTTTCTCGGGTGCGGATATCGCTAATGTATGTAATGAGGCAGCGCTGATTGCGGCGCGTGGCGGACGAAAGAAAGTGGGCAAACAGGACTTCATGGATGCCGTGGATCGTATTGTTGGCGGTCTGGAGCGTAAGAACAAGATCATGACGGACGAGGAGAAAAAATCCATCGCTTTCCATGAGGCAGGTCACGCGACGATCAGTTGGATGCTCCGTTGGGCAAACCCGCTGGTGAAGGTGACGATTGTGCCGCGTGGCATGGCCTTAGGTGCCGCTTGGTACTTGCCGGAGGAGCGTCAACTAACGAACGAGGAGCATATCCTCGATGAGCTCTGTTCGCTCTTAGGCGGCCGCGCTGCGGAGCAGTTATTCCTGGAGCAGACCTCGACAGGAGCGCTCAATGACCTCGAGCGTGCAACCAAACAGGCGTACGCAATGGTGGCATACTATGGCATGAGTGATAAGCTCAAGGACGTGAGCTTCTATGACTCCACCGGTCGCTATGACTACGGCTTTGTCAAACCCTACTCGGAGGAGACGGCTACGCTCATCGACCAAGAGACGCAGCGTATCATCGCTAATCAGATGGCGCGTGCCAAACAGATCCTGACGGAGCACGCCGAAGGACATCATCAGATAGCCCAACTGCTTATCGACCGCGAGGTCATCACGGCGGAGGATGTGGAGGCTATCCTCGGTCCGCGTCCGTGGAAGAGTAGAGGCGACGAATTGCTGGAGGCGAATGCGGCAATCGCTGAGGCTGAGAAGCCGAAGAAGAAACGCGCGCCGCGTAAGAAAAAAGAAGAAAACGTAAAATCAGATAACAATGAATAACAAAGTTAATCGTGCTATGGCTAAGAAACGAATCCTGCTTAACATCGCGCTGCTGTGTGCAGCAGTGATGGTGTCGGCGCAACAGGCGCCTGAGAAACTGGGCATTGACCCGGAAGTTCGCTATGGTAAGTTAGATAACGGATTGACGTATTATATCCGTCATAACGAGCAACCCAAGCAACGCTGTGAGTTCCATATCGCCCAAGCGGTAGGTGCTATCCTCGAAGAGGATCATCAGAACGGTCTGGCGCACTTCTTGGAGCATATGGCTTTCAACGGTACACAGCATTTCCCGGGTAAGGGTATCATCGATTATTTCGAATCGATAGGTGTTAATTTCGGTGGAAACATCAATGCGTATACTTCTATCGACGAGACGGTTTACCGTCTGTCGGACGTGCCGACTTATCGCGAGGGTATCGTTGACTCCGCCCTGCTCGTTATGCATGACTGGAGTTGCGGTCTGCTGCTCCTTCCGGAGGAGATTGATGCCGAGCGCGGCGTCATCCTGGAGGAGTGGCGTACAGGTCGCACGGCACAACGGAGAATGTGGAAAGAGCTCAACGCGAAGATGTATCCCGGCACGCAGTATGCGAAGCGTGACGTAATCGGTGACACAGCGGTCATCAATAACTTCGAGTACCAGGCTCTGCGTGACTACTATAAGAAATGGTATGGTCCGGACAACCAGGCGATCATCGTAGTAGGTGATATCGATGTAGATGCTATCGAGGCGAAGATCAAAGAGCTATGGAAAGATGTGCCGCGTCGTGTGAACTACGGCGAGCGTCCTATCTATACGGTGAATCATAACGACAAGCCGCTGGTAGCTATCGTGACCGATAAAGAGGCACAGCGCACGATGCTCCATCTCGAGTATAAATTCGACCAGCTGCCTGAACCGATGCAAGGAACGGCTCAGGAGTATATGCTCAATGTGATCCGTGACTTAGCTTGCTCGATGCTTAACAATCGTATCTCGGAGTTGGCGCTTGACCCGAACGCTTCTTTTGCCGGAGGTCAATGCCATTACGGCGAGACCGCGAAGAAGATGGATGCCTTTGAGGTGTATATGGTGCCTAAAGAGGGGCGCGAGACCGATGCATACAAAGACATGATCTTCCAACTGGAGAAGATGCATCGCTATGGTTTCACAAGTGCTGAGTTAGAGCGCGTGAAGAGCGAGAAACTGAATGACACCGAGAAATATTTCAATGAGCGTAACACCCGCAAGAACATCACGTTAGCGCGTGAGTGTATCCGTCATTTCGAGGACGGCGAGGTAATGCCGGGTGCGGAATGGGAGCATGATTTCATCCAGGCTACGCTGCCGCTCGTGAACCTCGATGCAGTGAATAAGATTGCGCAGGCACTTGTTCATCCGAACCCCACCGTAGCTATCCAGGCTCCGGAGAAAGAGGGCGTGAATATCCCGAGTGAGGAGACGATTCTTGCCGTGCTGGCAGGTCAGGCAGATCTCGCTATCGAAGCTCCGGCTGAGGAGGTGATCGATAACGTGCTGGTGAAGAAAGCGCCGCGTAAGGGTAAGATCAAATCGATGGCGAAGAACGAAGGCTTCGGTTTCACCGAGTGGACGCTCAGTAACGGCATTAAGGTAGTCATCAAGCCGACGGAATTCAAGGCAGACGAGATATTGATGCAGGCTTTCTCGAAAGGTGGTCTGACTCAGGTGCCGACGGAAGATCTGGCTTCGGCACAACTGGCGACCTCTATCATCCAGATGTCCGGTATCGGTCGTTTCAATGCGACGCAGTTGGAGAAAGCGCTGGCGGGTAAGACTGTTTCTGTACGTCCGGAGATCTCGGAGAGCGTGGAGCGTATCCATGGTTCGTCGAGCATCAAGGACCTCGAGACCATGCTGCAGTTGACCTATCTGCATTTCACGGCTCCGCGTCGTGACGAAGAGGCCTATAAGACCCTGATGTCGTTGCTCCACACGCAGTTGGCTAACCGCGATAAGAACCCCAAGACGACGTTCTCGGATTCGATCCAGATGATGAGTTCTAACCACTCGGAGCGCACTGTGCTGATGAAGTTAGAGACCTTGGATCAAGTGTCGCTGGATAAGGCACTGGCGGTATACAATGCACGTTTTGCTAACCCGGCGGACTTCACCTTCGTCTTCGTGGGTAATATCAACCCGGAGGATCCGAAAGTGCGTGAGCTCGTTTGCCAGTGGTTGGGTAGCCTCAAGACCAAGAAGAGTCGTGAGGAAGTGATCGACCATCACGAGACCGTGGCGCTCGGTAAGCAGAAGAACTACTTCACGCGTTCGATGGAGACCACGACGGCTTCGAACCGTATCCAGTATACGTCTTACGACATGCCGTACACGCTGGCTAACGACCTGAATATGTCTATCATCGGTCGTATCCTGAGCACGCGTTATCTGGAGTCTATCCGTGAGCGCGAGGGCGGTTCGTACGGCGTTGGCACCTACGGCTATATGGTTTCTCTGCCGTCTCCGCGTGCAGGGCTCATCATGCAATTCGACACCGATCCGAAGAAACAGGCACGTCTGATGGAGATCATCCATGAAGAGGTGAACACCATCGTCGAGAACGGACCGTTGGCAACCGACCTGCAGAAAGAGAAAGAGTCGATGCTCAAGGATTACCAGGAGGATCTGGAGAAGAACACATGGTGGCGTCAGGCGATCTTCTCGTATTACATGTACGGCACCAATAAGGTGCGCGATTACAAGCCGGCAGTAGAAGCTATCACAGCTGAGACAGTTCAGCAGACACTCAAGCAACTTGTCGATGCAGGTAATGTATTCGAGGTAGTGATGTTCCCGGAATAATGAATTATTTTCTGATAGCAGGCGAAGCGTCAGGGGATATACACGCGGCCGCGCTGATGGCGCAGATTAAAGAGCGTGACCCTCAGGCGCAGTTTAGTGGACTCGGTGGCAGCATGATGGCTGCTGCCGAGTGCCGCCTCTATCAGGACTATACCCATATGGCCTTCATGGGCTTTGCGGCTGTGCTGCGTAATCTCAAGCAGGTACGACGTAACTTCCGCATTGCCCGTGAAGCCCTGCTGGCGGAGCAACCGGATGTACTGATTCTGGTTGACTATCCGTCGTTTAATCTGCGCATGGCGGCTTTCTGCCGAAAGCATTTGCCCAATACCCGCATCGTCTACTATATCCCGCCGAAAGTATGGGCATGGAAGAAACGGCGTATCCATCGCATTGCTCGTCTGTGCGATGAGGTGCTCGGGATCTTCCCGTTCGAACCTGCTTTCTACGCCCAGTACGGTTACCGTTGTACGTACGTGGGTAACCCCACTGCTGAGGAGATTCTGTCAGCGCAGCGGTCTGTCAGTGAAACGGTCTGTCAACGAAGCGGTCTGTCAGCGGAGCGGTCTGTTCTCGCCATTCTGCCGGGATCGCGAGAGAACGAGATTCGTCATTGCCTGCCGCGGATGTTAGAGGCAGCGCGTCGGTTCCCGGACTACAAGCGCATCATCTGTGCCGCGCCGGGGATAGAGGATGGATTCTATCGTCCGTACATGAGGGAGGACGAGCAGTTGATGCGCGATACCTACGGAATGGTAAGTGAGGCAAAAGCGGCTGTCGTCAATTCCGGCACGGCGACGCTCGAGACGGCTTTGCTCGGTTGTCCGCAAGTAGCGGTGTATCATCTCGCTTGCTCACGACTGATAGGTCTGATCCGTTGGGCCCAGCCGCTGTTTTTCTCTATCCGTCATTTCACACTCGTGAACATCATCGAAGGCAAGGAGGTCATCCGTGAACTCATCGCGAATGAGTTTACAACCGAAGCTGTAGCGGCTGAGTTAAGGCGCTTGCTGAGCGATGAAGCCTATACAAAAGAGATGCTCGCGTCGTACGAACATCTCCATTCTCTCTTGGGTTCTCAACCCGCTGCGGCTACTGCGGCCGCTATCATCACAGCGACACGATAAGGGATGCCAGGATATACGGCATCGCTCCGCATAAGACACCTTTGGCCAGGCGCCATGTGTCCGTCGTATAGAAGACGAAGAGCAGCGCCAGATCCGGGAAGACGCTGACCAGCAGCAGTTTACTCAGTACACCGCCGGCCTGGAACTGCAGCGTCTGCAGCGGATACCAGAGGTTCATCACCGAGATATACGTCAATCCGAAAGCCGCCGGCAGAATAAGGCCGACGAGGATGCCTATCCAATATCTATCAAAGCGATCCATAGTCCGTCAGGTCTGTCGTGATTGGCGTGATGGCCAGCAGTTGATGGTCCATCGCCCAAATGTCGGTGTCGGCTGCATCGGGTTCATCATTGATGAAATCGCCCGCCAGTTTCCATGCACTAAGCACTCCTTCGCGCAGCGGTTCATCGACCGCCTCCACTAACTCGTTCGCCCAATGTCCGCGGCACTGACGCGTCCAGCGAATACCTTCTATCTCACCCACGGGGGCATTGATGTTATAACATGTGCCCGGTGCGATACCGTCTTCTAACAAATGCTGCGTCACATCGGCGATGAAAGGTTGCATCCAATGCAGGTCGGCGTCCAGCAGATGGCTGTTGATTGACCATCCGATAGCGGGGATCCCTTTCTCTGCCGCCACGAGACACGCGCCCATCGTACCCGAATAGATGACGTTGATCGCCGCATTACTGCCATGATTGATGCCCGAGACGAGCAGGTCTATCGACTGGTCCTTGAGTACCACCTCTTTGGCTAACTTCACGCAGTCGGCCGGTGTGCCATTCGTCACGTACACCTCTGCGCCGTTGAGATCATGCTCCTCGATGCGCTTGAGATAGATCGGTGTCGTGACACTGATGCATGCCCCATAGCCGCTGCGCGGACCATCGGGAGCAACGACCGTCACATGACCGAGTTTGGTCATCTCTTTGGCTAACAAACGGATTCCTGCCGTTCCCCAGCCGTCATCGTTGACTACTACTATATTCATCGGATGACCTCCATCACTTTGCGTGCTAACGCGTTCGCCTCGTCCATCGTCGCCGCCTCCGAATAGACGCGGATGATGGGTTCGGTGTTCGACTTACGCAGATGTACCCAACCGTCCGCGAAGTCGATCTTCACGCCGTCGCGGTCGTTGACGCGTTCGTTCTTATACAGCTCTTTCACGCGCACGAGGATCGCATCCACATCCGTGTCAGGCGTCAGGTCGATGCGGTTCTTGCTGATGCAGTAATCGGGCAGGGTGCGTCGTAACTCACTCACCTTCATGTCCAGATGCGCCAGATGGCTCAGGAAGAGGGCGATACCTACGAGGGCGTCACGGCCGTAATGGCACTCCGGATAGATGACGCCGCCGTTACCTTCGCCACCGATGACGGCATGTACGCGTTTCATCTCAGCTACTACGTTCACTTCACCTACAGCGCTGGCGCTGTATTCACCTCCGTGCGCCTTCGTCACGTCACTCAAGGCACGTGTGGAAGACATGTTGCTAACGGTGTTGCCGGGCGTGTGCCGCAGGATATAATCGGCTACGCTGACCAGCGTATATTCCTCGCCGAACATCTCGCCGTTCTCGCAGATGATGGCCAGACGGTCAACATCCGGATCTACGACGAAACCTACATCGGCCTTACCGCTCTTGAGCAGATCGCTGATCTGGGTCAGGTGTTGCGGCAGGGGTTCGGGGTTATGTGGGAAACGTCCGTCAGGCGTGCAGTTCAGTTCGATGATATTTTCTACTCCTACTGCTCGCAAAATAGCCGGAATAGCGAGTCCGCCTACGGAATTGACGCAGTCGATGGCTACGGTGAAATTGCGCTTCTTGATCGCCTCTACATCCACTAATTTCAGTTTCAGCACTTGCTCAACATGGTAGGGCAGGTAGTCTTTATGCGTCATATGCCCCAACTCATCCACCTCGGCGAAACTGAAGTCCTCGCGTTCCGCGATAGCCAACACCTCTTTGCCCTCGGCATCATTGAGGAACTCCCCCTGCTCATTGAGCAGTTTGAGGGCGTTCCACTGCTTAGGGTTATGGCTGGCGGTGAGGATGATACCTCCTGCGGCTTTCTCACCGGTGACGGCCAGTTCCGTCGTCGGCGTAGATGCCAGACCGATATTGACCACATCATAGCCCATGCCCATGAGTGTACCGCACACGATACTCTCTACCATATGTCCGCTCAACCGGGCGTCGCGGCCCACGACAATCGTGTTGTTGCCCGGCACGGCTGCGCGCCGTTGCGTAGCATAAGCCGCCGTAAAACGAACGATATCCACGGGGTTGAGGCCTTCGCCTACACGGCCGCCTATTGTGCCGCGGATACCGGAAATACTCTTCACTAAACTCATATCAATTCTTCACTTTAATCTTCAGGATATATACGTACGGAGTGACGCTCGTCTCGTCGTCCGAGAAGCCTAACTTACTGGGCACGATAATCTCGCATATCGACTCCGGATATTTCATCAGTCCTACTGCAACGTGCCATCCTACGGCTTCGCATATCTGTGCATATCCGCTGGCGGTACCGCTAGTCACGCCATAGACGAACTCGTATGGATAGGCCTGATCCATCGTCGTCCAATAGCTGAGGGTGTCGGCATTCTCCGTGAGGGCGAATTTCTTATAGCGCGCGATGATGACATCGTTACGAATAATCGACAGGTCCACTGTGTCGTTGACAGTTGGGCTGACGGAATCGACGCGGATGGAGTCTCCGCGCTGATGCAGGTGGAAATAGAGGTTGTCATAGCCGGACACCTTATAGTAGTCCTTCTCGCCCCAGACGTAATTGACATCCGGTTCCTCGGTCAGCACGCGGATGTTATTGCGGCTAATATAATTAGCAATGAGTCGGTCCTCCTGCTTACGCAGGTTGGAGTAGGTGTTTCCTGCGCAGCCGGTGATCATCAAGGCCATGGCGCCCAGTAGTAAAATAGCAAGTTTCTTCATTTATTTCAGTTCTAATTCAATCATTACATTTTCGTAGGGCGGGATCTCGTCCGTGCCCTTAATGCCGTAGGCGGCATACCAGGGTGCTAAGAGCTTCACTTTCGCCCCGTGATGCCACTCGGTGATGTTCGCATCTATCGCGCTCGGCAACTCATATTTACCGGCGTGCGCCGTTTGCTCAATATCGCTGTATAGCTGTCCCTCGAGGCTCAGGATGCGCATATGTACCGTGCATTCTTCGCCTTCGCGAATCGGTTCGTCGGCTTCGCCGGGCTCGAAGATATGCACCCAAGTGCCGTTCTCGTAAAGCGCGTAGTTCTCTTCCTGAGCTTGCGCCAAGCGGTGCAGCTGCTCGTCTGCCGTCTCTGTGAGTTGCTGGTTGAGCGCGAGCAATGCCAGTTGTGCACTATCGGCTTTCGGCGCTTCGCCCATCCGTTGGCTCGGCCGCTGCGGCGCTTGCCGTCCGCAACCTGCCAATGCTGCGCAGAGGAGCACTATGAGATAACCGTTTTTCATTCTCTCTCGTTCGTGCCGAAGCGTTGCTTGCGATATTCCGACGGGGTGACGCCATAGGTATTCTTGAAGCACTTGGAGAAATAGCGGCTGTCGTTCATACCTACCATGTATGTCACCTCGGTGATGTTGTATTTGCGGTCCTCTAACAGTTGCGCCGCGCGTTTGATACGCATCTCGCGGATGAACTCGACAGGACTGAGACCCGTGAGGCTCTTCAGCTTGTTAAAGAAGACGGTGCGGCCCATACCCATCTCTTCGACTAACTCATCTACGGTGAGGGTGTTGTTATCCATCTGCTTGTCCATGATATCCAGCAGTTTCGCTAAGAACGAATCGCCGGGCACTGCCTCGTCGTTCTTTTGCGACTCCAGACGCATCAGTCGCTGACGGTAACTCTGCTCGAGATGCGTGCGTTGCGCTAAGATATTCTGTACACGCGCCCGCAGATACTCCGGTTCAAACGGCTTGGTTACGTAGTCGTCCGCGCCGAACTGCAGCGCTTGCAGACGACTCTCGATAGCCGTCTTGGCGGTGAGCAGGATGACGGGGATATAATCCGTGTCAGGGTTCTGCTTGATGAACTGCGTCAGTTCCAGACCGTCCACGTTCGGCATCATCAGGTCGGTTACCACGAGGTCGATATGCTTGCTGCGGATGATCTGCTCCGCCTCTTCGCCATCGGCTGCAGACTCGACATTATAGTCGCGATTGAAGATACCTACGAGGAACTGCGCCATATCCTGGCTGTCGTCCACCACGAGGATGGTGCGGCGGTTGTCTTGCGGCTCTTGCGCCAACTCCTCCATCTTGTTCTCGAAGGACGAAGCGGAAGGCGGCGTCATAGCTGTGATCTCATCGGAGATGAAGTCCACATCGGCATCGAAATGCTCCTTACCTGTATGCAGCAGGATGGTCACCGTCGTGCCTTGGCCTACCATACTATCCACCTCGATATGGCCGTGATGGAGGTCCACTAACTCTTTGGTGAGGTTGAGACCAATACCGGTACCGGTGGTGTTGGAGTTATTCAACTCATTATTGCTGGAGAAGCGCTCGAAAAGGACGCTGCGTTTCTCGGGCGCTATACCTACGCCTTCGTCTTGTACCGCCAGCGTCACGAAGCCCGGCTTCGAATCGACGATGACGCGGATATTCTTACCCGCCGGCGTGAACTTAAAGGCATTGCTCAGCAGGTTCCAGAGGATAGTATCCATGCGCTGACGATCTACCCAAACGGTGGAGTCCTCGGCTTTGTTCTCGATGGAGAAATGGATATGTTTGTCGAAGGCCTCTTTCTGGAAGTTCGCGCAAGTCTCGTTCACGAGGTCGCTGAGCAGGGTCTTCTGCACTTTCAGTTTCATCTTCTGGTTTTGCACCTTGCGGAACTCTAAGAGCTGGTTCACCATGCGCAGCATGCGCTGGCTGTTGCTTTGTACGAGTTCCAACTGACTGCGCACGCTCTGGCTGATGCGCTCGGTCTGGAGGATGTTCTCCACCGGAGCCACAATAAGCGTCAGCGGGGTGCGTAACTCATGACTGATATTTGTGAAGAAGCGTAGCTTGATATCCGTTACTTGCTGCTCTACTTGCACTTTCTGACGTAACTCATTATAGGCATTGATGGAGTAAATCGTCAAACCAATGATGCCGATGATGAAGATGGCATAGAGCGCAAACGCCCACCAGGTCAGCCACCATGGACGCTCGACGTAGATCACCAGTGTCCGCTCATTATCCACATCGCCGCACTCGCGGTTGGTGGACTTCACATGGAAGATATATTTGCCGTGGCGCAGGTTGTTATACGTCACGCTGCGCACACCTTTCGCGTGCTTCCAAGCCGCGTCGATGCCATCCATCTTATAGGTATAGACGATCTTATCCGCGCCGATAAACTCCAGCGCCGCGTACTCAATCATCACGTTGCTTCCGTTGGGGATGGTGATGGTGTCGCCGAAAAGCTCTTTGTCCTGCGCCTCGATACGCGTGATACGCATCGGCGGCACAGCTGTCGAGCGACGGATAAGCGAAGGGTCGAACTCGCAATAACCGTTGGAATAACCGAACAGCAACATCCCTTCCGGCGTGCGCAGTGCTTCTGCCTCCGTGAAATAGGTATCGTTCTCGCTATCCAGCGCATCGTAGTAATAGAGGTCGCCCGTCGTGAGATTCAGTTGTGCGATGTCGCTCTCCGAGCAGAACCATAGGTTCTTGCCATCCCCAACTATGCTGAGGATGATGTCGTGGAAGGTCTCCACGGGTTTGATCTCCGGTTGTGCCTCTTTGGGGTCTAAGACCATGAGGCCGCCGCCGAACGAACCCAGCCATAGCTGGTCGTGACTGTAATAGACGGCGCGGATATCATAACTCGGCAGCACAATGCTCTGGCCGTTCTCGAGGTTGATGCGTAAGATACCTGTCGTTGTTCCGCACCAGAGGGTGTTATCGACGATCTCGATGTCGCGCACCTTCATGCCCGGACCGACCACTTCGGGTTTGTCCCAACTCTTCGTAGTCTCGTTCCAGCGAAGGATATTCACACCGCCGCCGTAGGTGGCGACATAGAGTGTGCCGTCACTGCCTTCCTCGATATCGTATATATCCGGATGACTCGTGGGAATCCGTTCCCCTCTAATTCCTAATCCTTTAACCTCTAATCCGCGAACCCGGATAAGTCCCCCGCCTTTGGTACCATAGAGCATGCCGTGGCTGGTCTCGATGGCGCAATAGACATTCGTCTCGGATTTGACGAGCGTCAGCACTTCGCCATTCTTCTTATGCGCGAAAGCACGCACCTCGCCGTTGTCGCGTTCCGAGCGACGCAGGTCATGTAACTGGTATGGAGTAGGGTCCATATTCACGCAGTCCACACCGCCGTCGTAGGTAGCTATCCACATCTGTCCATCGCGGTCCACGTAGGCCGTGTGGATCATGTTCGTCAGGCCCTGAATAGGATATACCAACTCATCTTTATCGAAGTCATAATAACTCCATCCGCCGCCCGTCGGGTTCACCCAAAGGCGACCTTGCGCGTCTTCGAGCGTGAAGAAATGTTCGCGCAGACGGCCTGCATAACGGCTGTCCAACGGAGGCGTGAAGCGTTTCCACTGACCGAAACGGTAGCGCTGGATACCATAGGTATCGTCGGCTTGCCATATCACGCCGTGCGAGTCCACCTTGGTATTCTTGTCCCGCTCGCTCATCTTGACCATCATCCCTTCCGGCAGACTGTCGAACGGCTGCTCGGTCGTCACGCGACGTGCAGCGTCCAGACAATAGAAATGGCCGTCGTAGGTTGCCCACCAGATCCGCTCCTGCGCGTCTTCGTAGATCAGGTCCACACGGTTGTTCACCTGCGCCTTGACGCCCTTGTCCATCGCTTTGAATACCTCGAAGGTATAGCCGTCAAAGCGGTTCAACCCATCCCAGGTACCGAACCACATAAAGCCCTGCTTGTCTTGCAGGATTGCCATGACGGTGTTCTGACTCATGCCGTCCTTGATGGAGTAGTGCTGAATCACATAGTGCTCATGCGCACCTATGCCTAAGGCATAAGCCACCACTACAATCGATAGAAATAAACGTTTCATTATTCTCACTCGTTCACTCATTCACTCATTCATTCGTTATCCTCGCGACGCCAGTCGCTCCAGATAGCGTCCATACGCCGTCTTCATCTCTTTGCCGAGGGCGCTTAACTGCTCGGTGCTAATCCATCCGTTACGCCAAGCTATCTCTTCGATACAGCTCACGTAGAAACCCTGTCTGTTCTGGATGGTAGCGATGAAGTTACCCGCATCCAGCAGGCTGTCGCAGTTACCTGTGTCGAGCCAAGCGAAGCCGCGGCTGAACAGTTTCACTTTCAGTGTGCCCTCTGCCAGATAAGCCTTGTTCAGGTCCGTAATCTCATATTCTCCGCGTGCACTGGGCTTCAGCGCTGCGGCCTTGTCGCAAACCGTCTCGTCATAGAAATAGAGGCCCGGCACGGCGTAGTTACTCTTCGGCTCCGCCGGCTTCTCCTCTAAACTCTTCACCCGTAAAATCTCCTTCCCTTCATGGGCGGAGGACTGCCAGTGGCCGTCCGAATCGAGAAGTGGGGTAGGCTCTTTCTCAAACTCTACGACTCCATACGCTCTCGGATCAGCCACTTCATATCCGAAGATCACCGCACCTTTCTTTCGTTCATTCGTTAACTCGTTCACTCCTTCAACGGCAGCTACTGCTTCTTTTAGCATATGCCCGAAATGCTGGCCGTAGAACATGTTATCGCCAAGGATGAGGCAACCCGGTTCGCCGTTCAGGAACTCGCGTCCGAGGACGAAAGCCTGCGCCAATCCGTTTGGTACTAACTGCACTTTATAGCTGAATTTCATACCGAGACGACTGCCGTCACCTAACAGATCTTCGAACATCGGCAGGTCACGCGGCGTGCTGATGATCAGCACCTCGCGGATACCGGCCATCATCAGTGCCGACAGCGGATAGTAGATCATCGGCTTGTCGTACACCGGCATGATTTGTTTACTAATTGCTTTGCTTAACGGGTACAAACGCGTCGCGCTTCCCCCCGCCAAAATAATTCCTTTCATATCTCTAACTTTAACCTATTTCACGCGAACGCCTGTTAGCGTGTAAGTCTCTCCATTGCGGATGATGAGTATTCGTCCGTCGCGAACTACCTTACGAACCTCTACGCCGCTCTCTACATCCTCGATGCCTTCTGCCTGACCCGGATCAACATATTTACGTACGTAAACATACATTGCCTCCGCCCCCGCTGCAGCATACAACTTGATAGCATTATTGGATGCGTAGTATTTGAAGATAGCGGCTGTGCGTTCCGTGTTCTGAATATATACACCGTTGGCGTCAGCCACGAATTGCCAGAACTTATAGTTCGAGGTGTTGCCGTCAATGATATCTGTTCCGCTTGTGCCAGCTGCTAATGGCTTGCTTGCGCCGACTATCGTTAACGTGAAGCCGTTCTTGTTTTTCTCTGTTCCCAAAACTATGCGACAAGCATCATCTGCATAAGCCTCGGTCTCGGTAATCGTCACGCCTTCCGACAGAACGGTTAATTGCTTGTTGTTGCGCGGACCGGCGATGATGTTTGCGCTCTTCAGCGCCAGGATGATAGTATCTTTAGCTGCTAAATCACTCGGATCGGTTACCTTGGCGAACATTGCCGGAGCAACGACGTGAATAGTGATGTCTGCACTCTTATCGGAGATGGTAGCCGTGATAACAGCGTCGCCGACGGCTACAGAAGTAACCTTACCATTCTCATCTACTGTGGCAACACCCTCGTCGTTCGATACATAGCTGATGGTATATTCCGAAGCAGCGGCAGCCGGCGTTACAGTCGGGTTCAGTTGCAGCGTCGAACCTAAGTTCAGGCTCACCTCTTCGCTGGCGAAAGCGATACTCTCTACAGTGCGTTTTACTACGCTGATGGTGCATGTGTTCTTTACGTCCGGATAGTCCTCTGCGCTAACCGTGATGACTGCTGTTCCTTCTGCGATAGCGGTGATGACGCCGTTCTTATTAACGGTTGCTACACCGGTGTTGTCGCTTGCGAACAGCGCTTTCTTCTCTGTGCCGTCTGGTTTGACAGCGGCCGTCAGCGTCCATGTGTCGCCGATATTCATCTCATGCTCAGTAGCGCCTAACTCAATCGAAGCCGGTACCGGCAGCGAGACGTTAACCGTACATTTCGCTTGGATATTCTCATCCAGTACAGAGGTGGCTACTACGACATAGTCTCCGGTAGCGGTGGCGGAGAATACACCTGCGTCTGTGATGCTTGCGAAATAGGCGGAGCCTTCTAATTTCCAAGACAATCCTTTGTTAACTATGTCAGTCGGATCGAATACTACTTCGCCGCTCAGATCTTTGCTTGCGCCTTTAAGGACAGCGTAACTGCTTTCTTTGAAACTGATGCCATTGAGCGCCAGCAGATTGATGTTTATCGGGAATGAACCCTCCATCGGATCCATCTTTGCGTCTGCCGTCATGTAGGCCAGTTGTGCATTTACACTGCCGCTCTTGGTAGCATTACCTTTGTATGTGATGGTTACTGTACCGCTGGTGCGATCTCCGGTATCGGAAACGTCAAATAGCGCGGCGTCGGTGCCCTCGATAGCCCAAATGATATCGTCCGTCAGGTGCTCTGCTGCATAACTGATCTCGACTGCTTTTGTCGCGCTGCGAGCTACATCGCCGAAGTTTATCTCCGTCGGGTTGATAGCCAGCGTTGCTTCTACCTCATGTGCCTCTCCGGCTTTCTTATAGAGTTGATATGTACTTCCCTGCGGGGATTTGTACGGTTTGAAGCGGCCCGCATTGAACTCTACCGGAAATTCTCCGTCAGGTTTGGATACGCTTGCTGCGCCGTTGCTGACACTTACTGCCCAGTTGGCGAGGATGGCATCAGGCTGCGTGGAGGCATAGGTAAAAGCACCCTTGTCGGTGATATCTAAGTGGAGACGCTTCTCAGTATCGACAGCAGTAAACTGCCAGTTGTCGCTATATTTTTTCGCGCGGAAGAACTGCGCTCCCTCTGGAATGTCGGCTGTGCCGGCACTTGCGTTAATAGAAACATTCTCTGTGACGGCTGGCAGATATGTCTCGAATAATGGACCTCCTACGGTGCCTGCTGATTCGCATACAAAGACGATGGTGTCGCCGTCTTTGAGGTCAGATGTAGTGTTAACGCGTACAAACGGCGTTGTCTTGGCTACATCCGCTTCGTCGGAAACAACCAGTGATACATTGACGGTCTTTTCGGCTACGACAGCATAGTCCATGTCCTCGGCGTAGATATGAATCTGACAGCCGTAGGTGCCTGCTGCTTCTGCGAGATATGAAACCTGACAGTCATAGGAATAGACGAACGGATCGGTTGATTCTCCGCTTCCCGTCCATACGTAGGTGGCGTTGTATCCATCTACGGAGAAAGCGCAGTTCTCTGCAGGCTGGTTGGTTACCTCGATAGTCACTTGTGCATACAAAGGCAGATCCGCCCAGGCGATGTGAAGAGTCGTCTCGTCCTGGATCAAACTTTGCCCTTTGATACTCACTGTTCCGAAATCTACATCACTCGCTGTGATGCTTGCGGCGAAGGCACCGATACTCATCGCGCACGCCGCCAAAAAAAGTAAAATCTTTTTCATTGTATATATATTTTTTGTTAAATGATTTTGTTTATGTATTTTCTGACAATTTTAATGCTTTGCTATTATCCACTCTGCAAAGAAGGGATCCTCTGTTTCTTGAACACGGTCTGTAAAGAACTCATTCTCTACGATGGAGCCAAACTTAAAAGGATTTTCAATCCCTCGAATAATTTGATTGCTTCTTCCTGTGCCATATCTCCTAATTCCCTAACTCGCTAATCGCTAAACGAAAATGTTTTATATGTTTATTTCTGTCGGTAGCATATTAGGAATTGTAAGCAACCTTCGTTGCTGCGGAATTGGCTATTACGGCGCGCCGCAAGCTCGCTTGTGAGCGCGTTTTAAAAGGCAGTTACGCTCCCGAGCCGCGTAGGCTCAAATTCCTTATATGCTGGTGGCAGTGTTTTGTAGGTTTTTGTATTTGTCTTATTTTTGTTATTTTCGAATTATTTTTATTATATTTTTCTTACTATTATTCCCCTCGCGCGCGCTCTTTATGGAACGCGCACGCATATACACATGCGAAGCATAAACGCCGCAGGCTATACACTGCGCTTGCGCCTATACACGCGTAGCACGGCATATGCCGCTGCTAACGCCAATAGCGGCCACACCGCATCGCCAACCGGGAACGGCTCACCCGGATTATCCGGATCCTCGTCATCTTCCGTTGTTCCACCGCCTCCTACATCTCTACGCACATGCCCCGGATGAATCTTTGCCGGCGAATAGGTTCCTACTGTTGTCCCCGTCACATAAGCTCCTGTGGTTGCTGCCTGAGGCAGAGCAGAACCGGAACCTATCATTACCGACGTGGACTGCATCTGTACCTGCGGCAACTGGGCGGTGCCCTGAGCCTTTACGCTCAGAACACTCACCATTGCTACTACCATCAATAAATATCTCAATGCTTTCATAATTTCAAATATTTTTCAATATTCATTATTCATTAATCATTATTGAAATCATTTATTGATTTCACGTACTCGTTTACCTGTCGCATCATAGATCACTCCTCGATGGTAGATGTATACCTTCTCACGATAGATGAACTTAAACGGTTTGTCGGAATTCAACTCTCCGCCTACATTAACCACATCGATATCGGTCGGTGTCTGCCGTTCGCCCACTTTCGCATTGATAGCGAAGCGTCCGTTGATTGTACCTGCCGTTGACGAGAAGGTGTAACTCTGCTCAATAAGGTTCGTTATCTTATCGCCGTTCTGATAGTCTATCAGGTAAACGCCCTCTAACTCACCGGCGATACTTGCCTCGTGCATGGAGTATGTGTACTCACCAGCCTCCGGAATACGTACATTCACAGGAATCCATTCCTTCGCTAGTGTCTCGTTAATTGCCACGTACGCCATATTCATATCGCCGTAACGCATGTAGGTACGCAGCGTGTTTCCATCGCTCAGCAGCTTCTCTACATCGCCGTTCAGGTCGTATTCAGCGGTGTATTGCTCGCTTACAAACAATCCCATCATATCTTCGGCCTTCTCGTCATTCAGCACGATATAAACCTGTTGTTCCGGACGTGTTTCCGTTTGAACCTCTTTGCGATAACTCGGGGCAGAAGCTTTACGATTGGCCGTTCCAAATGTGATTGTTCCATCTTTCGGTGTTTGAATCAAGAAGCCGCTTGCCGGTTTCAGTTTTGTTGTCGCTGTCGCGTACTGACCATATTCCTTGAAATCAACATCCGGTATGTTTACTACGTTTATCGTAATGGCGTCTCCTACCTCGGGGGTAAGTGTTATCGCTCCTTGGTAGAGCGACATGTACGGGTTAGCAATGAAATTCCAACCTTGAGCATAGCCCGGTGTAGAACCGCTATTATAAGCCGTCACATCCACTTGATCTTTGTGCGTCTCGCTCACTGCACCGGACTCGCCGCTCGTTGTCCAAGATCCTTCTCCCCATGTACCGCTCGGTAAAGTCAGCGGCATGCGGATGATGGAGAACGCTTTACCGGTCGGACGTTTAGCAGTCATCGCATATCCGGTTGAAGGAGTCAACGTAGTCGGAACAGGCTTGTTTCCTCCTTCGCCATACTGCTTCCAGTTAGCGCCGCTTCCTACGCCTTCTTGTACATTGATAGCACGGCTGTTTCCGTCATAATAACGCATACGGATATTGCCCGAAGGTCCTACACTCGGATCAACGGTACAATATCGGTAGTCAAAGTTCTCTACTGTTGCGTTCCAAGGCACAGCAATCGGATAATACTGATCATAGTCAATATACCAGTCTGCATATACATTCGTTGCTTTCAATGTAGCTGTAGAAGACGTTACGTGCAAACGAGCCACATCATATTTCTTCGTACCTGCACGGCTCCAACCATTACGCAGAACCAAAGTGGTAGCAATCAGCGTACCTGTCGAAGCCACAACTGTCGCACCCGGATAAATGTTAAGCTCTTTGATAGTCACATCAGGATTAGGACTATAATCAGCGTCTATTGTTACCGTTTTGCCCGGCAATACATGCACTTCCGTATTCCAATCGCTCTTAAGAGGATAATTGGTTTTGTTGATAGTGATGTTGCTTGCCACAATCTTCGGAATAACAATATTACTCATCGCCTTAACCGTTGCACCGTTCTTCCACTCTAATGTCAGCATTGCGCCATTACTTGCAGCATCCGCGAAGTCAATTCCGTCACCGAAGTTCACTGTGTAGTTGTATTTCGAATTTTTGTTCTTTGCATCGCTTGCTTTCGTCTGAACGAGCGTAATCGCGGAACTGCTTTCTTCGCCCAAATGCGCTATTACCGAAGTTGCAGATATACCCTGTGCATCTACTTCTACGACACCGCCATGCTGTGCCCATTCTACGAAGTATGCCTCCGTAAACACGATATCACTCGCAGGTATGAGTCGTAACTCTTCCACGCCACTTGCAAACAATCCCCAATCCGGATTGCCAGCGTTGTCTCGCAAACTCAACGAACTGGTGTTGTTGTGGTTGTAAATGGTGTATTTTGCATCTTGTGGATTGGTAATACTCATATTGGTCTGAACCAATTTCCACCACCATCCGCCAGAAGGTAAATCACTTGTGGCTTGACTATTTCCACTCTTTCCTATGTCGTTCGAGCCTGTTGAATTACCGAACAAAGGAGCATGACCTTTGGAGTGATCTGCGTCATCTACCCATAGCGGAGTCATCACAAATCGAATATAATCACCTTTTTCTCCTGATATGTTAGATGCCGTCGGCCCCTCTAAACTGTAGATATTGCTTGTAGCGGTATAGGCAATACTAGGATCGTCGATATCATCTACCGCTATCTCTGACGGTTTCGGGTTAGTGGTAGAAGACATGTTAGCCGGCATCGCATACCACTTATTGTTCTTCTTTCCCGCTATCACGAATTCCGCCGGCAAGTGGCGACCCATAACGGTCTTGGTGCTCAGTATGTTACTTGCCTTGGGTTTTAAACCCTCGGTTACTTTAGCCTGCAGGTTCGTGAATACATCCAAACCATCGTCTGTATCACCCGCATCGGGCGTGTAATAGATATAGAAGTCCGTGTCTATCTCCCCACTGGCATCAGTAGACAATGCCGTACCATCCGATGTCTTGTAAGCAAATTTACTTGCTATAGTCGAATTGCTGTGAGTGAATGTGATGCTCTGGCTCGCAGACAATCCGCTACCTTCTATATGGAACGCCTCCTGCGAACGAACTGTCTTACTTGCTGCGGAAGTGATAAATACCAGATTGCCTGTCGGACCGGTTATCTCCAGCTCTGCACAACTGAATACCAAGTCTGTCGGAGTACCATCTTTCCATACAGCATAGAACGTAATATCTCCGGTCACCGTATATAAATCGTCTACGTCATAAGATGTGCCTCCGGCACTTCCTGCTCCCCAGTGATCAAATACCTTACCGGATGGAGGAGTAAACGTACAACTCGGCAAACTATAACTGCTGTTATATGCTTTATCTGTCGAACTCATCGACCCACTACCACCGTTGCTGTTGAAGGAGATGGTGTAGTCCACAGGTGTCCATTTTGCGTAGAATGTCTCTCCTGCTCCACGCTTCCACTGACTCGAACCATTAGTCCAAGTCGTAGAACTTACTTCGACACTTGCTTGAAGAGCACCTTCGTCTGTAGCAATCTTTGTTGTCATACCGCTTGTGGTATAATAGCCCTCAACGGTATAGTGTTCACGCGTCGGCTCACTTATATTTGTCAATGTGGTCCCATCGGGCAGAACATAGGCGGAGCCATTTGTATCTCCCCCATTTTTATTGAGAGTGATTAAGTAAGGAGTGGTGAATTCTCCATATGTAGAATATCCGAATGCTTTCCCATTATAAGCAAATACACGAACATAATAATGCGTACCCGGAGTCAAATCGGTAGTCGTCGTGAAAGTACCAAAATCCGTATTAAGACCCGGATCTCCATTTTGTCCGGCCGAGGCAACTTTACTATCCCAATCCACAGATGTAGAAGTTCCCACTACATAACCATAGGCTTGTATATCCAAACCTCCTTTGTCACTTATTTGTCCTCCTTTGGCAGTGAGACTCGTAGGAGTTCGGCTAACGCCCGTAAAGTGAGTTTGATTTACAGTTGGATTCGTATACACATACAGCGTATAGGACGCAGTTCCCTCACAATACGTTGAATTTGCTGCCGCTGTAGCCGTGATGACAGTCGAGCCTATTACATCAGTTTTTATAGTAACTGCACCGGTAGAAGAGTTAACCGTAGCGACATCCGTATTGGAGGATGTATACGTGATAGTCTGATTGGTATCACTTCCACCGTCTTTTGCTGTAGCTGTCTTTGTGAATGAAGATGCGTTCTTAGCTTTGTATACTGTTGAACTTGAGAATTCTACTGTCGGATCTGTACATGCATCTTCCACTGTGAGTGTTACTGTCACTTTTCGAAAATCAAATTGAGTATATTCGTCATCCCATGTTAGGGCATAGAAATCAGCCGTGTAATCTCCTGGATCAGGTTCAGAAAGAAATGCGTAGGATATTGTTACTGTTTCATCTAAAGAGCCATCTGCTTCTGGACAAGAATAATAGTCACTTGACGACGATGCTACATAAGAGAATTCCCAGTCTGTTCCATAGGTACCAGATGCACCAGAAGTGTTTTCGAAATCATATTGAACCCAGTTTTCCCAACAAGCACCATCCCCATATATATTAATACCCGTCACTCCTATCGAGGTAAAACTTCCCCCGCTTTCGGCTTCTGCAGGTGTGACGGTCTTAGAAATGGAGGTTGTAGAAAAAACGATATTCGGTCCCAATACACAATCATCGTGTCCAATAGTAATAGTGCCAGAACTTTTCGGGGTAATCTTAATATACTTGATATAAAGAACACTATTGGAACCATTAATTTTTAATGTCGCAGACGTGCTGCTTGTGCTGATAGTCGTAGTGGTAAAACTTGCACTACCTGCCACGTTCTCATTAGAGGCTCCGGTCAATTCTAATGTGAAGCCATTACCATCTCCCGTATCTGGATTCTTGTATGAGATCTCAACATCAATACCCTTAGATGAGGCGATTGTTAAACTGACGTAAGCATCTGCTTTTCTTTTCAATTGTAATCCGTCACTTGTTCCAGCGTCATAAGCCTGATAAAATGTCACATCATAACCATTCCCGTCTGAAACACACATAGATTCTGTCGCTGCAGATGTGGGATAAGAACCTATATAGGCTCCATGATCTCCCCAATCACCTGCCGTATAGGAGGTAGAACCTGCAGGAAGGATAACGGCACTACTCGTCGTCGTTCCCCACGCACTTACGCTCATTCCCGCCATCATCAGGAATACGCAAATATATTTAGTAAACTGTTTCATAACTTTTTCCTTTCTTTTTGTTAAAACATTTCTCATATTTGTGATTCCTTTCATTACTCAAGTTTACTCCAAACAGCATAGAATGTCTTGCCGTTCTTAGCCACAAGGTCAATGTCTGCGTTAGTACTATAGAAATTTCCGGATCCCGCGCCAGATATCTCCGAAGAAGTAGCATCCGGATGCAAATCTGCCCAATCCTTCAAAATCCAACCGGCTAAGTGTAAATGTTGTTTCTCGCAATCATTGCCGCTGCCCGGCTCATCTAAATCATCATGAGTAGGAGTCTTCTTCGTCGTATAAACGACGCGCTTATCCGTTGCATCAACCGTCGCAGTGACAGCACCAAAAGTCTCGCCATGTATGATATCCGTAAATGTAACCGAAGGTAACGCCGTGATGCGGATGGTAATCTCTTGTGTTACGGAACTATTGCTTGAAGATGTCAGCGTCAACGTAGTAGACGCTATCACGGCTTTTGCACGAGTTTTGTAATATGTTCCGGCTTTATTGTCTTCAGCCAAATATGTATTTGTATAACTTGATGAGTAACCTTTCTTTTCTGCAATCACATCTGCCGGCGTATAACTCTTCAAATTAAACCATGCTTGTTGCCCAACATATAAATCAACCACATCCGGGATGGTGATCTCCGTCTCTCCCGTGCTTTGTTGTTTCCACGTCCAACCTGTAACTTCTTTTGCCGTAAAGGTTCCTGTTACAGTCGCGTTGGCTGTTCCCATCGTAAATGTGGTTGGGTTAGTTGAAGTGGACGATAGTGTCGAACTTGTTCCCGAAACAGCCCATGAAGTAAAAGTGTATCCCGCAGCCGGACTAGCCGTAATGGCTACCTGTCGGTTTTCTACTACGGTACTTATATCTGGCGACTTGCTGAATGTTCCCGAACCATCCGGATCTGCACTGATAGTCAGTGTGTGCCCAGGAACAGTGAAATAACTTCCTGTTATTGCTATCCAATCACTTTTTGTCGACTCGTCACACACGCTGCGTGCCCAAACATAGTAGTTGCCTGCCGCAAAGCTTGTGATATTCAAATTATAGGGGCTAGATGTTATATTTGATACAACCGTATATCCCGATCCGGGAGTCGCTCCGGGCTTAGAACTATTCGTTGAATAACAAATGTCCACTTTCCCCGCTGCCGATGTCCAGTTGATTGGCTGTACTTGTGCCGTACGATCGCTCAAACTAATCGACCCTTTAGTTAGAGCAGTCGGAT